>NZ_CADCSU010000121.1 GCF_902804475.1 Flavobacterium bizetiae
GGAATATAATATTGGTAGAAAATAAATAATAGTACAATAAAATATGTCCCGTTAGGGACTACATACAATCCAATAGTTAAGAATAACACACAATAACTCAATTTAAAATAATGGATATATTAGACGAATTTGATATTAGCATCATTAAAGAATTAGAAAAAGATGGCCGAATGGCATTTTCTGCAATTGCTGCTAATTTAAAGATATCAAACACAATGGTGCATCAGCGTATTAATCGCATGATCGAACAAGGTGTGATTAGCGGTATAAAACCCATTATTCAGGAAAAGAAAATTGGTTATGACTGGGCTTCTTTCACCGGAATTACCTTAAATAAAGATTCGGATTCAGATCGAATTATTGAAGCATTAAAAGATATTCCTGAAATTACCGAATGTTATTATGTAACGGGTTCTTTCACTCTTTATATTAAAATTATTGCGACCAACCACGAACACATGCGAAGAATTCTTTACGAAAAAATCGATAGTATTCCGGGTATCGCCAAAACCGATTCTATTATCGAATTGGGATGTGCTTTTAAACGTAATATCTCGCTGTAATATAATGTATATCAGCCAATAGTGCTCCTCTTATAAATCAACTTACAGAAACCTCGGAAGAAATACATTTCGAGGTTTTTTTGTAACATATTATTTCTGATATTTGTTTAAAATTGTACCACTATGAAAAATTCGGCCCTTCTATTATTTGCTACTATATTGTTTTCTAACACTATAAATGCACAATTAAAACCAGTAAAGTATAAAGATGGTTCTCAGGCATTAAACGGATTATTTGTTAAATCTGCGAAAAAAAGCAGTCAAAATCCGGGAATTTTACTTTTACCGGCCTGGTTAGGAATCGACAAAGCCTCTAAAGATATTGCAGAAAATTTATCGAAACTAGGTTATAATGTTTTCATCGCTGACATTTATGGCGAAGGAAACTATCCTACCAACACTGCCGAAGCAGGAAAACAAGCCGGATATTATAAAAAAAACTACGAGATTTATCAAAAACGTATCGATGCAGCTTTGCAGGAATTGATTAAATCTGGTGCAAATGCTGATAATATTGTCGCTATAGGATATTGTTTTGGAGGAACGGGAGTTCTGGAAGCTGCCCGCGGACATTTGAATCTAAAAGGTGTAGTTTCGTTTCACGGAGGTTTAGGCAAAGACGCAACTCGTCCTGTTACACCTATTACGACAAAAGTTTTAGTTTGTCATGGTGCCGATGATCCATTTGAATCTAAAGAAGAAATTACTGCTTTTCAGCAAGAAATGCGTGACTCAAAAACCGATTGGCAAATGATTTATTATGCAAATGCTGTTCACTCTTTCACCAATCCTGAAGCCGGAAACGATAACTCAAAAGGCGCAGCGTATAATGCGGTTGCAGCAAAAAGATCATTTGAACATTTACAGCTTTTCCTGAACGAAGTATTAAAAAAGTAATACTTTATTGATGGTACACGGATAACACTGATTAAAGGGGTTTACACAGATTTTTTAAATTAATTCACGCTAATTTGTGAAATACCGATAGCTAGTGGGATTAGTAAAAAGAAACCAGCGAAAACCCGTTTAACCCGTAACATCCGTGAGCAAAAAATCAGCATAAACCCATTTAAACCCACCTCAGCCTTGGGTTAAAAAATAACAACCAAAATCAAACCAAAGTAATTTATACCCAATGTCACACAGTCCGATTAGAAAAGACAAAACATGCCTGAATTGCAGGCACGTTGTAGAACAAAAATTTTGCCCAAACTGCGGGCAGGAAAACACCGATTCCCGAAAAACATTTCATCACTTATTTATTCATTTCTTTGAAGATTTAACGCATTACGAAAATGCCTTTTGGCGTACCATTAAAAATCTTTTGTTTAAACCTTCTTCTTTAACCAAAGAATATCTTTCGGGAAAACGATTGTCCTATTTAGCACCGGTACGTCTTTATATTTTTATCAGTTTTATCACTTTTTTATTAATTACTCTTTTTCCATCCAATGTAAACGAAAAAATTGTAAAAAGTGAAAAAGCCATAAATGAAGAAATCTCTAAAAATGATGCGACTGTAAATAAGAAAACAGATAAGCGGTATTTCCATTTTAAAACCATGAAAGAAATTGATTCTATTCAGAAATATGGTAAAGAAAACGAAAAGCTGAATGCTTCTAGCTATTGGTTTTCTGAAAAGGCAATACATGTCACTGAAAAATATACAAAAAAAGAGATTTATGAAAAATTCATAGAATCCTTCTTTCACAATCTTCCTAAAATTCTATTTATTATTATGCCATTTTTTGCCTTTTTCCTGTGGCTTTTCCACAGCAAAAAAAAATGGTATTATTTTGATCACGGAATTTTCACACTCCATTATTTTTCTTTCCTATTGCTCATTTTTCTTATCATGTTTATTTCAGACCGATTTTTTGGTCTCTTTGGAGAAAACAGTCCTTTGTCTTATGTTTCAGGAATTATAACTTTTGTTGGAACAATCTGGATGTTATATTACTTTTATCCTGCGCATCATCGTTTTTATGGCGAATCAAGAATAGTTTCTTTTGTGAAAAGTATCTTATTATTTATAATAAACTCACTTTTTATTATATTTTTACTTTGTCTATACATTCTTTTCACATTCATCAATTTACACTAATATCAAATGAAAAAAATTATACTTCTGTTACTAATTGGTACTACAGCCTTTTCATGTAAAAACGCACAGTCGGTTGCATCAAAAGACAATTCGGATCCAAGCAAATACATAAAAGCGATTAGCGAAAAAAGTCTGAAAACAATGTTGTACGTGATCGCTTCTGACGAAATGGAAGGTCGTGAAACGGGATCTAAAGGACAGAAAAAAGCGGGTCTGTATATGATCGAACAATACAAGAAAAGCGGAATTTCGTTTCCTAAAGGAGCAACAGATTATTATCAGCATATTCCTGCTGCTTTCTTAAATGCAAGACGCAACGAAAACTTACCGGATTCAGAGAATATCTGGGCTTATATTGAAGGTTCTGAAAAACCGGATGAAGTTTTAGTGATTTCTGCTCACTACGATCACGTAGGGATCAAAAATGGAGAAATTTACAATGGTGCCGATGATGACGGATCAGGAACTGTAGCGGTTATAGAAATGGCTAAAGCTTTTGCAAAAGCAAAAAAACAAGGACACGGGCCTAAGCGTTCAATCTTGTTTTTACACGTAACAGGCGAAGAACATGGTTTACATGGTTCTCGTTATTATTCTGAAAATCCATTGTTTCCTATCGCGAATACTATTGCCGATATTAATATCGACATGATTGGTCGTCGCGATGTAGAACATGCTCAAACAAACAATTATGTTTACGTAATTGGAGCTGACAGATTATCAAGTGATTTGCACAATATTGTAGTGGCACAAAATGAGAAATACACTAAAATAGATTTAGATTTCAAGTTTAATGATCCTAAAGATCCAAACCACTTTTACGAGCGTTCTGATCATTATAACTTTGCAAAACATGGTATTCCTTCAGTATTCTTCTTTAACGGAGTTCACGAAGATTACCACCAAAAGGGCGACGAACCAGAAAAAATTGAATACGATGCTTTAACCAAAAGAACAAAACTTGCTTTTTCAATCGCCTGGGATTTAGCCAATAGAGAAAACAGACCGGTAGTTGATAAAAAGTAGTTGCAAAGGCTCAGAGGTACTAAGGTTCAAAGGTTTTTTTTAAAGGCGCTGAGACTCTGAGGTTCTTAGGCTCAAGTTTTTTTATCGACTAAAGTCTACAACCGCAATCTTATTATATTGTAAAAATAGCCCAAGGTTTCAACCTTGGGATACGAATAGAGATAATATATTGTACCCCCGAGGTTGAAACCTTGGGCTATGTTTAGAAACAATATCAAAAACAAAAAGGGATGAGTTTTAAAACTCATCCCTTTTTTATATTTTATAGAATCCAAAAAGAAAACCTTAGTACCTCAGCACCTCAGAGCCTTTGAACCTTCCTCTAGTCATTCATAGAAATCAAAAACTCTTCGTTGTTTCTTGTTTTCTTGAAACGATCGTTTACAAAATCCATAGATTCTACCGGGTTCATATCTGATAGATATTTACGCATGATCCACATTCTTTGTAATGTTTTCTCGTCTAATAATAAATCATCACGACGCGTACTTGACGAAGTAAGATCAATAGCAGGGAAAATACGTTTATTGGCTATCTTACGATCTAATTGAAGCTCCATGTTACCGGTTCCTTTAAATTCTTCGAAGATTACCTCATCCATTTTAGAACCTGTTTCAGTCAATGCAGTTGCGATGATACTTAACGAACCACCATTTTCTACATTTCTGGCAGCTCCAAAGAAACGTTTTGGTTTTTGTAATGCATTAGCATCAACACCTCCACTTAAAACTTTTCCTGATGCTGGCTGAACAGTATTATAAGCTCTTGCTAAACGTGTAATCGAATCTAAAAGAATCACAACATCGTGACCACATTCTACTAAACGTTTTGCTTTTTCAAGAACGATATTAGCAATTTTTACATGTTCTTGTGGTTCTCTGTCAAAAGTAGAAGCTATAACTTCTCCACGCACACTACGTTGCATATCAGTCACCTCTTCAGGACGCTCATCGATCAAAAGAACAATAAGGTAAACTTCAGGATGATTGGCTGCGATTGCATTTGCAATGTCTTTTAACAACATTGTTTTACCCGTTTTAGGCTGAGCGACAATCATACCACGTTGTCCTTTCCCGATTGGAGAAAATAAATCGATAATACGGGTTGAAACTGAACTGCCTTTTTCGGCTAATTTAAATTTTTCTGAAGGAAAAACTGGTGTCAAGTGCTCAAAAGAAACTCTATCGCGAACTACTTGCGGATCGTGACCGTTGATTTTAAGTACACGAACTAATGGGAAAAACTTCTCGCCTTCTTTTGGAGGACGAACCACTCCTTTTACAGTGTCTCCGGTTTTAAGACCAAATAATCTGATTTGTGAAGTTGATAAATAAATATCATCAGGAGAGGCTAAATAATTATAATCTGATGAACGTAAAAAACCATAACCATCCGGCATCATTTCAAGAACACCTTCACTTTCAATAATTCCGTCAAACTCAAAGTCTGAATCTCTGAAATTATTCTTTTTATTTTTATGATTTGGGTTTTGATTCCCGTTATTCCCATTTCCGTTACCATTTGCGTTTGGGTTAGCATTTGGATTTTGATTCTGATTTGGGTTTTGGTTGGGATTCTGGTTTGGATTTTTATTCTGGTTCGGATTGACCTTTTTTACAATAGCTGGTGCTTCTGTTTTTTCAGCAGTTGAAGTTTCTGCTACAGCTTCGCCTTCCGGAATTGCTTCTTTTGTGGCTTCTTTTTCTTTTTGCAAAGCGACTTTTTTCTCGTAAGCTGATTTGTTGAATTTTACGATTTTTGGTCCTTTTTTCTCTACTGCCGGAGTTTCCTGAACTTCTGAATTTTCAGGAGTTTCTGTTACTTCGCTTACTTCCTTTACTTCTGCAGCTGCTTTAGCGACAGGTGCCTGTTTGGCTTTTGGAGCAATTTTGGCTGCTGGAGTTATTTTTGCTGCCGGAGTTTGTTTTACAGCTACTGGAGCTTCTGTTTTTTCCGGAGTTTCTTGTATTGTATCAAATTCTAAAACTGGAGCATTTTTACTAATAGCCGCTTTTTTCACAGGAACAATTCTTGCTCTTTTTGGCTTATCATCAACATTTTCCTTTTCAGTTACAGCACTAGCAGACGGTGCTACAGTGGTTTCCTGATGTGCTAAAATCTGACTAATTAAGGTCTCTTTTTTGACACCAGTAAACTTTATAGTTTTAGCTAACTTAGCTATTTCTTGAAGCTCAGAAAGCTTCATTTCTTTTAATGCAGAAATATCAAACATGAATGTTCTATGAATTTAATTATTTTAACGGAATACTGTAAAAAGATAGGTAGATAATAGTTTTCGATTGACCGCAGTATGAAGTGCTTACGGTATTATGATGCAATAATACGAATAAAATTTAATCATACAATAGTATTTTAAAAAAAGAAAATATATTTTTGTAAAACAATTTTACACCATGATACAACGAATTCAAACCGTTTATTTAATTCTTGCCTTTTTAGTGACAAGTGTTTTATTACTTTTTATTCCGATTTGGACATTAAGTGACGGTAAATTATTTTATTTTAATCAAGACCCAATTTATACCGTAATAGTTGGTTTAAGTACAATGCTAACTGTTGTTAGTATTATTTCATATAAGAAAAGACAAAATCAGTTTGTGATGAACAGACTGAACATAATATTAAATTTAATTTTATTAGGATTGTTTGTATATCGTTCTCTAAATTTATCTGGAGAAGCACTAGCTGTTTCTGAGAAAGGTATTGGGATGTTTCTACCAATTGTTGCTATCGTATTATTAGTGTTAGCTAATAAGGCCATCAAGAAGGATGAAGATCTTGTAAAATCTGTAGATCGTTTGAGATAAACCTATAAACTTAAGTTTTTTGTGCGAAGAGAACCCGAATTGTATGATTCGGGTTTTTTTGTGCCTTATATTTTGCAAATCTGCCAGAATCGTTAAAACAAATTTAAAAAACAACTTTGTAAGATAATTTTTCTATAAATTTGCTTTTCAGTCCAAAACAATCATGACACAGAACATAAGAATACATCTTGCTGATGATCATCAGGTACTTATTGATGGTCTTACCAATTTGCTGCAAACCGTAGACAACTTTGAAGTTGTAGGCAAATCATTGGACGGAACAACTGTTTATAACGATGTCATTCAGGATAATGCCGATATTTTAGTCTTAGATATTAGTATGCCCAAAAAAGACGGTATCGAAGTATTAAAGGAGTTTAGCGAAAAGGAATTTCCATGCAAAGTCATTATTTTGTCGAGTTATGATGATTTAAAAATCATAAAAGAGGTAATGAAATTAGGCGCTAAAGGTTATCTCACAAAAAAATGTGCCGGCGAAAATATCATAGAAGCTATCGAAGCTGTTTATCAGGGTCAGGAATATTTTTGCGATGCTGTAAGAGAGAAAATCTTTAATAGTTTTGCGCACAACAATCCTAAATTAAACAAACCGCTTTATGTTGAAAATCCTATTTTAAGCGCTCGTGAGATCGAAATTATTACTCTCATTTCGCTTGAATACAGTGGTAAAGAAATCAGCGAACAGCTTTTTATCAGTATGAATACGGTGGAAACACACAGAAAGAATATCATGAAAAAATTACAAACCAAAAACACTATTGGTCTTGTAAAATACGCGCTCAAAAACAATTTAATAAATCCGTAGTTGCATTAGGGAGTTTAAAAATCTATTCAGAATTTTATATTTGATTTATGGCTTTAATTAGAGTTTTTTTATGGTTACTTCTTTTCACTACGGTGAGCGGGAACACTTTATTAAGCCAGGAAAACAAGCCTACACCTTCTGCAGAAAAAGAAATTATAGCGCAACAAAATTCAAAAAAAATCAAACCTTCTGAAGGGCGAAAATTTGAACAATTGCGAAATAAAAAAATCGTAAGTCTTTCTATTGTACTGGTCATCATTATATTCTTTTTGTTTTATTTCTTTTACCAAAATAACCAACTGAAACAAAAGATCAAGCGAAAAGATACCAAGCAAAAAATACTGCTTAACATTATCAATGCGGGAATAGATACTCAGGAAATCCAACGCAAAAAAATTGCTTCTTTTCTTCATGACAACATCAATTCACTATTGTCGTCTGTAGGTTTGCATTTGAATACTTTTACCGCTCAAACCAATGTAAAATCTGAAGAAATCCAGAAAGCAAAAGCCATTTTGCAAGAAGCTCATGATCTTTTACGTGATATGTCGCACGACCTTGTTCCTACTCTTTTGGTACGCTTTGGTTTAATTTATGCGCTGGAAGATTTGTGCGAAAGAAATACCAATTCGAGTATTCAGTTTAATTTTTCGAGCAAAATCCCGTCTGATAAAAGATACAATGAAAAATTCGAAATGAAGATTTATTTTATTGTATCTGAATTATTTAGCAACATTATTAAACACAGCGACGCAAAAAAAGGCGAGATCTCGTTATACGAAAGCAATGATCATTTTATCATTGCAATACATGATGACGGAAAAGGCTTTCAGACTGAAAAACTAAACGAATCGGAAGGTTTTGGTTTGAACCGAATCAGGGCACGAATTAAAAAATACAAAGGCACTTTATCAATTGTTTCAAAACCTAACGAAGGCACTTCGATTAAGATTAAAATACCTTTGCCTCACTAAATTATTTCTTGCCGATTTCTACAATCTCCAGATCTTTTATTTTATCGTCATCAATTACAAATCGTAACATGGTTCTTACCTGATGAAATCCGCTTTTTCCTGCTGCACCGGGATTCATGTGCAATAGATTGTTCTTTTTATCGAACATTACTTTTAGAATATGCGAATGCCCGCAGATAAATAATTTTGGCGGATTTGAAGCCATTTCTTCTCTAATTGCCGGATTGTATTTCCCCGGATAACCGCCAATATGGGTAATCCAAACAGATACATTTTCACATAAAAAACGATTGTGCAAAGGAAATTCTAATCGGGCTTGTGCATCATCGATATTACCATAAACGCAACGTAAAGGTTTAAGCTTTTTTATAGTGTCGGTTACGTGCAAATCTCCAATATCTCCCGCATGCCAAACCTCATCGGCCTGATTTACATATTTTAAAATAGTATCATCAATATGACTATGAGTATCGGAAAGTAGCAAGATTTTTTTCATTCTTTTTTGAGGTGCAAAGTTTAAGAGGCGCAAAGGTACAAAGGATTTTTGTTTAAAATTAGGTACAAAGGCGCAAAGGTTCAAAGGGACAAAGGTTTCTTTTAAGTTGATATTTCTGGAGAGACGCACTGCTGTGCGTCTCTACCATAAAAAAACACAAAATTAGAATCTTAGAATTACAGTCAATTCAAAAACCTCTGAACCTTTGAACCTTTGCGCCTTTGAACCTATAAAGAAATCTTTGTACCTTTGCCCCTCAGAACCTCTGTCCCTTAAAAATGAGATATTTTATTCAATTTGCCTATAACGGAACACATTATCACGGATGGCAATTTCAGCCTAACGCTTCTTCTGTTCAGAAAACTTTAAACAAAGCACTTTCGGTTTTACTGAATGCTCCTATAAATGCAATGGGTGCCGGAAGAACTGATACTGGCGTTCATGCCCGGGAAATGTATGCGCATTTTGATTTTGATACCACAATTGATGTTCCGACTTTAATACATAAGCTGAATTCGTATTTGCCAAAAGACATTGCGATTTTTGATATTATTTTGGTTCAGGATGAGGCGCATTGTCGATTTGATGCGACTAAAAGAACTTATGAATACCATATCAATACTGTTAAAAATCCGTTTTTGCAGGAATTGAGTTGGTATTTTAATCAAAAATTAGACGTAGATTTGATGAATGAAGCTGCGAAAATCTTACTGAATCATACGGATTTTCAATGTTTTTCGAAGGTAAATACAGATGTAAATACTTTTGATTGCACGGTTTTTGAAGCGTATTGGAAAATAAAAAACAAGAACCTGATTTTTACCATTTCGGCAAACAGGTTTTTACGAAATATGGTTCGCTCTATTGTAGGCACTTTGGTCAATATAGGTTTACACAAAATTTCTCTAACTGATTTTGAAAATATCATTGCCAGTAAAAGTCGAGAAAAAGCCGGTTTTTCGGTTCCGGCGCACGGATTATATTTAACCGAAATTAATTACGATTACATCATAAAATAGCCCTGATTGCAGTGAAAAGCTTTTTTGAGAAAAATGTAGTTTTTGTGTTTTTATGAAGCGACCAGCGGAAGCTTTATAAAAACAGTACAAAAACACATTTTTGAGAAAAACTTGTAACGAAAAGCAGGATTAGCTCCTTAAAATAAATGAAAGCAAAAGCATTTGATACCGGATTATTCAAACGAATTTTAAAATATACTAAACCTTATAAATGGCGCTACTATGGCGTTATTATTTTTGCAATTTCTTTATCGATTTTTGCTGCCCTTCGCCCCTATTTATTAAAACAAACGGTCGACGGCTATATCAAGACGCATGATAAGGAAGGTTTGCTAATGTACATTGTTTTGATGGGAGTGGTTCTTTTGATGGAAGTTTTCTCTCAGTTTTATTTTGTGTACTGGGCAAACTGGCTGGGACAGGATATTGTAAAAGACATTCGTACGAAACTTTTTAAGCACATTTTGAGTTTTAGAATGAAATATTTCGACTTGGTTCCGGTTGGGCAATTGGTAACCAGATCGGTTTCGGACATTGAATCGATTGCGCGTATTTTTAGTCAGGGTTTGTTCATGATCATTAGTGACTTGATGAAAATGCTGGTGGTTTTGATTTTTATGTTTTACATGAACTGGAAACTTACCTGGATTGTGGTGGTTGCAATGCCTATTCTGGTTTTTATTACCCGAATTTTTCAGCGTAAAATGCAGGTGGCTTTTGAGGAAGTTCGTACGCAAATTGCCAATATGAATTCGTTTGTACAGGAACGTGTTACGGGAATGAAGATTGTACAGCTTTTTAACCGTGAGAAAATTGAGGCCGAAAACTTTAAGGAAATCAATAATAAACACCGCGTTGCGTGGATTAAAACGATTTTATACAACTCGATCTTTTTTCCGATTGCTGATATTATTTCGTCTATTACTTTAGGATTGGTGGTCGTTTACGGAGGATTTAAAATCCTGAACGGGGATCATTTTACGACTTTTGGAGATTTATTTTCGTATACAATGTTTATCGGGATGTTGTTTAACCCATTGCGTCAGATTGCGGATAAGTTTAATGAGATGCAATTAGGAATGATTGCGGCCAATCGTGTTTTTGATATTATAGATACTCAGGATCATATTCAGGATACGGGAACGCTTGAAGCTCCGGTTTTTGAAGGAAAAATTGAATTTAAGGATGTTCGTTTTAGTTATATTCCGGAAGAGGAAGTGATAAAAGGAATTGATTTATCTGTAGATTCAGGACAAACTGTTGCTATTGTAGGTTCTACAGGAGCCGGAAAATCGACTATTATAAATTTACTGAATCGTTTTTATGAGATCAACAGCGGAACTATTTTTATTGATGGTCATAATATAGAGCACTATACGCTGGCTTCTTTAAGAAAACAAATTGCGGTGGTTTTGCAGGATGTATTTTTGTTTGCTGATACTATTTATAACAACATTACTTTGCATAATCCTGAAATTACGCGTGAGAAGGTGCTTGATGCTGCAAAAAAAATTGGTGTACACGATTTTATCATGAGTTTGCCGGATAATTATGATTTTGATGTTAAGGAACGTGGTGTGATGCTTTCGTCAGGACAACGCCAGTTAATTGCGTTTTTGAGATCGTATGTAAGTAATCCGAGTATTTTGATTTTGGATGAAGCTACGTCCTCTATAGATACGTATTCTGAAGAATTGATTCAGCGCGCGACCGAAACGATTACCAAAGGAAGAACTTCGATTATTATTGCGCATAGATTGGCTACAATTGTAAATGCAGATAAGATCATTGTTATGGATAAAGGCTTAATTGTAGAGCAGGGAACACATCAGGAATTGTTAAATAAAGTCGACGGTTACTACAAAAATCTCTATGACTCTCAATTTTCTGTCGCCAACTGAAATTTGAAATGCTAAAAAAGTTCTTAAAAAAGTTAAATTAGCGTTATAGGAATCATAAAACTGGTGCTTGGCAGTCAAAGGGATAGCATTCCTTTTTTTTGAATTATTTATCTTTGAGAGACAAATATCAAATGAAAAAGAAAATGCCACAAAATAGATTTTATCCAAACGAACAGTTCAAAGAAATAGAAATAAACGCCTCATTACAACTTAGATATGCCATTTCAAACAAAGGTCGCTTAATAAGCTTTTCTGATGAAATACAAAACGGACGTCTTTTAAAAGGCGGTTTAAGTGACGGTTACCCAACTTTTAGATTTAAGGTTAAGAAAGACGACAAGATCGTTAATAAATACCTTTTTTTATACAAATTAGTGGCTCACTATTTTATCCCAAAAACATCCGAAGAACAAACTTATGTATTGCATCTGGATTATAACAGAAGTAATGATGATGTGAATAATTTACGCTGGGCAACAAAAGCCGAAATGATGGCGCACAGCCGCAAAAGTCCGCGTGTGATTCAGGCCAAAAAGAATCTGATCGAACACAACTTAAAAGCAGATGGAAGAAAATTAACAACTACTAAAGTAATGTTAATCAAGAAAATCCTTGCGCGACCTGAACAAAAAACCCGTCTAAAAATGATTGCCAAACAATTTGGCGTAAGCGAAATGCAAATACGACGTATTGCCAGCGGTGAAAACTGGGGACACGTAAAGGTTTAATTGTGAATTATGAATTGTGAATTATCAATGTATTTCACTCTGAGCGAAGTCGAAGAGCTTTTCATCTCGAAAGGTCTTCGACTTCGCTTTGTTAATGAAAGTTTTATTTTGCAGATTTAGAAGATAAAAGATAATTTTAAATTAATAATTCATAATTAACAATTCACAATTCGCACAATCTAGGTGAAAAGATCAAAATCTGTGTGGGTAAAAATAAAATTTCAGGTGTTTTTTAAAATAATTCCTTAAATTCGCAATCACAAATAACAAAAGAATAAATCGAAAAATGAGTTTCGGAATTAAACTTCATTTTCGGTAATAAATACTAAAAACCAAAAAGATGAAATACGACGTTATTGTTTTAGGAAGTGGTCCTGGCGGATATGTAACAGCGATTAGAGCTTCGCAATTAGGCTTTAAAGTTGCTGTAGTTGAAAAAGAAAACCTTGGTGGTGTATGTTTAAACTGGGGATGTATCCCAACTAAAGCATTACTTAAATCAGCTCAGGTTTTTGATTACTTAAAACACGCTTCTGACTACGGATTAAAAGTTTCTGAATTCGATAAAGATTTCCCTGCAGTTGTACAACGTAGCCGTAGTGTTGCTGACGGAATGAGCAAAGGAGTTCAGTTCTTGATGAAGAAAAACAAAATTGACGTTATTGAAGGTTTTGGAAAACTAAAACCAGGAAAAAAACTTGACGTTACAGATAAAGACAATAAAGTTACTGAATATAGCGCTGACCATATTATCATCGCAACTGGTGCTCGTTCTCGTGAGTTGCCAAACTTACCACAAGATGGTGTAAAAGTAATTGGTTACAGACAAGCAATGACATTACCAACACAACCAAAATCTATGATTATTGTAGGTTCTGGAGCTATTGGAGTTGAGTTTGCTCATTTCTACAACTCAATGGGAACTGAAGTTACTATTGTAGAATTTATGCCAAACATTGTTCCTGTTGAAGATGAGGATATCTCTAAACAAATGGAGCGTTCTATGAAAAAAGCCGGAGTAAAAATTATGACCAACTCTTCTGTTGAAAAAATTGACACTACCGGAACTGGAGTAAAAGCTACTGTAAAAACAGCAAAAGGAGAAGAAATTCTTGAGGCTGACATCGTACTTTCTGCAGTTGGAATTAAAACTAACATCGAAAACATAGGTTTAGAAGAAGTTGGGATTGCTGTTGACAGAGATAAAATCTTAGTAAACGCTTTTAACGCAACTAATATTCCTGGATACTACGCAATTGGAGACGTTACTCCTGGACAAGCTTTGGCTCACGTAGCATCTGCTGAAGGAATTAACTGTGTAGAGAAAATTGCTGGTTTACACGTAGACCCAATCGATTACGGAAACGTTCCTGGTTGTACTTACGCAACTCCGGAAATTGCTTCTGTAGGTTTAACTGAAAAACAAGCTAAAGAAAAAGGATACGAATTAAAAATTGGTAAATTCCCTTTCTCAGCTTCAGGAAAAGCAAAAGCTGCCGGTGCTGCTGACGGATTCGTAAAAGTAATCTTTGATGCTAAATACGGAGAATGGTTAGGATGCCACATGATTGGTGCTGGTGTTACAGATATGATTGCTGAAGCAGTTGTAGCTCGTAAACTAGAAACTACAGGTCATGAAATCCTTAAATCTATCCACCCTCACCCAACAATGAGCGAGGCTGTTATGGAAGCTGTAGCTGATGCTTACGGCGAAGTAATTCACTTGTAAAAATATTGTATTGATGCTTTTGCGTCAATGCGAGTTACATATTATTTTCAATTTAAAAAATCCGGTTTGCGAAAGCAAGTCGGATTTTTTTTGTTTTTATAAAATACCTAATTCCCCTTTATTCATCATTTTATATTAGCCTGCAAAGACAAACAAAATAGTAACCTTTTCAAATAAAACAAAAACAGATTTATAATAATAAAATGATATTTTTGCAGCACCCAAATTTACGCTCAGATGAAAAGACTATTACTTATAATTGCCATTTGTTTTCTATTACCCAACACCTTTTTTGCTCAAAATTCAGGCACCGAAAACACTTTTTCAAAATCGTATGGTTATCTAAACGATTTCGAAAAAATACTAACTTCAAGTCAAATTGCGACTTTAAACAATACTCTTAAAGCATCTGAAAAGAAAACAGGCCATAAAATTATTGTAGTCACCATTTCTTCTATAAAACCTTATGCGAATGTTCCTGAATATGCCGCTACATTAGAAAGCTATCTTTATAATAATTTAAAACTAAATCCCACCATTTTACTTGTATTGAGTAAAGAACTGCGACAAATTCAAATTCAAAGCAGCCATAAAGGACTTAACAAACTGAGCCAGGAAGAAACCAAAACGATTATAAGCAATTTTGCAATACCTGAATTTAAAAAAGGAGATTTTTATAAAGGCTTAGAAAGTGCCGTAAACCAAATAATAAAAAAACTCGAATAGAATCAAAACATATATTTTCACACCATCCGATTTGCATTTGTAAATCGGTTTTTTTTATTCTTAAAAACCGCAACTACTTAAAACATTCATAAAATCAGTAATTACTTTTTTTCCTTTCTTACAAAAAATTTATATTTACGTGATAAGAAATAATTATTCTAAAATATCAGTAATGGAAAATACACCAATATTTTTTGCAGACGGAGAAAGTCCAAAAATGATCGACGCATTCAAAAAAGCTCAGGAAAATTTTAAATATTTCTGGCGAGAATTATCATGGGAATATCGCCGAATAGTTCCGGCACTTGATGTAGCCTGCGTAAAACTAGCCTTTACACAGGAAATTAATAACGAGACTGTTGTAGAACATATGTGGATCAATGAGATTAATTTTGATGGCGAAAAAATAAAAGGCATCTTAGTTAATGATCCTAACGAATTAACCAATGTTGTAAATGGCGAATATGTCGAAATTCCGGCAAATCAAATCAGCGATTGGTTATTCGTTACTCAGGACAAAACATACGGAGGGTTTACCATACAAGCCATGCGATCAGAAATGAACGAAGCCGAAAGAGAAGATCATGACGCCGCCTGGGGATTGAATTTTGGAGATTACAATGATATTCTTGTTGCCTACGAGCAAAAAGAAAAACCTGAAAACCTCACAGAACATCCGATGAGCCAAAACATGCAGGAAAGTCTTTTAGAATTTATAAAATCAAACCCGAACGAACTTACTGCTCAGGACGAACTAGGATATACTTTCCTGCACCGCGAAGCAATTGCAGGAAACAGTACAACGGTAAAAGTACTATTAGATTCAGGCGCAGATATAAATGCCAGAACACACAACAATAAAACGGCCTTAGATTTTGCCGAACAACTAAAATGGGAACATTTAATTCCCATCTTAAAATAATAACATTCAAAAATCCGATTTGTGAAAGCAAGTCGGATTTTTTGTTTGATATTCCCCCACTCTGCACGATAAAAAACAACATTACAAAATATAGAAATCCTAAATTTTCTTTTTAAATTAGACTAAACAATATCACTCTTAAAGAGATATTTTATAAAGTCTCATATTTAAACCAGAAACATGACATTAGACGAATACAAAAAACAATTTTCAGAAGACGATGCTGTTGGCTGGATGGCTATAGATCAGGAATTTGAACGCCTTTATCCCAATCTGGAACCCAAACATTACGCACCTCCCATACCTTATATACTTGGCGGCGAAGATCCGCTTGACGGAATCAGCATTTACGAAAGCAAAAAACAAACAGATCACTTTCATTTTGTAACCTACGGCTTTTCGGAGTTGTATTACAACGAAGAAAAACTGGATGACGAATTTAGCAAATGGGGTTTCGAACTTACCTTTAGACTAAAACCTTTCGAACCCGATAACGGAAACCCAAGCTGGGCCATTATAATGCTTCAAAACATTGCCAGATACGTATTCGACAGTGGCAACTGGTTTGAAGAATTTCATTACATGCCCGCAAATGGCCCAATCAGACTCGACACAGATACCGATATCACAGCTTTATTAATTGTTGCCGATCCCGAAATCGAAAAGAAACAAACCCCACACGGCGAAGTTTCCTTTCTGCAAATCGTAGGAATCACCTCTGCCGAATACGAGCATCTTAAAGAAAATCCTGAAACTGCCGAGCAATTAGTCCATAAACTCAAAGAAAACAATCCGTTGCTCATTACAGATCTTACCAGAAAATAATTCCAAAATCCGATTTATAAACATAAGTCGGATTTTTATTTGGGCGTTCCCTTCGGTGGGGCTGTCCACTATATCTTTTATGGTGAACCCCACCATAAAAGGATACCGCTCCCATCCCTAACGCAAACAAACGTTTTCATAAGAACATCCCTTTCTAAACCAAATTATTACAATAAAAAGATTATTTTAGCATAACTCAAAATTTATCTTCAAAACAATACCATTCAATTAGTTACCAACCAAAAAAGTTAATTATTATGAATGCAGCCATACAAGAATACAACGATTCGCAAACTCCATCAGACAAAGAAATCTGTGATCAGTTAGCCCAAATAATCACTCAGAACCTTCCCAATGCCGAAAATAAAATCTGGCACGCACATCCCGTTTGGTTCCTCGACGGAAATCCAATTGCAGGATACAGCAAACTAAAAAATGCTGTGCGCCTACTTTTCTGGAGCGGCCAATCTTTCGACGAAGAAAAACTCCTAAACGAAGGTTCTTTTAAAGCCGCAGAATCCCGTTATACCGCCGTCGACCAAATCAACAAAGACGATCTCGAACGATGGCTCAAAAAAGCACAGGAAATACAATGGGATTATAAAAATTTAATCAAAAGAAAAGGTGTTTTAATACGATTAAAATAATAAATTTATCCTTTAGCATAAAGTCAAAAGCATTTTATACTTATGAGTCGAAGAATCAAAAAAAGAATAGTAGAAAAAACCTCAAAAAAGGACACCATTGCTTTTATCATAAAAGTAATTTCAATTATACTCTGTCTTATCAGTTTTATATATGTAATAAGGCATTATCATAATTTTGTAATAGTAAAATTTGAGTTTTTACTTTACATCTACTTAATTGCCGGTCTTATATTTGGGCCCCTATTTTATAAATATCAAAAAAACTACGAAGGAAAAAATTTTAAATCAGTAAACTATTTCGCTTCCATTCTCATAGTTTACGGTACAATTACCTGCGCCAGTTTTTTTCTTGCCAACGAATATTTGTCTACAAATACAGAGTACATTGTAGTTTCGCCCATCTTCGAAAAACATGAAAGCTACAAAAGATCTCCCAACAGCATTGTCGTTCAGATCGAAGGCACCAAAAAAGAAATCAACATACACAATTACGACTTTAAAGAAATAAGCATGTACAACTTTGCCGAAATAAAAATAAAGAAAGGATATTGGAATTTTCCCATTATACTCGAAACAAAACTCAGTATAAGCAAATAAACAGCCTTTATAAAGTCTAAAACTTATAATGAACAAAGAACAAATAATACCACTCTTAATTTATTCTCACGCTGTATTTGGCGGCATTGCTCTCCTATCCGGACTAATTGCACTTATCGTTAAAAAAGGAAAAAACATACACAAAAAATCAGGAAAGCTTTTTTATTACTGCATGCTTTTATCTGCCCTAACCGCTTTAATTATAGCCGTTTTACCTCAACATCAAAGTCCGTTTTTATTCGCCATAGGCATTTTTAGTTCTTATTTTATCATAACGGGTTACAGAGCCCTAAGATTCAAAAATAAAAATATCGATCTTAAAACCGACAAACTTATTTCAGGCATTATGATTTTTACCGCCGTCATAATGGTGGTATACAATCCTCTTGTACATCAAAAAATAAATATTGTTTTAACCGTTTTGGGTATCGTCGGATTTGTTTTTTCAACCCGTGACCTAATTCTTTACAAAAATATAGAGAAACTAAATACCGCCTGGCTAAAACTACATTTAGGAAAAATGATTGGCGGATACATCTCAGCCACAACCGCCTTTGTCGTAGTAAACAATTTCTTTACAAGTTTTTATGGCTGGTTTGTACCCGGAATAATTGGCGGATTTTATATTATTTACTGGATTAAAAAAGTAAATAAAACACAACAACAAACACAGATAAATCTGGAATAAAAAACATCGCAAAACAATAATGAAAAAACTCATAACCTATCAAATTGATTCTTTTACAAAAGAAAAATTCAAAGGAAATCCGGCGCGAGTTGTCATCAATGCCGATGAACTAACCGATTACGAAATGCAACAGATCGCCAGAGAATTAAACAACTCCGAAACGGCATTTCTTTTCGCTCCAGACAGTGACGATTGCGATGGCGTGATTCGTTATTTTACCCCAAATACTGAAGTACCTATTTGTGGACACGCGACAATTGCAGCCATGTATGCAAAAGCAATCGAAGAAAAACTGGATTCCTGCATTTTAAGGTTTAAAACTAAAATTGGTATTCTCCCATTTGAAATTATCAAGGAAAATGAAGATTATCAAATTTTAATGACTCAGGGAAATTTCGAACTCGGCGATGTTTTTGATTCCGCTGTAACTCAAAAAATGATAACAGCATTGGGATTACAAAAATCAGATCTTGATGAAAAATGTCCTGTTCAAATTGCCTCTACGGGACATTCTAAAGTAATGATCGGGATAAAAAGCCGTGAGAAACTCAATAATTTATCTCCAATTTACAATGATTTAGCCCAACTAAGTAACGAAATTAACTGCAATGGTTATTTCGTTTTTACTTTCGATTCAGACGATCAGGATGTTTTGACATACGGCAGAATGTTTGCGCCCGCAATTGGTATAAATGAAGATCCTGTAACCGGAAACGCAAATGGCCCGTTAGGAGGCTATCTGGTACAAAACAATATCATCGATTATAAAAACAACACATTTGAATTTAACGGAAAACAAGGTGAAAAAATAGATCGTCTTGGTGTAATAAAAGTTAAAGTCGTAACCGAAGAAAACAAACCAAAATTGATTCAGATAAAAGGCGACGCTGTAGTTGTCTTTAGAGCCGAAATAGAAATCTAGTAGAACAATAGTTAAGTGAGATAAAAAAACTATTATGATAATACGAGAAATTAAAAATACCGATTTTGATGTTTTAAGAAAACTGTTCCTGAAGGAAAGACAAGATACATTTTTCTGGCTCGATCCTACAGAATTTAAATTAGACGATTTTGAAAAACACATAAAAGGAGAATTGGTCTTAGTTGCTATAGACCAGGAAATTCCCGTTGGTTTTATTTCGATCTGGATGCCTAATAACTTTATTCACCATTTTTATGTCGATCAAAAATATCAGGGCAAAGGCGTTGGGACTTTATTATTAAACGCTGCAATTCAGAAAACGCTCCTGCCCATTACCTTAAAATGTTTAAAAGAAAATACAAAAGCCGTTGCCTTTTATAGAAAAAAAGGATTTATTGAAAAAGAAATAGGCCCATCTGAACATGGAGATTATATTTTGTTTGAGTTAATGTAACAGATAACTAAAGATTTAATCGCAAAAAATAGAAATTGATCATAAACCAAACCATCATTAAACCCAAAAATGGCAAATACTTTTTACTCCTACTTAGCATTTATAACACCCACTTCAGATGCGAGTCTGATTGCTTTAAAAAACAATCTGGAAACTTTTTATGAAAGACCGGTAATAGAAAACAAGCCTGAAATTGTATTAGAGGACAATCAGATCAATATTATATTTGATGATGAATATCAATTATATATTGCATTTTCTGAAGAAGAATATGTTAATGAAGAAGCCCTCGAGATCGCACAAGAACAGCAACTGGATTGGAATGAAAATACTTTTGACAAAACAGCATTAGAAACCTGCCGCAAAAGATTTGAGATTTGGGGCGATGACGATTTTGATATGGATTATTTTAATGACAGCTTATTTGTAATCGAACAAATAGAGCAATTTAGCAATGTAATTATTTTTGCAATACAATAATTTAGTCCGGAATTGTATTTTTATTTCATTTGAACTTTCACTACTCAATATTAAGAAAATGTAAAGTTTTAAGAAATTACACAAAAAATACGCAACCATTTACAGGTTTTACATCTATTAATTAAACCAACGTAAAATCTATAACTATGAAAAAATTGCTTCTATTAATCGCAATTGTCTTATTTTGTTCTTGCAGTAATGATGATAAAAATTCATCAGAAAATCAATTAAAAGGAGAATGGTCCCTAATTAGTATTTCCGGCGGAATTAATTCCCAGTCTTCACCAAAACCTGAACAGAAAATTACAATCGAGTTTGCTGCTAATATCCTAAAAACATATAACAATGGAACTTTAACTAATACTCAGGCCTTTTCTTATCAAACAAAAAAATCAATTTTTGGCGATATCAAAAAAATGATAGAGGTTCAAAGTAATTTAATAGCAAACGATATTCCTAAACTGCAATCTTTTGAAATTAAAGGAGATGAATTGTACTTAAAAGATGAATGTTATGATTGTTATACTTACAAATATGCGAGAATAAATGCTGCGAAGTTGTAAAGAACTTTAATAACATCTACATACACCCTTCAAAAAAAATCTGCTTTTAGTAATACATCTAAAAGCGGTTTTTTATTTTTAATTCCCTTTTTACAGCGATACTATCAAATCTCTGTTTTGGTTTTAATTTGTATTTTCGTTGAAAAGAAAAACGGTCATTTAAAAAATATTTTATGGAAGAAACATTACCTGAAAAATCAATTTTTGAAGAAATACCAACAGAAAAAATTTATACTGAAAAAGCAATTCGTGTTGGGACTTTTTTAGGAGGTCCGTTAGTTGCCGGTTATTTTATGGCAGAAAATTTTAAAGTTTTTGGCGATTCTGACAAGGCAAAAAAAACATGGATTATCACAATACTGGCAACCCTCTGTATCTTTGCCCTTATATTTTTTGTTCCTGAAAATATTCTAGATAAGATTCCTAATATTGTCTTTCCGCTTATCTATATGGGGATTGCGGCTTATTATACCAAACTATATCAGGAAAAACTAATCAATGAACACATCGAAAGTGGTGGCGAACAATTTAACTGGGGCCGTACAATCGTAATTTCTATTATCGGCATTTCAATTCTTCTTGGTGCTGTTTTTAGTACTTATTTTTTGACCGAAACTGCCAACGGAAGACTTACAGAGTCAACAAAAACATACGGCGCGATGCAACATCAAATTGTGTATCAAAACAATATTGATGAAAATGAAGTCGATAAAATTGCCGAAGTTTTTAAAAAGACTACTTTTTTTGACGATGCCCTGACCAAATATGTGTATCTCGAAAAGATCAATAATAACTACGAAATATCCATTTCGTGCAATGAATCTGTTAAAGACGATGTAACTGCATCACAACCTTTTGTAGAATTAAGAAACAACATGCAAAAGTTTTTCCCTGACAATAAGATCATTTTTAAGCTTGTGGTGAATAGTCTTGATAATGTGGTAAAACGAATTGAATAAATATAATTGTACTGATGAGTAAAACCAAAAATGAAACAGCAATTGAAAATACACTAATAATTGTAGGTAATCCTAATTTACTTTTAATTGGTTTGGGTATTTTTACACTGCTGCTTTCTGTAACTATTGCTTATTTTACCTTTAATATTAATTATTTCATCCATTATTCAACAGAAAATATTTTTGTTTGGGTATTTGCTCTCTCGATTTTATTATTTGCTGCTTTAAGCATCTACATGATTTTAACTGTAAAGAAAGTTATACTTACCCATACCGGTTTAAAAATTGCATATCCTTTGTTGTTTTCGTCACGCGATATTCATTTTGATGATGTTTGCAATGTTTACGATCAGGATTATGATATAAAAGGTTCTCATAATTTTAAAAAATATGATATCTATAAAGGCAAAAAAACGATAATCGAACTTTATGACGCTAAGAACATTGTAATTACTTCTCTCGAGATTACAAATTATGCGATTCTTGCTCAAAATTTAAAGAACATTACCAAGCCTTACTTTAAGATAAAAACCCATTATTATGACAATATTGTTAATACACAGCGGTATGGCTGGTTTGTATTTTGGGTTTTCTTTATTTATTTTTTAATCGCGTATATCATCTATAAAAAATATTCGTGATTCTTTATGAAACAGGATTAAGATAGCACGCTGATTAAACGGATTTAAGCAGATTTACTGAGATCTTTTTTTGCTTTGAAAGTGATATTGCAAATTGACGTCATTATTTTTATCTCATAGTCAGTTAATATACCCCTACCTTCATTTCTTATAAATGAAAAACTTTTGGTCTAGCCCCGATGGGAGCGGTATCCTTTTTCTTGTTTCTTTAACAAGAAAAAGATATAGTGTACAGCGGGACAAATGGTTATTGCAAAAGCTTTATTCTTCTGCTCCTTATTAAATAAACACAAATTTTAATTAATAAAAAACAAATATTTATTGATAAACAATAAATTTATATATCTTTGTATCATATAATTTTTTAAATCAAAATATTATGTCTACAAAATCAGTTTACATTTTAAAGCTCCTGAACATAGTGTCATGGATTGCTTTTATCGGACTTTGCGTAAAAGCAGGTTCGCTTTTGGCCTCATACGGGGTTAGTATGTTTATTAGTGAAGTTGGGGCAAAAAATCTGCCTTTGGGTTTAGATTTGTCAGCATTAAAGGCTTATGATCAAATCGATTATTCGATTATGGTTTTCTGCCTTACCGCAATTACCATTTTTGAAGCTTTAATATTTTATGCGGTCATTCAGATTTTCCTGAAAATTAATTTTGTTAGTCCGTTTCATGAAACAATTGGAAAACTGATTCAAAAAATGAGTGGTTTTTCGCTTATTGTCGGGCTTTTGAGTAATGTAACCGTTTCGTATTCGGAAAAATTTACTGCTATGGGAATTCAGCTTCCTAATTTAATGGAACATATAGGTCTTGGAGATGCCTTTTTATTTTTTGCCGGCATTTTATATTTCATCTCACAACTTTTTGCAAAAGGAATTGAACTGCAAAAGGAAAGTGAATTAACCATATAAATTATGCCAATTATAGTAAATCTCGACGTTATGATGGCAAAACGAAAAATGTCATTGAATGAGCTTTCGGAAAAAGTCGACCTGACGCTTTCGAATCTTTCGATATTAAAAACAGGCAAAGCAAAAGCCGTTAGGTTTAGTACGCTCGAAGCAATTTGTAAAGTTTTAGAATGCCAGCCGGGAGACATTTTAGAGTTTATCCCTGAATAATTTTTTTAATAATCACAGTACGGCATATTTTAAAAATGTAAATAAAATCTTATATTTACTTTTTTTATATTTTTAAAATATGTCCAATACTCTATGCCTTTTACTACTTACATTTCTCTTTTATCCTGCGAAAATAAAGAGACAGGCCCGGAACAATTGCCTCAGCATCATAGTTTAATTTACTTTAAAACTTCTACTGCTGCTGAATTGGGCGATAAAAATTGGTTCGAACTTCAGCCTAAATTGAATGATAAATTAAAAGTGGAATATATTGATGATATAATCTTTGTATCCAGATTTATTGAAGTAAATGCCTGTACCAATTATGCGGGGGATGTTGCAATAAAAAGAGATTCTATTTTACTTATTCATAAAGCCCTGTCAGGCGACGCGTGTACCTCGACCGCTATTGATAAAGTGACCTACATCATCAAAAATCCTCAAATGAAAAAATATAGAATAATCCTTAAACATGAATAAGATTATACTAACATTTCTCGTTGCAACGCTATTCTGGAACTGTACGCAAAATGATAAAGACCGCTTTTCTAACTATGAACTAATTAGTACAAAAGAAGAAGTTATAAAGATAAAATTTATTGAGTGGGCCACTACCGACAGACCCGGTTTTATCACTGAAGAAAACTATAATGCTAAAAAAAATGATAGTACTTTAATTGAATATTGTTTTTATCTTGATACTAAAAATAGTAATATCCAGAGCTTTTCTGCCAAAAATATTGAGAAACTAAATGACGGAAAAACAATTGAGTTAACCGGAAGATATTATAAAACCAAAACATTTGATGCTATTTTTCCCTATAAAGAATTTAACAACTACAGTTTTAAACCAAAGGACGGTTACTTTACTGTTTTTGTTTATGAATCTGTAAAATAATTCGTCTTATATGCCCCTTAAAACTGTCTTTTTTAATCCCTAAACTATTGATTATTAAACATTAAATTTGTTATACTAATTTCTAAATCAGATAAAATGAGTGCAACAGATTTTACCACAACAATACAAGTAGACCAATCTCCTGAAGAAGTTTTTAATGCCGTAACCAATGTTCGGGGTTGGTGGTCTGAAGAAATAGAAGGCAACACGGCTAAATTGAACGATGAATTTAACTATCATTATGAAGATATTCATCGTTGTAAAGTAAAACTGATTGAGGTAATCGAAAATCAGAAAATCGTTTGGCTGGTTGAAGAAAACTATTTTAAATTCACCCAAGACAAAACAGAATGGACGGGAACAAAACCTACTTTTGAGATTGCTGAAAAAGACGGTAAAACAGAACTTCGTTTTACGCATTTTGGTTTAACCTCAGAATACGAATGTTTTGAAATATGCCAGGGCGCCTGGACCAATTACATTCAGAATAGTTTGAAAAAACTAATTACAACCGAAAAAGGCGAACCCAATGCCACCGGAAAACCACAAACCGAAAACGAGAAGAAATTGTCTCAAAATTAATTCGGTCTTTTTGACTTCCATTTTTAGACTACGACAAAAATAGTTTTGGCTAAATCTGCCCGATGAATCTTGCGCAACTTTGTACTATAAAAATAGAGACAAATGAAAATTACAATTACAGGTTCGTTAGGGAACATCAGCAAGCCATTGACCCAGGAGTTAGTGCAAAAAGGACATGAAGTTACAGTAATAAGCAGCAGTACAGCGAAACAAGCCGAAATTGAAGCTCTTGGAGCTAAGGCAGCTATAGGTTCTGTTGAAGATGTGGCTTTTTTAGCCGAGGTTTTTACAGGCGCAGATGCGGTTTATTGTATGATTCCGCGTGCGAATTATTTTGATCCCAATCTTGATTTGGATGCTTTTACCCGAAAAATTGGGAATAGTTATGCCGAAGCAATCCAGAAATCAGGCGTAAAACGTGTTGTATTTTTAAGTAGTATTGGCGCGCATTTAGAGCAAAATTCAGGAATTATTCAGCGTTATAATGAGATCGAAAGTATTTTGAAAAAGCTTCAGGATGTTTCGATAACCTTTATGCGTCCTACCTCATTCTTTTATAATTTGCTGGCGTATATTCCGCTGATTCAATCGCAAGGTATTATTGCGGCAAATTATGGGGCTGACAGTGTTATTCCGTGGGTTTCTCCAAATGATATTGCGGCTGCAATTGCCGAAGAAATCACCTCTCCGCTTGACGGAAAAAAGATTCGTTACGTATCAAGCGAGGAAGTTACAGGTCACGAAACTGCCCGAATTTTGGGCGAAGCCATAGGAAAACCGGATTTAAAATGGGTTTTAATCAGCGATGAAGAAACTTTAAACGGTTTGGTAAATGTGGGAATGCAGCCTAAAATTGCCGAAGGTTTGGTCGAAATGTACGCCGGACTTTACAACGGGTTGTTGGGAGAAGATTACAATAACAATAAACCGGCAATATTAGGAAAAACAAAACTGGTTGATTATGCCCAGGAATTTGCTGCAATTTATAATCAGAAATAAGTACCTTAGACTATGGCAAATCATCAACCTCATCGAATAAAAACTATCAGCGAATTTCACGAATTTAGAGATTTGCCCAAACCTGAGCATCCGTTAGTGAGCGTTTATAATTTTGAAGATCTTAAACATCTTAACGAAGAAGAACCTAAAAGTTTGATGCTCGATTTTTATTCGATTGCATTAAAACGTCATGCCAATGCAACCATGCGTTACGGTCAGCAGGAATACGATTTTAAAGAAGGAGTTTTGCTATTTATTGCGCCAGGTCAGGTTTTTTCTATAGAAGGCAATGCCGAGTTACAGCATACAGGATGGTCATTACTTGTCCATCCTGATTTTTTATGGAATACGCCTCTGGCAAAAAAAATCAAACAATACGAATATTTTGGCTATTCGGTTCATGAAGCTTTGCACTTATCTGATAAGGAAGAAAAGATGATTATTGCCATCATAAAAAACATTCAGCAGGAATATCAGTCGAATATTGACAAATTCAGTCAGGATGTTATTATTGCCCAAATCGAGTTATTGCTTACGTATGCAGAACGTTTTTATAACCGACAATTTATAACCCGTAAAATAAGCAATCATCAAATTCTGGCCCGCTTAGAAAACCTGCTCGAAGAATATTTCGAAACAAGTTCTTTATCTAAAAACGGATTGCCAACAGTACATTATATTGCGGAAAACCTGAATGTTACGCCCAATTATTTGAGTGGATTGCTAAAATCCCTTACAGGCCAAAGCACGCAACAGCACATACACGATAAACTCATCGAAAAAGCCAAAGAAAAACTTTCGACTACCAACTTGTCGATAAGCGAAATTGCTTTTGAATTAGGCTTTGAACACCAGCAATCGTTTAGCAAATTGTTTAAAACCAAAACAAATGTCTCGCCTTTAGAATTTAGGCAGTCTTTTAATTAAAAAGCGTTTTCGTAAAAATGACGTTCATAATTTTCATAAATTCGTGATATTAAAATTGAAATTATGAATCCTATTTTCAGAAATACGCTGGCCGTAATCATTGGCCTTTTTGTGGGAAGTATTGTCAACATGGCTATTATTTTAATGAGTGGCTCGGTTATACCGCCTCCAAATGGCGCAGACGTTACCACTATGGAAGGATTAAAAGCTACGATGCATTTATTCGAACCTAAACATTTTATTTTTCCTTTTCTGGCACATGCTATAGGTACTTTTGCCGGGGCCGCTACAACAGCAGTAATTGCCGCCACTCGCAAAACCGAATTATCTCTGGTAATTGGTGCTTTCTTTTTGTTAGGAGGTATTGTAAATGTGTGCACTTTGCCGTCGCCAATTTGGTACAATATTATAGATATCGTATTTGCATACTTACCAATGGCTTATTTTGCCAGAAAACTGGTTGTTTCAAAATAATCTTAACTTCATATTTTTCAAGATGAGCGAGAAATCAATATCACGAAAACCCGCAAAAATGTGTTACGAACATATTGGCGGAAAATTAGGGCAACTATTGGTAGAAAATTTTGCCGAAAAAGGATGGATTGCTAAAAGCAAACCAACCGATAAGCATTTTTATATTACTGATTTAGGACAGGAAGAATTTGAAAAACTAGGCATCGATATTTCGCAAATCAAGTCGGAAGATTTATAAATAAAAAGAATGAAAAAAGTTGGGCTTGTAGGCGGAACCAGTTGGGTTTCGACAATTGATTATTATAAATTCATAAACGAAGGTGTAAATAAAAAGCTGGGCGGACTGCAATTTGCAGAATGCCTGATTTATTCTTTGAACTTTGGCGATATTCAGGAAAAAACCTGGCCAAACTCATACGAACTGGTATTGAATGCGTGTTTAAGTTTACAAAAAAGTGGCGTTGATGCCATTGTACTATGTGCCAATACAGCTCATATGCATGCGGAAAAAATCGAAAAAGAAATTGATGTACCCTTAATTCATATTGGTACTGAAACTGCAAAAGCTATAGTACAAGAAAAAATCACGACTGTTGGTTTATTAGGAACTTCGTTTTCTATGGAAATGGATTTTTACAAAGATCGCCTAAAGAGTTTTGGTTTGAATGTATTGATTCCGGAAAGTCAGGAAAACCGAAATTATATACAACAAGTTTTGAAACAAGAATTGGGCAAAGGAATTATAAATCCGGAATCGAAAGAAAACTATATCAAAATTGCCAACGAACTCATCGGGCGTGGCGCCGAAGCAATTATTTTAGGCTGTACCGAAATTCCGTTATTAATAAATCAATCTGATTTTTCTGTTCCTGTTTTTGATACCACAAAAATACATTCTGACGCTATTGTGAGCTTTATGCTTGCTTAAACTTAAATTATAATCTATGAGCTATTTTGGCGGACTGGGTTCTGGAAAAGGCTGGAATAAATTTAATTTTATCCTTACACCTCCGGAATTTGAATCAATTTTCGAAAAACTTAAATTTCACTTTGTTATCACAAATACAAGGGTTCCCATAGATTATACTGCAACTGATGCATCTTATGTGTTTAATGGTTACAAAGATTTTTTTACCAAAATCATAATTGGCAATAAAGAATATGATAAAAAAGAACATTGGTCTTACGAGAGTAAAATAAGAATATCCATTACCAACGATATCAATAAAATTGGCTTTAAAGAAATTATAGACAAAGAAAGAGCTATTTCTGCATTTAAATTGGTCGATCCAACAGAACCTGTAATCAATATCAGTCCTTTTTATCTTACTTTTTCAGAGAATAAACAAAGTTTAAGCATTGCTTACATGAATACTCAAGGCACGATAGGTTTAGAACTAACGTATCCTAAAGTTGTAAGTTTTTCTACGGATAAATTCAATTCGGCTATTGATGCACAACAATTTAATAATCAGTTATTATTTAATGACTTAGTAAAAAATATAAAGGCATTATCTAACAAACCAAAATTGCAAAGCAGTACAAAACTCTATCGTCCCAATTTTTGGATTAGTCCCGAAGCAAAAAAACTTATCAATGAAAATCGCTATTTAAAATCTAATGGTTTAATTATTCTTTAAGAATATAAATTTTAAACATTTCGAATAAAATATTAAATGCTTTTTTAACTTCTTAAAATCTTATTTTATAACTTAGTTAGCTTTTTAAAATTTTAAAATCATGACTAAGAAAGAAATAGCCCAGAACTTTTTAAAGCTTGCTGCAAAAGGGCATTCACACGAAGCTTTCCGTCTGTATGTTGGCGCAAATTTTAAACATCATAATGCCTATTTTAAAGGGGATGCCGATACTTTGATGTTGGCAATGGAAGAATCTACAAGAACAAACCCTAATAAAGTTTTTAAAATTCATCATATTTTAGAAGACGGGAATCTGGTCGCCGTGCATTCGCATTTAAAACAAACCCCGGTCGATCTGGGTTTTGCGGTAGTTCATATCCTTAAAATTAAATCGGATAAAATTGTAGAACTTTGGGATTTAGGACAACCTGTACCCCGGGAACCTATTAACAAAAACGGAATGTTCTAGATTATAGTCGCAGTTTTCAGTCGCGGTAAACAGTTTACAAACGGAACTGAAAACTGAGACTGAAAAAACTTTGCGAACTTTGCCAATTTATAAAATTACACAAATAAAAACTTAGCGTTCTTTGCCGTTAAGTCGTAGTAGACAATTCACAACTGTGACTGAAAACTGAGACTGAAAACTGAGACTGAGACTGAAAACAAACTTTAAAAACCAGAAACAAAAAAAATGACTTCCAAACTTCGAATCCTCTTCCTATTATCTTCTATTCTTTTCTTTTCAAATCATAATACATTCGCTCAGAAAAAAAACAATTACGCCGCTCAAATTGATAGTTTAATAAGTGTCAGCAATCCCATATTTAATGGTGTTGTCCTGATTGCTAAAAACGGAAAAACGGTTTATAATAAAGCATATGGTTTTACTAATTTTGAAACCCGAAAATATTTAAAAACAGACAGCCAATTCGAAATCATGTCGAATACCAGACAAATCACGGCTGTTTTAATCTTAAAAGAAGTCGAAAAAGGCCAAATCGATCTACAGGCACCAATAAAAAAATATTTACCGCAATTAACTCAAACCTGGGCAGATTCTGTAACGGTTCACCAACTCTTAAATCATACGCATGGAATAGTGGATCTAAAGAAACCGCTTTTATTTAAACCCGGAAGTAATTTTAAATATGGTGATTTAGGATATAGTTTATTGGGAAAAATAATTGAATCTGTTACTAAAAAAAGCTATTATGAAGTAGCCAATTCATTTTTTAAAGAGCTAAAAATGAAACATACACTTTGTTTTTCTGCAGCGCCAATTAAAAATTTAGTTTCCGGATATGTCAACAACAATAACTCCTTTAAAAAAATATCAAAAACGATGATTACTATTGATGGAACTTCTTCTAACGGAATTGTTTCAACAGCCAGCGATTTAGCCATCTGGAATGAAAATCTCCATAAAGGAAAATTGCTAAAACCGGAAAGTTATCAATTACTGTTTAAGTACAATATAACGGCCCAAAATAGTTTCTTCGGAAAAGAAAAAGTAGGATACGGATATGGCTTTAGAATTGTTGACAACGAACCTATTAAATATGTTGGTCATACCGGTTTAGGTGATGGATTTTCTTCTGTAAATTTATACTTTCCGGAAAGCGACGTAAGTTTGATTATTCTAGAAAACCAAATGAATCAAGATCGTGATTTATTTTACGCTACAGAACTAAAAATCAAAGACATTCTGCTAAAAAGTACTTTACTAAATAAAAAATAAGATACAATGGCAAAAAATAAAACTACCGAAACTAATGAAAGTATTGTTGATTTTATAGATGCTTTTGTTGAAGATGAAACCAAAAAAAAGGACGCTTTTGAGCTTGTCAAAATAATGCAGGAAGTTAGTCATTTTGAACCCAAAATGTGGGGACCAAGTATTATTGGTTTCGGAAGTTATCATTACAAATATGCCAGCGGTCATGAAGGCGACGCCCCGCTTGTGGCTTTTTCTCCAAGAAAAGCTGCCATATCCCTTTATGTATATACAGCGCCCGAAGATAGAGACGAATTACTTGCTAAACTAGGCAAGCACAAATCCTCAAAAGGTTGTATTTATGTCAAAAAATTAGCCGATATCGATGTTGATGTCCTTAAAAATATGATTGCAATTTCTTTAGAAAATTTAAAAAAACTATATCCTTCAAATTAAATTCCACCATGATCCTAACTTTAATAATTCTGTTGTTCGCCCTTCTTATTTTGGTTTCACAACATCCCAGATATGGTAAAAAACCCTCCGGAGAAAGATTGGCTTTAATGCAAAAATCACCCAATTATAAAAACGGGAAATTCGAAAACATTCATTTTACGCCTGAACTCGCAGAAGGTTATAGTTTTTCTAAAGTATTTATCGATTTTTTATTTAAAAAAGTAGACCGCAAAATTCCGTCGGATGTAATTCCTAGTGTAAAAACCAATCTGTTACAGCTTTCTCCGGATCAGGATATTTTGGTTTGGTTTGGGCATTCCTCCTATTACATTCAGCTCGAAGGAAAACGTTTTTTAATCGATCCAGTTTTTAGCGGCAACGCCTCTCCTATTTACGGAACTACAAAAGCATTTAAAGGAACGGATATTTATACCGCCAATGACTTTCCTTATATTGATTATTTATTGATCACGCACGATCATTATGACCATCTTGATTATAAAACAATCATGGATCTTCAGCCAAAAATCAAAAAAATAATTTGTCCGCTTGGCGTAGGTTCCCATCTTGAATATTGGAAGTTTCCTAAAGAAATTATCATCGAAAAAGACTGGTACGAAAAAATAGAACTTGATCAGAATTTAACGCTTTATACCACGCCGTCAAGACACTTTTCGGGCAGAAGTATTGAGCGCTGCAATACACTTTGGACTTCTTTTGTATTAGAAGCCAACAATTTTAAAATGTATTTGGGCGGTGACAGCGGTTACGACACACATTATGCCGAAATTGGCGATAAATATGGTCCTTTTGACATTGCGCTTCTCGATAACGGACAATATAATCCTGCGTGGAGATACATTCATAATCTTCCCGAAGATCTTATCAAAGCAATGAAAGATATCAAAGCAAAAAGAGTTTTCCCGGTTCATTCTTCAAAATTCCCTTTGTCGCTTCATGCCTGGGACGAACCTCTGATAAAAGTAACCGAATTGAATGCCGCTTCAGAAAATCCAATTCCGCTAATTACACCAAAAATTGGAGAATTAGTAGAGCTAAGAAACGAAAAACAAGAATTTCAACAATGGTGGAAAGGGGTTAGGTAATCTTTGATTTTAGATTGCAGATTTTAGATTTTAGATTAAAAACTGTGACTATATATTGAAAACCTGAAACCTAAAACAAATAATCCAATAGTATATCATTTCGACTGAAAGTAGAAATCACACTAGAAACTCCGCAAAGTATTACTAAACTTTGTCGATTAACGAGTGTGATTTCTCGTCCGTCGAAATGACAAGATTGTGTGCAAACCTGAAACCTGAAACAAAAAACTTCAAAAAAACATGAACCAAAAAATATACCTTTTAGCAATTGCTTTTTTCCTCACTTTAAATAGCTTCTCCCAAAATACGTATGTCTTTTTGGGAAGCTACAATCGTGACAAAAACGCAGAATCTATTCAGGTGTATCAATTAGATACTTTAAAAGGAAATCTAACCAAAATAACCGCAGCAAAAAACACCATCAATCCATCGTATCTGACTTTATCGCCCAACGGGAAATACTTGTATGCCTGTACCGATACCAAAACACCAAATGCCGGAAGCGTGAGCAGTTTTGAATTTAATCCTGAAAATAAAACCCTCACTTTTTTAAACAAACAATCCAGCGGTGGCGAAAATCCGGTTTATCTCTCGGTTCATAAAAGCGGAAAATGGCTTGTAAATGGTAATTATTCTGAAGGAAGTGTTTCGGTTCATTCGTTATTAGAAAATGGAAAAATTGATTCGCTTGCACAGAATTTTCAATATACTGACGGAAGCACTCATAAAGAACGACAAACGAGATCTCACGTTCATTCGACGGTATTTTCGCCTCAAAATGATTACTTATTTCTTCCTGATCTGGGTGCCGATAAAATTCGTTGTTATCGTTTTGATGCCACTTTAAAACAACCTTTAGTAGCAACAAAAGTACCTTTTACCAAAACAGATTTAGAAGCCGGACCAAGACATTTTACCTTTCATCCGAACCGAAAATTTGGTTATTGTATCGAAGAAATGGCGGGCGCAATAAGCGTTTATGATTACCACGATGGAACTCTAAAACAAATTCAGCGCATCAATACACATCCGGACAGCATAACTTCCGGATTTGAAAGTTCAGACATTCACATTTCGCCAGACGGAAAATTTCTATACGCCACAAACCGCGGAAAAGAAAACAACATCGCCATTTTTTCTATTGATGAAAAGGGTCTTTTAAAAAATATTGGCTATCAATCGACTTTAGGCAATCATCCCCGAGTTTTTGCTCTTGATGAAAGTGGGAAGTTTTTGATTGCCACAAATGTCAATTCGGGAAATGTGATTGTTTTTAAAAGAAATCCAAAAACAGGAATGCTTAAAAAAGTAGGTAAAGAAGTTCAAATGGAGAATGTTTCTTGTGTTCAGATTAAAAGAATTTAGATTGTAATTGCCCACAGGGTTTACGGATTGAACTGGTTTGCACTGGTTTTTTTTTATTCTCATTCCTCGAAATGACAAATTAGGCGAAAATATTATTATGAAAATGATTGTCCTAGCCCCGATAGAAGTGGAAATCCTTTTGTGGCGGTGTTCGCCACAAAAGATTGGAACGGATAGCGGGATTAGCTCCTAAAAAAATGCATTTATCATAGAAATCGAGATAACAAACTTTGCGTAAAAAATCATTTTATTCCTGTAATCTGTGGCAAAAAACTCCCTCATACAAAAACTAAAGTCATTTTTTTATTTTAAATTCGTGCTCATTCGTAAACTTTAGTGGTAAACGAAAACTTTAAAACTTTAAAAAATGAATAATTCAGAATTCAATTTACAGCCTGATTTTTTAGAAGACGACATTACAAAATTAGTTCCTTTGCAGGAAAGCGATTTTGACGCGCTTTATAAAGTAGCGTCAGATCCTTTAATTTGGGAACAGCATCCAATGAAAGACCGATATAAAATTGAAGTTTTCAGAACATTTTTTGACGCGGCCATCAACTCAAAAAGTTCTTTTTTAATTTTAGATAAAAAAACAAACGAAATTGTAGGCAATACCCGTTACTACGATTACAATCCAGAGAAATCAAGTATTGCGATTGGCTTTACCTTTATTGGTCGAAAATTCTGGGGCGGATTATACAATAAATCGAATAAAAAATTATTGATCGATTATGCCTTTAAGCATGTCGACTCGGTATTATTTCATATTGATACAGATAATATTCGTTCGCAAAAAGCAGTTGGTAAATTGGGAGCTGTAAACATTGGCGAAGTAAATGTTATAGGTAATGTTCCGCTAAATCTACCTCATTTTGAATATGAATTGAAAGCTGAAAATTATCAATTATAAAGAATTATGAATTATGAGTTATGAATTATAAATTTAGGATATAGACATTTACTATTTTCGAAAACTTACGACTCATAACTTATAATTCATAACTCATAATTAGAGAAATTTCACTTTTCACATAAAAAAACAACAATGAAAAGAATTACCGTTTTCTGCGGATCCAGTTTTGGTACCGAAGAAATTTATAAAGAACAAGCGACTTTGCTGGGACAAACTCTGGCAAAACAAAATATAGAATTGGTTTACGGCGGAGCAAACGTAGGTTTGATGGGCGCTGTAGCTGATGGAATTTTAAATGCAGGCGGAAAAGCAATTGGAGTTTTACCCAACTTTTTAAGATCGAAAGAAATTGCGCATTTGGGTTTAACCGAATTGATTTTGGTAGAAAGCATGCACGAACGAAAAACCAAAATGAACGATTTATGCGATGGTGTAATTGCGCTTCCAGGTGGTTTTGGAACTCTTGAAGAACTTTTCGAAATGCTTACCTGGGCACAATTAGGCTTGCATAAAAAACCAATCGCCATTTTAAACATCAACGGATTTTATGATTCTTTGATCGAATTAACGAAAGTGATGGTAGAGAAAGGTTTATTGAAAGATGTTAATCAGCAAATGCTTTTAGTGAGCGATAATATTGATGATTTATTACATCAGATGAAAAATTATGATCCTCCAACCCTTGGAAAATGGATTGATGGAAAAAAACTTTAAATTGATCTTGAATGTAATTAATTTTTACATCAAAGCTCCAGCGGAGTGACATATTTATTTTTATTGAATAGATAAATATTTCACCCCGCTGGGGCTCTTTTATTATGTAAATTCTTGATTCTCTATAAATATTTCGTCCCTATGGGACTTAAAAAATTAATAATCAACGGGTTTTATCTAATTTTTAAACTGCTTTTTATAATCACTTGGATTCAATCCTGTATATTTTTTAAATAATCGATTCAGGTGGCTTGCATCGCTAAAACCAAACTCATACACAATTTCGTTGATTTGCATATTGGTAAATTTCAATCTCGTTTCGATCAGTTTTATTTTATAGGCCATCGTATATTGCTGAATACTTTGTCCGGTTTTGGTTTTAAAATATTCACTGATATAAGTCGGCGAAACATTAAATTCTAAAGCCATTTTTGTTGCTTTTAGCGCTTCAGGTTTGTAAATATTCTGATGAACATAATGCAGTAAATCCAAACTTTGTTCTGTATTAGATGGCGCAATTGCCATTGGCGAGATAAGCGAAATATTTCTGGCAGCAATCGTAATAATCGTATTCAGAATTTGTTTGATAACTTCTTGCTGTTGCGGAAAACTGCTACTCTCCTCCCGAATCAAAGCCTCGATCATGGCTCTTAATAAAGGTTTATCGGTGATTGTTTTTAAAATACAACCCGGCAAATGATTGTGATTATGAAAAATGAATTCCAGTTTCTGGATCCAGTCATTACTTTGGGTTTTGAGATAACTATCCTGAAAACGAATAAAGAAAAATTTTGTTTTTTCGACAACTTCAAAACTATGCGTATCCTGCGGAAAAATTAGAAATAATTTATCACCGGCATAAGGCAAACGATGATCGTTTATAATCTGGATGCCTTTTCCTTCTAATACAAAAACCATTTCAAAAAATGTATTCTTGCGTTCTTTGGCTTCATATTCTGAAACTTCTAAAAACTGAAGTTCAAAAGGATGGTATAAATTTCTAATTTCCATCTCGCAAAAGTACAAAATATTCCAATGATTGTACAAATTTTAAAAAGCAGTTCTTCTCAACTTTGTACTTTAAAATCATACAAAATATGGAAACTACTTCTTTTTTATTATTACGCCTTGCCGTAGCCATCAGCATGTTTGGCCACGGATTGGTACGTTTACCCAAACTAGCCACTTTCAGCAACTGGATGATTGGCAGTTTTGAAAATTCTATGCTGCCTAAATTTATCGTAACACCTTTTAGCTACATTTTACCAATAGCCGAATTCGCAATTGGTTTGCTTTTGCTATTGGGTTTGTTTACAAAACCTTCTTTGATTGCGGGAGGATTTGTAATGCTGGCTTTACTGTTTGGAACTTCGATGATTGAGAACTGGGAAGCCATTCCGTCACAGTTAATTCACGTTGCATTTTTTGCCTTACTTTTACATTTTATAGATTATAATAGTTGGGCAATAGATTCATTTTTAATTAAAAAATAATAGTCATGAGTTCAAGAAGAAATTTTATAAAACAAACCGGAATTATTGGAATGGTCGGAATGATGAATCCGATAGACACCTTCGCAGAAGTATCCAAAACGTCATCTTTTTTATCGCCGCCAAAAACAAAATGGGCCGATGGTTCGAGATTAGTAGTTTCGATTTCGATGCAATTTGAAGCCGGCGGACAACCTGATAATGCCGAAAGTCCGTTTCCTCAAAACATACAAAAGGGTTATATCGATCTTCCTGCCGCAACCTGGTACAATTACGGGTACAAAGAAGGAATCCCTCGTATGCTGGACAATTGGGATAAACTAGGCGTAAAAGTGACCTCGCACATGGTAGGAACTGCCGTTCTAAAAAATCCTGAACTGGCCAAAGAAATTGTACAACGCGGTCACGAAGCTGCTGCACACGGTATGAACTGGAGCACGCAATATACAATGCCTTACGAAGAAGAAAAGAAGTTTATAAAAGATGGTGTCGATGCGATCAAGAATGTAACTGGTTTTACCGCCGTAGGTTATAATGCCAACTGGTTGCGTCGCGGACCGAATACATTAAATATTCTGCAGGAACTGGGTTTTAAATATCATATCGATGATATTAGTCGAGATGAACCTTTTATTATTCAGGTAAAAAACAAAGATTTTGCTGTAGTTCCTTATACGTTACGTTGCAATGACATTGTTTTGATTGAAGGAAAAAATTTCTCCGTAGATCAATTTTTACAACAAGCCAAAATGGAATTTGATCAATTATATGCCGAAAGCGAAACACAACGCCGACAAATGTCGGTTAGTTTTCATGATCGTATTGGCGGAACTCCGCAAATGGTAAAAGCTGCAAATGATCTTATTCGATATATGCAACAACATAAAGGAGTTAGCTTTAAACGTAAAGATGAAATTGCCGAAATCGCTTTGCACGATAAAACCACAATAAGAGAATAACTAATATATTTTAGATTGCTGATTTTAGATTATAATCCATACAGGTAAAAACTTGTGTGGATTTTTTAATTAATGGTAATTGGAATTTCTTTCTTAAATTAGATGTTCGAAAAAAGTACCAGGTTTAAACCCAATCTTGTCATTCCGAGAAACGAGGAATCACACATGAAACTCGTCAAAAAATGTCGTCAATCGTAGTAGATCAACGCGTGTGATTTCTCCTCCGTCGAAATGACAAATTAAGCTTGATTCAGATCTTACATCTTACAAACAACATCTCATCCATAAAAAAATGAAAGCAGAAAATAATCACTTCGCAAAAGCCGAAATGCTGATCAGAAAACCTGTTTCAGAAGTTTTTCAGGCTTTTATAAATCCGGAAATTACCCGTAAATTTTGGTTTACAAAAGGTTCCGGAAAATTAGAACAAGACACCACAACTGAGTGGACATGGGAAATGTATGGTTTCTCATTAACCGTTACCACGCATGTTTTACAGGAAAATCATAAGATTGTGATCGAATGGGGAAATCCCGATGAAACGACTTTAGTAGAATGGATTTTTAGTCCGCTAAACGAAAATGAAACATTTGTGAGCATTACCAACTCAGGTTTAAAAGGAGATGCGGATAAAATAATCGATCAGGTTCGCAATTCTACTGAAGGTTTTACGTTAGTATTGGCGGGAGCAAAAGCCTATTTAGAACATAATATTTTATTGAATTTAGTATTGGATCGTTTTCCGAAAGGTCTCGCGTAAGAAGATTATAAATTAAGATTTTATGTTTTAATCGCGCAAAGGCGCAAAGTTTAAAATAAAAACATTAAAAAATCAGCTTAAATACGCGCAATCTGAGTGCTAAAACTTTGCGACTTCGCGCCTTTGCGAGAGATTCATTAACCTATTCTTCAAAATAGATTGCATTAAAAATGGAAACAAAAAAACCTGAAAATATCGACGAATATATTGGTGCATTCCCAAATGACGTACAGGAGATTTTAGAAAAAGTAAGGGCAACAATTCAGAAAGCGGCGCCGGAGGCCAAAGAAAAAATCAGTTATTCGATGCCGGCTTTTGAACAAAACGGAATTTTAGTTTATTTTGCTGCTTTCAAAAATCATATTGGTTTGTATGCTTTACCAAGTGGTCATGCAACTTTTGCGGCAGAACTTTCGAAATATAAATCCGGTAAAGGTTCGGTACAATTTCCTTTGGATCAGCCCATGCCGTATGATTTGATAACAAAAATTGTAAAATTCAGAGTAAAAGAAAACCTGGAAAAAGCAAAAAAGAAATAAGATTTAATCCTAAACCGAATTCAACCAATTCTATGAAACAATTACAACTCTTTATTTTGCTTCTTTCACTTTTTACAAGTCCTTTTATTATCGCTCAAAACGAAACTTCAATCGAAAAAGAACTTGCAGAATCGCACAAACCAAACCAAAAAATTCAAGATTCGCTTTCGAAATTAATCAAAGAGTACAATCTTAAAATAGAACTTGAAACAGATACCGCTAAACGAAATCTGCTTACACTTCGTCTGGACACACTTTGGAATGCGAAAGATCAAAACGATATCAACCAATTAAAACTTGATTTTGATTTTGCCAGAAAACATCCAAATTCATTAAAGGCTTTAGAAATAATGAAAATAAATGTTGGTCGTTTTACGGGAATGAATTTTTATGACACTTTCGTGGAAGTTTTCCAAAATTTTTCTCCTGAAGTACAGAATTCTGCAACAGGCAAAGAAATGTCGGAACGACTAAAGTATTTCAAACAAAGCAAAGTTGGCAGTATTGCCCCGGCATTTACTTTAAAAGATATTACTGGTCAAACCGTTTCGCTAAGTGATTTTAAAGAAAAGAAATACGTTCTAATAGACTTTTGGGCAAGTTGGTGCGCTCCGTGTCTTGAAGAACTGCCTTATATTAAAGAATTATACAAAAAATACCACCAACAAGAATTTGAAATCATTAGCGTTACTCAAGATCAAAAAGCCGATCTTTGGAAGAATGCTATTGCGAAAGAAAAAATCGAATCCTGGAAACATCTTTCTGTTACTGAAAACAAAGCCACGATTGATAAAGACTATTTTGTTTATGGAATTCCGCATAAGGTTTTAATTGACAAAAACGGAGTCATTATAGGAAAATGGAAAGGTAGCAGCGAGAACAACAAACATGAATTACAACAGCTTTTGAAATCTGTTTTTGAAGCTGAATAAACAGTATAATGAATTTACAAGAACACTATAACGAACTTTATAAAAAATCTTCAGAGACTATTCTGGCAGGTAATTATAAACTAGATTCTCAAATTAATAACGAATCTGATTCCCGTTTTGGCATTACGTTTCTCATTCGCCCAAGCGAAATAATTAAAGCGAATATTCAGTCGTTTTTAAATGAATTAAAGGCAATTGAACCCAATCAATATTATTATCCCGACTCAGACATTCATATTACGCTGATGTCGATTATTTCCTGTTCTGATGAGTTTAGTTTAAATGCAATAAATGTTCACGAATATATCGATCTCATTCAGCAAAGCTTGGTGATTTTAGATAAAATTAAAATTGAATTTCGTGGTGTTACGGCTTCTCCGTCTGCTATAATGATTCAAGGTTTCCCAACAGATGACTCTTTGAATAATTTCAGGGATAAACTTCGGGAGGATTTTAAAAAGTCTTCTTTACAACAAAGCATCGATACCCGATATGCCATTTCAACAGCACATTCGACCGTGTTGCGATTTCAGGAAAAACTTGAAAATCCGCAAAAATTAATGCAGGTTTTAGAAAAATATCGTGACTATGATTTTGGAGAATTTCAGGTCGAAAATCTGGAATTGGTTTATAATGACTGGTATCAGCGCGAAAAAAATACCATTCATTTGGCCGAATTTAGAATTTGATTTTTCTCTTTTCCGACACGACCCGAGCGATTGCGAACAGACGAAGCAATTCAATAATTGAAATACGCTTAAATCTTATGTCAATTTAAGTAAAATTAGTGTTCATTTGTGAAATTCGTGGCAATAAAACTATTTATTAAATTTTCCAAAATGCCATAAAACGCCCGCCGGATCATGCAAAAAACATTCACTTCCCCATTCTAAATGCACTGTGGGAGTTAGCTTTACCCCATATTTTTCGGTTAAGTTTAAAGCCAACAATTGATTGTAATAATACTCGACATTCTCAACTTCAAGAAAAATCATGGTGTTTTCGATCCAGCTTTTATCATAATAATCCTGAAGATAAAAGGCTAAATCTCCCGTTTTAAAAACAGAAAACTTAGGATCTAGAACTCCTTCTTCGAAACCTAAATCACGGTAAAAATTTCTGGAAACCTCAAAATCTTTGGCTCCAATAAAGGGTCTGATGGATAGGGCTTTGTGTTTCATTTTATTGAATATTTAGGATTGATTGTATTCTGTCAAATTTAAGAAAACCATTCAAACTTTATACGTTTTTATACCAATCAAAACACTACAACTCTGTTTTCATCCTTTTGTATTTCGATTGATTCAGTAATTTTCTGTTATTATTCAGCACATTTACGGTAATAAATTCTTTATCCAATTTTGATTCAAAAAGCAATTCTTTTTCTTCTATTGCACTTTCGCTTAATAAATTGACATGAATAAAATTTTCCTTTATTTCAATTTTAAATCGAACCGGAAATGGTAGATTATTTTTTATTCTTAAATCTTTATAACCATACACAATAGTCGCATCACAACCCAAAGGCGCAAATCTCGTTTCATTGGTATAAATATCAACCGAATGATTGTGTCGCTCTAAAATTTCTAGACCGGCAATTAAACTTATCTGATAGATAATACCGGATACCTGACACATACCGCCGCCATTCTCCTCTACCAATTGACCGTTTACTAAGGTTCGGCTTTTCTTAAAATCCTGATTGGGGTTTCCTACTACTTTAAAAAAAGAAAAAATCTGATTGGGTTCAAGAACATAACTATTAATTCTTTTTGAAGCCAAAAGAATATTATGCAGTTTATTCTCGAAAGTCTGACCTGGTTTTATTTCCTGCGATAAAGTGATCGTATGATTAAAGGCAAAATCATTTTGGCACTTTTTAGAAAACCGGAACAAATCTTTACTAAACAGATCTTTTTTAAATCTAATGAGTAATTTAATATTAATCTTGAGAGGTTTTAGCATTTTCATTTCTTTTCTAATACTATAATTAAATAAGAACTGTATTCTTTCAGGAATGAATTTGCCAAAAATGAGTCTAATGCCACGAGAAATTTACGGCAAAAAGCAGGAAATCTATGGATAGGAAAAAACAATAATCCGTATGTTTTTTTAACAACAAAATCTGGATTAGCTTTTAAATCAGCAATATTCAAACTGCTTGCACCGTGCCAATTCGTTTTTTTATAACCCAACAAATTTCGTCTTTTTCGCGATGGAATATCAAAAATAATGCGGCCATTCTTTTTTAAAATCCGATTGGATTCAGCTAAAACCTGATTGATTTTATTTTGATCCAGATGCATAAAAAAATGAAAGCTGATAATGGTACCGATAGAATTCTCGGCCAAATTGATCGTATCGGCTTCGTTTTGCAGAAATGTTTTTTCAGGAAATTTTCGTTTTGCAACTGCAATCATTTCAGCACTTGCATCAACACCAATCGAAGCATAATTTAATAATCTTCCGGTACCGCACGCCAGATCAAGAATTTGTTCATCTTGATTAATCAGTAATTTATCGAGAATTTTTCGTTCTTGCGAGTCGATAAATTTTCCATAAGAATTATCAAATCTATCCTGATCATAAGTCCTGGCAAGATCATTATAATAATGTACAATTTCGTTCATTTCTAATTTTTAAGACAAAATCAAAAATAATAAAAATCTTACTCGAAAAACATTTTTTATCCTTTCTTCAAAATATTGTTTTTTGATATACAACAAATTGATTTAAAAAAATTATTTAAAATTTCTATGAATATCAGAAAGTTCATCTTTTTGTTCTTGATCAAAATATTTTTCAAACAAATTACAATAAGATAAATATGCCCAACATTCCCCAAATTTCAAATATTGACTTTTAGGAATCTGCTTTTTTAGAAGACATTTTTTTAAAATTTCTACTCTTTTATTCTCATCTGCTTCTATTATTTTTCCTATCTGTTCGATTTCTGAAACTGAAAATCTATCTTTAAGTGACTGCATATCTTTCATCAGATTCCAGTCTCTTCTAGCTCCAAAGCCTTGATCAACTCTTCTAAATCTATTTTTATTAAGAGCAAATTTCAATTCATCATTTCTTTCAAAATCAATATTATGCTTTTTAAGCTCAATCCAAAATAATTCTACATCAACACCTATACCTTCATTCCAAAAAGTTAACAACATTTTACATGTTGACTTGAGTTGTGTAAGAGTAAGATTTTCTTTAGCTAACATTTCTAAAATTATATTTTCTAAACTAAAATCACGAGACCCATCTAAAATAAAATTACTAGATTTTTCTTTTAATTTTTTATCAAAGAACCTAGAATTATTTAAAATCATTCTTTGAATCTCTATCGTCTTTAAAAGCTTCTCAATATAATCCGTTCTTAAATTACTCATTAATTTGTAAAATAAAATTTTAGACTTTTATCCTTTCTTCAAAATATTTCCTAAACCACGACCAATTTGCTCAATGGCTTCAAGACCTTTTGTTAATGGCGTTGCTGTAAAATCTTCGTAGGCATCCATAGAAGTAACTTTTCGATCGTCTTGCGCATATACTAAAATCAAATTATTCTCTTCGAATGATCTTTCGAATTTTTGCGGTAATTTATCAAAAATCGATTGGTACGAAACAGAACCTTTTCTGGAAAGGTTAAAAACGATTAAATCGGTTGGTTTAATTTCATCAGAAATCGATTCGAAATCATCCCAATCCATAATGCTTTTAAAACCTAATTTGGCATTCAATTTCAAATTCGTTGCAATTTGCTGAATCGTCTGATGCGTTTTGTATTCGGCATAAATGATTATCGGAACACTTAATTCCTGCGATAATCGGCAGATTTTCTGTAATAACAAATGAAATCCAACTCCTCTTTCAGAAAATGGCGGACATATAAAAACCAATCTTCTTTCTTCTATAAATGTTTTTTGAAATCTGCAGATGAACAAACTTTTATCGACATTGTTTATAATGGAATCTACGTTTTCACCAAAAATTTTATCCAGAAAACCCGTTTTTCTAGGCCAGCCCACAATCACAATATCCGACATGATTTCTTTTGAAGTTCTCGAAATTCCACTAGCAGGATTATGGTCGATTCTGGCAATTGTATTGATTTTAACTTCTGAAGCCGATGCCTGAATCACAAATTTATCAACTGCTTTTCTGTATTTTAAAATGTTCTTTTCGGCCTGATCGTTATTAGGAACAATCGTTAATAATGTAACCGGATTTGCTGATTTTTTATCTTTAATTAAAAGTGCAAAATCTAATAATGTGGCTGCCGCCGAAGTTTTAGCTAACGGAATTAAAATATGCTCGTCAAGAATTTGATCACTATTTGCTTCTTCATGCGAAATTTCTTCTTCGCAAATGGCAATTTTTTTAGCTGCTTTTTCAGTAGCAAATGAAGCTACAATACAGGTAATTAAAATTAAAATAATCGTTCCGTTTAAGATATTCTCGTCCAGAATTTTTGCTTTAAATCCCACTAAAATAACCGCCAACGTTGCAGCGGCGTGTGCACTACTTAATCCGAAAATAAGTTGTCTTTCTGTTTTGGTATATTTAAAAACAATCTGAGTAAAAAAAGCTGCAGTCCATTTTCCGAAAATTGCCACCACACTCAAAGTTCCGGCTACAATTAAGGCCGTTGGTCCGCTAAGAATTACACTAATATCGACCAGCATTCCTACCGAAATCAGGAAAAACGGGATAAATAATGAATTCCCGATAAACTCAATTCTATTCATCAATGCAGACGAATGCGGAATTAAAGGATTCAATGCCAAACCGGCAACGAAAGCCCCAATAATAGGCTCTACTCCTGCTACTTCGGCCAAAAAGGCTGCGAAGAAAACGACAGACAATACGAATATATAATGGGCGTGTTTTTCACTTTCTAATTTCTTAAAAAACCACTTTGCAATTCTTGGAATCACCAAAAACATAATCGCTGAGAAAATGGCCAATGAAACCGTAAGTTTTATCCAGAAAGCCTGATTCAGGTTGCCCTGACTGCTTCCCATAATAACGGCCAGAATGATCAAAACGGCGGTATCGGTTAAAATTGTTCCTCCAACCGTTATGGCAACAGCCTGATTTTTTGCGATACCTAACTTGCTCACAATGGGATAAGCTACAAGCGTATGCGTAGCAAACATACTCGCGGTCAGGAAACTGGCATTAAAATCATATTGCAACAAATAATAACAAACCGGAAACCCAATGGTTAAGGGGAAAATAAACGTAAAAAATCCGAATAACAAACTCTTATTTCGATTGGCTTTAAACTCATTCATGTCTAATTCCAGGCCGGCAATAAACATAATGTATAAAAGCCCAATTGTCGAGAATAAATCTACGGCTGAGTTTTTGGCCAAAATATTAAGTCCGTGTGGCCCAATGATAACGCCTGAAATAATAAGTCCGATGATTCCGGGAATATTTATTTTTTTTAATAAAATAGGCGACAAGAGAATAATGAAAAGTATTAACGAGAAAATCAATACTGGGTTGCTGAGAGGTAATTCGAATTCTTGTAAAAAATGCTTGAAAAATTCTATCATAATATATTTTTATCTTCTTTGTGGTATTTTAATCTTTCCAGAAAAGTGTATCCAAATTAAAATGAAATACCTGAAGTTATGGTTTACCGATTGCTTTATTTAGCATTAAAAAAACCGGATTCTTTAGTGATTGTTTCATTACAAAAATACCTAAAAAAAATACGAACTTTTTACGAAAACGGTATATTAAGTAATAATTTTTGTTTCGTTGCCAAATTATTAATATTTAATATTTTTTTTAACAAAACTGCAACATTAACAAACGAAAATAAATGATCATTGCATTATTCAATTATCTTTGTCTTAATAAATATTGCACAATGGAAGAATGTATCTCTGTTTTTGATATGCTTAAAATTGGCGTTGGCCCCTCAAGTTCACATACTTTAGGGCCTTGGAGAGCCGCAGAACGTTTTTTAGAAGAGTTAAAAGACGAATCAATTTTAGACCAGATTACACGTGTAAAAGTCGATTTATACGGATCACTTTCTTTAACCGGAAAAGGTCACGCCACAGATTTATCTGTAATGTTAGGTTTAAGCGGACAGGATCCTGAATATATCCCCGTTGATAACATTGCCGGAATCATAAAAACGATCGAAGATCACAACGAGATTATTCTGGCAAACGAATATAAAATTCCGTTTTATTTTCTTCAGGATATTGTTTTCAATAAAGAGTTTCTTCCTTTTCATGCCAACGGATTAAAATTTACGGCTTATAAAGCTGATGATTCTGAGTACGAATCTACTTTTTATTCTATTGGAGGAGGTTTTGTGGTAAAAGAAGAACGCACGAATGCCAAGATCAAAGAGGTGATCAAATGTGCTTTCCCCTTCCCGATTCAAAATGCTGTTGAGCTTTTAAATTATACCGTTTCAGAAAACAAATCGATATCTGAAATTGTGTATGAAAACGAAAAATCAATGCGTGCGGAAGCTGAAATTCATTCTGAATTAATGCGTATCTGGAACACAATGTTAGAATGTATGTATATTGGTTGTCATACCGGAGGTATTCTTCCGGGCGGATTAAATGTTCGCCGAAGAGCTTTTGATATGCACCAAAACTTAATAGGCTTATCGAATTATTCTGATCCGCAAAGCTGGCTGGAAGAAATTAGAAAAACCGAAGTAAAATTTCGTCAAATCCTGAAATGGGTTAGCTGTTTTGCACTTGCCGTGAATGAAGTAAACGCTTCTTTAGGCCGCGTAGTTACGGCGCCTACGAACGGAAGCGCTGGTGTAATTCCGGCTGTTTTAATGTATTATCTGGTAATTGAAAACCATAATGCAGGCGAAAAAGAAATCAAACAATTTTTGATGGTGGCCGGAGAAATTGGAAGTATCTTCAAAAAAGGATCAACCATTTCTGCTGCGATGGGTGGATGTCAGGCCGAAATTGGTGTATCCTCATCGATGGCTGCGGCGGCACTTTGCGAATTAATGGGCGGAACTCCTGCTCAGGTTTTAATGGCTGCCGAAATCGCTATGGAACATCACCTTGGTTTAACCTGCGATCCAATTGGTGGTTTGGTTCAGATTCCGTGTATCGAAAGGAATACAATGGGCGCCATAAAAGCCATAAATGCTGCCGAATTAGCGCTTGAAACGGATTCTAAAAACGCAAAAGTACCTTTGGATAAAGTGATCAATACAATGTGGCAAACCGCAAAAGACATGAACTCAAAATACAAAGAAACCTCTGAAGGCGGATTGGCAATTGCCGTAAATATGGCGGATTGTTAAAAGCTTAAAGTTTGCCACGAATTTCACCAATTTACGCGAATTTTTATATTCGTAAAATATAAAATTCAATTAGGAATTAGTGAAAATTCGTGAAATTCGTGGCAAATCTATAAAATCAACTTCATGAAAAAATATTACCTCTTTATACTTTTATTTACCACCGTTTTATTGCATTCTCAAGAACGTTATTTCCTAAATTCAGATACGCGTTTGTATACTTCTGCCAGTACTTCAGCTGAGTTTTTGGGTTATTTTAGATACGGTGCCGAAGTGCAATTATTATCCGAAAGTAAAGACGGCTGGTATAAAGTAAAAGCTGATAATTTATCTGAAGGTTATATTCCGGAGAAGTTTGTTGCAACAAGACTAAACGCCAGGGATGTTAAGGTCAAAGACAGCGAAAATCCACTTATAGAAAGTGATGATTATTATGGCAGTAATCATCTTTTTGTATTGGTTGCGGGTTTAAAAGCACGTGCACAACCTGATAAAAATGCAAAAATCAGAGAAATCCTCAACACTGGTGATCCTGTTGCTATCAATTATCTTCCTAAAAATCAGGAAGACTGGGTAAATATTAGCGGTCAGTTTAACGACGAATATGCCAAATTTACATTGAGAAAATTTGTTGGCAAAAGACCTGATTTTAATTCTTTGCTAAAAGACTTCGACAAACTTGATGTTACTAATATTACGGAACGCAAAACGATTGGTGAACGACTTGTAGAATTAGCCTGGAACAGCGAGAACACTACATTAGCTCCTGCATATCAACGTTATTACGAAGTGGTCAAACAATTAAACGATCCTAAACTTCTTACTGATACTGAATTGAATATGGCTGTAGCCAAAGGATTAAACAAACATAAAAAACCGGAAGAGATTTTGGCTTTCGTTAAAAAATCAGAATTTATTCTGAAAGGATTAAAAACCAAAGCCTGGTATTTAACCCAAAAAGATCTGGTAAAGACATTCGGAAAACCGCCTAAAACAGCTAATGTAAATGATGAATGCGGGGTTTATTTAAGTGAACTTTTTTACTATTATCCGGATTTAGAAGCTTCTGTAGACGAACAAAAAAATCAGGCAGAAATCACAAAGGTTTTCATTAACGAAAACAACAAACTTGTTCTAAACCCAAATGCAACATTAGACCATACCTTAACTGAAAAAGCATTTATCGAGAAATATGGAGCTTATATTAATGCGTCTATAAAAACTCCACATATTTACGCTATACAAATAGAAGACAGCGAATTTAGAATCGAATTTAAAGATGGAAAGATATTTACCATCGAAATATTCTTCTATTGCTGATTTCAATCTATAATTATTCAATACTTTTACATCTTCAAAAAAAAACAAAATGTCAGTAGCAAAAAAAGATTATAAAAGAATCACAACAAAGTCATTGATCGAAATGAAAAGCAACGGAGAAAAAATCTCTATGCTTACTGCTTACGATTTTACAATGGCTAAAATTGTTGACACCGCAGGAGTCGATGTGATTTTAGTGGGCGATTCAGCATCAAATGTTATGGCGGGTCACGAAACTACATTGCCAATTACTTTAGATCAAATGATCTATCACGCTTCGTCTGTAGTTCGCGCTGTAGAAAGAGCTTTAGTTGTGGTAGATTTACCTTTTGGAAGTTACCAGTCTGATCCAAAAGAAGCTTTGCGTTCTGCTATTCGAATCATGAAAGAAAGTGGCGGTCACGCTGTAAAACTTGAAGGAGGAAAAGAAATTAAAGAATCTATCAAAAAAATATTAAACGCAGGAATTCCGGTTATGGGGCATTTAGGTTTAACACCTCAGTCGATCTACAAATTCGGAACTTACAGCGTTCGTGCCAAAGAAGATCAGGAAGCCGAGAAATTAATCGAAGATGCAAAATTGCTTGAAAAAGTAGGTTGCTTTGCGGTTGTTTTAGAAAAAATCCCAGCTGATTTAGCTAAAAAAGTAGCCGATAGTATTTCGATTCCGGTTATTGGTATTGGTGCCGGTGGCGGTGTAGACGGTCAGGTTTTGGTTATTCATGATATGTTAGGAATGAACAATGAATTTAGTCCGCGTTTCTTACGCCGTTACTTAAATCTTTACGAAGAAATGACAAAAGCAATTGGTCAATATGCTGCTGACGTTAAGTCGAGCGATTTTCCTAATTCTAGTGAGCAATACTAATTTTTTAAGGTACTAAGGTTCTGAGTTGCTAAGGCTCTAAGGTTTATTTTTTTTAGGGACAAAGGCTCAAAGTGGCAAAGGTTCAAAGGTTTCTTAATTTTACTATTATTTCTCGCAAAGACGCAAAATCACAAAGAATCAAATTTTAACTTTGCGCTTTTGCGTCTTTGCGAGAGATTAAAACGCTACGGTGCTCAATCTAAAATCAGATATCTAAATACTAAATTTTTAAGGCATTAAGGTTCTAAGCTTCCTTTTTTTTAGGGACAAAGGCTCAAAGTAGCAAAGGTTCAAAAGTTTCTTAATTTTACTATTATTTCTCCAAAGACGCAAAGTCACAAAGAATCAAATTTTAACTTTGCGCTTTTGCGTCTTTGCGAGAGATTAAAACGCTACGTTGCTCAATCTAAAATCGGATATCTAAAATCTAAAATTACACACAAGTCTAATATGAAAATCGTTTCAGATAAAAATAATCTCCAGGTTCTACACGAAGACAACCATATTATTGTGGTTAATAAACGTGTGGGCGATATTGTGCAAGGCGATAAAACGGGTGACAAACCCTTATCTGATGTTGTAAAAGAATATATTAAAGTTAAATATAATAAACCTGGTGATGTTTTTCTGGGTGTGATTCATCGTTTAGATCGTCCTACAACCGGAATTGTTGTTTTTGCCAGAACAAGCAAAGCACTGACACGAATGAACGAAATGTTCAGTAATCGTGAAACACAAAAGACATATTGGGCAGTTGTTAAGAATAAACCTCAGGAAGCAAGTGCTAAACTGGTTCATTATTTAAAGAGAAACGAAAAAAACAATACTTCTAAAGCGCATTTAAAAGAAGTTCCTGATAGCAAACTCGCAAGTCTCGATTACAAAATCATTAAAGAACTTCAAAATTACACAGCGCTCGAAATCAATTTACATACAGGACGTCATCATCAAATTCGTGCACAATTGTCGGCAATTGGATCACCAATTAAAGGCGATTTAAAATACGGATTCGACAGAAGTAATCCTGATGGCGGAATTCACCTTCATGCCAGAAAATTAGTTTTTGTGCATCCTGTTTCTAAAGAGAACATTACGATCGTCGCGCCAACTCCGGATGAAACTATTTGGAATGCGATTTGATTTTATGATACAATTGTTAATTTTTTAATTTTTATCGATTAACTTGCATGGACAAAATTCAAGTGAATCATAAAAATGGACTATAAAAACGACATCGGATACAGAAAAGAAACGCTAAAAAAATTGTTGTACAACATTCAGAAAAGCGAAGACTTAATTGTAAAAGCTTTGTACGAAGATTTTAAAAAGCCAGAATTTGAAGCTGTTTTGACCGAAACTAATTATGTTATTTCGGAACTAAAAGACACGATCAAAAACATTCATAAATGGGCAAACCGAAAACGCGTTTTCCCATCACTTCTTAATTTTCCTTCAACAGATTATATTTATAAAGAACCATACGGAAACGTTCTGGTAATTGCTCCCTGGAACTATCCGTTTCAATTGGCATTATGTCCTTTAGTTTCGGCCGTAGCAGCAGGAAACAGAGTGGTTTTAAAACCTTCTGAACTTACGCCGCATACCTCAGCCATAATCGCAAAAATTATCGAAAAGACATTTCACGTAAATCACGTCGAAGTTGTTGAAGGCGGTGTCGAAGTCTCGAATAAATTACTGGCGCAGCGCTGGGATTATATTTTCTTTACCGGAAGTGTTGCTGTTGGAAAAGTCGTAGCAAAGGCTGCAGCTGAAAATCTAACACCAATTACACTCGAACTTGGAGGGAAAAATCCTTGTATTATTGATGAAACGGCCAATTTAAAACTTGCCGCAAAACGCATTGTCTGGGGTAAATTTATTAACGCCGGCCAAACGTGTATTGCGCCGGATTATATTTTGATTCAGAAAAATATGAAGGTTAATTTCATTTCTTTTTTAATCGAGGAAATCATAAAAGCATACGGCAAAAAAATGGACAAATCTCCCGATTTTGCTCGAATTATCAATACTAAAAACTGGTTGCGATTAGCCAATATGATCGAACCTGAAAAAGTAGTTTTTGGAGGAGAAACAGATGCCAACCAACTTTATATTTCGCCAACCTTAATCGAAGAACCAGCATTGGATAGTCCGGTTATGAAAGAAGAAATATTCGGGCCTATATTACCAATTCTTATTTACGAAACAGAATCCGACATTGAAAACGTAGTTAGCCGTTATGAGAAACCTCTTTCATTTTATGTTTTTAGCGAAAATAAATCATTTGCTAAAAAATTAATTAAAACCTATGCTTTTGGAGGTGGTTGTATCAACGATACGGTTGTTCATTTTTCTAACAAAAGACTGCCTTTTGGCGGAGTCGGACACAGTGGTATGGGGGCTTATCATGGTCAGTTGAGCTTTGATATTTTCTCTCATCATAAAGCTGTCGTAAAAAAGGCAAACTGGCTCGATTTACCCATGAGATATGCGCCTTACAAGGACAAATTAGCTTCTATAAAAAGGATTTTAGACTGGATATAGCTGCCAAAAACAATTTCGTAATGTTTTTGAGATTTTCATATGAATTTGATTAAAAATATTATATTTACGTCTCAATATTTACCTTAAACCCCAGAATATAAAACAATTCTACTTTTACAAAAAATGAAATCCACACTTGATCAAATCAAAGACATTAAGAATCATGGTTATACCTTAGATTTTTCAACTGTCTTTAACAATGCTTTTGAAAACTATAAAAAAATAGCACTTTATGCTGGGTTGATATTATTAGTTTTTTCTATACTTTTTGGTATTTTAGGTTCAGTACTTTTAGCCGTAATATTTGGTGTCGAGAAATTAAACAATCCTGCCTTTTTCTCGATTAAACCTGCACATTTATCAAGCCTTCAGCTGGTTTATTACATTGGCGGAACAATCTTATTTTCGGCCATTCTAAGTCCTTTTGGCGCCGGATTCTTAAAAATGGCGTATTGCGCAGACAGAGATCAGGAATTTAATGTTTCTACCATTTTTACTTATTATAAATCAAGTCACTTTTTACAAATATTTTTAGCCACTGCGATCATTTCACTCTTTAGTGTTTCTATTTCTACATTTCTGGAAATTCAGAACCTAAATTTATTAGGAATCGTAGTTTCGCTGATGATTTCATTTTTTACCTTTTTAACGATTCCGCTTATTGTATTCGGAAACTTAAAAGCTGTCGATGCCATTACATCAAGTTGTATTCTTATTTCAAAACAACCCATCGTACTTTTAGGATTAATGATTACCATTGTTGCCGCGCTAATTATTGGTTTTATGGCACTTTTTATCGGAATCCTTTTTACTGTTCCGCTTAGTTATTCAATGACATATGCTATATATTATGCAATTTTCAAAAATGAAAAAGAAGATCCAATTGACTCAATTGGGCAATCGGATTTAGAATAAAAATAGAAAATTCTATACCAACAAGAGCTTAACCTACTCTCTTTAGAATTTTCAAAAAACCAGTTACTAAAACCAAACATACCTCAAATTCTATGGTAGAGAACTATAGTTTTTTCAATTCGTTGATTTCAGGAATTGCCACATTTGGTAATGCCCTAAAATCAATTATTGCAAACTGGTACGTTTTTACTTCTGAGATTATTTTTTATCACAATCCTAAAATTATTCTTTTAGGATTGGCCTTATTTGGGCTTCTCGGAGTTTTGGTTTATCAATTCTTTAAAATAAAAGCAAGCATTGGCTATTTCATAGAAAAAAAATTAGAAACTGAAACCGCCAACAGAGAATACCAACTTTATATTTTATTTTTTGGTATTGCTGTTATCGTAATCGAAATCATCAATGAACTTTTTAAAATAAGACCCAAAAGTTTATTGATTACCAATGTATCTATTGGTTTTACAGTATTGGTAATCTATTTTATAACCAATAGAGTAAAGTTTTTACGGGACCGGGTTCAGCCTATTTTTATATTCTTTTTCTTTGTTTACATCGCCTACGTCGCGCATAATATTATCGCTCTACCAAAAGATGTTATTCCGGTTATTGTTTTTTTAATCTCATTTTTCTTTTCTTACAACATTTTAAAACCCATAAAAATATACTGGCTCTTTGTTGGTCTGGTTTTTACTTTTCTAATTATAACCGTTATTTTTCATCTGATTTCTTTAAAATCATCCATTATTTTAATCAATTTTTGTATTCTCATTTTCATTATCAACCAGGTAAAATATGCTGTTTTGGTCAACAATACAGATAATTTCAGGTTTACAAACGAAATTGTACATAAAGGAAATTCGCTAACAATTGCTACCAACAAAAAAAACGAGGTCTTGTTTTGCAGCGAAACAATAATCTCCATTTTAGGTTATCAGCCGGATGAAGTAATGGGTTTAAAGTTTTGGAAACTAACCAAAGAAATAGATTTTATCGAAGAAATAAAAAATCTAAATCAGGAAGAAAACAAGCTTTATATTCGGAAGTTAAAAAGTAAAAACGGCGAGTACAAATACATTCAATGGAAAGACAAAAAATTCTCCGAAGATCTGATTATCAGCATTGGTCAGGATGTTACGGAACAAATAAATGTACAGGATCAATACAAAAACCTGATTCAAACTGCAACCGATATTATATTTGAAATCGATAGTGATGGTTATTTTACTTTTGTAAATGATTTTGGTTTCTCGATTTTAGGTTATTCAGAAAATGAGATTATTGCCCAACATTATTCGAATTTTATTCATGAAAATTACCAACGTAATGCGGTTGACTTTTATGAAAATCTAGATATCAACGAAAACAATTTTCCTTCTATAGAAATTCCGATTTTAAAGAAAAACGGAAAAACTTTATGGATCTCTCAAAAAATTATAATTCGTAAAAATGATTTAGGCCAAACCATTGGTTACGCTGGTATAGCGCGGGATATTACCGATATTAAAAACATTGAAAACGAAAAAAAGAAGCGTCTTAAAAAAATTGAAGCTTACAATCATTCTACAAAAAAATTATCGACTACCGATTTTAGCAAATACGACAATCTAAATACTGTTATAGATTACATCATAGAAGAAGCGGCCACGGTTACAAAAACAAACAGGGTCAGTTTCTGGAAATACGATAAAGATTTCATTAAATGCAAAAATCTATTTAGCGTTGATAATCAAAACTTAAACGACAAAAATATATTAGATAAAGAATCTTATCCTATTTATTTTGAAACTTTAAAAAACAAGGCCATTATTAATGCGCCCGATGTTTTTAATAAATTAGAAACATCAGAATTTCAAAAACTTTATTTTACAAAAAACCATATAAAATCAATGCTTGATGTTCCGATATTTTTGAGCGGACAATTGGGCGGTGTGGTTTGTTTTGAAAGTACTCAGGAAAAAAGAGACTGGGATAATGAAGATATTAATTATGCCAGAACCATTTCGGATGTAATTTCGCTGGCTATTTCGTCTCAAAAACGTCTGGAAGCTGAGCGAAGATTAGAATTTAAAAGTCAGCTTTTATCGGCGCTTTCTTTATGTACAGAGAAATTTTTGCTGAGTAAAACGACTCACGAAATGTTTCAGGAAACGTATGAAATAATTGGTAAAGCGGCCAAGGTAGATCATATGTATTATTACGAAAGAGATTTTAAAACTAATTGTGTCTGCCAGAAATACAAATGGTCAAGAAAAGGAATCGCGCATCAAATCACCGAATTACAACAACTTACCGAAGATAATTTACAGGAAATTTACGAAGCAGCAAAAAACCGAAAAATCTTAAATAAGGTAACGCGTAAACTTGGTGATACCTTTTTTAAAGAACTATTAATTGCCAACGAAATCAAATCTATTTTGATTTTGCCTTTGTATATTAATGATGTTTTTACCGGTTTTATTGGTTTTGATGATTGTACGAATGAAAGAAAATGGTCTGAAGAAGAAATTTACATTTTTCAGGTTTTGGCCAATAACATTTCATCGGCATTGGAGCGAAACCGTAATGAAACTAAAATTCTCGAAAGTGAAGAAAAATTCAAGTTGATTGCCAACAACATTCCCGGCACGGTTTATCTATCAAAATTTGATGCTTTCTCTACCAAAATTTTCCTTAATGATGAGATTTTAAATTTAACCGGTTATTCTAAATCAGAATTTATCGAGAATAATTTATCTTTTTTATCGCTTATACATCCTGATGATAAAGATGAAGTTATCGGCAATCAGATTGATAATTTACAAAACGGAATGCCTTTGCATAATATCTACAGAATTCGCCGAAAGAGCGGTGAATATATCTGGATTGAAGAATTTGGAGACGTTATTAAAAAAGGAGATGAAATTGAATTTGTTGGTGGAATTTATTTTGACATTACCAACAAAAAAGAAACCGAAGATGCTATAAAAGCCAAACAACTAGCCGAAGCAGCAAATAAATCTAAATCTGATTTCTTAGCCAATATGTCGCACGAAATTAGAACGCCACTTAACGGCATTATAGGTTTTACGCATTTATTGATGAAAACGGATCTGGAAGAAATTCAGGAAAAATACATGACAACCATCAATCAGTCAGCGCATTCTTTGCTGGAGATTATAAACGACATTCTTGATTTCTCGAAAATTGAAGCCGGAAAACTGGAGCTTTTTATCGATTTATATGATATTAAAAAAGTACTGGGGCAGGTTTTTGACTTGATTGTTTACGAATCAAATCAAAAAAATCTTAAACTGGAATTGAATGTAGATCCGGATGTTCCTAAATATATCTGGACAGATATTGTGAGAATCAAACAAATCCTGATCAATTTACTTTCCAATGCCGTTAAGTTTACCAATGAAGGCGCTATTAAACTGAATGTATCAGTTTTAGAAAAAAATAAAAGTGGCAATTGTATTATTCGGTTTTCGGTTATCGACACAGGAATTGGAATTCTGGAGAAAAATCAGAAGAAAATCTTTAAAGCTTTTTCGCAAGAAGATAGTTCTACAACAAGGAAATTTGGAGGAACCGGATTGGGCTTAACTATATCCAATCAGTTATTGGCATTAATGGATAGTCGCTTGCAACTGGAAAGCAAGATTGATATTGGAAGTAATTTTTATTTTGATTTGAATTTAAAAACAAGCAACCAGAGCATCAATGAAAAATACAATGCCGAGCTTAAAAAAATCAATCTGCAATTAAGCGCTAATAATAACACAAACCATAAAAACATTACCTTTTTGATTGTAGAAGACAACAAAGTAAACATGTTGTTACTCAAAACGATTATTAAAAACCTGTACAGCACCGCTTATATTTATGAATGCGAAAATGGTTACGAAGCGGTAAATCAATTTGAAAGCATTAATCCTGATCTTATTTTTATGGATATTCAGATGCCGGTTATGAATGGTTATGAAACCACAAAAGCCATTAGAAATACAAATACGGGGAAAGATATCCCGATAATTGCGGTTACAGCAGGCGCAGAAAAAGACGAAAGAAACAAATGTTTATCTGCAGGAATGGATGATTATATCTCTAAACCAATTATTAAGGGCACTGTAGAAGAAGCCTTATCAAAATGGTTAAAATAGTTGCAACTAAATTGTTTCATTTTAACAATAATTCCTAAAAAATCTATAAATTCGTACAACATAAAACTCAATAAACTAAAATACAATATAATATGAAGTGGCTAGGCGGAAGACAAAGTGATAACGTAGAAGACCGTAGAGGAGTTTCTGGCGGAAAAGTTGCCCTTGGCGGTGGTGTAATTGGTATTATTATTTTGTTACTAAATGTTTTTGGCGGTGAAAACGGTCAAACCATAGGAAATGTATTAGAGCAAATGCAAGGTGGGCAGCAAACGCAAACTGAAGCAGCAGCCCCGTTAAGCGAAGAGGACAAACAAATGGGAAAATTTGTCAGAGTTATGCTAGGATATAATGAAGACACGTGGACTAAAATTTTTGCCCAACATGGCATGACGTACGAAAAACCTAAATTAGTGCTATTTAAAGGTGCTGTAAATACAGCTTGCGGTGGTGCATCATCAGCATCTGGACCTTTTTATTGTCCGGGAGATCGAAAAGTCTATATGGATTTGGCTTTTTTCGAAGAATTAAAAACTAAATTTGGAGCTGAAGGTGGTGATTTTGCCATTGCTTATGTTATCGCTCATGAAATAGGACATCATATTCAAACCTTATTAGGAACCTCAGCGAAAATGCGTCAGGAGCAACAAGGAAAAAGCGAAGCCGAAGCTAATAAACTATCAGTCGCTTTAGAATTACAAGCTGATTTTTATGCCGGAGTTTGGGCGCATGACAACCAGCAATATCTTGAAGCCGGAGATATTGAAGAAGCTTTAAGCGCAGCTAACGCAGTAGGTGATGATGCCATACAAAGTAAAATGCAAGGACATGTTGTTCCGGATTCCTTTACACACGGAACATCCGAACAAAGAATGTACTGGTTCAAGAAAGGTTATAAAACCGGAGATATTAATCAGGGAAATACCTTCGACGAAATACGATAATTCAATAAACCAAACTATAATAACCAAATGAGCATGACTTAAACGTCATGCTTTTTTCTATAAAAAAAATAAAGAGATTTTTTTTCAGAGTATCAAACAAAAAAATGCTTTTGTTAACACAAAAGCATTTTAAAATTATTAGATTTTTTTATGTTAAAGCCTCGTACAAATTTTCTATTCTAGGAAACCCTCTTAGATCAATTACATTACTGCTTTTTCTTCCTCCTGCAGTTTTGTAACCTCCTTCAACAGTTTTCATTTCTTCCTTAGAAAGAGTCTTTAATGAACTCAAATCCATTTTTTTGATTGTTTTTTTCATTGGTTAATTTTTATATTAATAATAATTTTAAAAGAGCATCTTCATCAGATGGCTTATAATTTCAAATATAAGAATTAGTTTTAAAT
>NZ_CADCSU010000122.1 GCF_902804475.1 Flavobacterium bizetiae
AAAACCTGGCATCACAACTTTTTGGATTGGCCTGCAAAAATTCAATTCAGTCATGCAAGGTTGGATACTCTTTAGAGATGTGTCCAGACGGTAGCCGTAAAAGCTGTTTTTTTCGTAATAGAAGTAGTATATGTGATGCTTATTAGCTAGCTAGTTTTTGATTGTATGGCTTATATGATAAGCGGTATTTTTCTTTAAAAATACGCGGCAGATAGTGTCTGCTGGTTAATCCTGCAGCATTAATTACTTCAGAAATATTCATGTGTGAGATTCTTTTAATCTCGTTAATTTGTCTGGTTGCTAAATTGACTATCGGATCAAACGTATTCATGTAATTATAACTATGTTGGGCTATCTCCATCTCGACAATTTCTTTCAGGATTAATTTTTTAAGCAGGTTTCTCACGATTCCTTGTTGCGGAAGTGTTTTTAATTCCTGCCATTTCTGAATAATTTTTAAACTGTCTGATCCTGTATAAATATAATTTCCGGATTCGTTCATGAATCGTTTCTTTAGCATAGTAATCATTTCAAAATTCTGATCGTCTGCTCCTACCGTTGTTGGCATTCCGATTAAAGAAAATTGAATGTGTTTATGACTTTCGAAATACAAAACACTATTGATAACTGATGTGTTACTTAAAATTCCGGTTTGATTCTTTTTAATGCTTTTTTTCTCTCCATTTGCGCCAAAACTGTGAGATACACTTCCGTTTTCGCAATATGCAAAAAGTATCGGAGCAGACTCAAAAGCTTCTACGCTTAAGGATACATCTTCATTAAATACAAGGTCAAAATGCATGTGAGACATTTTATTTTCAAAACAAACGCCTGTAATAGTTCCTTTTGCCCATTTTGATTTAATAGTCAAATTGTATTCGTTATTATTATTAGTAATCATTTCAGCATTAAAACTATCTTTAAGATCATTAAAAATAGCATTGAATCCTCCTGTATTTAAGTAAAGTTTTTTCATAATGGTTAGATTTTAAATAAACTGGTTCGTACTTATTTACGTACAAAAAAAATCTTTGGTTTTATCTTTTTCTGATAATTCAAATTTCAGAAATATTGTTAATCAAACCTTTATACAATTTCAGTCAGATATTTCATAATTATTATAAGGTCTTTTTACTACGAAGATTTTTTTTGCCACTAAGACACTAAGGCGCAAAGAATTTATTAAAACGATACTATAATCGCGCAGAGAAGCAGAGGCGCAAAGAATAAAGAATAAAGAGTAAAGAACAAAAGTTTTGCGTCTTTGGTTTCCAATTTTTTATCGGGATTGCACGAGATTCTGACAATCCAATTCAAAACTTAGAAACCTAGCAACTCAGCACCTTACAAAAAAAAAGCAGATGCCCCGGATAAATCCGGAACAACTGCTCCCCAGCAAAATAAAAAATACTAATCTATTTTTCGTTATGTAAGTTCATTGATATCGGCATTTTTAGAGTAATTTGCCTTTGGAATATCTTTAAAAAATTCGGCTTCTTCAAGGTCAGCCGTTGGGCCGTAACCTATTAAATGGGTTCCTTTTATCTGATCTTTTGTTTCAATTATATACAAGATAGACATATCATCAGGGTCACTCATTCCTTCGTAACGGTGATGTGCTACAATAAAAATTTCATTTGGCTGATAAGCATATTTTGTTGCAGAGTCTAATAAGGTTCCTCCTTCGAATAAAAAATTAGAAGTATAACCTTCGTCCTGATATTTTTTGATATAATCGGTTTCGTGTTTTTGCTCTTTTTTCATGACTTTATTGTATTCAGATTTTTTCAAATCTATTGTTACTTCAAATTTCATGATTGATCACAAATAAAATTAACTCAATAGATTTAAAAATTGCCTCATTCAAAAAATCAAAAAAGAAATCAATAATTAATTCACTAATTTTAACAATTCTATAAAAACCAATTTTAGAAAATATTACATTTATAACTAATACTTTCTTGTTTTAAGCAGAAACAAAAATGACTTTAATGAGTACTAAGAATCACGATTTTCTTGCCAAAGGAGGCGAAATGGGCGCGCTGACGCGTGCAAAAGACTGGAGCAAATCTTCTATTGGTCCTGTTGATTCATGGCCGCAGAGTTTACGCACGACTTTAGGAATACTTTTAAATTCAAAATTTCCGATGTTCTTATTTTGGGGACCGGAGCATATTTGTTTCTATAATGATGCTTATCGCCCAAGTCTTGGAAATGACGGGAAACATCCTGCAATATTAGGACAAAAAGGCGCCGAATACTGGCCTGAAATCTGGGATTTTATAAAACCATTAATCGATCAGGTTCTTACTGAAGGCGAAGCTACCTGGCATGAAGATCAGCTTTTACCTATATACAGAAACGGAAAAATGGAGGATGTTTACTGGACGTTTAGTTATAGTCCGGTAAATAATGATGAAGGAAAAGTAAATGGCGTTTTGGTGATTTGTAACGAAACGACCAATAAAGTAAAAATTCATAAAGACCTTGAAAACAGCAACGAACGTTATCTTAATAACATTTTACAAACCCCGAATGCCATGTGCATTTTTAGGGGAAAAGATTATGTTGTAGAAATCGCAAATGAACTGATGCTCGAAATTTGGGAACGAAAAATAGAGGAAGTCATCAACAGGCCCGTATTTGAAGCTTTGCCGGAAGTTACTGGTCAGGGTTTAGAAGATGTTTTACTTAATGTTTATAACACTGGAGAGCGTTTTACAGCCTATGAACTTCCGGTTAAATTAACCCGAAAAGGCAAGATTGTAAATACTTTTATTAATGTAGTATACGAAGCGCTAAAAGAATCTGACGGAACTATTTCAGGAATTGTGGCTATTGCAAATGATGTTACGATACAGGTAATTGCCAGAACGGCTGTTGAAGAAAGTGAAAAACGATTTAGAAATACGGTAAAACAGCTTCCGCTTGGAATTGCAATTCTTAAAGGCGCAGATCTGGTGGTCGAAATGGCGAATCTTACTTATCTTCAGATTGTCGATAAAAAAGAAGAAGAAATTCTGGACAAGCCTATTTTTGCAACTGTTCCGGAAGCTAAGGATACTGTTTATCCTTTGCTTTCAAAAGTTTATGAGGACGGAATTCCTTATTATACAGATGAATTAGAGGTTACTTTAAACCGTTATGGCAAACAGGAAGTTTGTTATTTTAATCTTGTTTTTCATCCGTTACGCGAAGAAAATGATATTTCGGGCGTTATTATTGTCAGCCACGAAGTTACGAAAGCAGTAAAAGCGCGTTATCTTTTAAAGCAAAGCGAAAAAGCTTTTCGTAATCTGGTAATGGATTCTCCTATCGCTATGGCTATTTTTAGAGGAAAAGATCATATTATCGAAATGGCGAATAATGCCATGATGAAAGACATTTGGCAGAAAAAAAAGAAGGAAACCATTGGAAAACCTATAATTGAGGTATTTCCTGAATTATTAGAACAAAAATATCCTGAATTACTGGATCAGGTGATCTTGAATAAGAAAATCGTTCGCGAAAATGAAGCGGTGGCTTATGTAGATATTAAAGGAAAGCTTAAGAAGTTTTATCTTGATTATCAATACACTCCGTTGCTTGAGAAAGAAGGAGAAGCTTCTGGAGTTATGGTTACGGTAAATGATGTAACCTCAAAAGTAGAAGCCCGTAAAAAGGTCGAAGATGCTGAGGAACGTGCCAGATTAGCCGTAGAAATTGCCGAAATTGCCACCTGGGATGTAAATATTGCGACGCAGGAATTGATATACTCAGAAAATCTAGGGCCTATTTTTGGGCACGATAAATCGGTAAAAATAACGCGACCGGAAATTCGGAATCAGATTCATCCTGATGATAAACCTATTCTGGAAGAAGCTTATAAAGTGGCTCTTAGAACCAGCATTTACAAATACGAAGCCCGTGTGGTGAAACCTGATCATTCTATAAGCTGGATAAAAGCGCACGGGAAGATATTTTTTGACGAAGATAAAAATCCTGTCAAAATGCTGGGAACAATTATGGATATTACAGATGAAAAAAACAGCCAGCAAACCTTGATTAAAAGTGAGGAAAAATTCAGACTCCTTGCCGATTCTATGCCACAGCATATCTGGACAAGCGATGCGCTGGGTAATCTTAATTATTTTAATCAATCTGTTTATACTTATTCCGGAATTCCTGTTGATGAAATAGAGAAAAAAGGATGGCTGCAAATTGTACATCCTGAAGATCGCGAAGCGAATGTAAATACATGGATGGAGGCGATAAAAACCGGAAATGATTTTATATTGCAGCATCGTTTTCGCCGTTATGATGGCGAATACAGATGGCAATTAAGCCGCGCAATTGCTCAAAAAGATGAGCAGGGAAAGATTCAGATGTGGGTAGGTACGAGTACGGATATTCAGGATCAAAAAGATTTTACTTCTAAGCTTGAAAAAGAGGTTCTGGAACGTACCGCACAACTTGAACTTAAAAACAAGGACTTGATTAATATGAATATTGAGTTGCAGTCTTTCGCTTATATATCAAGCCACGATTTGCAGGAACCATTAAGAAAAATTCAAACTTTTGCCAGTAGATTGTCTGATTTGGACGATCAGAATATTTCGGCGAAAGCCAAAACTTACCTCAGCCGTATTGAAGTTGCAGCCAAAAGAATGCAGACTTTGATTCAGGATCTTTTAGAATATTCGAGAACAAACTCGGCTGAAAGAATCTTTGTAAAAACAAATTTGGATGATATTGCCGAGGAAATAATAAGCGATTTTTCTGATCGTATCGAAGAAAAGAATGCGCAGGTTATTTTTGAGCCTTTGGGCGAAGCTACTATTATTCCGTTTCAGTTTAGACAATTGCTGCACAACTTGATCGGAAATGCTTTGAAATTTTCTAAAAGTAATGTTGCACCAATTGTTGAAATTAGAGCAGAAATCATCAAAGGAAAAGATATTAAATACGACGTAAATTATCCTGAAAAGATGTACTACCACCTTACGATTTCGGATAACGGAATTGGCTTTGAAGCCGAATATAAGGAGCGTATTTTTGAAGTCTTTAAACGTCTTAATACCGAGATTGAGTTTGCAGGAACCGGAATTGGTCTTGCCATTGTAAAAAAGATTGTAGAAAACCACAAGGGAATTATTACGGCAAGTGGCGAAAAAGGTCATGGCGCCACTTTTGATATTTACATTCCGGAATTATAGCAGTTCACTATGATTTATACACAAAGTTTTTATCGGTTGCATTGAACTTTTTCCAATCGATTTCGAGTGCATGTTCGATAGATTTTACGATATCTTTCATCAAAACAGGCTTTGTAATGAAGTAATTAGCGCCTAACTTACGACATCTTTCGATGATACTTGGCTCGTTTGAAGTCGAGAAAATAATGACCGGAATATCATTTTTAAGTTCCGAATTTCTAAGTTCAGTCAGAACGTCAAATCCGTTTTTACCGGGCATATTTAAATCTAGAAAAACCACATGTGGAGTTGGTGGCGGATTGTAGATTGCATTTAGCAATTTTTCGCCTCCGGAGTATGTCTGAAGCTGTATTTTTTTAGGTAATGATTCTACTGCATCTGTAAAAATGCTCAAATCGTCCTCATCATCATCAGTATAAAATATAGTAAAATCAGTCATATGGTATTTTGTAAATTGGGTACAAATGTTTATCAAAGATAACCAAATTTATAGATAAATCGCTCTGTTTTATATCAACCTCCAAAATATTAATAATTGAAATCTCATAATTTTTAAATCTAATTGTGTAAGCCCAAAAAACATAAAATTAGCAACTTTACAATTATCAAGTTTTAAATCAAAACAAAGATTATAGCACTCAGTAAATGAGAACTTTAATTGTATAAATATTTAATAATTTATAAAAAAATAAAGTCATGGGAGATCATAAAGACCTTACGAACGAATTTGCCGTAGATAAAATAAAAGATCTGGCAGAAAACATAAAAACGTGTATGTTTTGTACTTATAACGAATACAGACTGCAATCAAGACCAATGTCGGTACAAAAAATAGATGATTTAGGGCAGCTTTGGTTTCTATCTGATAGAAACAGCAGCCATAACGCCGAGATTAGCCTTAATCCTCAGGTAGAATTGTTTTTCTCTGAACCACACGATAAATTCCTAACCTTACACGGAACTGCTTCTATCTCGTACGACAGAGAGACAATCAAAGAATTATACGATCCAATTGTAAAAGTTTGGATGCCTGAAGGCGAAGACGATCCTAATTTAAGCGTTATAAAAGTAGTTCCGGAAGACGGTTACTACTGGAATAATAAAAACGGGAAAATGGTTGCTATTGCTAAAATGGCTACTGCATTTGTAACCGGAAAAACTATGGATGATGGTATTGAAGGTAATTTGACATTATAGTTTTTTTTTGGGGTTTAACCGCAATCCCGATAGCTATCGGGAGTTAAGATTTACGCAAAGCTCGCCAGGATTTATTTCTTGGCGGGCTTTTGTTTTTTACTGCAAAATTAGCTTGAAGTAAAAAAAATAGCCACAGATTAAATGATTTTACAGATTTAAAAAATCCTTTTAATCTTTTAATCTGTGGCTAAAAAACTTTGTGAACTTTGCGTAAATCCTTGCGCTCTTTGCGGTTAAATCACAAACCTATCATTCCAACATATGTTTTAACGCTAAAGCATTCAAAATTCCGGCTTCGCTTGCGGTGTTATTAAAATACACAAACGCTGATTTTAAATCTATTGCATTCTTTATGTCAAGTAATTCTTCAGGTGAATAACTGGAGTAAAACATCTTTGGTTTTCCGTGAAGTCTTATGAAAATTAGGGGAAAATCGGTAAAAATAGTGCTTGGTAATTGCGGATGACTAACGCTGCAGAACGTAATATTATGTGTTCTAAAAGCACTCCATACTTCTTCATTCCACCAACTTTCGTGGCGAAATTCGATTACATTTTTAAACTTTAAATCTAAGTTTCGAATGATTTGATCGAGTTTTTCTGCACTAAATTGGTAACTGGGCGGAAACTGAAACAAAATACAGCCTAATTTCTCTTTTAAACCCGTTTCGCACACTTCGTAAAACTCTTTTATTCGGTCTTCGCAGTCATTAAATTTCTTGAGATGGGTTATTTCTTTTGGTGCTTTTACCGAAAAAATAAAATTTTCAGGCGTTTTTTTATACCAGTTTTCAAAAATTCGAACGGTCGGAAACTTATAAAAGCTTCCGTTGAACTCATACGTGTTAAAGTACTGGCAATAAAACTCAAACCACCTTGAAGATGACAAGTTGTCAGGATAGAAAATTCCCTTCCAAAATCGATTATTGAAGCTTGAACAGCCAATTAAAACCTGATTTTTCATTTGTGTAGTTTTTGACAGTTGGTACAAAAAAAACTTCTTCGGCTTCTCTTCCCTGTTTTCTTTTTGTGAATGGGAAGATCACAACGAAGGCAAACTTTTTTGGCGTAAGCCAGCCAATGTTTTTTAAGCTCATTATTTTTCTTCCAATCCAGAAATTCAAAACTGTAAACCGAACATTCGTTTATAATTTTCTTTAGATCTTTTTGCGGAATTTTACCTACCAAAGATTCTGGGTGAATTTTGCATCGATACAAAACTTCATTTTTGATAATGTTCCCTACTCCCGAAAAAATGTTCTGATCTAAAATGGCATCGCAAATCATTTCGTCAGGATTTTTATCCAGGCTCTGTTTTGCTTTTTTAGGATCCCATTTTTCGTTCATTACATCTTCACTAAAATCATAATACAGATTAATATCTCCTTCGAGAATTTTAACCGAGCAGGTATAAAAGTTAAGTTCTCCATTAGAAAAAATCATGCTCAATCTGGGCTTGGTTTCTTTTTGTTCGTTTATTCGATAAGTTCCAAACATGAGCAAATGAATTTTTACGGTAAAATCATCAAAACAAATTAAAAAGTGTTTTCCCCAGGTTTTAAAACTCAAAATGGTTTTGCCCTGAAGCCGCTCGATATCAATAGCACTATTTCCGGAAACCTCGATTATTTTTTGGCCGGCAAATTGCTGCGCTTCTTCTTTTAAAATTCTTATGGATGGTCCTTCTGGCATGATCTCTATTTTAAAATTAAACTAAAAAAAGTGCAACGTAAAGCTGCACTTTTTAAGCATTATGGTTTGTTTGTCTTAATCTGCTTCTGCAGCTTCAAGATTTACAGCATTTACTGCAACCTCTGTAAGTTTTTTATCGGCTCCTTTTTCTTCGTCTAATGTAAGTTCAAGAATACCCGCTGCTTCGGTTAAACCAAGCGTTTCTGCAAATTGTCGTAAAGTACCGTAAGTGGCAATTTCGTAATGTTCTATTTTTTGTGCTGCTGCAATAATTCCAGCATCACGAACAACCCCAACTTCAGTTTCTTCGATAATCCCTTTTCCTTCTTCGATTAAGCCCGCCATTGCATCGCATTTTTTTGCAGAAGCTTTTTGTCCAATTAGCTTAAAAACCTGCTCTAATCGTAGTACATGTTCTTCCGTTTCGGTCAAGTGGCTGTTTAAAGCCTCTATTAAGTCCGCTGACGTCGCATTTTTGGTCATTAGAGGTATTGCCTTGGTCAAAGCCTTTTCTGCCCAGTAAATGTCTTTTAATCCGTCTTCAAACAATTCTGTCAATCCGGATGCTGCATCTGACTTTGCTTTTGTAACTCCTTTTTTCGCTTCAGGTTTCGAAGCCGTCTCTTTTTTACTATTTGTAGTTTTCATGGTAATAATTTTTGTTAATTAATATTTGATAAAATTACCACCTTGATTATCAGACAAGTTATATCATTATTTAGTAAAGTTGTATTCTAAACACCTGCATATTATACAACTTGATTGTAGAATTCTGTAAGATATTTTTTTCGTTGAAGGAATAGCTTTGTAATATCACAATTTAAAAAAAATACACACAATGGAAACTCATATAGATCTTACTTATCAGGAAGCTGAACTTTACTTTCAACAAAAATATCAAAGAGGACATCTAGACATCGATACGGCAATATTAATCGATAATGCTATTGATAAACTTTTGAAAAAAGATAATATCATCAGAAACGAAAATATCCCAAACGAAGAACAGGTAGTGAATGAAGATGACTATATCGCAAACACGCCGGATGAAGAATTTGAAATTATCGATGCTGATGATCTTGACGAAGTAGAACATATCGAAGACGAAGATCACTTTGATGATGACGATTTAGAAAGAAACGATAATTAATGATCGCAGTGATCAGAAAAGCAAAAAAGACTATTACCGGGTAATGGTCTTTTTTTTTGGAAGCAATTCAGCACCAAACATAACCATCTGTTAATTATGCAATTACAATTTATAATTCTATAATACAATCCGTGTATATCGTTATTAGATTTGTATATAGTAATATTAAAACGAAATGTCATGAATACTACAGATCAAAAAAACAGCACGATTAAGGGAAATAGATTTCCCGGAAATCAGAATCAAAATACAGCCGATAAAAATACTCTTATGAACGAAGAATTGTACGATATCGACGATATGAAAGAAAGCGATACCGATAATCGCGAAATTGCCGAACGTGGTTACACGGTTAGAAACGGTCATAATCCTGACAATCCAAATCCGGACGAACTTACAGATGACGAAGATGATCTCACAGATGATTTTCATAGCGAAAACGACCTGAACTCTAATACCGACGATTTGTATGAAGAAGAACTGGATCAAAACGGAAATAATATCGACGATGTAAACGACGAATTAGACAATCCGTCTGACGCTTCTTTAGAAAGAGAAGAAGAAGATTTTAACGAAACCGAAGATGTTCTCGAAGATATCGACGACAACGAAGAGGAAGAAGAAAGCGAATATATCGAAAATGATGTTCAGGAAGAAAATGATGTAGAATATCCGGATAATGATCCTAGAAAATTTTGATCAAAGGTTCAAAGGGACAGAGGTGCAAAGGGACAAAGGTCTTTTAGCAACAAAGGTTCAAAGAAGTAAAACTCAAAGTTGATATACTTTGTCTTTAACTTCTTTGAACCTTTCCTTTTGTATTATTTATCCTCTCCAAGTAGAAACCTCTGTTCCTTTGCACCTCTGCACCTCTGCCTCTTAAAAAAACCTCTGTCCCTTTGAACCTTTGTAATTTTGCCCCTCAAAAAAAGAACTAATCTCCAATAATTTCCAAAACCGGAATATCGTCCATTTTTTCCAGGCGTTCTGCAAGTCCTGCCCTAGCCTCTTTCAATTCTTCTTCGGCTTTTATAAGATCTTCGAGTAATTTTTCTTTTCCGGTAGTCACTTTATCAATTTTGCGCATGATTTCGTAAATTTCTCCCTCGGCTTCCATTACTTTTAGCCTTTTGTAGTAAGTCAGACTTTCGGTCATATGCGCTAATGCAATCATGGCCGTCAAAAACGGATGATTATTGGTTACATTCACATCTTTAATTTTGCCGTGTTCGAGTTCAACTTTCAAAGCAAAAGCAAATTCTTCCATATTAAAAGCTTCGTATTTGCTTTTTGGATTTAAATAGGCCTTAATCGACTCTACATTATTCATCGTAGACAAATCAACATCGGTTTCTTTTTTATCGTTTAAATCTTTAAAAACAACATTGCCTATTGCTCTTGCTTCGGCAACCGTAGGATCATTGTCCGGATTTTCGAAATCGCGTGTCGACCAATCCCAGTTTTTAGGATGAACAGGTTTAATATATTTTTCGCAGAAATCCGTTACATCGTTCTTTAAGCTTACCATCTCATCCTCTCTTTTGATGTAGACATCCTGATATGCGCCGCTTTTAGTTCCCATAATTCTTTTTTTTATTTTTTTTTTGAAAATGCAAACGACACATTTACCGAGATATATGTGTCGTTTTTTAATTGTTATTTTATTTGCTGACTAAATACTTTTTCTTCCGCTAATTAGAGATATAACGAATAAGACTAAAAATATGAAGAATAAAACTTTAGCGATACTTGCAGCTCCGGCGGCAATTCCACCAAAACCAAATATTCCGGCTATGATAGCAAGAATAATAAAAATGACTGTATAACGTAACATAAGCTTGTGATTTTAGTTAATAATGATTTTGTTTGTTACTCAAATTTCATACTTTTTAAAGAGATGTATTAACTCTAAACAATATATTTTTAGCACGATCAATCTGATTTACAGCAAATTGACCTGATAATTTTGTATTAATTCCGAAAACGCAATTTCGCTATGCGAAAAATGTTCTTTGTTACTTCGGCATTTTTTGGCCCGATCAAAATAGTACTGAATCGAACCGTCTTCGTAAGTCGAAACCAATAGAGGATGAACATAATAGTTTTTGCAAACATTTCTGGTATTCCCTAAAGCTTCGGCAGTTGTGTCAAAGGCAGATAAAATGTTCTTTTTAATTTCCTTTTCGTCGGTTGTCGTTCCTATTTCCATCAAAGTTTCAAAAAACACAATCGATGCTGCCCAGGTTCTAAAATCTTTGGCACTAAAATATTCTCCTGAAATTTCATGCAAATATTCGTTGACCATATGACTATCTAATACTTTTCGTTCGCCGTTTTTATCATAATATTTAAAAACTTCCCAACCCGGAATTTCCTCGCAACGACTTACTAATTTTATCAATTTCTTGTTTCTTGTCGTAATCGTGTGCTGCACTCCTTTTTTTCCGGTAAACTCAAATCGAAGCGAATTTTTATTAATATTGATATGGCGTTTTCTTAGAGTCGAAAGTCCGTATGATTTATTGTCCTTGGCGTATTTCTCATTTCCGATTCTAATATACGTTTCCTCCATTAATCGAATCACGAGTGCAACTACTTTTTCTTTCGACCATTCTTTCTTTTCTAAATCTTCGTCGACTTGTTTGCGAATCAAAGGCAGTTTCGTTCCAAACTCGGCTATTTTATAAAACTTGGTTTGGTTCCGAATCAAATTCCATTTCGGATGATATCGGTATTGTTTTCGATTTTTAATATCCAAACCCACCGCTTGCAAATGTCCGTTTGGCAAATCCGAAATCTGAACATTTACCCATGCCGGCGGAAGCACCAGACTACTAAAGCGTTTCAATTCGCTTTTTTGCTTAATGCAGCGGCCATTTTTTTTATAAATAAAACCATCCTCACCTTCACATCGTTCTATAGGCAGCCTTTGATTATTAATGTAAACTAAATCTAATTTTTCGATCACCAAATGAGGCGTCTTAATCAATTGATTCATTAATTTTTCGGTTTTGGCAGCTGCATTCATCGTCGTTTTGTTTATTTATATTGCCACAGAATAAAGATTAAAAAAGATTTTTTTTCCGATATATTCTGTTCATCCCTCCTCTGTGGCTTTTATATATTTTTTCTATAATTTTAATTACTTCGCAAAGCGTTAACAAGATTCTTTTTGCTCATATACGAACGTCCCGGAATCCCCACTTTTATCGCTTGCTGATACAGCTCAGCTTTTGTCCATTCATCATAAGGCTTTGCTCTCCCGCCCTTTTCACCTGCATCTGGGGTATTGGCAATACGAGCTGCTTTTTCTTTGCTATAGCCTATTTCTAAAAGTGCTTGATATTGTTTTTCGTTTTGAATTCTTGCATCTGGCATGACTGAAAAATTTTAAGGTTAATAACTTAGAAATATCTTATACCAAAATTCTTCAAAAAGCAGGAATTCTCTGTTATATAATTCTTCGATTTATTTTCATAATTAACTCTATGAGAGCTCATTTATAGCCAAAAAAAAAATCCCATTCGCCGTAGCAAATGGGATTTTTTAAATATTGAAATAAGATGTACTTTAGTTTTTAACGACTTTTATTGTAGTACTTCTGTCGTTGTTGTCTGTTATGGTTATAAAATAAATTCCGTTTGTTAAAGATGATAAATCAACACTATTACTTTGTTTAGCATTTAAAACAGTCTGTCCTAAAGTATTACGCACTACCATTTTTTGTATTGCATTGTCTTTCGACTGAACGTTAAACACACCTTTTGTTGGGTTTGGATATCCAATAATACTTTCAATTATAAAATCATTAGTCCCTAATTGCTTGTCTACAATTTTGGTACTTACTGTATTTGTTTTTATATCAGGATTATAATCGAAGAAAATCGCGGCATTATTATTAAAAATATCTCCTAATAAAACATTTGATTTTGGTTTGATTTTATAGGCAATATATCCGTTTGATGCTTCTTCGTTTGCCATCGCACTAGGCAAATATATTGCATCAAAAGTAAAATCAGCTTCTTTGCCGTCTTTTATAGTTACGGTATTATTATGACTATAACTTTCTATTTTAAGAGTTGTCCAGTCCAGTTTATCATCCAAAAGATTTGAAACCCTAACTCTTTGTGCATACGAATTTCCTTTATTCTGAAAACGAATAATATAATGCAAATACTCATCGGCATTATCGATCAGAACTTCTGCTCCTTCAAGTACTCTAATATCATTTGGATCATACGAACCTACAACGATTTGCTTTAAAACAAATTCGTTATCCACAGGTTTAGTATCTCCAGGAACAGGCACTGCAAGATTAAAAGATAATTTGTCTCCCAAATTTGTAGTAGGAATTGCTAAAACCTTAAATGTTATATCGATTGTTTTTGTTTCAAATGCTTTCAGGTTTTTATAAGCAAACTGAATGGTATTAGACGTTTTCGAATCGATCTGATCGCCTGAAGAAACAAACTCCAATTTCGAATCATCAAATTTTAAGGACAACAAACCACTATTCACTTTTGTACCATTATTGGTAATATGAATTTTATATTTGGATTGAAATCCCGGTCTTGCTTCCCCGTACGGATACATTCTAACTTCTAAATCTTCAAATAATGAACTTGGTACTAAACAAAAATCGACAACTTCATTTTGATTTTTGGCCGTAAATGTCGAGACCACTTTGGCAGGTGTTGCAGGATATTCTTTTACAGATGATACTATTGAAGTGGTATACGTATTAACATCTGCAATAAAATCATACGTTCCGTCCTGTTTTGTAAATGTCGAGAATGTATTGGTTCCGTTTGATGTCGAAACCAACAATAATGGCGCTTTTAGATCATTACTATCACAGCCATTATTATCAACGTCTAAACGAACTGTTCCGCGTATTGTGTTTTTAAAAGGTCCCAAGTTTTCATACCAGGCAATTTTATCTTCATTATAGTCAGATGAAATTTTATCCAGTCGTCCGTCTGCATTTAAATCAGCAATTATACCATAAGATAAATTCATAGCATTACTTGATAAAACTTTAGCAGGTCCTATTTTTCCGCCACCTAAATTTTCATTCCATGTTGTTGCCGTTTCGGTCATCATATTGTATACAATATCAATATCTCCGTCATTATCCGCATCGTATAAAGACATTGTAGCAATTGCTTTTGTAGTTCTAAATAAAATTTTAGCTGCTGCATAATCGCCTTTTCCGTCTAAGTTTTCGTACCAGCCAACATTTCTGTCACTATCACGATACACAAAATCAAGATCATTATCATTATCTAAATCAGCCATATAAACAACGTATATCTTTTCTTTAGAAATATCTTTCACATGTTCTGTCCCAAAATTTCCGGATCCGTCATTTTCATACCAAAAGATTTTTCCGTAGTTCACGACAACATAATCAACATTTCCGTCTTTATTTACGTCATCCAGAAAACAATTATAGATGTAAGATGTGCTACCATATGGCAATAGTGTTTTTTCTGCAAAAACCCCTTTTCCTAAATTTTTAATTAAATATACCTTTTCCCCGCCCAAAGTAGCAATCACATCAATATTGCCATCTTTATTAACATCGGTAAAAAGTATGTATTTCGCCTCAGTACCTGAAGCAATAAGTCGTTGTTTCGAAAAATTTCCGGCTCCATCATTTTCAAACCAAAAAACGGAAGCAACATCAGGAGAACCGTATACTAAATTAGTCGCTACTACATCTAAATCACCATCATTATCAATGTCCATAACAAAAAGTTCCCTAGGTCCGGTCATCTCAGTCGAAATAATCAACTGATCTCCCGAAAAATCTCCTAAACCGTTTGTATTTTTATACCACGCAATTTTGTTGTCATTAGATGTCGATACAATATCAATATCCCCATCACCATCAAGATCTCCACTAACTGTGTTTTGGACTCCATAAGCATATTTTGAAACCTTTTTCTCCGATCCAAAAGTACCTTTACCATCTGTATTTTTAAACAAAATAATATCTCCGTTTAATATGGTCATTAAATCTTGGGTACCATCATTGTTCATATCACCAGCAGCAAAACTATTAAAACGCGACGGGCTCGATTTTATAATTTGTTCAGGCCCAAACGAGCCGGCACCCTTATTTTTATACCAACTAAATTTATTTGCCTTGGTGTAATAAAACAGAATATCTTTTTTGCCATCTGCATCAAAATCTGTTACTAAAATTCTATAATATTCAGCATTAAAAACTCCTGTAAAAGTTGGTAAACTTACTAAAGACTTAGCCGCACTAAATGTTCCCTTGCCATCCTTATTTTCGTACCATCTTACTGCTATCGAACCTCCGTTATCATACACAAAAACAATATCCTGATCGCCGTCATTATCAATATCCTCTCCTACTAATTTATATTCCATCGAGACATTAGTTATCATCCCTAGCGAAAGAAAAGTACCGTTGCTTTGCTGCAAAAACGTTTTTAACTGGTTGGTATATCTAATCACCAGATCCGGCAATTTATCTCCGTTAATATCTATTGCCGAAAAGCTCAAAAAATCTGTAATAAGAGTGGTTCTTGTAAAATTACCCGCTCCATCATTTTTTAAACAATTTAGCCAACTGCTCGAATAATTATTTGCAGTCCTAATAAGAATATCAGGATCATTGTCATTATCAATATCTATGATCTGATAAGTACTTGAGCCAGTATCACTAATAAAATCATTCGCATAAAGTAAAACCGGACTGCTAAAAATTCCCTGCCCGTCTGTATTTTTTATCCAGTAAACACCATTTGCTTCTGTAGACCATTTTCCTGTAAAAACTACGTCCGGAAATCCGTCTTTATTAATATCCAAAACATCAATTCTTCCGCCCGAAGCATTTGCAATTGTTATAGGCTTGCTAAAATCACCTGATCCGTTTAGATTTTTATACCAAACAATTTCATCGCCTGCAATAGTAACGATATCCAAAAAACCATCACCATTTATATCTGCCGTAGCAACTGCCTGCGGATTTTGAGAACCAAAAGACTTATCAATTACAACATGTTCCTGATAACCATTTTGAGCAGATAAAGTTGCGGTAATAAATAAGAAGAAGAGTAATTTTTTTTTCATAAGCTACTGAAGTTTTAGTCCGGATTTTATTTGTTAAATTTCCCCACGAACTTAGTAAATTAATATCAATTATCGTTAAAAGATAGTAAAAACCTAATAGTTTTAGAAAACCCCACACTTTTTGTTATAAAATGCAATTCTCAATTCTCGTTACAAGCCCTATAGTTCTTGCTATAATCAAGAAATAGTATCAAAATTTTCAGGAGCTATTTCCTGCTGTCCGCTATATCTTTTATGGTGAACCCCACCATAAAAGGATGCCGCTCCCATCAGGGCTAGGAGATTTGGTTTCATAAGAAGTTTTTTTTTGAAGATAACATCATGATTTAATGAATTATAGCAATCCATTTTAAATGCAAAAAACCCGATCTTTTCAGATCGGGTTTTTTATTATTGAATTTAGAAGATGTAAACAAGAAATATAAAACTACATATCAGAGATTCTTTTTAGATCCATCATCATTAATAAATTTAAAATCATAATTTTCATTTAGCACTTTTCCATCAAGCTGAATAAAAGTTCCAAATTGACCTCTCCAATCTTCAAAATCATTTTCATTAATTGTATCCCATCGAATCATTCCGCAAAAATCAGGCTGATCCAGTTCAGGAGCTAAAACAACCCCGACTTCGCCTTCT
>NZ_CADCSU010000123.1 GCF_902804475.1 Flavobacterium bizetiae
ATTATGTAGGTTTAGATTTTAAAGATGCTAAAGCTACTTTTACTTATAATTAATAGGAGAAAATAAAACATTTTTCTAAAAGAAAACCACAAATTGTACTAGCTTGTTTTAAGTATGATTTGTGGTTTTTTAGGTTTTTATAATGAGGGACATTATCCTTTTAGAAATATTTCAGATGGATTATGTTTTAAATATTTTTTAGCTTCTTCATTTTTATGTTCTTTTATATGAATGAATATTTCTGGTGTTTGTGTATGATCAGTCTGATATATGTTTGGTTCAGTTTTTTCCTTTAATTTGTTAATTAATATATTTAAAAGCCTCATTTTCGAATTCTATTTTTTATTCAGTATAACGTTGTAAATATAAGATTTGTATTCTTAAAAAATGGTTATCAAAATAAAAAACCATAGATTACAATATGTTATAATCTATGGTTTTAAAATTTTACTGTATAAGGTGAGTTGTTATCCTAAAAATGTTTTCAACTCCTCATAACTCTTAATCTTCACACTCACTTTCTCCTCATTAATAACACTCTCAATTTGTTCCGGAATAGGAAGTGTAATTCCTAAAGCAGGTTCAACTACATCTAGAAATTTAATTGGGTGAGCCGTTTCTAAGAAAACACCAATCGCATTTTCATGCTTTTGTAATTCTTTTTTCAATCCTAAATATCCAACAGCGCCGTGTGGTTCTGCAATGTAACCGTTGGTATTGTAAATCTGTTTTAAGGCTGCTAACGTTTCTTCATCAGTATAACTATAAGAAGAGAAATCTTTTTCGAAAGCTTTTAAATCGTTGTTGTATAATTCCTGAATTCTGATAAAGTTACTTGGATTTCCAACGTCCATCGCGTTAGAAATTGTGGCTTTAGAAGGTTTCGGATCGTATTTTCCGCTTTCTAAGAATCTTGGTACGGTATCATTTACGTTTGTAGAAGCAACGAAATGTTCGATTGGTAAACCTAATTTCTTTGCCATAATTCCGGCGCAGATATTCCCGAAGTTTCCACTTGGGCAAGAGAAAACTAAAGGTTTGTTTTGGCTTTTCAATGCTTTATAAGCAAAGAAGAAATAGAACATTTGCGGCAACCAACGCGCAATATTGATAGAATTTGCCGAAGTCAGGTTTTTGTGCGCTAAAGTCTCGTCTAAAAACGCTTTTTTGACCATATCCTGGCAATCATCAAAAACACCGTCAACTTCAAGTGCTTTAATGTTTTGACCTAAAGTAGTCAATTGTTTTTCCTGAATATCGCTTACTTTTCCTGACGGATATAAAATCACAACATCAACACCGTCAACACCCAAAAATCCGCTGGCAACAGCGCCGCCGGTATCTCCCGAAGTCGCTACTAAAACCGTATTTTTACTGTCTTTTTTATCTTTGTTAAAATACGCCAGACAACGTGACATAAATCGCGCGCCAACATCTTTAAAAGCCATGGTTGGCCCGTGGAATAATTCAAGCGAATAAATCCCCTTTTCGACTTCTACCACCGGAAAATCAAAGCTTAAAGTTTCGGCGATAATTTCTCTTAGATTTTCTTCAGGAATTTCATCGCCCACAAATTGCTGAATCACATCAAATGCGATATCGTTGTGGCTTAAATTTTCGATTACGTTAAAAAATGCAGGATTTAAAGGCGTAATAGTTTGAGGAAAATACAATCCTTTATCACTCGCTAATCCTTGTATCACAGCTTCTTTAAACGAAACTTCTGGTGCATTATGGTTTAAACTGTAGTATTTCATGGTTTATTTTAGATTTTCGGAAACAAATTCCAATTTTTTATCCCGAAACTTCGGGACCAAATTCCAATAGTTATTTTTTTTTTACCGCAAAGAGCGCAAGGAAATGGTTTCTTTTGAAAACGCAATCCCGATAGCTATCGGGAGCAAAGCTTTGTGGTGATATTTTTATTTTTTTTATTTCAATGATTTTTAATTAAGCGCCTTTTTTGTCATTTCGACGTAAGGAGAAATCTTCGCAAGTAACTCCGTAATGTGAGTCCAATCTTTGTCGAGCTTCTCGCGAAGATTTCTCCTCCATCGAAATGACAAACTGTGTGTGTTATACTTTGTGTGGGCTTCGACTTCGCTCAGCCTGACAAACGATACGAACAATTTTTAATTCTAAATTTTTAATTTTTAATTCCTTTTAAAGAATTCTTACGCCGTCTGGATTAATTTCCGAAACGTGAATTTCATAAGGTAAATTCATGTTTTCGTAAACATCGCTCATGGCTTTTGCGATTTGGTCTGCGGTGTTTTTTCCTCTGCTTAAAGCAAAAATCGACGGACCAGAACCTGAAATTCCAGAGCCTAAAGCGCCGTTTTCAAGTGCCGTTTGTTTGATCAAATCAAAACCAGGAATCAAAACGCTTCTTAATGGTTCTACGATTTCGTCATGAAGTGATCTTCCTATCAAATCATAATCTTTGGTGTATAAACCTGCGATTAATCCACCCACATTTCCCCATTGCATGATCGCGCTTTTTAAGGAAACGGTTTGTTTTAATACCGAACGCGCATCAGATGTTTTCAACTCAATTTGAGGATGAACCACCGTTGCAAATAATTCTTCCGGACTATCAATTCTGATAATATCCAGCGGCGCATAACTTCTTACCAAAGTAAAACCACCCAAAAGGGCAGGAGCAACGTTGTCAGCATGAGCATTTCCGCTGGCTAATTTCTCGCCTTGCATCGCAAACTGCACCAAATCTTTGCGGGAATAAGGTTGTCCTAATAACTCATTAATCCCGAAAACAGCTCCGGCAGAACTTGCAGCGCTGCTTCCAATTCCGCTTCCGGCTTTGATATTTTTATAGATTTCGATTTCAAACCCAAAATTTATCGATTCAAAATCTCTTTCATAAGCTTCTAACATCGCTAAAGCCGCAACACCCGAAACGTTTTTCTCGGTTTCTAAAGGTAAATCGGCACCCACAATTTTAGTAATACGAACTCCTTTTTGTTCTGTTTTTCGAACAATCATTTCATCACCCGCATTGTCTAAGCAAAGTCCAAGTACGTCAAATCCGCACGAAAGATTTGCAATTGTAGCGGGACAGAATAATTTTATTTGTGTCATTTTTTATAGGTTCAGAGTGGCAAAGGTTCAGAGGAACAAAGGCTTTGCTGCTCGATGTTTTTTATTTTAAGATTGAAAGCGACAAAAGGTTCATAGGTTCAAAGGGGTTTAACTTTGTCCCTTTGCACCTATGAGCCTTGGTCCCTTGTTTAAATATTTCCAATTCTAATTACATCCGCAAAAATTCCTGAAGCGGTTACGGCTGCACCGGCTCCAGCTCCTTTGATCAATAACGGCTGATCTACGTAACGATCTGTATAGAAAAGTACGATATTGTCTTTTCCTTCTAAATTATAGAAAGGATGATCTTTCGGGATGAATTGAAGACCAACGCTTGCTTTTCCGTTTTCGAATTGAGCAACGTATTTTAATCTTGAATCTTTGGCTAAAGCTTCTTCATATATTTTATTAAAATGATCTGCATGTTTAATTAAAGAAGCAAAAAAGTCTTCATTATTAGTTGTTGCCAAACAATCTGCCGGTAAAAATGATTCGTTTGCGATGGCATCAATATCCATTTCGTAACCGCTTTCGCGAATTAAGATTAAGATTTTACGCGCAACGTCGATTCCGCTTAAGTCAATTTTTGGGTCCGGTTCAGTAAATCCCTGAACTCCGGCTTCTTTTACAACGTCATGAAAAGAATTATTCTTATCAAAATTGTTGAAAATGAAGTTTAAACTTCCTGATAAAACCGCCTGAATTTTATGCACTTTATCGCCGGAAGCAATTAAGTTTTTTACAGTATCAATAATAGGTAATCCCGCGCCAACATTCGTTTCAAACAAAAACGGTGCGTTGTATTGACGAGATAAACTTTTTAGTTTTTTATAATTATCGTAAGCAGATGAACAGGCAATTTTATTACAAGTTACAACGGCAATACTTTGTTTTAAGAATTTTTCGTAAGTTTCAGAAACACTTGCATTTGCAGTAATATCCACAAAAATACTGTTACGTAAATTAAGCTCTTTGGCGCGTGCGATAAATTCTGTTGGAATCGCGTGTTCTCCTTTGTCTAAAGCCGATTGCCAGTCTTTTAATGAAATTCCGTCTTCATCAAAAAGCATTTTTCTGGAGTTTGATAAAGCAATTACACGAACATTAATTTTTAAATTTTCTTTTAAAAACTTTCTTTGATTATGAATTTGCTCGATGAATTTTTCACCTACATTTCCAACTCCCATTACAAATAAATTCAGCTGTTTGGTGTTTTCTTCAAAGAAGTTTTCGTGCAATGTATTCAACGCTTTTTTAACGTCTCTTTCGTTAATTACAGTCGAAATATTACGTTCAGAAGCGCCTTGCGCAATAGCACGGATATTTACGTTGTTTTTACCCAAAGTACTAAACATTCTTCCGCTTAAACCCTGGTGATTTTTCATGTTTTCACCCACCAAAGCAATAATGCAAAGGTCTTTTTCTACAATAGCAGGATCAATTTTGTTTTGTAAAATCTCAACTTCAAAAGCTTTATTAATTGCAGCTTCTGCATTTTCAGCATCAGAATTTAAAATTCCGATACAAATAGAATGTTCAGAAGAAGCCTGAGTAATAAAAATAACATTGATTTTTTCCTGAGACAATACTTCGAATAAACGTTTTGATGAACCTGAAACTCCAATCATTCCAGGACCTTCCAAAGTTACTAACGAAATATGATCGATATGGCTGATTCCTTTTACAACCGTATCTTTTGATGAAACCTGATTCGAAATTAAAGTTCCTACAGCTTCCGGCTCAAAAGTATTTTTGATTAAAATGGGAATATTTTTTCTTAAAACAGGCTGAATTGTTGGCGGATACAATACTTTGGCACCAAAATGCGATAATTCCATCGCTTCCTGATACGAAATATTAGCAATAGGCTGCGCTTGTTTTACAATTTTAGGATTAGCAGTAAACATTCCGTTTACGTCTGTCCAGATTTCCAATTGTGATGCGTTAAGTGCTCCGGCAATAATGGCCGCAGTATAATCAGAACCTCCACGACCTAAAGTTGTAGTGATTCCGTCAGTAGTCTGAGCGATAAATCCCGGTAAAATATTGATTTGATATCGGTTTCCACCAAAATATTCCTGAATCAATTTATTCGAAACTTCAAAGTTTACAACCGCTTTACCAAAGTTATTGTTGGTTTTGATCAATTCGCGACTGTCTTTATATACTACGTTTTTATCTACTTGCTGATACGCTTGTGCGATGATATAAGACGAAAGCAATTCGCCAAAACTTAAAATAGTATCGGCAGTTCTAGGAGATAATTCGCCCAATAAAAAACAACCATCTAATAAAGTTTCTAAGTGATTGATGATTCTTTTTACGTGGCTTAACAAGCTGCTTTGCTCGCTTACCGGAATTAAATCTTTTAAGGTATCAAGATGTTTTTTCTCGATTTCAGCAACAATATCTCTAAAGCCTTCGTCGTTTGCTGCTGCTTTTGCTGCTGCCAATTGCAATAAATCGGTTACTTTGCTTAAAGCTGAAACAACAACTACTAATTGATCTTGTTTAGAATTCTGGTTGATAATTTCGAGAACGAGTTTTATATTTTGAGCATTGGCAACCGAAGTTCCGCCAAATTTTAATACTTTCATTTTGATGTTTTTTAATAAGGTGCAAAGATTTTGAGTAACAAAGGTTCAAAGATTATTTACTGTGAACTGAAACTAAAAACTGCGACTATTTTTTTTGTTTTGTAAATGTTTTTTATGTACCCATTGCCTTTCTTCTTTCATGAGAAAAGTATAGATAACCTGAATTATATGTAAAATGTATACCCCTAAGGGGTAGTAGTTGTTGTTGTAGAAATTGTTGTAGCAGCAATTGCAACTCTAGTTGGAGTTGCCATTGTAGATTGATATTTTGTGCTGTTACTTTTCATTTTGATTTTTCAAAAGTACAGTTTTTTCTAAAAGTTAAAAAACCTAATTCCCTTTTTACGAATATTTTAAAAATTCAAATCTCATCAATTCAATATTGAGTATTCGTTAAAATTAAAACTCTAAAGATGACTTATTCCTATATTTAAGGCTTTTTTTGTTAATGCTTTAAAATGTTTTGAAGGATCATTATTTTTGAAATTGATTCAAAATTCATCGAATTTAACCTATATACTAAGTAGGAAATGCTTTTTTTTGAGTTTATCGAATAAAATTCTAATCTGAATTTTTTACAAACAAAGACCTGATTTTTTGTCTGATAATGATTATGAAATAAATAAAATAGCGAAATCGAATTAGTGCAAATTTTAATTATTATGAACAAATGTTGCTTTTTAATATTGATTTGCTGAATTTTGATGTCTTAAAATACAAACAACATGAGAGAAATCCATTATATAAGTACTGAAATCCTAACTTTAGAAGCTTTACAAGAAATCATAGTCAATGGTAAAACACTTGAACTATCAGAAGAAGCAAAAGTAAACGTTCAAAAATGTCGTGATTATTTAGATAAAAAAATGGCCTCACATTCTGAACCTATTTATGGTATCAACACAGGATTTGGATCTTTATGTAATGTGAAAATTTCGAATGAAAATTTATCAAAACTTCAGGAGAATTTGGTAAAATCGCATGCCTGCGGAACCGGAGAAGAAGTTCCTGCTGAAATTGTTAAGTTGATGTTGTTGCTTAAAATTCAATCTTTAAGTTACGGACATTCCGGAATTCAATTGCAAACGGTATCTCGTTTGGTTGATTTTTATAATAATGATATTTTACCAATTATCTATACTCAGGGATCTTTGGGAGCTTCTGGAGATTTAGCGCCTTTGGCACATTTATCTTTGCCTTTATTAGGAGAAGGAGAAGTTTTGTTTGAAGGAAAAAAAGTAGCTTCAAGCGAGGTTTTAAAGCGTTTTGACTGGAAACCAATTGTTTTACAATCAAAAGAAGGTTTGGCATTATTAAACGGAACTCAGTTTATGAGCGCTTACGGAGCTCATATTTTAATAAAAGCCTATAAATATTCTTATTTAGCTGATTTAATAGGTACCATTTCATTAGAAGGTTTTGACGGAAGAAGTGAACCATTTAATGAATTGATCCATTTTATACGTCCTCACAAAGGGCAAATTGTTACCGCGCAACGCATTAATGAATTTCTTGAAGGAAGCGAGATTATTGCTCAGGAGAAAAAGCATGTACAAGATCCGTATTCTTTCCGTTGTATGCCACAAGTTCACGGCGCTTCAAAAGATGCGATCGATTATGTTCGAAAAGTATTTAAAACCGAGATTAATTCGGTTACAGACAATCCAAATATATTTATCGAAGCCGATAAGATTATTTCCGGAGGAAACTTCCACGGACAACCTTTGGCTTTAGCCTTAGATTTTATGGCAATTGCTTTGGCTGAGTTAGGAAGTATTTCTGAAAGAAGGACCTATCAGTTAATTTCTGGATTGCGCAATCTTCCGGCATTTTTGGTAGATAATCCGGGATTGAATTCAGGATTTATGATTCCGCAATATACAGCGGCAAGTATTGCAAGTCAAAACAAACAATTGGCGACACCTTCAAGTGTAGACAGTATTGTGTCGAGCAACGGACAGGAAGATCACGTAAGTATGGGGGCAAACGGAGCGACAAAAGCGTTACGCGTTTTAGATAATTTAGAACGTATTCTGGCCATCGAATTGATGAATGCTTCTCAGGCAATTGCGTATAGAGAACCGCTAAAATCGAGTGATTTTATCGAGATGTTTTTGAGCAGCTACAGAGAAGTGGTTCCGTTAGTTAAGGAGGATAGAATCCTGCATTACGATATTGAAAAAACCGTTGAATTCCTTGACAGTTTCCAAATTGAAAACGATTTGTTAACAATGGCTTAACATTGTAAAGTATTAATGAAGTAATTTTGCACTATCAAAAATATAAAAATGTCAATAAACAGTATTTTCCAATTTTTAGTGCCGAAAGACAAGAAATTCTTTCCACTTTTTGAAGAGGCTTCAAGCAATTTAATTGAATTAGCTTCTAATTTACACGAAGCTGTAAATCTTCCATTAAAAGAAAGAGAAGTTCTTTTTCAGAGAATTGACGAATTAGAGCAAAGAGGAGAAGACATTACACGTCAGACCAATCTTGAATTGAGCAGAAACTTTATTACGCCATTTGATAGAGAAGATATTCATACCTTAATTACTTCTATTGATAACGTTGCAGATTACCTGCACGGAGCTGCAAGCAGAATGAGATTGTATCAGGTTGATAAGATTACAAAATCAATCAGAAAAATGACCGAAATCAATCTTGAAGCTTGTCAAAACATTGATAGTGCGGTAAAAGAATTGAGAAATTTACAGAATTTCAAAGTCATAAAAGATGCTTGTGCCAGAATTAATAAACTGGAAAACAAGTCAGATAACGTTTATAACAAAGCAGTTTTTGAAATTTTTGAAAACGAAACAGATGCTAAAAATATTATTAAATATAAAGAAGTGTTATCTGTTTTAGAATCAGCAACAGATAAATGTAAGAGTGTTGCGAACATACTAGAATCTATTTCAGTAAAACATTCTTAAATTCAATTTATTTCATTCTGAAGTTATAATTTATGACGCTACTTATAATTATTATAGTATTAGCCTTAATTTTTGATTACATCAATGGTTTTCATGATGCGGCAAATGCTATTGCAACAGTTGTTGCCACAAAGGTTCTAACGCCTTTTCAGGCGGTTCTTTGGGCAGCATTTTTTAACTTTTTAGCTTATTGGGTCTTCGGATTTGGTGTTGCGGATACTGTTGCTAAAACAGCAGATACAATGCAAATTGACCTGGTGGTTATTTTAGCGGGAGTTATTGCCGCTATTTGTTGGAATTTATTGACCTGGTGGTTAGGGATTCCTTCAAGTTCATCACATACTCTTATTGGTGGTTTTGCCGGAGCAGCAGTTGCTCACGCTATCGCTATACATGGTTTTTCAGGTTATGTTGATGCAGAAGGAGTTACACATCATTGGTATGATATAGTAAGCTGGTATAAGGCCGGTAAAGATGGCGGAATGCCTTCCGGGGTTCTTATTATTATTGCTTTTATTGTTTTAGCGCCTTTATTAGGAGCTTTGGCATCCTACTTAATTTCGATTTGGTTGTTGAATGCTTCTCGTAAAAGTATCGGACCAAAGATCTTTACAGTAGCTTTAATGATTGCAACTATCTGGTTCGTTTACACACAAATGATTCCTTACGAAGAAATTATAAAAGACGGACACAAACCTCGTTTTGCTTCTTCTGTTTTCTGGAGTGTTGCTTTTGAACCGCACAATATTAAATGGTTTTTAGTTGCATTTATTGTATTGACAGTAAGTGGTTTCTGTTTGATATTTAGTAGTTTGAATCTACATCAGGCAGATGCAGCTTTAAAGAAAATGCAATTATTATCTTCTGCGGCTTTTAGTTTAGGTCACGGAGGAAATGATTCACAAAAAGTAATGGGTATTATTGCAGCAGCTGTTGTGGTTTATATTAATACAAATCCTGGTGTTCATATGGATTCGTGGTTAGATGTAGCGCTTCCTTCTGAAGATGGTGCTTTCAAAATGCCAAGCTGGATTCCGTTAGCATGTTATTCTGCAATTGCTGCAGGAACTTTAAGTGGTGGATGGAAAATTGTGAAAACAATGGGTTCCAAAATCACAAAAGTAACTTCGTTTGAAGGTGTTGCTGCTGAAACTGCTGGAGCTTTAACGCTTTATTTTACAGAGCATTTAAAAATTCCGGTAAGTACAACGCATACTATTACGGGTTCTATCATCGGGGTTGGATTAACAAAACGTGTTTCTGCCGTTCGTTGGGGAGTAACAGTAAGTTTAATTTGGGCATGGATATTAACCATTCCAATTTCAGCTTTATTAGCAGGTATTATATATTATGTTTTAAGCGTTTTTATATAATAGTAAAATGATTGTTGTAAAATGTGAGATGTAAAATCGCATTTTAAAATAGATAAAAAAAAGCTGGTTTCTTTACTGAAGCCAGCTTTTTTGTTTTGTAGTATGAGTTGTTTTAAAGTTATAATGTATTTACTTTTACTTTATAATAAAAGAAGAGATAAAGGTTAGGAAATGGGTGAATTGAACCAAATACAAAGAATAAAAAATAAGCTGATTCTTGCAAAAAATGCTGATAATGATCTAAAAGTATTTGGCGCGAGTAGTCATCAATATACTTTAGGGGAAACGGTTAGTATTGATGAGATTCTAAGTTTTGAAAACGACTATAATATAGTGCTTCCGGAAGATTATAAAGCCTTTTTACTTCATATTGGTAATGGGGGAATCTCGTACGCAAATTCTGCTGCAGGGCCAGGCTATGGAATTTATCCGCTTGGAAAAAATACCAATGAGCTAATCTATGAAAATGATAAGCAATATCTAAAAGAAGATTGCAAATTATATCCTGAAATGACGGATGAATTTTGGGCTGATTTGAATAAAAATATTGAAGAAGATGATGATATTTCTACCGAAGATTTTGAGGTTGAATTAGGTAAAATATTTTCAGGATTACTGCCTGTTGGTACGCAAGGCTGTACGTATTATTATGCGCTTGTTTTAAATGGTGAATTTAAGGGAAGAATAGTGAATGTTGATAGTGACAGGCAAAAACCATACTTTGCGTTTGAATCTAACTTTTTAGATTGGTACGAAAGATGGTTAGATCAGATTATGCCAGAAAGTATAATGGTAACTCAACCTGATTTGTTTAAATACACTTTAAGCGGATTGGCTGGTTATATTTTAGAAGTGTTTTTCGCTACAGAAAATAATGATATTAAAACAGAATGCCTGAACGGAATCCTGAAAAAGGAAAAATTAGATGCAGCAACTTTAGATATTCTAGAAGAACAATACCAATTAAGTTCGGGCGAAATTAAAAAAGCGATTCTTCAAATATTGACCAAGTTTGATTATGAACGTGCAAAACCTCGTCTAATTTCTTATTCGGATGAAAGTTTGTTAGATGTTTTTCAGTTTGTATTTTGGTACGCAAAAGATAAAAGTTCAGATTGGCTGGAAGTTATAAAGGCGAATATTGAAAACATTCATGATGAAGAAACGTTTAGTTTTTGTACTTACGTATTAGAAGCAATGAATCTTGATTATGCAGCTATTATTGTTCCTTTTACTTATAATAAAAACGAAGATATAAGGGTTGATGCTTATTATGCGCTGGGAAAATTGAAGAATAAAAGCAATTATATTGATGCTTTTATATCCGGCCTTAATGATGAATCAAACAGGGTAATTCATATTGTTTTACAGGCTTTGAATGGAGTAGAAGACAAGAAGCTTTTAAAGCACTATAAAATGATAGCTGAAAAATTTCCGGTCGAAAAAGATTATATTTTAGTGAATCTTAATCACAGATTAAAACCATTTGGCTTGACCAATAAAACAATTAAAAAGATCAATACAGATTCAGAAATTGATGTTAATAATAGCAAGTAGCATTAAGTTTTAGAGGTAAAAAAAAGCTAGTTTCAGTAAAGAAACTAGCTTTTTTTGTTTGCTGTTTTAGGTTTATTTATTATTTGGTGAATAAAAATTCTTGTCCGCCTTGTTTTAAAATCATTTCTTTTTTATCAGAATTGAATTCAAGAACAATACCTGCAACATCAAATTTAAATACTTTAGTAGTTGTAGCTTCTAACGGAAAAGAAGGTTGTCCGGTAGCTTGTGCGATTAATGTATTGTCTTTTTTTGAAATCGTTATTTTTATTGGAATTTGAGTACTGCCATAAGTTCCGGAATACAGATCCAGAATTTCAGGACTAACAGCAACGCTTCCGAAAACCGGCATTGTAAATGGTTTGTTGAAATAAGAGTTTAAAGCGCATAATAAGATGTTGTTATTGTCGTAATCCAAACCGTTTGAAGTTAAGGCTAAAGCTAATTTTTCATTTGGAAAATAGCCTGCAACAGATTTAAAGCCATCAATTCCTCCTGTATGACCGTAATTTTTCTTTTCGTAATAAGGAAATTCAAATAATCCCATTCCAAATTTATCTTGTGCAGTTTTCATTTGATTTAAATGATCTATTGAAACAATTTTTCCGGCAAAAAGACCTTCAAAAAAGAGGTTTAAGTCGGTTGGGTTAGAAACAATTGCACCGGCACCAAGCGGAATAGACATATCTGTTTCGCTTTCTTTTTTCCATTTCCCATTTTCAGCTGTATACGAATAGCATTCGTTGTTCGCAATATTGGTTTTTTTACCTAAATAAGTGTTTTTTAATTTTAATGGAGTAACAATTTTCAGGTTTAAAATTTCGCCAAAAGGCTTCTTGTAAATATCTTCTAATACAAAAGACAATAAAACATAGTTAGAATTGCTGTATTGTCCTTTTGTGTTTGGTTCAAAAGCAATTTCACCCGCTGCAATTCGTTCGATCATTTTAGCTTTCGATTGATATTGAGTATTCCAGGTTAGGTAATCATCGTCGTTTGTGAAATCGTGTATACCGCTTCTGTGGTTTAATAAATTACTAATTGTAATTGTTTTTGCATTTTTTACCGTTGGAAAATATTTGTCAATAGTTTGATTTAAAGTGATTTTATTTTCTTCGATAGCTTTAAAAATAAGCGCGGCAGTAAAAGTTTTAGAGATAGAACCAATTCTGTATTTCGTATTTATACTTGATTTTTTTGAAGTCGCAACATCGTCAAAACCAATTGATTTTGTATAAATTGTTTTTCCGTTTTCAGAAAGGGCTATGCTTCCCATGTATTTGTTGTTTTTCTCTAAAAGGAGAAACAAACTGTCCAGTTTTTTTGCATTGAAGGTTTGAGAAAATGCACTCGTAAAGACGAGAGCAAACAAGCAGCTGATGATTTTTTTCATGATGATGATTTTTGATTAATTGATTTTTTTAATTTTAATAAAAGGGTGATAAGAAAATAGAAAACTAAGATTGCTAATAACATTGCAGGAATAAACCAGTTGCCCAGTACTTCGTGAGTTCCGTATTGAGTTTTACTTTCAGGATTCATTATTCCTAAGACAAACACAGAAGGCGACTCGCTTTTTATGTGAAGACCAACAAGATCTGGATTGAAGATTTTTGCAAAAATCAGAAAAACGAAACCAAACAGAAACAGGTACAAAACAAAGAAAAAGATGTACGAAATACCGTTTGTAAAGTTTAAAATTAAGGCTTTAAAAACATGAACAGGGTTGAATGTTCTCGTTGCCTGTTCTAGTTTTTTATCGGCTACAAGTGGTTTTAGAACTTCTTCCGGAAAACCTAATTTTTCGATAATATCTAAAAGTGAATCTAGTTCGTTGGCATTATTTCTATGCTGAATCGCTTCAAAAATATGACTGTTGAATTCCATATAAATATCATCCTGATTCATTTTTGATAGTGATGCCGTCGCTTTTCTAACGCGCTTCATGTAGTCGTTGTAAATTCGCTGCGAAGCTTTCTGTTCGAATTTGATATCTTCTATTCTCATTGGATGATTTTTTTAATTGATTTCTCAAGATTCTCCCAGTAAATATTCATCTGACTTAGAGTTTCTATTCCGGCTTTGGTTAATGAATAATACTTTCTTGGAATACCGGTTTCTTGTTCTACCCATTTAGAATCTACTAATTCTTCAGTTTTTAATCGATTCATTAAAGGATAGAGAGTTCCTTCGGCAATTTCTATTTCAGTATGTTTTCTTATTTGTTCGATAAGTTCATAACCGTAGTACTCATTATTTTTGAGCACATTAAGGATAATGAAAGTCAATGTGCCTTTCTTTACCTGCGATTTCCAGTTTGTTACAAATGTTTCGTTCATTCTGCTAATGTATAACAAAATACATAGTATAACAAAGTGTATAGCTAAGTTTTTTTAATGTAAACAATTAATTATTTGATTTTCAAATGATTAAATGTTTTTAAAAGTTATTTCTGTAAGTTCTTGTGATTGTGTTTTCGTTTAAAATGTGTTTCCTTGATATTTTTTTTATCATCAGAAATTACACTTATGGTACCATCAACTTCGAGCATGGCAAGTTTAATGTCTGTTAAATGCTCTAAACCATGTTCGCGTGCAGCTTCTTTTAATTCTTCGTGTGAGATATCCAGTTTACTCAAAGTCTTAAAATCAATTATTCCGTTGTGAATCAGAATTTCGGGTTTGTCTAACAGCAAATTGTTAAGCCCTTTGTATTTATGGGTTAGTTTTTTAATGATGTAATTAATGATAAACAAAGCCAAGGCTGCAATTAATCCTCCTGAAAGACTTGTGTCAGGTCCGACCATGGCGTTTTGAACGGAATTACTAATCAATAAAATCAGAATGATATCGGCAGTATTCAATTGCGAAAGCTCTTTTTTACCAAACACTCTAAGGGCGATTGTCATGAAAAAATAAACGGCAACACTTCTTAGAATAATATCAAAATAGGGGGATAACATCATTTTTTGAGGATTTAAGTAATAAAAAAAGCTTTGTCTAAGTTTTTACACTCTGACAAAGCTACTAAATTAATTATGTGCGATTAAGTTCAAATGAACTTAAGTTATATTAGTTTAAAGTTCTTTTCGATTGCTTTGATCATTTCTCCGGCAACATCTTTGTTTGTTGCACCTTCGATTCCTTCAAGACCAGGCGAAGAGTTTACTTCAAGTAATAAAGGCCCTTTTGAAGAACGAATAATGTCAACTCCGGCCACTTTTAAGTCCATTGCTTTTGCGGCTTTTATAGCGATCTTTTTTTCTTCGGCAGTAACTTTAATTACAGAGGCTGTTCCGCCAAGGTGAATGTTTGCTCTGAATTCTCCAGGCATTGCTTCACGCTGAATCGCTGCAACCACTTTTCCGTCGATTACAAAACAACGAATGTCTTTTCCGTTGGCTTCTTTGATAAATTCCTGAACTAAAATATTGGCATTTAAGCTTTTAAAAGCATTGATAACACTTTCTGCAGCTTTTTTGGTTTCGGCTAAAACAACTCCTTTTCCCTGAGTTCCTTCAAGTAATTTTACGATTAAAGGCGAGCCTCCAACCATTTTAATCAAATTGTCAGTATCAAGAGGAGAGTTGGCAAAACCAGTGGTAGGAATGTCGATTCCGCTATTCAAAAGCAATTGCAGTGAATATAATTTATCTCGTGATTGAGTTATGGCTGTAGCCGAATTTAAAACGAAAACCTTCAAAGCTTCAAACTGACGTGTCAGAGCGCAACCGTAAAAAGTAATGCTTGGTCGGATTCTTGGAATAATAGCATCAAATTGATTTAATATTTTTCCGCCACGATAATGAATTTCCGGAGTTTTAGCATCCAGTTTCATGTAGCATTCCTTGATGTTTAGAAAGTGCATTTCATGACCGCGCATTTCGCCGGCTTCCATGATTCTTTTATTGCTGTACAATTCAGGATTACTGGCCAAAAGCCCAATTCGTAAACCAGAAGTTGCTTTTTCTGAGTTTTGGTATAATTCTTTTAAAGCTTCGGTTGTAGGCTGGCCTAACATGTACTTTTCCTCCGGATCAACCAGTACACGTCCGCTCATGGCTTCACGGCCTAGTAGCATACGGAAACCCATTGAATCCCTGTTGGTCAAAGTCATTTCTATTGGCCATTTGATATCGCCAAGTTTTATTTGAGTCTGAATCACATAGCGGTGTTCTCTAAAACCACTTGAGCTTTTTACAATTCTTTTGTCAACCAACGGAGCTTCACAATGAATGATGGTTTTAATATTATTCTGAATTGGATTAATATCAAATTTCACCCAATTGGCATCATTTTTTATAAAAGGAGCTATGTTTATGGCGTGCATTGCCGAAGTTTTGGCACCGGAATCCACACGAGCTTTGATTGTTGGGATTCCTAGTTCTGGAAATGAGCACCATTCTTCGCTACCTAAAATGACTTTGTTTTGAAGCATACGTTATTATTTGTTTTTATAGAGATTAATAGCCAAAAATAGCTATTTGCTTTTACTAAAGATACTAATTTATCTAAAAAAAATACCCGTTATGTTATGAAAACGTAACGGGTTTGTTATTTCTGTTATAAAACTTAACTAATTTATTGATTAGTTGGCTCTTCGGCTTTATGTATTTCTACTGATAACTCTTGAGAATCATCTTTCAAATCCATCAGGATTTCATCACCTGAATGTATTTTTGAAGTGATAATCTCTTCAGCCAATAAATCTTCAACATATTTCTGAATTGCTCTTTTTAGAGGTCTGGCTCCAAATTGTCTGTCAAAGCCTTTTTCTGCAATAAATGCTTTTGCTTTGTCAGTAAGATTTAATTTGTATCCTAATTCAGCAATACGAGAATATAGTTTTGTAAGTTCGATTTCGATAATCAAATCAATATCACCTTTTTCTAATGCATTAAATACGATTACGTCATCAATTCTGTTTAAGAATTCCGGTGCAAAAGTTTTCTTTAATGCATTTTCGATAATGCTCTTAGAGTTTTCATCGGCCTGAGCTACTTTCGCAGCAGTTCCGAATCCTACACCTTGTCCGAAATCTTTCAACTGACGTGCTCCAACATTCGATGTCATGATAATGATAGTGTTTTTAAAGTCGATTTTGCGACCTAAACTATCTGTTAAATATCCGTCATCTAAAACCTGAAGCATCATATTAAACACATCCGGATGCGCTTTCTCGATTTCGTCTAAAAGTACCACACAATATGGTTTTCTGCGAACTTTTTCAGTAAGCTGACCACCTTCTTCGTAACCAACGTATCCCGGAGGCGCTCCAACTAAACGGGAGATAGCAAATTTTTCCATGTATTCGCTCATGTCGATACGAACTAACGCATCTTCAGAATCGAATAATTCTTTTGCTAAAACTTTTGCTAATTGGGTTTTACCAACTCCAGTCTGACCTAAGAAAATGAACGAACCAATTGGTTTGTTAGGATCTTTAAGTCCGGCTCTGTTACGCTGAATAGAACGTGCAATTTTTAAAACTGCTTCGTTTTGACCAATTACTTTATTCTGAATCAATTCAGGTAATTTAGCCAGTTTGTTGCTTTCTGTTTGTGCAATTCTGTTTACAGGAATTCCGGTCATCATAGATACAACATCAGCTACATTATCTTCTGTAACTTCAATTCTGTTGTTTTTAGAATCTTCTTCCCATTGTTCTTGTGCAACGGCAAGATCTTTTTCAATGCGTTTTTCATCATCGCGAAGTTTGGCAGCCTCTTCGTATTTTTGTTTTTTGACTACCATGTTTTTCATTTCACGAACTTCTTCTAACTGACGCTCTAAATCCAAAATTTGTTTCGGAACATCAATGTTAGTAATGTGTACGCGAGAACCCGCTTCGTCAAGAGCATCAATAGCTTTGTCTGGTAAGAAACGCTCAGACATATATCTGTTTGTTAATTTAACACAAGCCTCAATAGCTTCCTGAGTATAGGTTACATTGTGGTGATCTTCGTATTTGTCTTTAATGTTGTTCAAAATCGCAATAGTTTCCTCAACAGATGTTGGCTCTACAATTACTTTCTGGAAACGTCTTTCAAGTGCACCATCTTTCTCGATATATTGTCTGTACTCATCAAGAGTAGTAGCACCAATACATTGAATTTCTCCTCTTGCCAATGCAGGTTTAAACATGTTCGAAGCATCAAGAGATCCTGTTGCTCCGCCAGCGCCTACAATAGTATGAATTTCGTCAATGAAAAGGATGATATCGTCATTTTTCTCCAGCTCGTTCATTACGGCTTTCATTCTCTCTTCAAACTGACCGCGGTATTTTGTTCCTGCTACTAAACTGGCAAGATCAAGTGTAACCACACGTTTGTTGAAAAGAATACGAGATACTTTCTTTTGGATGATGCGTAGTGCAAGTCCTTCTGCAATAGCAGATTTACCAACTCCAGGTTCTCCAATTAAAAGTGGGTTGTTCTTTTTTCTACGGCTTAGAATTTGAGAAACACGTTCGATTTCTTTCTCGCGTCCTACAACCGGATCTAGTTTTCCTTCCTCTGCCATTTCTGTTAAATCTCTCCCAAAATTATCTAAAACCGGAGTCTTAGATTTTTTGTTTGACTTATTGGCTGGATTATTGAAACTACTTTCTTTAAGACTGTCATCTTGTCCTGAATCGTCATTATACGATTCGTTTCTTGGCAAGTTTTCTAAGAATTCTTCTTCGTTTGGAGTCATATTTAAATATTGTTCTTTAGCTATGTCATAATCTATTTTTAGTTTATTCAATAGCTTGGTTGTTGGATCGTTTTCGTTTCGTAAGATACACAATAGCAAGTGCGCCGTGCTAATAGACGAGCTCTGAAATACTTTAGCTTCAAGAAAGGTTGTCTTCAGTGCTCTTTCCGCCTGACGCGTAAGATGAAGATTTTTCTTCTCTGCATTTACTTCAACGCTTTGATTGGCTGGGCTCAGTATTTCTACCTTCCTGCGTAAATGATCTAGATCGACTGCAAGGTTATTAAGAATATGAATAGCTTTTCCGTTTCCATCCCTTAAAATGCCTAGCATTAGATGTTCAGTACCAATAAAGTCGTGGCCCAAACGTAAGGCTTCCTCTTTACTGTAGGTAATAACATCTTTTACTCTTGGTGAAAAATTATCATCCATAATATATAATTGGTATTGTAAATTTAGTGAATTAGTGTTTGAAAAACAAAAACCATACCCTTAAGGAACTCCTGACAGCTAAGAGACAAAAAAAATAGCAATAAAAGCGTTAAAATGTGCTTAATTTATTAACTAAAAGCGAAAATAAAGTTGTTAATAAATCATTGAAATAAGTGTAAGGAAATAGCTGAAAAAATTCCAAAAAAACGTATCTTGGCACGCTTTGAAACTAATATAATTATTTAAACATAACAACTTATGTCTGAAGGAGAAAAGTTAATTCCTATTAACATTGAAGATGAAATGAAATCTGCTTACATCGATTATTCGATGTCAGTAATTGTATCGAGAGCGCTTCCTGATGTTAGAGATGGCTTGAAACCAGTGCATCGAAGAGTTCTTTACGGAATGTATGATTTAGGTGTAACTTCAAGATCTGCCCACAAAAAGTCTGCAAGAATCGTAGGAGAGGTTCTGGGTAAGTATCACCCACACGGGGATACTTCTGTTTATGATGCAATGGTTCGTATGGCTCAGGAATGGAGTATGCGTTATTTATTAGTGGATGGTCAGGGTAACTTTGGGTCTGTTGATGGTGACAGTCCTGCAGCAATGCGTTATACTGAGGCCAGAATGCGCAAAATATCTGAAGATATTATGGCGGATATCGAAAAAGAAACAGTTGATTTTCAATTGAACTTTGATGATACTTTATATGAGCCAAAAGTAATGCCTACAAGAGTTCCTACTTTATTAGTAAACGGAGCAACAGGTATTGCAGTTGGTATGGCGACAAATATGCCTCCACACAATTTAACTGAAGTTATCAACGGTACATTAGCGTATCTTGATAATAACGATATTGAAGTTGACGAATTAATGACACATATTAAAGCTCCGGATTTTCCAACCGGTGGTGTGATATATGGTTATGAAGGAGTTCGTGAAGCTTTTAAAACCGGTAGAGGACGTATTGTAATGCGTGCTAAAGTTGGTTTTGAAGAAGTTGACGGAAGAGAATGTATCATCGTAACGGAGATTCCGTATCAGGTGAACAAAGCTGAAATGATCAAACGTACGGCTGATTTGGTTAACGACAAAAAAATTGAAGGTATTGCAAATATTCGTGACGAATCAGATAGAAACGGTATGCGTATCGTTTATATCCTGAAACGTGATGCTACGCCAAACGTAGTATTGAATACCTTATATAAATTTACATCATTACAATCTTCTTTTAGTGTAAACAATATTGCATTAGTAAAAGGTCGCCCGCAAATGTTGAATCTAAAAGATATGATTCACTATTTTATCGAGCACCGTCATGATGTAGTAGTTCGTAGAACTCGTTTTGAATTACGTAAAGCAGAAGAAAGAGCGCATATTTTAGAAGGATTAATTATTGCTTCTGATAATATTGATGAAGTAATTGCAATCATTAGAGGTTCTAAAAATACTGAAGAAGCTCGTGAGAAATTAATCGAAAGATTTAATTTGTCAGATATTCAGGCTCGTGCAATTGTTGAGATGCGTTTACGTCAGTTAACAGGTCTGGAGCAAGATAAATTAAGAGCTGAGTTTGACGAATTGATGAAGTTAATCGAACATTTGAAAGCGTTATTGGCAGATGTAGATTTAAGAACAAACTTAATTAAAGAAGAGCTAGAAGAAATCCGTGAGAAATACGGAGACGAGCGTCGTTCTACTATTGAATATTCTGGTGGAGATGTAAGTATAGAAGATTTGATTGCTGATGAAAATGTGGTTATTACAATTTCTCACGCAGGTTATATCAAACGTACTAACCTAACAGAATACAAAACTCAAAATAGAGGTGGAGTTGGGCAAAAAAGCGCAGGAACAAGAGATCAGGATTTCCTTGAGCATATGTTCGTTGCAACCAATCACCAATATATGATGTTCTTTACGCAAAAAGGAAAATGTTTCTGGATGCGTGTTTACGAAATTCCTGAAGGAAGCAAAACTGCAAAAGGTAGAGCAATTCAGAACTTAGTAAACATTGAAAGCGATGATAAAGTAAAAGCTTTCATTTGTACACAAGACTTAAAAGACAAAGATTATATCAACAGTCATAATCTTGTAATGGTAACTAAGCAAGGTCAGGTTAAGAAAACTTCTTTAGAGAAATATTCTAAACCAAGAGTAAATGGTGTTGCCGCAATTACAATTAAAGAAGGTGATGAGTTACTTGAAGCAAAATTAACTAACGGAGAAAGCCAAATTATCTTAGCTGTTAAGTCTGGTAAATTGGTTCGTTTTGAGGAAACTAAAACACGTCCGATGGGAAGAACAGCTTCTGGAGTTCGTGGAATTACCTTAAAAGACGATACTGATGAAGTAATTGGTATGGTTACAGTTGATAAAGAAAATGTAAACGATACACAGATTTTAGTTGTAACTGAAAACGGATACGGTAAACGTACTAAATTAGTTGATGACGATGGAGAGGATGTTTACAGAATCACAAACCGTGGAGGTAAAGGTGTTAAAACACTTAATATCACAGAGAAAACCGGAAAATTAATTTCTATTAGCAACGTAACTGATGCTGATGATTTAATGATCATCAATAAATCTGGATTAACAATCAGAATGGCAATTGAAGATTTACGTGTAATGGGTCGCGCAACGCAAGGTGTTCGATTGATTAACTTAAAAGGTAAAGATTCTATCGCTGCTGTAACAAAAGTAATGAAAGATGATGTTGCAGAAGTTGTTGTTGACGAAGACGGAAATGTTATCGAATCTGCTATCGAAAGAGTAAAACCGGATTTAGAAGTTCTTGAAGACGAAGGTCCTGTAGAAGATGACGACGACGATACTGATGAAGAAATCGAAGACGAAGATGATTCTGACGAAGAAGAATCTGAAGAATAAATAAAACCCACTTATAATTAAATATACAATTGAATATTATGAAAAGTAAATATGTAATACTTGCGTCAGCATTATTGATTTCAGTAGCTACTTTTGCTCAAAAAGATCAGATAAAAAGTGCTGAAAAGGCTTTAAAAGGAGGAGATTCTCAGGGAGCAATTACAATCCTTAATGATGCAGAAAATATGATAGCAAATGCTAAAGATGTTGAGCAAGCTCAGTTCTACTCTGTAAAAGCAAATGCTTATTTAGATTTAGCAAACAAAAAAACAGACGAAAGTAAAAACCTTTCTCTTGCTGCTGAAAACTATAAAAAGTTAATTGATGTTGAAAAAGCTTCAGGAAAATTAAAATATTCTACTCAGGCTGCAGCTTCTATCACTGAAATCAAAGGAAAGTTGATTAACTCAGCTATCGCAGATTCTCAGGCTGGTAAAAATGTTGAAGGAGCAAAAAAATTATATGATGCTTATTTGTTAGAGAAAAAAGATACAATCAATTTGTATTATGCAGCTTCAACAGCAGTAAATGCTCAGGATTTTGATCTTGCATTGCCAATGTACGAAGAGTTAAAACAATTAAACTACTCAGGAAAAGGAACTAGCTATTTAGCAGTTAATAAAATTTCTGGTAATGAGGATGTTTTTAACAGTGCAAAAGACAGAGATTTAGCTGTAAAATTAGGAACTCACGAAAAACCTAAAACAGAAGCTATTCCTTCTAAAAGAGGAGAGATCTACAAAAACTTAGCTTTAATTTTAGTTCAAAAAGGACGTAGTGAAGATGCTAAAAAAGCAATCGCTGATGCAAGAAAAGCAAATCCGGAAGATACTTCTTTGATTCTTACTGAAGCTAACTTATACTTAGAGTCTAAAGATTTTGAAACTTACAAAAAATTAGTTGGTGAAGCTTTAGAAAAAGAACCAAACAATGCCGATTTAGTATTTAACCTTGGAGTTCTTAGTGCTAATGCAAAAAATAATGCAGATGCTGAGAAATACTATTTAAAAGCGTTAGAAATCAATCCAAATTACACAAATGCTTATCTTAACCTTGCAGCTTTAAAATTAGAAGCTGAAAAGCCAATTATTGATGAGATGAACAAATTGGGTACTTCTGCAAAAGATATGAAACGTTACGATGTGTTGAAAGCACAAAGAGAAAACGTTTTTAGAGGAGTTATTCCTTACCTTAAAAAAGCAAATGAGTTAGATCCTAAAAACGAAGATGTTTCTAAAACATTATTAGGAGTTTACAAAGCTTTAGAAATGACTGCTGAGGCAAAAGCATTAAAAGCTACAATGTAATTCTAAAAAAAAGCTTATTACATAAAAAAAGATCCCGTTGCAAAACGGGATCTTTTTTTTATGCCTGAAAATAATTAGCTAACTAGTTCAACAGACAATGTAATTGTTGTGTTTAAAAGTTTTGAAATCGGGCAGATTTCTTTTGCTTTGTTTGCTGTCTTTTCAAATTCTTCAGCTGAAATATTAGGAACTTTACCTTTTAAATCTAAATGAATTAAAGTTATAGATCCGTTTTCAAAAGTAACTGTCGCTTCTGTATTTAAATCATCTGCAGTAAAACCTCCTTCGTTAAGTAAAAAACTTAATTGCATCGTAAAACAGCCAGAATGAGCTGCTGCAACTAATTCTTCAGGATTTGTTCCAACTCCGTCTGCGAATCTTGTTTTAAATGATAATTGAGCATTATCTAGTGTAGTACTTTGAGTACTGATTTTTCCTGTTCCTTCCATGCCAGTTCCTTTCCAGTTGGCATTTGCTTTTCTTGTAAATTTCATTTTCGTTGTTATTAGGATTAATAATTGAATTTGTTCTTTTTATTGATTATCAATAGATAATGTGGTTTATCAAATATAATCAATATTTTACAGAATTATTTTATGAAGTTGAATTGGAAATGTTAAGCTTAGGGTTTTAAGTTTTAGGTTGAAATGAGATTAAGTTTGGAGTGAAATAAAGGTTGTAGTGAATTTTACCGCAAAGCACGCAAAGATTTTTTTATATACTAGGATTTGATAAAACGCAAAGTTCGCAAAGCTTTGTGTTTATCTAGCTTTGCGAACTTTGCGTATCCCGATAGCTATCGGGATTGTGAGCTTTGCGGTAAAATTACCCCAACAAAAAAGGTGCAATGAATTTATTACACCTAATTTATTTTTTAATTGTTTAAATCTTATTCCTGACCTAAATTTCGTAATTGTTTCAACTTATCTTTCCAAAGCTCAAGGCTTTCTTTATGGATGGCGATGTTTTTACGAACTTCAAGAACAATTGAATTCTCTTTTTTAGCGTTTTTGGTATTAGCAAAGAACTGAATGTTATTTTCTAATTGGAAAATCTCATTTTGAACTTCTTCAATTTTACGCATTAAGAAGATCTTTTCGTTATCTAATTTACGAGTATCGTTACTGTCAGATAATGAATCAATGCGATTAGAGAAACGCATCATTTCAGTTTCTTTTTTACTCAAACTTAGTTTTTCAAAAAGAGCATCCAGTATTTTGTTGAATTTTCCTTCAATATGACGTCTTGAAAAAGGAACTTTTCCGTAGCCTTTCCAGATTTCGATATGCGCTTTAATAGCATCAAGATCAGTTTTGTGATCACCGGTTAATTGGTAAGCTCTTAAAATGTCTAAGTATGCTTTTTTATTGTCGAAAGCAGCAACTTCGTCAACGTTTTCTTCAGATTTGTGCTCTTTTAATTTATCGAAATAATGATTGCACGCATCTTTAAATTCTTTCCAGATTTTATCTGAATATTTTTTAGGAACGTGACCAATTTGTTTCCACTCTTCCTGAATTTGTTTCATGATTGGAGTAGTGGCAGCAAAATCTGTACTTTCCTGCAATTCTTTGGCTTTTGCAACAAGAGCCATTTTTTTATTCAAATTGTCGTTTTGATCCTTTTTAATGTCTTTGTAAAACGAATTTTTAAAAGAATTAAAGTTTCTAACGGCAGTTTTAAAAGCAGCCCAGGTTTCTTCATTTACTTCAGATGGTACTTTTCCGGCAGCAAAAAACTCATTTCTAAGTGCTTCTACTTTTTGAATTTGTACTAACCATTGAGAGTGAGAGTTTACTTTTTCAGTTCCTAAAACCTCAATTTTACCAATGATTTCTTTTTTAACTTCAAGGTTTTTTTGTTCGTTTGCTCTTTGACTTTCAAACAAAACTTCTCTTTTATCGTGAATTTTTTTAGTCAGTTCGCTAAATTTATTCCAGATTACATCACGGTGTTCTTTGGAAACAGGTCCGATATCTTCTTTCCATATTCTGTGTAAATCCTGTAATTCACGGAATGCTTTGCTAATGTCAGTTTCGTTTGCTAACTCTTCTACACGAGCAATTATTTTTTGCTTTTGCTCCAGATTGTATTTAAAATCTAAATCTCTGGCCTCACGATCTAAATGCAGATAATCATAAAAATTTTCTACATGAAAATGGTAATTATTCCAAACGTGATTGTATTTGTCTTTTGGGATTGCTCCGGCATTTTTCCATCTTTCTCTTAAATCATTAAAATGTTTCAGAGTGTCTTTGATGTTTTCCTGCGGATTGATAAGTTCTTTAAGTTCTTCTACAATCGCAAGTCTGTTGTCTAAATTCGATTTTAGATTAGTTTGTAAATGCTTGAAATGAGCATTTCTTTTTTCTCTAAAAACATTATAATATTCGTCAAATTTAGATTTTAACGGAGAATGATATTCAAATTCCTCATTCGGGTCTTGTTTAGAAGCATTAAATTCTTCTTTTTTCTCCTCTATAAGGTGGTTGTATTGTAGTAAAAATGATTTTTTAATTTCTTCGATATGATCTTTTACAGACATTACTTTATCTGTATTGATCAATTTCTTAAGCTCATCAACAAGTGCATCCAAAGAAAAAGTATCATAATCCTGCATAGGAATGTCATGACGCTCTTTTAGCGTTTCATCTTCACTTTCTTCGGCGTTCGAATTGGTTATAGCATCTAATGCAGTCTGATGATTGGTTTCTGTTTCTTCGGCTGTAGCTTCTGCTTCAGTTTCAGTTTCTGAAGTCGAAATTTCAGCAGCTGTTTCAGGCTCCGATGTTTCAATTGCATTATCTTGTATAGAATCGCTAATCTCGATTTCTAATTTTCCGTCTGCTTCTTGCAGGTTATCATTCTTTTCTTCTAACATTTTAAATGTATAAGGTTTTTATTTTAAACAGAGCGAAAGATACTAAAGGTGTTTCTAAATACAAAATAAATCGTTTGTTTATACGCTTTTTTAAGATGAAATTCCTATTTATTGCGGTATTTTAGGAATATGATCTTGGTTTTTTGGCTGATTTTTTTGAAGTAAATTTAAATTTCGGATTAATAGAAATTTTAGAAAAATCAAATTAAATTAATATTCTAAAGTTGAAATTTTAGTTTTCTTTCAAATTAAAATAAAATAAGCATGCCAACTTCGATACCGTAATTGTAAGATTTATGTCCTCCAAAAGCAATGCTGGGATGAATATAAGCCATATCATTTTGGGTTATTTTTCGTCCGAATTCTATAAAAGCATTATTGGGATAACCTTTGGTCGTGGCATTATATCGAAATGCAACATCAGCAGCAATCCAGTTTTTTCCGATGATGTACATGAAATAATTTTCGAATGCCGTTGTATTTACATCTTGTCTATTGTCTGATCCGGCAAAGCTTATCTGGTTTTCTAAAGAAGCGATCCAAAGCATCTTTTTTTCTATAAGATAACTTCCGTAAAATAGGGCAGGGGCGAAAACCCATTTTCCGGTGCCTATGGCGGGATGTGCAGCCGAGTTTGAAATAATCCGGGCTCTAAATGCGATTCCTTTGTTATGTTCTAAATAAGGGATATAACTTATGCCAACACCAATATCTCCAATTCCGGTTTTATTGACAGAAGAAGTATTGGTAGAGATTAAAGGAAGGTCTACTCGTAAATTCCAGGCTCTGTTAGCAATAGGATGTAAAAAACGAAGTTGTGTAGTATTATACGATCCGGAATCAGTATCCAGATATTCATTAAAAAGTAAAATAGTTTTTAAATAATAATGATACCGCGCCTCAGTGTAAGGATTCTCTTTAGGTTCTAAAGTATCCTGAGCTTTTACCGAAAGAGTAATTAAAAAGCTTAATAAATAAAATAACTGTAATTTATTCATAACTACTTATTAATGAGTAGTCTAAAATTAAGTAAATTACAGTTATTTTTTCTTTATGTCTTTAGTTTTTTTATTTGTTCCAGATTTTCCAGGCTTTTTCTGCCTGAAAAATAAGCATGTCGTAACCGTTTTTTATTACGGCACCTTTTGCTTTGGCATTTTTTAAAAACTGAGTTTCTGCCGGATTGTAAATTAAATCGTAAGCGATGTGTTTATCTGTAAAAAACTCATAAGGAAGATCAGGACAAGCTTCTATATTAGGGCTTGTACCAACAGGCGTACAATTGATTATGATTTTAAAATTATCAAAAGTAGTAGCATTGATAAAATTGTAATCGATGATGTTTTCTTTTGCTTCTCTTGATACAAATGTATACGGAATGCCAAGTTCATCCAGTGCAAAGGCAACACCTTTTGAGGCGCCGCCTGTGCCCAGAATAAGTGCTTTTTTATGATGCGGTTCTAATAATGGTTCTAATGATTTTTTGAAACCATAATAATCCGTGTTATATCCTTTTAATTTACCGTTTTTGGTAAATTTAATCGTATTTACGGCGCCAATTAAAGCCGCTTTCTTTGAAAGTTTATCTAAGAAGGGAATCACTTGCTCTTTATACGGAATCGTAACGTTTAGACCTTTTAAATCCGGATTGTTTTTTACTAATTCAGTGAAATAATTAATTTCGGAGATGTCAAAGTTCTCGTAGCTGTTGCCGGCGAAAACTTCATCACTAAATTTTTCTGTAAAATATCCTTTTGAAAATGAGTAACTAATATTACGGCCTAACAAGCCAAAACGTCTTCTTAAAATATCAATCATTATTGTTTTCTGTGTTTTTCGATGTAATTTTTAACCATTTTTTTTGTCCATACTACCGGAAATAAATCTTCGATTAAGATGTAATTATCAAAGTTTAAACGCAAACCATTGCTTAAATGAAATTTTGCTTTGGTATTGTCCTGAATCATGAAATACAATCCTGCCAAACGATATTCGATTTCGTTTTCTTCAGGAAAATATTCAGATGCTTGTAATAAAGTCTGAATAGCACTTTCGAACTCGCCTAAAAATTGAAGGATATCAACCCAAAACAACCAGGTGTCTAAAGCATAATCTCCAAATTCTACTGCTTTTCTATAACCAAATTCAGCTTCTTCAAAAAAGTTCATTTGCTTATTGATTGTCGCATAACGTTTCCAGTACAAACGATTTTGATTGTCGATAGCTAATGCTTTATTAACAAAAAATAACGCTTTTTGAAAGTTTTTCTGGCGAACATAAAAATCAGTAATGGCAATCCATCCTTTATCTAAAAGCGGATCTTCATGTACAGTTTGATTGTAATATTGAAGCGCTTTTACGGCATTACCTAATTTTTCGTAGCATTTACCAATACGCAATAGCGCATAAGATGTTGCATCGTCTAACTCGATGGTGCGGTTGTAGCTTTCGATTGCTTCGCTGTATTTTTTAAGACGCTCATACGCTTTTGCTTTTTCCATGAAAGCACCTAAAAACTCATCGTCGATTAGGGTTGCATAGTCAAAAGCACGAATTGCGTTTTCGTATTCTTTTACACCATAATGCAAACGTCCGAGCTGGTGCCAGGCGATTTCGCTGTATGGGTTTTTGTTGATGTATTCGTTTAAATATACAATGGCTTCCTGGTTTTGATCTAAAAATTCAAAACAATATACCACGTTATATAAGGCAGACTGATCTTCTAAATCTTCTTCAAGACATTTGATAAAACTGTCTTTTGCCATCTCAAGGTTATCCATAAAAAGATATTCCATTCCAATCAGGTTGTACACATCGGCGTAGTCATCTGTATATTGCAGGGCAATTTTAAGTAATTCTACTGCTTTTTCGTGTTGATCTCTTTTAGAGCAAATATTAGCTTTCTGGATGTAAATTTCCTCGTTATTAGGTTCTATTGCATATAACTCGTTCAGGAGTTTTTCGGCGATTTCTAGTTTGTCGTCGTAAACCAACATTTCTACTTGTACTAATTTTAAGCCCGTAGATTTTGGGTGTTGGTCTAATGCAAGTTTCAAGGCCTTCTTTGCTAAATTAGCCTTGCCTATGTCTAAATAATGAAGAATAATTTCTTCGAATTCTTCAGAATCAAAAAAGAGTACTTTGTTAGTTTTTAACATCGACTCAAATTTGGATAGGGATAGGTTATAATCTTCTTCTTCGTTGCTTAATTGCATACTGTCTTTATTTGAAATTAGCCTGTTATAAATTTAGGCAACCATATTATTGTTGTGAGGAATGAGAATTAATTGTTGTGAACAATTTAATTAACAATATGGACAGAATTTCTATTCTGTTTTAGGTTATAATCTTTTGATGTTTAAAAGATTAAATTCGATTATTATTCTATATCTTGTTTTTAACCGGGAGTTCTGGCCCTGATGGCAGCGATATCCTTTTGTTTCCGCCACGGCGGACAAAAGATTTAGCGAACAGCAGGAAATAGCTCCTAATTAAACTACTTGTTCTTTTTTCAATATTTCATCCATAACATTTAAGATTATGGCACAACCTTCTTTTATTTCTTCGTCAGAAATGGTTAATGGTGGTGTTATTCGTATTGCGCATCCTTCAAACAGCAACCAGAATAAAATGAGGCCTTTATCCTGACAGTTTAAAATAACCTGATTGGTTATTTCGGCACTTTCTGTCATGGCGGCAAGCATTAATCCTTTTCCTCTAACTTCCTTTATCAAAGGATGTACCAAAAGCGATCTGAAGAGTTTTTCTTTGTTTAGGGTCTCTTGCATCAAATTTGTTTCAGTTAATTCCTGCAAAGTGGCTAAACAGGCTGACGCAATGACAGGATGACCTCCAAAAGTGGTTATATGCCCTAATTTTGGGTTTTCGGTCAAAAGATCCATTTTTTCTGCCGAGGCTGTAAAAGCTCCTACGGGCATTCCGCCACCCATTCCTTTTCCCATAACGACGATATCCGGAACTACGTCATAGTTCTGAAAACCAAATAGTTTTCCAGTTCTTCCAAATCCAGGCTGAATTTCGTCTACAATCATCATCGCTCCAACCTCATCGCAACGTTCGCGTACTTTTTGCAGATAATTATTTTCCGGCTGAATAAATCCGGCGCCTCCCTGAATGGTTTCTAAAAGTATAGCGGCTGTTCTGGTGGTTATTTTTTGTAAATCTTCCTCGTTATTGAAGGTGACAAAATCAACATCGGGAAGCAATGGTCGAAAGGCTTGTTTGCGTTCTTCGAATCCCATAACACTCATAGATCCCATTGTGTTACCGTGATAAGCGTTGTGACATGAAATAAGCTGACTGCGACCTGTGGTTCGTTTGGCTAATTTTAACGCGCCTTCGATAGCTTCTGTACCTGAATTGACTAAGTAAGTTTTGTTTAAAGATTCTGGCAGGAGGGAAGCCATAAGTTTGCAATATTCTACGGCCGGGCTTTGAGAATATTCACCATACACCATAACGTGAGAATACTTATCAAGCTGATCTTTAATAGCCTGATTGACTCTCGGGTGTTGATGTCCAAGTGTACATGCCGAAACTCCGGCAACAAAATCTAAATATTTTTTATCGCTTGTATCGTAAATATAGGAACCAATGGCGTGAGAAACTTCCATTCCGAGTGGGTAAGGAGAAGTTTGTGCCTGGTATTTTATAAAATCTGGATTCATTTTTTTTTAAGGTTCTAAGTTTAGTCTCAGTCTCGGATTTCGGTCTCAGTGTAAAACTGAAAACTATGACTTGATACTGTGACTAAATACTGTAACTGAATTTAACCGCAAAGATCGCAAAGTTTTATGCAATGGTCGCAAAGCTGGAGTCAAGTTTATATTATTAAAATGCAAAGTTCGCAAAGCTTTACGATTGAAAACTGCGACTTTGACTTTTTTTACTGCAAAGATAAGAAACTGAAAACGGCGACTGCGACTGAAAACTATTTCTTGGTCTTAGCGGTTGCTTTCGTAGTACTTGTTTTAGCAGCGGGTTTCTTTTTGTCGTAATCAAGGGTTTCTTTCCTGACTTTCATCGGGGTGGTTTTGTCCTTGGCTTCCTGGTCTTTTCCTTCCTGTACTAATTTGTCGTTGAGTTCATTGTCTTCGGCGCTAAAGATATCGTCTTTCGACTTTATTCGTTCATCGCCTCGCCAGCGTAAGCCTTTTAGTTTACGTGCGTTTTCTGGCAAATCGGCTTCGGGATAAATATCTCCGTCGACTTTATTAAAAAATGTAATGGTTTCGATGTCATTATTTTCTAAAATAAGATTGATTTTACTACTTACATTTTTATTGATTCCGATAAGCTCATGATCATCATTTCGCATGTAATAGACGACTTCGGTATTTTTGATTACATCGACATCATGTAATTTTCCGTCTTTGAATTTTCCAAATAAATTGAGTCCCTTGACCTGATTATAACCGGTTCCGAGGGTATCCCGCGAGACTATAAACGTATTGTTGAGGACCTTTAAGGAATCTATTTTTTTGGTCGTATTGTCACCAATTAAATGCATGATATCTCCTGTGATCTGACTTTCTCCGTTCCATAGAATCGGATTTCCGATAAGTTTTGTTAAGGCACTTTTAGAATTTGAATGAATTGAATCACATTTTCCGCTCATGTCTATTTTATAGAAACGAACGTTTTTATAAGCTCTTAAAATTCGTTCGCCTTCTTTGCCCGTAACCATTAATTTTTGTCCGTGAATGTAAAGGGAATCTTTTTCAACAAGATTTATGGCTACGGCTCTTTTGGTTACAAACATCGAATCTTTTAGTTTGTAAATTTCGGCATAATGACCTTTTACGATTCCTTTATTGATAGAGTCAGTAATTTTTACATTTCGGGTTGCAGAAGCAAATTCAATATTTCGATTGTAGTATAAACTATCGCCTTCTATCAGTCGATCATCGTATTTTATGTACGATCTCCTTAAAAAATGAGCGAGATTTTTTTTCGTATCATAAAATCCTTTTTCGGTATAAATATAATTCGCCTGACTTGTAATTGTTGATGGTCCGAACAAATAGGTGTGTCCTGAATTGCTGTAATAGTCTAAATGATTTGATTTTATAACATACTTAGGATTGGTAATCGTAACTTCTGTCAGGAATTGAAACTTCTTCTCAGCAACAAAATATCTTCCTGATTTACTTACCAAAGTATTGTCTTTATTAACGATTGTACCTTTTGTATTGTAAAAAACCTGTTGAATATTGCGATCAAAATTAATCGTATCTGTGCGCAAAGTAGCATCTGGAGAACTCATTACGGCATCTCCGGTTGCAAAAGCTTTTTTTGAATTTCCGCTATATTCGGCATATTTACTGTTCAGGAACAAAGTATCACCTTGAACTAATTGTACGTTACCAAAAGCTTTAAGGTAGTTTTCTTTCTTAAAAACGTAGGCTTTATTACACGTTAATACAATCCCGTCGTGATTTACTTTTACGTTTCCGGTCAATAAAACTCCGTCTGGTACAAGGACTTCATTGACTTCTACCAAATCTGCATTTTCAATATTAATTGTTTTCGGCTTTGGTGCTTGGGCAAAAATGGATTGTACGCTTAACAATAGCAGACAATATGATATGAAAAAGAATGATTTCCTCAATTGATTAAATTTTTGTCAAATTTATGAAAAAGGTTAGAACCTTTAGTGATATTGTGATTAATTTAATTGTTTCTTTTTAGGTGCAAAGGTTCAAAGTAACAAAGGTTCAGAGGTTTTATAAATTCTTCTAATTTTTAATAATTAATTCTTTTTGGTTTAGGTTGGCAAAGGTTTGCAGGCATTTAATCTTTGTTCCTTTGCATCTTTGCGACTTTGAACCTTATATTAATTATCAACAAAATGGAGTACTCTTTCGTTGTAGTTGTTTTTTTAAACTAAAATAAAAGCAAAAATGATTTTTGTTTCCTTTTCCATTTAAAAATAAAGCTAAATTTAGAAATTCAGAAACGAATTAGTTTATAGAACGAATTATGATAAATAAAAAAGTTTTTGTTGCAGGATTGGCTGCAACCATGCTATTTTCTGCATGTAAAACCAAAGATTTAAAAATGAATAAAAAAGAAGAAACTCCTGCTTATAGGAAAATTGTAGTATATCAGGTTTTTACCCGTTTGTTTGGAAATAAAAATACAACCAATAAGTCCTGGGGAACGATTGAAGAAAATGGAGTTGGAAAATTTAATGATTTTACAGACAATGCGCTTCACGAAATTAAAGATTTAGGCGTAACTTATATTTGGTATACCGGTGTTCCGCATCATGCTTTGGTGAGGGATTATAAAGCTTACGGAATTTCTGATGATGATCCGGAAGTGGTAAAAGGCCGTGCAGGATCGCCATATGCAGTAAAAGATTATTATAATGTAAATCCTGATCTGGCGTTGAATCCGGCAAACAGATTGCAGGAATTTGAAGATTTGATTGCACGCACTCACAAAGCAGGTCTGAAAGTTATTATTGACATTGTACCGAATCACATTGCAAGAAAATATGAAGGAAAAAATAATCCTGAAGGGGTTAAGGATTTTGGTGCCGATGATGATGTAAATGTAGAATATAGCAGAAATAACAATTTTTATTATATCCCAAACAGTCATTTTGAAATTCCGGACAATGATATTCCGTTAAATGGAGAAAAAAATCCTTTAGTAGATGGAGTGTTTGATGAGAAACCTGCAAAATGGACAGGAAACGGATCTCGTAAAGTAAAACCGGATCAAAATGACTGGTACGAAACGGTAAAAGTAAATTACGGAGTTCGTCCTGACGGATCTAAAGATTTTCTGGAACTTCCGGCTGGATTTGATCAGAAATCGTATGAGGAACATTTTGCTTTTTGGCAGGATAAAGATGTTCCGGATTCGTGGAAGAAATTTAAATCAATCGCTTTGTATTGGACAGCAAAAGGTGTAGATGGTTTCCGATATGATATGGCCGAAATGGTTCCGTATGAATTTTGGAGTTATATGAACTCGGCGATTAAAATGAAAAATCCGAATGCTTTTTTATTGGCAGAAGTGTATAACCCAAATGAATACCGAAATTATATTCGTTTAGGAAAAATGGATTACTTGTATGATAAGGTCGAAACTTATGATAAACTGAAAGATGTTATTCGCGGGAAATCATCTCCTGATGGATTATCGGATATTCAGAAAAGCTTGTCGGATATTGAACATAATATGCTTCATTTTTTAGATAATCATGACGAACAGCGTTTGGCTTCGCCTGAATTTGCAGGAACACCGGAAAGAGGAAAACCTTTAATGGTGGTTTCTACTACGATTAGCACATCGCCAACAATGGTTTATTTCGGGCAGGAAGTAGGAGAGGCAGGAAACGAAAATGCAGGTTTTGGGACTCGTTCCAGAACTTCTATTTTTGATTATATCGGAGTTCCTAATCACCAACGCTGGATGAATGAAGGTAAATTTGACGGTGGAAAATTATCAGATTCAGAGAAAAATCTACGTGATTTTTATAAACGATTATTAAATTTCTCTATTAATAGCCCGGCTTTGATGGGAAGCTATCAGGAAATTCAATTTGCAAATCGTCAGAATAATGCAGGATATGATGAGTTGCTTTATTCGTATGTTCGTTGGTCTGAAAATCAAAAACTGATTGTAGTTGCAAACTTTTCTTCTGAAAAAACAAGTGAGTTTGAATTGAAAATTCCCGCAGATATTATCTCAAAATGGAATTTGAAAGACGGTGAATATACGCTTACAGATCAATTGTATTTGCAAAATAAAACAAAACTAAATGTAAGTAATGGTGAAGGAAGGGCTAAAGTAAAAATAGCGCCATCTGAATCGTTTATTTATGAGGTGAAATAAAACCTATTGAAACAAAAAAAAAAGGAGATTTATTCTCCTTTTTTTGTTTCTTCTTACATCGATATTCTGGGAATTGTTTTGCCAGGCATTAGTTTGTTTTTTGAATCAAAAACTTTGCGTTCCCTGGTTTTTAGATTGTACACTTCGTAATAGATCATCTTTCCATTTTCGTAAAAATATTCTCTTGATTCTTCTTTGTTTTCAGTTTGTTTTTTATTGATTATGCCTTTTACATAATATTCTGTACGGCTTTCATCTCCTTTATTGTAAAATATCATATCAAGAGTTCCGTCTTTATTATACAATTTATCAAATCCCTGTTTGTTATCAGCATGCCTTTTTAGAGTACCACTACTATTGTAAACTTTAAAAATACCATCTATCGTATTGTTGTAGTCATTTATAGATCCATCTTCAAAATATACGGTTCTAATAGTATTTTTTTGATAGTCGGTTATTCTAAAATCCTCAATTTGTTGCTCTTTTAGTTTTCCTGACGGATAAAATGATTCTTCGGTTAAAACTTTGTCTTTTAATTCTGATTGCGAAAAGATCTCATTTTTAATGGTATTTATAGTTTTCGTTTTTACAAGTACCCCGTTTACAAAAGTAAAAGTTGATTGGTATGCCGTATTCTTAAATCTGAAATAATTCGCTTCTCCGTTTATCAAACCATTTTCATTGATTGAGAAGGTAAAATCTTCGTATTTGTTTTTAAAATGATAACGGCCTGCATTTAGAATTACAATTTCAGATTCAGCTAATTTTTCGTAAAATTTCTTTTGAACTTCTTCGCTAAATTGTTTTATGCTGTCCTGATTGGCGTATAGTTGAACATCTTCATTTTTTATTAGATAAGGTTTTGTTCTGGGATTGGTTCTGTATAAATAATACGATGACGGAAGTTCGGTTCTTTTTTGCGCAAATGAAAGAAAAGGCACAAAAGCAATTATAAAATAAAGGATAATTCTGGTTGGTCTGTTTTGTTTCGTTTGCATCAGTTATTGATTAAGTAAATTATAGAATACATATTTATGTATTTTTCATCGTCTTTTTTAAATGCTAAAGAGGAAATAGAAACGATAAATATAAATTGATGATTGATACTTAACAGGGTAAATAAGTTATTTAAGTATTAGAATAGGTTTTAATATTGAAAAATAGCGCGGTAGAAAGGGAATAGGGAAGATGTAAAGCAAAAAAAAACTGATACTTAAATTGTATCAGCTTTTATCTTTTATACCTTTTTGACTTTCTTTAAAGCCTCAATGTAGTTTTCGTTTACTTTTTCCCAATTAATATGTTCGTAAAAAGCATCAATATAACTTCCTTTTCTATTTTGATAATCGAGATAATAAGCATGTTCCCATAAATCGATTCCTAAAATTGGTGTTCCCGGAATGAGGGCATTTTTCATTAAAGGATTATCCTGATTATCGGTTGTAGTCACTTGTAGTTTTCCGTATCTGTCAACAACCAGCCAAACCCATCCGGATCCAAATTGCTTTGTAGCCTGACCTTTAAATTGATTGGTAAGATTAGTAAAAGAACCAAATTCTTTATTAATCGAGCCCGCAAGAGTATCTTTAGGTGTTTGTGTTTTAGGAGTCAGAACATTAAAATAAAGGGTATGATTGTAATAACCACCTGCATTTTGACGAAGTTTTGCATTGCTGAGATCCATTTTTTTAAGGATATCTTCAATAGGCATATTTTCGAATTCAGTGTTTACAATTTCTTTATTAAAATTGTTCGTGTACGTTAAATAATGTTTAGAATAATGGGTTTCTAAAGTAAGTGTTCTTATTGCAGGAGCCAGACCATCGTATGAATAAGACAACTTAGTCATCTCAAAAGAACCAGGATCTGCTTTTACATCATTTGGTGATCCTATTGTTATTTTCTCTTCTTTAGTTGGTAACGGAACCTCTACAACTTCAGTTAATTTGTTGTTATCATTACATGAAAATAAGAGAAAAAATGAAGCTAAAATGCTGAAATGAACAATGTATTTCTTCATAATATTAGTTATTTTGATGTTAGTGAATTAATGATTTCAATGTAGCATTCTTTTGCCTCATCAATAGATATATGACTAATTTGCATCCAGGCATTTGTTTTGAAAGCGTCTCTTAAATCAAAATTTTCAGATTGATTGTAGACAGCAGTCCCAAAAGTGGCCTGTTTGTAATAGGCATAAAGGCGTAGCTGCACATCTTGCGGCAGTGAGGCCTGAGTCATTTTTAAAGCCGTTTCTACAGCCTCAGAAAAACGAGTATCTAAATCTTTTTCGCTCATTAAGCTTTTGTAGCAATAATCGTTTTACCGCCAATTGCTTTTTGGTTTAATACTACATTAATTGGAGTACCTAAAGGTAAAAATAAATCTACTCTTGAACCAAATTTTATGAAACCTGCATCGGTACCTTGTACAACTTGCATACCTTCCTGAGCATAATTTACAATTCTTCGTGCTAATGCACCAGCAATTTGTCTGTATAATATTTGTCCAAAAGTTTCATTTTCGATTACAACCGTAGTTCTTTCGTTTTCTTCACTTGCTTTTGGGTGCCATGCAACTAAAAATTTTCCAGGGTGGTATTTACTGAATTTGATGATTCCATCCATTGCATAACGCGTAACGTGTACGTTTATTGGCGACATAAAGATAGAAACCTGTAAACGCTTATCTTTAAAATATTCGCCTTCATAAACTTCTTCAATAACGACAACTTTTCCATCAACCGGAGCAAGGATCTGATCGCTGTTTCTAATTGCAATTCTTTTAGGGTTTCTAAAGAATTGTAAAATAATAATCAAAACTACCACACCAGCAATCTGAACAAGCATTCTTAGCCAGGTAATATCAATGAATTTGTCAGCAATTAAAAGTACAGCTACTGCAAATGCAGTACCTAATAAAATGGATGGGCCTCCTTCTTTATGAAACATAGTATAAAATTTGATAAAATAAAAATATAATTGGTGCTACAAATATAACACTATCTAATCGATCTAATACGCCTCCGTGGCCAGGCATTATAGCGCCACTGTCTTTTACGCCTGCAACTCTCTTAAACTTTGATTCAATCAAATCGCCTATTGTTCCAAAAACACTTACGATTAAAGCGATGATCGTCCAGATTAGGATCGATTTACTGCTAAATTCCGGATTAGGCTGAATGTATAGTTTTGAGATTAAAAAACCGGCAAAAGCGGCAAAAACTACTCCGCCAAGAAATCCTTCAATGGTTTTTTTAGGAGAAATGCGTTCAAATAATTTATGTTTTCCTATTGATTTTCCAACCAGATAAGCAAAAGTGTCATTGGTCCAGATTAAAACAAATAATCCAATAATGATTTTCGGATTATAATCTTTTATACCAAAAGAAATCTTGGTAATAAAAAGAAAGGGTAACATAATGTAACCTACTAAATAAATGTATTTAGATGCCCTGCTTATTTCCTGGGTGTCATCAAATAAAAATACAATACATTTTATGGATACAATTAATGTAATGATAAGTAATATCGTAAACAAACGATCTATATCTACAGTAATTATAATATTCTCTTTTAAGAGTTTGCTAATGTAATTTTCCGTTTCGGTTTTGTAAAAACTAATTAAAGATACGGTCGAATAAAAAAGAGTAACAAATAAAATAGAAAATATCTTATTTAGCTTTACTAAGTTGCAAAACTCATAAGTTGCAATGATTAGAAAAATGCCAAAAAGAATAATAAAGCTTTCGGTAGAAAACAGAATAGAAGTTAGTAATAAAGCGATATAAACAGCACCAGAAATGGTTCTCTTGAGTGTTTCATTCATCTTAAAGGTCTTCTAGGAGCAATAAATAAAGATTTTTTGCAACACTTCCGTATTGTGTAAAATCCTCTTCTTTCGCTTTTTCGAAATATTTTATTGTGGTAATGTTAGTAGGATAGTCTCTTTCGTATTTTCTTTTAATGGCGCTCAGACCGTCACTCTTAATCAATTGCAACTGACTTGTAGTAGCAATAATTACAATATTTGCAGGTAATTCGTTTGGTTTGTCCTGTCTGATTTGTTTTGATGAAAATAAGATAGAACCTTCATCAGCAATTAAATTCTCGCAAGTTGCCAGTAAAAATTTTGGATTTCTTGGAGAAATGTATTGTAGTTTATTTTCTTCCAGTAAACTGAATAAGGCTGGTTCGTAGCATAAAACTTCATTTTCGAACCAATCGTTTTCTTCTAAGATGTTTTCAAATTGTTCAGCGACTTCTTGTTTGTTCTCACAATACAAAAATTTACCGCCATTTTTTTTGAAGTTAAAAATAAATCTTTCATCTATAGATAAATGATTGTCAGGAGTATGATTCCCTCCATACTCGCTTTCATTTTCTTCATCAGAAGAGGTATCGCTAGAGCCAAATATTTTTTTGAAAAAATTCATTTTATATGAAATACTTTACATGTTAATTGAAAACGTTCAAAGATAAAAAAATCTTAATTCAAAAGGCTATTTTGAATTAAGATTTTAAAAAATATTACATATTTATTGAATTGTTTACGAAACCACTTCTTCTAAATTTTTATCAAAAGTACGTTTTCCGAAAATTGTTTCTAAGTCATCTTTAAAAATAACTTCTTTTTCAATTAATATATCAGCTAGTTGATTTAGCTTGTCTTTGTTTTCTTCAAGAATTTGAATAGCTCTTTGGTATTGACCTTCAATTAATTCTGAAATTTCTTTGTCAATAATTTTAGCCGTTTCGTCAGAATATGGTTTAGAGAAGTTGTATTCGCTTTGACCAGTTGAATCGTAATAAGTAACATTTCCGATTTTTTCATTCAAACCGTAAATAGTTACCATGGCACGAGCCTGACGTGTAACTTTTTCTAAATCGCTTAATGCACCAGTCGAAATTCTGTCAAAAGTTACCTTTTCAGCAGCTCTTCCTCCCATAGTAGCACACATTTCGTCTAGCATTTGGTCAGTTCTCACAATTTGTCTTTCTTCCGGAAGGTACCATGCAGCTCCTAAACTTTGTCCACGAGGTACAATAGTTACTTTAATAAGTGGTGCAGCATGCTCTAACATCCAGCTTACAGTCGCGTGACCAGCTTCGTGAATAGCGATTGCTCTTTTCTCTTCTGGAGTAATAATTTTATTTTTCTTTTCAAGACCACCAATGATTCTGTCAACAGCATCTAAGAAATCTTGTCTGTCTACAGCAGTTTTGTTATTACGTGCAGCAATTAATGCAGCTTCGTTACAAACGTTTGCTATATCAGCACCAGAGAATCCCGGAGTTTGTTTTGCTAAGAAATCAAGGTCAAGACCTTCTACTTTTTTAATAGGCGCTAAGTGTACTGCGAATATTTCAGCTCTTTCGCGAATGTCCGGTAAATCAACAAAAATTTGTCTGTCGAAACGTCCGGCACGCATTAAAGCTTTATCAAGTACATCAGCTCTGTTTGTTGCAGCCAGAACAATTACGTTAGAGTTTGTACCAAAACCATCCATTTCTGTCAGTAATTGGTTCAGAGTATTTTCTCTTTCGTCATTTCCGCCTGACATATTGCTTTTTCCTCTTGCTCTACCAACAGCATCAATCTCATCGATGAAGATGATAGCAGGAGATTTTTCTTTAGCTTGTTTAAATAAGTCACGAACACGTGAAGCACCAACTCCTACGAACATCTCTACGAAATCAGAACCTGATAAAGAGAAGAAAGGTACCTGAGCTTCTCCGGCAACTGCTTTTGCTAATAATGTTTTACCGGTTCCGGGAGGTCCTACAAGTAAAGCTCCTTTAGGAATTTTACCTCCAAGATTTGTGTATTTTTCAGGGTTTTTAAGGAATTCTACAATTTCTTGTATTTCTTCTTTAGCACCTTCTAAACCTGCAACATCTTTAAATGTAGTTTTAATGTCTGTTTTCTCATCAAACAATTTCGCTTTCGATTTTCCAATGTTAAAGATTTGTCCGCCACCGCCACCTGCGCCACCTGACATTTTACGCATAATGAAAATCCAAACACCAATAATGATGATGATAGGAAGTAAGCTTATTAGAATATCGCTCCAGTTATTTTTTTGAAGAAAATTAAAATCTTTCAGTTTACCTTCAGCAACTGCTTTTTCTAATTTAGTTTGAAAAATCTGGTCGTTACCAATTTCTAAAGTATAATGAGGACCTTTATTTGGTCTTTCAAAAATATCTTTAGCTACTTTTTTATTCGCAGCGTCTTTAAGTGCGGCAGCATTTAAATATACTTCAGCTTCAGCCTTATTGTATACGTTTACTTTTTCAATCTCACCTTTTTCTAATAATACGTTGAATTTAGAAGAGGTTAATTGTGCAGGCTCGCTTAAATTTGATCCTCCGGTTGCAAAACTTATAAATAAAAAAACTAGAAGTATTGCGGTATATATTAACCAAGGACTTATTTTAAATTTACTCGGATTTGGATTATTATCTTTAGCCATTAGAGAAAGTTTCTTTTAGTATTTGTTTTCGATTGTAGTTATTTTGGCGTCACCCCAAAGGCTCTCGATATTATAGTATTCGCGAATATGTTTCTGGAAAACGTGTACAACAATGTGCACATAATCCATAAGAACCCATTCTGCGTTATCGGTTCCTTCTACGTGCCACGGTTTATCTTTTAAGTCTTTAGATACTGTTTTTTGAATTGAGCTTACAATGGCGTTAACTTGGGTATTTGAGTTTCCGTTGCAAATAACAAAATAGTCACAAACTGCCGTGTCTATATCTCTTAAGTCAAGAATATCGATGTCATTACCTTTTACTTCTTCAATCCCTTTGATTATGTTCGCCAATAGAACATCATTGTTAATAGTCTTTTTCGCCATGAATTATTTTATATGATTTTGTAAAGTTACCAAAATTTGTGATTATTTTTGAACCTTAACAAAATATTAAATTAAGTTAATTAAATTCGTTTAATGAAACTAATCAAACTCGATGCCATAGATTCAACAAATGACTTCCTTAAATCATTGGCAAGTCAGGATGAACTCGATAATTTTACCGTAGTAACTGCTGAAAATCAGACAAAAGGAAAAGGGCAGATGGGCTCTAAGTGGCAATCAGAATCAGGTAAAAACTTAATTATGAGTGTCTTGGTGAAGGAATTTCTGTATGATAATGAGCAGGTTTTTAACCTGAGTGTTATTGTTTCTTTGGCAGTAATCGACGCTTTAAAATCGTTAAATATTCCTGATTTATGTATAAAATGGCCTAACGACATTATGTCATACAATAAAAAGGTTGGTGGCATACTTATCGAAAATACCATAAAAAGCGATGGCAGGATTGTGTCAGTCATTGGAATCGGTTTAAACGTAAATCAAACCAATTTTGATCATTTGCCCAATGCATCTTCGTTGGCAGTAATTTGTAAAACCGAGTTTGATAAAAATGCTTTGGTATTACTTATAGCAGAAAAACTACAGCATAAAATTAAAATCTGGGAAACTACCTCATTAGATTTATGGAAAGAATACTTTAATTCACTATTTCGTCAGGGAGTGCCAATGCCATTTAAAAAACTAAATACTAAAAATCCTGAACAAAACTTTATGGGAATCATTCAGGGAGTTTCTTCTGTGGGTAAAATTCAAATTTTATTAGAAGACGATTCAGTTTCAGAATTCGAAATCAAGGAAATTCAAATGTTGTATTAATTTTAGGTGCTAAGATTCTAAGTTGCTAAGGTTCTAAGCTTTTTTTGATTTTCATCTCATCAAAATATCTGTGTAAATCTGTTTTATCCGCCAAATCCGCGTGCTATCACATTAGTTTGCACTTTGTAATATTGGCTTTTTAGGCGCTATTTTTCTATTCCAGTACATAATGTAGATGGTTCCCAGAATCGATGGTGTCATCCATGCTATTATGTTTCCAATGCCTATTCCGGCTACGATAAAAGCAGTTACAGATGCGATTAAAGCTCCGATCATTTTACCAATGTGTTTAGATAACCATTGCTTTTTTATTTCCGAAGTATTTTTATAGAATATAAAATCTTTAATCGTCATATATAGACCAAAACCACCAAAGAAAGTAAATAAGATTCCGTTTTCGATATTTGACAACTGACAATAAATTCCCAAAGCGATCATTATTACCGAAAAGAACAACATACTTCCCGAGATTATAAAATCGATGGTGTCAGCTTTTGTTTTAGTTTTAAAAGTCAAAACCCTGTTTCCGGCAATTACGAGGTAGATTGTAAACAAACCAATTAAAAATAAAAAGATATTTTGATGTTTGGGCATCCAGCAAATTGGTATAGAAATAAGAGAACTGACAACCATTCCTACAGAGAATAGTTTTCCCATTCTTTTATGAAGTAAACCTCCTTTTTTGACCAATACACTTCCAATTCCGGTAATTAAACCAATTCCTCCAAAAAAGGCATGAATGTAAATTAAAATCTTAATAGTTTGTTCCATTTTGATGTTTGTTAGTTTTGATGGATCAAACTTCGAAGAATAATTTTGGGTTTAATAATTTATAGTTCTGAACTGTTATTTTTTTAGGATGAAATGTTTTTTCTTTAAGGCACAGAGGTTAGAGGGGCAAAGGTTCAAAGGTTTTTTTTCAAAAAAAAGCCTGATTTTACAATCAGGCTTTAAATTTATAACTTATAATGATAATTATAGTTTCGTCATATTAGTTGCTAAAGTTTCGATGAACTTGCTAATAGGTCCTTTGATCATCATTGCCATCATTGGGTTAAATTCACCCTCAAATTGCAATTGAACAGCACTTTCAGCAGCCGAAATACTATCGATATTCGAAACCAAAGTAAACGGAAGTTTATCACTTGCAGCTCCCAAAACAATCTTGCTTGGTGCTGTTTTTTCTTTCATCTTAAGTTTTATTTCCGGCATACCTTTCAATCCAAAAATAAAAGCATCTTCGCCAATCACTTCAAATTTAGCAATATTATCCGGCATTAATTTTTCAAAATTCTTAACATCAGTCAATAAATCAAATAAATCTTGAGCTGATTTCTGAACAGTAACTTTTGGACTTTCTAAGTTCATATTTTAATTTTTTACTAATTGTTTTTTTAAGAGAGAAAGGATAAATTCCAATTTTTTAAATTCCAAATTCCAAACTCAATTTAAGAATTTGAAATGAAATTTCAAAATCTAAAAATCTAAAATCTAAAATCTAAAATCTAAAATCTAAAATCTAAAATCTAAAATCTAAAATCTAAAATCTAAAATCTAAAATCTAAAATCTAAAATCTA
>NZ_CADCSU010000124.1 GCF_902804475.1 Flavobacterium bizetiae
TAATATGATTTAGCTTTTTGTCCTGTATATTAGAGTAATACAATAAGAAAAAGGTTTTAAATGTCTTAAAATTCAGATGTTACGTAAAATAATTAGAAAAGAATGTTGTTATTTGTTTTATATTTTTTAGTTTTGCAACATATAGTGGAATGTGTTATGAATATTAAAACATATTACATAAATAAAAAAAGGCAATTACAACATGGAAATACATACTAAAATAAAACGTATTATAGACGAGATGAAGTTAAACAATAACTCATTTGCGAAATTAATAGGGGTAACCAGCACGACAATAGATAGTATCACTATTGGAAGATTGCAAGCTGATGGAGAAAGAAAAAGAACGAAGCCAGGTTTTGATTTATTGCAAAGTATCATTACGCACTGTAATGTAAATCCGGAATATTTTTTTGGAGAAAGTGATGAAATTTTTGTTTCTAAAACAAGTGCAGAAGTTGGCTTAAATTTACCAAAGATTATAACAGTAAACGAAGACGGAGAAGAAAATATCAATTTTGTTGGAGTAAAAGCCCGAGCGGGATATCTGGATGGTTATTCTGATCCTGAATATATGGAGAGTCTTCCTTCGTTTAGTATGCCAATGTTAAAAAACGGAACTTACAGATGTTTTGAAATAAAAGGAAACTCAATGTCGACAACGATTCATGACGGCGATTATCTTTTTGGAAAATATGTAGACAATTTTGATGACATTCTTGACGGAAGAATTTATGTTATTATCAGTAAGAATGATGGAGTAGTGGTAAAAAGGGTTTTAAACCGAATTAGAGAAAGCGGAAAATTAATTCTGAAATCAGACAACAGAGACGGAAATTACCCTATGTATTCTATTTATGCCGAGGATATTCTCGAGGTTTGGTATGCGAGTATGTATGCCTCTAAACAAATGCCCGATCCTATTAATATTTATGAAAAGATTCACGATCTTGAAAGTAAATTTTATGAGATGGAAGAGACTTTGAGAAAAAAGTTAAACTAGTTAAAACAAGAAAACGGCAGCATTATGTTGCCGTTTTCTTGTTTTTATGGTACAATATTATATTGTAAGACTTTATAAGGATTAAGGAATTAATTTAAGTTGAAAATTTAAAAATTTTACTTCAGTACCTGATCTTTTCTAATCTCATCCCATTGCCATTTTATGAGTCGCTTTCTATTATCTGTTGTACCATCCCTGTAATAGTCCATAATATTATCTGTTTTGTATTTTTCAAAATAAAATTTTCCCGTTAAACTATTCGGGCCGTCGCTGAAAAAATGATGTACACCTAACGCATGTAATCCTTCGTGTACTGTTGTACTCTTTTTATAGCCTAAACTATTTGTTTTATTATATATAATAACATATTTTTTCGGCGAACGAGATCCTACGCCGTTGAGCCATCCACGCGGATTTCCGGTTTCAGGATCATAACCACCGTTTACTGCATCTTTATTAACAAAATAATAAGTAAGTGATGTATTATTAGCGGTTGGATCGTTTTTTAGAATTGTTTCACTTAATAAATCGTGATTAGATATGTGATTTTGAATGTTTCCATTGTCTGTTCTTGTTAAATTAATTTCGGCTAGATATTTTGGAAGTGAAAGATCAAGTTCTTCAACCACAAAATTAACATTAGCATTTATCATTGCCTGGTTTAGCCCTTCTTTATTCAGCCATTTTTTTAGATCTTCAATGTTGGTATTAAAGGTTTCGTTACCAAAAAGTCTCACATTTACCAATCTTACATCAATTTCTTTTTGCTGATTAGTTGCATTCTTATAAAAATTTAGCACCCCAATTACATTATTATTTTGATCTTTAACTTCGTACACATAATCACTTTTTATTTCGGTATCGCAGAAAATAGTAATTTCTTTTCTATTGGCCGTTTTTGCAGGCAGTCTTTCAGGAATAAAACGTAAACCTTCTTTTGAAGGAAATACAATTTCGTCAACAATCTCTTTATTATCCCAATCTCCGGATTGTTTTTCAACATATAAAGTTAGTTTTACTAGTTCTCCAGTTACTGAAAGATTATTTTTGTACATACTTATCCAGGAAGTATAGTAAGGCTGGTTGTATATTTTTGTTGGACTGTATAATTTTTCGAAATCGGCCCAGTTTCCGGATCTAATTTCGTTTCTATATTTTGTTTCTGAACTGTTTTTTAATCTTTCAGGTTCCCCGCTCATATAATCAATTCCAAAACCACCGTTATATGTGCTGGTTTCTCTAAAATAAACGATGAATTCAGCATTTCGGGTATCTGATTTAGGAGGACTTATGTATTCTTTTATATAGCTAGTTCTTACTTTTCCCATTATTTATATCTTTATTTTTGACCGGAATCGACTGGTTTTATTATACCTCCAACGCTACAGCTTATAAATGAAGTATCTATTGCCGCTTTTGTACCACCTATATTGACATCACTTTTGCAGGCCTGCCATTGTAAAGTGGCAGGTTTGGTGTTGCAGGGAAAGAAATTTGAGCCATTTGGCTGCAATTTGCATGGACCAAAAACGGGAATATTTTTAATTATTGTATTATCTGTTTCATTGGCAGCAGCTTCGTTTTGTATTAAAACTTTTTTACTATTGGTTACTATTAAATTGGTCTCCAGTTCTCCTGCGGAGCATTTTAGTTTTGCTCCATTTCTTATATATTCGGCCATAAGATTAATTTATATTTACAGATTCACCATTGATTGTTGTAGTTCCAGTAGCTTCTATTTTTATAGAGTCCCCTTTCATAATTATTTCTTTCTGTGAATCGAATGTAATTCCAGTTGAGTCAATGGTAAGAATACTTTCTTTTGATTTTAATTCTAATTTATCCTTGCTTACCCATGACATGTTATCCCCTAAAATAACTACAGACCTAAATTCGTTTAAACTTGTCCTTGAAATTTGGCTTCCATCTTTAAAAAAAATACTTTCTACGTTATTGTTTGTTAAACTAGTTTTTTGTTTTTCAACACCTTGATCATCTTTTAAGGAAAAGATTGTTTCCAAAGGTGTTATTGTTGTATGATTGTTTACAGTACTATTTTTATTTGTAAACTTAATGGATACTTCTTCTTCTTTTAATGATAAATTCAATCGCTCTTTTGATTCATTATTTTCAATCGAATTGAAAGTCGTCGTAAGGCTATTAGGTGAAAAATGCGTAATTGCCAATGGTTTTTCTTTTTCATCAAAATAGCTTATTTTAAAATTTTTGTCTTTGTCAAATTCTATTTTAGCGACATCAATAATTTTAGTTTCATCACTTTCTGACTGGGTATCCGTTTTTATATAACGAATATGTAAATTACTACCATCAATACTATAATCAAAAAAAAGTTTTGGATCACTTGTAGCTTGTATTCTCCCCATTAGTCTATCAACTTCAGAAAACTCCGAAATAAATGCTCGGGTTTCAACTCCGTCTATAGTTGTAGCTAAAACCCAGCTATCTTTTTTAGGAATGGTTATAATTCCTTGTTCCACGTCCAGAATCGAAGCTTTTAAGCGTACATTTTTGATGATAGCACCATCGGCACGCATAATGTTTACAGTATATGCGTCTTCCGGGTTATAGAGTGATGTTATTTCTTTATTTATTTCGATGACTTTTGCTGCAAAAGTTTCAATAGTTTGATTTTTACTAGAGACATCTTTTATTAGATCTGTTATATTTCCCATTTTGTCTTTTTATACTGTTTCTACTCTTCGTCCTATATAAATTTTTTGTCTGTAGCCGTTTTCGCCATAGCTTCGTTCTACTTTTTCGACCTGAAAAGTTCCGTTTTTTTCTTTGTCTTTGGCGTTTTCAAGAATTACCTTGTCTGTAGGTCTTACGAATGGCTCACCAAAAGTGAGAAAGTAACCTTCTAGTCCGCTTGGTTTAGATTGCATTGCTCTTAAAGCGGCATATTGATATAATTCTGAAGCAACTTTTGTGGCTGTTTCTTTAAAAGCTTCGGGATCTTTAGGCAGATCATCTTTATCATCATGCAAAACATGGGTTTTAATTAATTGCCCATTTGGGTCGCCTAATTCGATATAAATTGGAGTATTTGAATTTTTAAAGTATTTTTCGACTCTTGTACGGGTGTTTTTTGTAGACTCATTTACTACAATCAGTTTATCTTCGATAATATTATAGCGAAATCTAAAACTTACTTTTCCTAAAAATCCGTCTGAAACAGATTGAGCAATTTTATTTAATTTAGAACTTAAAAGACTAAGTCCCTGATTGATTAGTTTTTTGGCAAGTGCTCCGGCCAATGGGCTTTTAATGAAATTTCGATCAATAAAACCGGCTAATTCTGCCGAAGTATGTTGTTGCGGATTATTGGTAATAGTAAGAACAGGAGCCAGGTTTTCGGTTTTAAAATAGGTATAGATTCCTTTGTCTTTTAGCATCTCAAAAACCTGGGCCAAACTTTGATTTCTATTGATGATTATATTACCCAATTCCTCATCGAGAGCGTTTACTTTAAAAGGTAAATTCAATTCTTTGATTCTCTTTTCGAAGAAAGTTTTTGGATTAAATCCTTCGACATTTGTGGTTGGGTTAGTTGATACAACATTTAGAATATCATTTTTATCCTGAACATCATCGTCTTTTACGGCTTTTACTTTTTTAAACGCATACATGGCATCTTCGCAGGTTATTGTAGTATTTGTATCTGATTGTACTCCTGTGATATATCCTCTAAATGCAGGTTTGTAATCATCATCATAACCTAAAAATATTTCGATGAAATTTTCTAGTTTAAAAAAATCGTGAATTGTTTTTTCTTCGCCGTTTGCATTTTTGAACAAGTTTTGATCAAATCCTTTTGTATCCGTATACACTTTTTGAGGCATTACAATAGTAGCCGTATCGGTAAGCGATTTGTACGAACTGCTTATGTCTACATTTTTGACATAAGTAAATTCATAAAACTTAGGCATAGGGATAAGTTTTACGGTTTCGTAAACCCTAATTTTAGCATTTAATTTAAGCATTGTCTCTAATTATTAGTTCTACAGTTTCGTCTGATGTGGCGCTGGCCGTAAATTTTTGAATATTCTTTGTTCCCGAAATTGATGGAATAGAGTAGGAGTCGATCACTAATTCGTAAATACCAAATCGGTTCAAAATAGCATGTGTTACTCTTAAAGCATAAGGTGCATTTAAGAATTGTTTCAGTAAAAAAAGTTTTTCTTTTGGATATTCGTCTCCGGTTTCATTAGCAATTAATCCATCTATAGAAATACTAAAATCACCATTTGTAATATGCTCTTTGATAGTGGAGTCTCGTCCTTCGATTCCTTCTTTCTTAATTGTTTTTGAGCGACTTAAGTTAACTGTAACTGCATCAATTCGTAAGCTGGCCAAATTGAGATCTTTTTTTACCAGAGGTTCAAAAACCAACGGAGCAAAAACTCTTAGATTAAATTCGCCACCGGTTTTATCTATAATAAAATCTTTAGATTCTGATTCGTTATAATTAAGACCGGAATATTCGATTTCTTTGGTATCTAAAATTTCGTTTACATTAAAATTGAATTTCATAATGATTTATTTTTTTTGTTTTTAATTTGAAAATGTTTGTGCGAAGGCTGTCATGAGTGTATTTTCCATTCTTTTCTCATTATGCTTTTGCAGCCAAAGTGCTTCTTCAAGTAATTTGTAAAATTCATCCATTGATAATTGATACGGATCTACCTGAAAAGCATATCGAATAAGTGCTGCCGATTTTTTGAATTCGTCTTTTTGTGGTGTTGCATCGATTACGAATTCACTATCTTTTTTAATCATGGCTACAATAGAATTTCCTGCCGAAAGCATAAATTCGTCATCATAATTTTCCTTATCCAGGACGCATTCCTGAAATAAAAAGAGAATTGCTTCATGCGGATTGTCCTTGTATTTATTTTGATAATTTAGGAATGAAGTGAACGATGGTTTTCTGCAAAAAGTGGTTGTTAATTGGTCATCTGAGGTTAGTTTTAATACTGTGCCGTATTTTTCTTTTAGTTTTTGTAGGTATATTTCGTCTTGCATTTTTATGGTTTTGGAGATTTTATTTTTTATTGAAATGTAGAATTAACTTTAATAAATACGATAATTTACATGCTGCCGTCGCGGCTCTCTTTTCTAATAATTTCGGACAGATTTTCTTTTTTTTCGGATACGGTTAATGGCGTAATAGTAAAACTCTCTATAAAAATGTTTCCTTCTGTTGTTTGCCCCAGAGGATTTTTGAAATTACTCATGTCTGGTGTTTTAGGTGTTTCGCCTAAATCTTTTGGTGTAAAATCCATGATTGGTTGATCTTTAATTGTTAATATGATTGTTGAAAGTATGGTATACAGATGAGGTGTCTATTCTCAAAAAAAATCTGAAAATAAAGTGTAATATTATGTCTGTTTTGGGATACTAATAGTTGTTATTAGAGTATGTAAAAGTAGGGCAGAAGAGGGTAGAAAACGAATAATTTGATGGTGGTTTTCGGTAGTTTCAGTGGAAATTTATTTAGTGGTAGGTTTTGTATTATTGGTTTTTTAGTATTAAAGTTTACATATTTTTATGATAGTACTTTACATCCTAATTAATAGAGTTAAGTTAGCTTTAAAATAATTATAACAAAACTCATCCAGAATTATTGAAAAATTTGTATTTCCTTAATTCTAGATGAGTTTTTTTGAATTGATATTAAATTTTATTTTTGCATATGATTTTTTTACATTCGTTGAATGCTAGACCTGTCTACCCAATGAAGTTTGAAATTCTTCAATTATCTTATATAAGTTTAAACTTTCATTATCTGTAAGACCTTTTCCAATGGTTGCAAACGAAATTATAGACATATCAGAACCGTATAAATATGATCCTATCGATACATTATTGTTGTTTAGGATGCCTTGAGTTCCATAATTAATATTTAGTAAATTTCCATTTTTATATATAGAGTGTCTGCCATTTATCAAAGTTTTTGATGCTAAATAGTATCCTTTTCCATCTAAATTTTCTTTCATTACTCTTGAATTTAATGAACCACTATCGTCGTATAAGTCACTTACTGCGGCCATTTTTCCATTTACTCCTATAGTATTAAAAAGTTGACAACGACCACCTTGAAATAAATAGCAAGGGGTAGCTGTTCTTATATAAGAGGACCAATGAAAGTCATTGATTACAGAATCTCTATTAAAATTAAATTGAGTGAGAGCATAACTTCCTGAAATAAATTCCATTCCTTTATTATTGTGCTCTTGAATGCCAAAATATGTTATTCTAAATGAGGAATCCGCATCAATTGGACTTTTTAAATTGAACTTATGTGTGTTAGCTGTCCCTCCAACAAAAGGATAAATTGCTTGCATTTTATCCCAAATATTTTTTTCTTTTAAAGAAGTTACTAAAGTGTTGATTGCATTAGCCTGAACATAGTTAATAATTGGTGCTACATCTATAAAATATTGAGCATCTGGATCTGTAACTTCGATTTTACTTTGCTTAAAGCTTCCAAAAACATATTTTTTTATACTCATTACATTCTTAAGATTATTTGATTAGTATTTCCTAATTGTGTCAAGTTGAAATGTTTTTTATTTACGTTTTGATAAATTGAGATTATTGTTTTTATTATGTTGAAAATCCTTAATGATAATACTGGTTAAATAAAATTAATTAATCGGATTCTTTTTTTATTATTGTTTATGGGACATATGTTATTGTAGACCCTGGAGCTAATCCTACCAGATCGCCATCAGGCTCTCCATTATTAATTGTTTGTTGAGATATATGGGCAGTTATTTGCCATCTTGCGGTACCCCACCATTTATTAAACACTCCATTATCTAAGTAGCTCGAACCTATATTTAGACATTTAGGTATTTTGACTATTTTATTAGCTCCACTATATGATGTACCAAAAGTACCATTCGCTAAGGATATGCAGTTTGGGAAATCATATTCAATAATTGAAGAATTTCTGTCAATTTCGCCAAATGTAGCTTTCATATTCTTAAAATATAATTTTAAGATTTTAGTTACACTCCAAAAAGCGCCATAGCTAATATTTTCAACCATTCCGTCTAAATCATCATAAAAAGTCATATATTTATTGCCTTCAAATGCTATTGTTGGAATTGTGTAAGGAGTAGAAATAAAACACTCGACATCTGTATCAACAATCTTAAAAAAACTTATTGAGCTTAATGGTATCTGTAGCCTTTGCGCAATAAGTAAAGGAGTGTTTAACTGGTTATCTAAACCTATACCTCCAATTCGCGTGTTTATTTTTGACTTTGACTTTCCAAAAACATATTTTTTTATACCCATTATACACTTAATATTATTTGGTTGGTATTTCCTAATTTAGTAAGGTTCAAATACTTTTTCTCGGGAGTAATTTCAGGTTCTCCAAACACCCATTCAATTTGATTTGCCCATTGCCAAGTTAGATTTACACCTTCTAGTGTGATTGCATTAAATGAAAATTCTTCTGTATTGATAATAGGCATTCTTACGACACCACTACTTTTAAAAATGATAGTTTGGCCATTCCAATTTTCCTGAATATCTATATCTCCATTTATAATGATTTGTTTGTCTTTTATTTGAGTCTTTTCTTCTAAATACTCTTTTGTAATTAAAGATTTATTTCCTCCTGAATCAATTATAGTATTTGTTAAAGTAGGAGCAAGTAATCTGTTATCAGCTTCTTTTCTGATTGCGATATCTCCGACTCCATTAGCAAATATTGCTAAATTAGCGTCGTTTTGATTCAATCCTTGAACGCCACCTATTATTGTATTACCACTTCCTGTAGTTATACCATTATTTCTTTGACCTGTATTAATTGAAATATTATTACTTCCTGTACTATAATTAAGATCTGCATTTGAAAAAGGTGTTCCAATTAATACATTCCCTGCTCCGGTTGTTAAATTATACCCTGATTGAAATCCAATTGTTATATTATTATCTCCTGTACCTGTTATGGTAGAACTAGATCCACTTAACCACCCTAATGATGTATTATAACTACCTAAGGCTCCTGCTGCTGCTGCCGTTCCGACAGCAACATTTCCAGTTCCAGTTAAATTATTTACTAAAGCATTTGTACCAATAGCTAAATTATAGCTTCCAGTGGTTAAATATCTTAGAGCTGCTCCACCTATTCCTACATTTTGGGTTCCTGTAGTTAGGTTCGCAAGTGTAACTGATCCAACCCCTGTGTTATAACTGCCAGTTGTATTTAAAGCTAATACAGATCTACCTATTGCTGTATTTTGAATGGATGTTGTAGCGTTCATTAAAGCGTTTGATCCTAAGACAGTATTAGTAGCTACAGTACTATTATTTCCCTTGCCTATTCTAATTCCATTTATGAGTTTATCGGCACCTCCTAATTCTTGTAAAGGAGTATTATCAACTATACCGGATTGGGTTGCTGATACTGGTAAAAATGCAGGGATATCATCTAAAGTAGCTAAAGTTTTTGTTTCTTCTTCTGTTGTAATTGCAGGCATTAAAACATTTGAGTAGTTCACTGTAGTATCCGGATTCATTCCTAAAGTTGAAAAACGATTTGAATTTAAGTTACCAAATCCAATACCTTGAGCAAATAAGGCTGTAGTTTCTCCGGTTTTTGAGTTAACAAAATCAATTAGTTCGCTACTTAAGTTTAAGGATGCTATTTTATTTTCTCCTCTAGTGACAGTGCTTGATTGAGTCATTTCAATGTTTTGTGCATTGATAGTGTTTGTATAAACATCATTATCAGCATAACTTTTAAATAAAGCAGTGTGAGTTGTTTCATTTCCATTTGACAAAACTTGGTCAAAAGTTAATCCCTCAACGTCTAATATTATATCTCCATTTCCTATTATAGGTTCCCCATTAATAGTTTTAAATTCAGGTTTATTAAGCAATTGACTTAAACCAGATTCACTATTCCAGTCTGTGTTTACTTGCGGAGCATGTGCATTTTTATCGGCCAAGTGATTATCTAAAACGGTTTTATCTGCTTTGGATAAAAGCAATTCGTCAATTCCTTCAATATCCTTTACAGGAACTTTTTCATATTTATGTCGGAAGGAATCCCAGGTATCCCAAAATTGAGTTTGTGTTGGTTTTAAACCAGTTTTAAACCATTGTTTTATGGTATTTAATGTTTGTAAAGCCATGTTTTTTTATTTAGTTATAGATTTTTGTTAAGCAACTATTTTAATTGGTGATAAAGATTTATTTCTGATTTTGATATCTTTTAATCTTGCATTATGTTTTTTTATTTTTCTTCTGTAGAAAATAAGGAAGTAATATTTGGTAATGCTGCTGATAGGAGCAGACCAATTAATTTGATCCTGTTGATGGTTATCAATGATAATCCTGCATCTTGAAGGAGATCGAATTTTGTGTCAACTAAGCCTGTTAAAACAATTAAAAGACTAATAATTAGCGTGATTTTTGATTTGTTCATAAGATTAATTTGAGGTTGATTCTTTTTGTTATAATATTTTAAAGTAATAGAACGTGTTAATGTTTTCTACCTCATCCATTGTATAATAAATGAGGTAGAAAAATTGTAGTGTAATAACTTTTATAAGGGTATTTAATTTACAAATTCATTATTGTTTTTCAATCCATGCAGACCAAACTCCGGCTGTTAATGTTCGTATAAAGAACCTGCCTGCTGATGCGGTAGATGTGAATGTAATTCTCTGCATTCCGTAATCAGATGCATTGTATCTGAATGTTTCTAAAAAGTAATCACCGGTAGCTCCTGCTATTTGGATGGTATTACCTGCTATTGTCCTCTGCGAACCAACAGGCGTGCTGTTGAATATGACATCTGATGATTCTGTCAATGCTGCGGCTACGTTGATTCCGTTAGTTGAGATAGTTCCATTTACCTCTAGTTTACTTCCGTTATATCCTGCTGTTCCTATCGTAACATTGCTATGAAATTGCCCTGTGAACGAAGTTATTGACCTTCCTATAAAATTTGTAGCTGTAAGATCTCCATTTTTATTAAGAATTATATTGGTCTCTGGCGGACGAGGAAAGGTATCCATATCAGTTATTTCTATAGTACCAGTTATACCCAGATTACCGGTTATATTAAGGTCGCCATCTTTAGATTCGTTACCGGTTTTATGTAATACATTGTCGTCATAAACAGATATATCTCCAGTGCCTACAATTGATTGCCCATTGATGGTTTTGAAATCCTTTGTTGTTGCTAGTGTATAATTTCCTGCTACTGTTGGTGCAGGAAATTTTATATTAGAATCTGAGATTGGTTCTGTAATAGTTACACTAGTTCTAAATGAACCAGAATTTGTAGATTGAATTAACTCTATTTCGCTATCCTGCATACTTATTTTACTAGCTTTACCGTCTCTAGAGTCACTAAATCCTATAGAATTAGGAAATAGATAAAAATTTGTTGATTCGCCAGTTTCTGAATCAGTATTGGTAATATCTATTAAATTGTCAATAACATTAGCTGAACTATCATTATTCAATGCTTTTTGTAAAGATATGTCGCTAGTGGTAGCTAAATCATATCCTTGAGAATTATAAGGTAATGATGGAAAGTATAATTTATTGTCCATATTGATAGGATCTCTAAAACCTACTAATGTACCATTGCCATCTTTAAAGTAACGTAAATACATGCTATCAGGAGACATTAGTAAACTACTATAGTTATTAGAAGACTCTAAGGAAGACCCAGATTCAAGGGTTATGCTACCATCTAATTGAGAATAGGTACTATATATTGCTGGATCAGTAACACCATCGCTCTCATTAGACCAATGTATTTCCGTGGATTTAGTGGGTCCTGACAATAAATTAATATAGCTATTTTCTCTAGTTGCTGTACTACCATTATCTAGAGTTTGTTGTAAATTTTGAGACCCTCCTGTAATATCGTCCGTAGTAGCTAAAGTATAATCTGATCCTTTTGTTTTTACAGGCAATTTGAAATTACCAACCCCTACGCTAAAATCAAAGTCACTTATAACATCCTGTAATACAACGTCAAATTTAGTTATAGAGTTTTTATCATATTCGGTAGATGGAGTTCCTTGTTGCTTGTCTCTATATACTGTTTTGTCGAATTTTATATCTACAGAATTTGTTTGTAAATTAGAATCTTCATTTAATCTAATGAACTTACCAATAGCAATATTCCCGTTATCTAATATTTCATCTAAGTTTTGAGAACCACCTTCTGAATGAGCATCCAAATACTCTTTAGTCAACAAAGATTTAGCTCCTCCTGAATCAATTAAATCATTTGTCAAAGTAGGAGCAAGCAATCTGTTATCAGCTTCTTTTCTAATTGCTACATTTTGACTACCATCAGCTAATATAATCAGGTTAGAATCATTTGCGGATAATCCTCTAATATTACCGACCAATGTATTATTACTCCCTGTAGTTACTCCGGTATACCAATAATCCGAAGAAATCGCAATATTATTATTACCTGTAGAAAACCCTGTACCAGCATTATTGGCATAACTTCCTATTAATACATTCCCACCTCCTGTTGTCAATTGTCCCCCTGATTGATAACCTAAAGTTGTATTATAACTACCACTACTTACTGCCGATGTACCATTAGATAAAAAACCTATAGCTGTATTATTAGCTCCTGTAATTCCAGTACCAGCATTAGCACCTATAGCTGTATTATTATTGGTTGTAGTAAGTTTAGATAGTGTATTATTACCTATAGCCATATTAAAGTTTCCAGTTGTAGCTCTGCGTAAAGATGAGGCGCCAACTGCTATATTTTGATTTCCTGTTGTTAAATCTCCTAAAGCAGAAGCACCTACGGCAGTATTAAACCCAACTCCACTTAATAATTTTGTAAGTGCATTTACTCCTAATGCTGTATTACTTGGAGAGGTTTGATTTAACCTTAATGCCCAATTTCCAATAGCAGTGTTGTTATTTGCAGATATATTGCTTAATAATGCTTCAGATCCAATAGCTGTATTTGCTGTTCCTGTAGTATTAGAACTTAGTGCTGATAACCCAAAAGAGCTGTTTTCTGGATCATTACCACTTCCTTTACCTATCCTAACTCCATTTATAAGCTTATCAACTCCCCCCAATTCTTGCAAAGAAGTATTATCAACTATACCTGATTGAGTTGCTGACACTGGTAAAAATGTTGGTATATCATTTAATGTCGCTAAAGTTTTTGTTTCTCCTTCTTCTGTCATTACAGGCATTAAAACATTTGAGTAGCTTGCTGTGGTAGCTGGATTCATTCCTAATGCAGAAAAATGATTTGAATTTAAGTTACCAAATTCAACACCTTGAGCAAACAAGGCTGTAGTTTCTCCTGTATTTAAGTTAACAAAATCAATTTGTTCGCTATTTAAATTTAAAGATGCTATTTTATTTTCACCTCTGGTGGCGGTGCTTGATTGGGTCATTTCAATATTCCGTCCACTAATAGCGTTTGTATAAATATCACTATCTGCATAACTTTTAAATAAAGCAGTTTGAGTTGTTTCATTTCCATTTGATAAAACTTGTTCAAAAGTTAAACCCTCAACGTCTAATGCTATATCGCCTGTTCCTACTATTGGTTCCCCATTAATAGTTTTAAATTCAGGTTTATTAAGTAATTGACTAAAACCAGATTCACTATTCCAATCCGTATTTACTTGTGGAGCATGGGCATTTTTATCAGCCAGGTGATTATCTAAAACCGTTTTATCTGCTTTGGTTAAAAGTAATTCGTCAATTCCTTCAATATCTTTTACGGGAACTTTTTCAAATTTGTGTCGGAAGGAATCCCAAGTGTCCCAAAATTGTTGTTGTGATGGTTTTAAACCGGTTTTAAACCAGTTTTTTATAGTATTTAATGTTTGTATTGCCATGTTTTTTTGTTTTTAAATTATGTGGTTTTAGATTTTGATAAATTCAACATTTGTATTAAATGTTTTATTTTGAATGATTGATTTATTGCGTTGTTTATATTGATTTTTCAGATCTCTTTTATTTTGAAGTAAGAGTCAGCATCAATGGAATAAATCATCAATATAAAAAGAGGAGTATATTATTAGCTCTATAGTAGCTAGAACAAATACTAACAAAATGTACCTGTTTTAGGATTTGTATTTTTTAATAACTTCTCATTATTATGTTATTAATTATATTACTTATAATTAGAACCAAATTTAAGATGCTATAAGGACTTCTGAGATTATCCAACCAAAGGAAGTTTTTTCATACATAAAAGTAGTGTTTCCTGCATAAGCTCTGAAAATAACTCTATCTCGTGGTCTGGCATTTGGATAAGCTATATCCATTTCAGAGACCGTTTGCCGTGTAGTAAAATTAGTATCTTCTATAAGTACTGATAAATCATCTAAGGTAGCTAATGTATAAGGCTCGAATCTACTTGGCTTTGCAGGAACTTGCACAATAGTGTGTTTACTTGAATCTCCTTCATCACTTGGTTTTTCAATTTTTAATAATAATTGACTACCCGAAGTAGATATTCTTCTCAAAAGAGGCGATTCGTTAAATATTCCTACAAAAGATGATCCATTTCCGCCATACTTACTAGAAATTCCTGTGAATACTAAACTATCGAGTGCAAGGAAATCTATTCCGACATCATTTATTCCATTTGGACTTGTCAGAGTTGCGCTTGGGCCATTATCTAATGTTTGCTGTAAATTTTGCTTTTCTAAATCATCTGTGGTAGCTACTGTATAATCACCTTCTGGCTTTGCAGGGAATTTTAAAAGAGAATTTGATATAGGTTCAGAAAAAGTAACTGTAGTATTTTTAGCAACGGTATACGCATCCTTTATATATGATATATTAGGCTTAGAGTCAAGTATTTGAATAGTTCCCTTTTTATCCGTAGCGATACTTAGACCTATAAGGTTAATATCATTATTTGTTACAGTTAAACCAGCAAGCAAATCTCCATTTCCTGAACTTAATATTGATTCTCTACTGTTAGCATTTCCTTCAAATATTGCTATTATTGAATTTCCTTCGTCGATTTCTGCATAACTACCTGTATCTAAAATACTTTGCAAATTTTGAGAATATCCACTCCCAATAGAACCCACGATAACATTACCAGATGAATCAACTCCTAAACTCCTATCTAATGTACCATTTGGTATAGTTTTTATGTTTAATTTATCTACATACGTTGTATTAGCTTCTGCACCTGTTATATTAGCACCTAAAACGACAGTATTCTCATTATTAGCAAATGAGTTATTTCCATGAACGAATGAGTATAGACCATTAGCTTCTGATTCAATACCTCCAGCATGTGAATTATCTCCTAGAGCTATAGTTAGACTACCTTCTGTATGCGAATAATCACCAAACGCTATAGTTAGATTACCTTCTGCATGTGAATAATTACCATTGGCAATAGTTTTATAACCTTGAGAATGTGATCCAGTACCAATTGCTTTAGTTGCTTGCCCTTCTGCATGTGAGTAGGGACCTTCAGCACTTGTTTGATATCCTTCAGAATGTGATGCACTACTACTTGAAACAGTCTCATTCCCTTCCGCATGACTATTATTTCCTGACGATTGTGTGAATGAGCCTTCGGCATATGAAGCATAGTTACTCGCTGTTGTTTGATGGCCTACAGCCATTGATTTTCCGCCACTAGCATCATTATCACCATCAATTGTAGTTATCGAATAACTACCTGTACCAGATCTCCATAAAGGTGTAATGTCAAAAACTATATCTCCACCACCTGTCAATGGCTCCCCATTAATAGTTTTAAATTCAGGTTTATTAATCAATTGACTAAAACCAGATTCACTATTCCAATCCGTATTTATTTGTGGAGCATGTGCATTTTTATCGGCCAGGTGATTATCTAAAACGGTTTTATCTGCTTTGGTTAAAAGCAATTCGTCAATTCCTTCAATATCTTTTACTGGAACTTTTTCAAATTTGTGTCGGAAGGAATCCCAAGTATCCCAAAATTGAGTTTGTGTTGGTTTGAAACCAGTTTTAAACCATTGTTTTATGGTGTTTAATGTTTGTATTGCCATGATGTTTAATGTCTAATTAATTGATTGTTTTTGGAAGTTGATGTCTTTCAGATCAGACTGATTCATTTGATTTTTATAACTATTCTTGTCGGGAATTTTAGGCATTTTTCTCCTGCCTTTTGATAAAAGAAAATTCATAGTGGTATTTATTTTAATTGATTTGTATTCTTTTGTAGGAAGCTATTTTTAGCGAATAGCTAGTAAGGATATTGTTAAAAAACAATCGGGATTAGAATTTTGAGGATGTAAAAGTACTTCGGAAGTATACAAAAAATGGAAAAATCAGACCTGGTTTTTCGGTAGTTTCAGTAGAAAGTAATCTAACTTTAAAGTATTACAGCTATGATTTCATGTACATTAAAAACAACAAAAAGCCGTTAGCAACAAGAAGATTTTATCCTAGTTACCAACGGCCAAATTTGTTTAAAAAAGTTAAGAGATTTTTTTAATACTGGAGAAATTTTTTCTCTCTTTCTGAGAACGTTTTAGACGGTTGAATTAATACAGTAATCGTTTTTTTTAATATTATACTCTAATACTATGTCTTGGAATAAAAAGTAAACACAGGACCCCTTTTTTTAATTCATGTATTACTCTAGCCTCATTTTTATTAAACGACTTATTTTTGTAAATGATTACTGTTCAAGTATATTGTTCTACATATAAAATTTATTTACCTGATTTTTTCAATATAAAGCGCCTTATTCACATTTGTAATTTTCCATGATACATTTTGACCGGAAGCATTTGTACTATCAGCATATCCTAAAGTCATTTTGAATACAAAATTAAAAGATGCTTGTGATGCTGGTAAAGGAGCATCGTTAGTAAAGTTAGTAAGTGAATAATCAGTGTATTCTACAATAACATTAGAACCATTATCGGTTTTTAGAGGAAGTGTTATACCCGACCAAGAAGATAAGCTGGTTTCAATTACTTCTGAAAAAGCAGAATCATAAAAAGTGGTGCCATTAGAAGGGCTAGGTATTGATAAATTATTTTTTTCATAAATTTTTAATTGATTCCATCGCGGGCCTCCTATAGTTCTGTAAAAAAAGCCATTATTTACTTGTATAAAAACTTCTAACTTTACAATATTTGGCATAACTGAACCAATGTTTTTAGTTAAAGTAATGCGGTTAAACATTTTAATATTAAAAAAACCAGCGTTAGGGAATGCACCAATTGGACTTGCAATTGTTTGTGCTGAATTTGAGGTATTAATTGCCGCATAAACAACTACTGTTAAAATAGATGGTGAATTGTAAACCATTAGTATTGCACTTCCATCATCTTCTAAAATACTGTATCTTTTTCCATTTCGTGTTGTCCATAATTTCCCGTTTTCATCTCTTTCAATCGCTCCATTTTGAGGAATTGTTGTTAAAACTCCGTTTGGAATTATTAACGCTGGTGTTGTAGCTGTTCCTGAGGCAGTTTTAACGTAATCATTACTAATCGCAATCGTTCCGGATTTATTAGGAAGGGTTAAGGTCCTATTTTGATTTGGAGTGATGGGTTTAAGTAGAGTGGACCATCCATCTGGAGTTATCCATTTTATTGTTTCCCATCCATACTGAGTTTTAGTGATACCATTATCTTCTCGATCTAATTGTGCTACAAACATATCTTGAAGCATTTCGGTTATGTTACTGCTTACAGTATCATTAACTTTTAAGCCTTTTGAAAAATTCCAAGGAGCATTAATAGTTTGAGCTTTTGTTTTAATCCAGTTCCACCAATTAAAAAGTTTCGAACGACTTACAACTTTGTTATCTTCTGGTATTGTATCGTTTATCTGCATTTCAGCATCCGTAGCAATTGTTCCAGTCAGTTTAATTTGATTTAACTGTTTTCCCATTTCGGCTGTCAAAGCCTTTGTAGCGCCACCGGTAGTTAGGTCATTTATTAATATAGTATCTAGCGATATTTGTACCTCTTCAATGGCATCCACAATTTCTTGTAAAGTATCTAAATCAACATTATCAGATGATAACAATTTATGGATGGCATTTATCTGATTTTGTAAAATAACTCCCTGTTCAGCACTTAAAATAGATGCTGTGCCTCCAGTTGTTAAATCGTTTATTATGGTTAAATATTGACTGGCAATTTTAGCCAAATCATTCAAAGGGGCATATCCATTAGCAATACCTTTTTGAGATTTATCTTCTTTACTTGTTTCTAATAGTTTCCCCATTTCAGCAGTCAAAGCTTTTGTAACACCTCCAGTAGTTAAGTCATTTACTAAAATTGTACTAAGTGAAATTTGAATTTGTTCAACAACATCTGCAATTTTCTGAATCGTATCAAGGTCAACATTATCAGATGATAATAATGTATTAATACTGTCAATTTGATTTTGAAGAATAACTCCTTGTTCAGCAGAAAGTAAAGCAGTTTCGCCTCCTGTTGTTAGATTATTAACTACATCCAAATACTGATGGGTAATTTTGGAAAACTCATTTAGCGGAACATAGCCGCCAGCTGTGCCTTTTTCAGATTTATTTTCTTTGGACGAAAATAACTCAGCATGTGCATTTGGATTATTTTGATGTTCTTCTAGCTGAGATTTTTCAGCTTTTGTGAGCAATGTCGTTTCAAGTTCTTCAATATCTTTTAATGGAATTTGTTCGAATTTATGTCTAAAAGAATCCCAGGTATCCCAAAATTGATTTTGTGTTGGTTTTAAGCCAGTTTTAAACCATTTTTTTATGGTATTTAATGTCTGAATTGCCATGTTTTTTTAAATTATATAATTATAGGTTTTGACAGAATCAACTTTTTCAGTTGTCAATCTAATTTCATCTTCATGATGATCATGCAGAGTTGAGGTAAATTCCTTCTTAGAAGGTTTCTTTGAATAGAAAGAATAAGAATTACTCTTATCAGGGATTTTTGGCATTTTTCTTATGCCTGTTGATAATAAAAAATCCATAACGGCTATTTTAAATTGATTAATAATAAAAGTCGAGTGGTATTTTTTACGAAATAGAAGTGGAGATACAAATTGCAATTGTATAAAAAGCAGTAAGTACATTTAAGTTTTTGGAGGAAACAAAAGTAGGAAAAGGAATGTGTTTTTAAATAAGATTAAATCAGTTGAATTCAGTAGTTTCAGCAAGTTGTATTTGTACTGAAACTACTGAATTCAAGTGGTTTGAAATTTAGAAATCGCAAACTTTGATACTATTTTTACATCCAGAAAAACACCTAGCGATGAGTAAAAATGTAATACATAATTTCAATCTTTCAATACAAAATAGTGCTGATATTAAAAGTTCAGAAGATTTAACTGAAACAATTATAAAAGAGCTTGCTAAAGTTTCAAAAGAAATGAGTCAGCAAAAAGATATAGTGCAGGAATGGCAGGAACAAAAAAATCAAAATACAACTACTATTCTAAACAATTCTAATGCCTCAACCGAAGGAGGCGCCAAAGATAGTAATGCTGAAACAATCAAAAAAACAGCAATATCGATGAGCAATACTTCTTCGGTTTCTGAGGAAACAATAGCAAATTTTAGTCTTTCAACAAATTTAACAACTTCAGCCCAAAGTGCTCTGATTGGTGGAGGCGTTATTGATACCACTGACAGAACAACAATAAATTCTCCCACATCAGATAACACTACTGTAAATTTAAACAATGGCACAACAACTCAAACCTATGCGAATGTTGCAGCTCAACAAACCCTCATAGTACCTGAAGTATTTCAGACAAATAATAATGAGCCTTCTCCAGAAGCTATTAAAGCAGAAATTAAAAAGAAATTAGAACTTGCAATTGGAGCAAAGAACACTGTCGAAATAAAATATTGGACTCGTATTTCTAAAGCTTTTGAGAAAGGAGCCAGGGTTCAGGATTTTGATGGCAAACCAGAACACGAACTTTTTACAAAAATGTATTTTGGGTTGAAAAAATGGCGTCTTACTGCAATTGATGAAGTTACTACTAAGAGTCTAAATTGGGTAGAGGTTAGCGAATCAATGCTTGCAAAGCTGTATCAATTACTAAAAGAAAGCGATGATAAAAAAATATTTGCTTATTATAAAAGATTGATTAGAGAAATTAAAAATCCTGATGTAAATATTCAGCAGCTATTTTCAGAACACGAAGAATTGTTTGTGTTGTTAAAATCAGTATTCCCTAATTTACCTGGTAAAATAACAATTCACACTAAGACAATAATATATCCGGATTTGACTCCTCAAAAAATGTACCCGGATCTTGGAGTAGAAAGTATGTATTTTATTTGGGCGAAAACTTTATTAAATGAATTAGATATTAAATATGGCACAGGTGAAGTGACAAGAGACTATTACTACATAGGTAAATATCCTAAATTGAAACTGGGCCAATGGTATGACAAAGATAGAATTTCTATGCCAGATGACGAAAGGTCTACTTTTTGGAAAGCCTCATTGTATAATACTCTAAATGATCGACATTATCTTTATCACACCATTGAACAACGACATGCTTATTACAAATTCGTAGATGCCTATTTAAAAACCAAAGGAATAATATCTGAATGGTTTGATGCTGCTGCAAGAGTAACAATGGGATCTATTGAAACTGCATTAAATGGCGAGATGGCATTAGGAGCGCCAGAAATGCCTTTAAATTTATGGTTTTTATCTGATGAAACGGATGAATTTTTAAAGGGAGGAAATAAGTATTTATTTGCGGATAATATGAATAACGTAAAACTACTTTTAAAAGGAAAAGGAAAGTTGAGTGGTGAATTTATTGATGCAAAAGGAAATAAACAAAGTTTTAAAAATTTATCAAAACAAGAATTAGATTTCAAATTGGTGGAGTTTGAACAAACTTTGGTTCAGGATTATATAAACTCTTCTTTTAAGGATCTAAATAACAGTTTTCTAAAAAAATCATTTGATGAAGTTTCGGAAACTACCGGAAACAAAGAATTTGATGATATTGTTAAACAGATTAATAAAAATTTTGCACTTTGGATGGCTCCGGATATAATTGAAGATATCATGGAAAAGTATTTTACTAAAAATGGAAAAGTAATTTTCAATTTTGCGAAATATGAGGACAGGGTAAAGCTTGGACAAATACTGGTAAAAGAATTGTACTATTTAAAACTCAGTGATACTTTTAAAATTGATAATTTCGATAAAATAATTGAGAATCCTAGAGAAAACAGCAGAAAAACCAGATACTTTAGAATTGACCAAAAAGATGCAGTAAAAGAGAAGCCAAAATACTTAAAGGAATTCAAATTATTTGACCGACTATCTAGAATAAAAAAGAAACTTAAAGAAAAGTCAATCTATATATTGGTGAATTTGGATGAGGTTGTCATAGCTTTTTTAAATACAGGAATTTCAATATTTGAGGAGGTTATATATTCATTAATAGATATTGAAGAAGAAATTACGTCTGATTTGGAAGAACTTTATGATGAGATCAAAGAAGAATTTGAAAGAACAAAATTAAGCAATCATTATAGTGAAACGTACATTGATTATATTAAAAATTTATATGAAAATATAGTCGAAATTAATGAAATAAGGAAAATGCTGAAGGAAAAAATTGTAGAAAAAATAGAGGAAAAAGGAAAGAAGATACAACATAAAGTAAAAGAAGAATTCAACCAGCTGCCTTATGAAATAGCTGGAAATGCAATTGAAAAAGTGGCAAATCAAATTTATCCAGGAATCAGGGGCATTACGGATGAAGATAGAAAACAATCATTATTTAGAAAAAGCTCTGACGCTACAGTTGCTATATTACTCTATGAGTTTGCAACTGGTACTGGAAAACAGAGTCGTGATTTTGATTTTTATAAACATAAATTTGCGCAGGCTATTCTTAAAGACCGAATAATTAATGAAATCATGGAAGAAACCTTAAAATTATTAATACAAACTAATTATGATTTTGTAAATAAACCGGACAGTAAAGAATTAAAAATTGATCTGGAGTTTAGCCCAACTCCAACTTATCTTATCGAAAGTATTGACAAACACTTCGATTCTAATCTTGCACAGATAGTTATAGGTGGAGCTTTTGCCTTAGTACGCATAAGAAAAGGCAAATTAGAAGGTTATATTTATAATGAAACTTCAAGAGAATCCCTAATACTTCATTTAAATGTTGGGGATATACACCGAAAAGACGATGGAAGCAAAGAGCGAAGTTTGTCAACTATTGTGCAAAGAATTTATTTTACTTTTAAGCTCCCTAAATAAAAAGAAAATTAAAAATACAGAATAGGAAAGTATACCCATTTCAACCTTAATTACATCAAAATAAGTACAAATCCACCCCTTAAAAAGAAAAAATAGCGACATCTCTTTTTTTGTATTAGATTTATCTTGCAGTGCGTTTAGTTTATTTTTTTTCTAAGTTTAGAACAAATAAATCGAACACATTAATTTAGCATTGATCTGTAAGTAAATCAATTTATGAAGAACGTTAAAAGCCGTATTTTAAGCCTTGTATTATTTCTTTCCGTTTCCTTTAATGTTGAGGCGCAGGGATCAGATTTATATTTTGATCATATTGATTACGATGTGAGTTTTTCGCAGAGTATGATTTCGAGTATCCATCAAACTAAAAAAGGGTTTATTTGGATAGGAACCGCAAACGGACTAATTAGTTACGACGGATATAATTTTTTAAGATATGTCTACAACAAAGACATTCTAAATACGATCAGCAACAACCATATCAATGTAATTTTAGAAGACAATCAAAAGGAACTTTGGATAGGAACCAACAACGGACTAAACCTCTTCAATAAAAAAGAAAATAACTTTTTAAGAGTCGACGTCCAAAAAGTAAAAGGCGGCAGAAACTACATTTCATCTATCATTCAGGACGATCAAAACAGGATCTGGGTTGGGACTTTTGGCGGTATTAAACGCTTAAACAGAAAGCAGTATTTATTAGAAGAAATTTCAAACGATCATAATTCTCCTTTTAGAAAAAGCAGGGTTTTGTCACTGTTTTATGATCGTAATTATGGTGTTTTAGTAGGCACAGCAAAAGGATTAGAATGTTTCGACCCTAAAAACGGATCGCGAAAAGAACTTCCGAAAACTTTAAAAGAAAACGACGCTTTACTGCATTCGAAAATTTGGAAAATTATCAAAGAAAAAAATGGAGATTTATGGTTTGCAACCGAAGCCAATGGCGTTTTCCATTATAACGCAGCCGGAAATTCCGTGAAGAATTATCTCCAAAATTCTGGAAATAAAAAAAGTTTATCATCAAATTGGGTAAATGATATTGTTTCGGTAGATGCCAATACCATTTGGTTTGCTACAAAAAATGGCTTGTGTGTTTATAAAAAAGACAAAAATGAATTTACCAAATACCAACACAATCCGTTAACGAGTTATAGTTTGTCAGACGATGATATAAAGTGTTTCTTAAAAGACCGTCACGATGATATCTGGATTGGAACCAATGGTGGAGGCGTGAATTTTTTCCAGAAAACGAACACGAATTTCACCAACGTAAGAGAAGTCATAAAACCCAATTTTGGATTAAACAGTGCATTGGTAAATGCCGTTTCAAAAGAAAATAACAATGCAGTTTGGGTAGGAACAAACGGCGGCGGTTTGAATTTTCTGGATTTCAGAAACAACAAAAATTCCTCGTATTTAATCGATACTAATGATTTTGATAAAAGCGTGAATATGATCACCGCGTTGGTCAATCAGAATCAGGAAAATTTGTTTTGCGGTACTTTTAACGGATTATATAAGTTCAATAAAAACAGTAAAACTTTCAGTAAAATTTCGCTTTCTCCAAACCCGAAAGAGCGTAATCGACCTATAACGGCCTTATTAATCGATAATGGAGATTTATGGGTAGGAACAAACGGAAACGGATTAAAAAAAATACTCCCGGACGGAACCATAGAAAGTTATATGGCCGACGGGACTTCAAATGCGCTCAGCGATAATTTTATTACAGATATAGCAAACCGCGAAAATGGTTTGTGGATTGCCACACAATACGGCTTGAACTTTTTTGATAAGAAACTAAAAAGGGTTACGAAAATATACAAATCAGGAAAAGTCAGCGGATTGCCAAATAACAGCCTTACGGTTTTGTTTACCGATTCTAAGAAAAGATTTTGGGTAGGTTCTGAAAGCGGTGGCATCAATTTGTTGAATGAAAAAGCCGGACACTTTTTCGAAATAAACCGTGCGCTGGGTTTTACAGATGAAACCATAAAAAGCATTTCAGAAGATGCACAAGGAAATATCTGGATCAGCGATAACAATTTGCTGTATAAAATCAGAACAAAGAAATTGAGAACAACTCCCGCTATTTCTGATTTTGAAATTACTTCTTACTCCGCAAAAGACGGTTTAAAAGTAAAACAGTTTTCAAACAACAGCAGTTTAAAATTAAATGATAACGAATTAATCTTCGGATCTTCAAACGGATTGATCGTTTTTAATCCGTCTAAACTCATCAAATCTCCGGATAATGCAGAAATCGTTTTAACGAAACTTATCGTGAATAATGCAGAAATCAGACCCGGAAGTAAAGAAGTGGAACTAAAAGAAGATATAAGCGAAACTCAGGAAATTACCCTGCATCACGATCAGGGATATATTGGTTTGGAATTCAGCGCAATGAATTTTGTTTCTCCCGAAAAAAACGAATATGCCTATAAACTCGAAAGTTCTTTTAATAAAGATGATTGGCATACCATTGGTTCACAGCATTATATTAATCTTACCAATTTAAATTCGGGAACTTATCTCTTAAAAATTAAAACAGCAGATGGAGGCGGAAAATGGAATCCTGTCATTAAAACCTTAAAAATAATTATGTTACCGCCCTGGTGGAAAACATGGTGGGCTTATATTTTCTATTTCGGATTATTACTGGCCGGATCCGTTTTATTGTTTAGATTTTTTAGAAATCGAGAATTATTAAAACAAGCTTTTTATCTGGAACAGGTTGAGAAAGAAAGACAAGAGGAATTATACAAAATGAAACTGGATTTTTTTACCAATGTTTCGCATGAAATCAGAACGCCGTTAACATTAATCAGCGGACCGGTTGAGGAACTTTTAAATAGTGCCGAGAAAAATTCGAATCTCGAACACAAACTAAAAGTCATCAAAAACAATTCAGACCGATTATTAAAATTGGTCAATGAATTAATGGATTTTAGAAAAGCTGAAAAAGGTAGCATGAAAATTTATTGCGAACAGCAGGATATCGTTTCTTTCTGTTTTGATATTTACGAATCCTTCCGCGGCTTTGCGGTCGAGAAAAAAATCGACTACAAATTTGTTCTCAACATCAATACCGCTTTGATTTATTTTGATAAAAATCAGATGGAAAAAGTGATTTATAATCTGCTTTCGAATGCTTTTAAATTTACCAGTAAAAATGGCCGAATCACGTTGGCTGTAGAACAAAAAGAAGCTTCAGATTCCATCGAAATTAAAGTTAAAGACAACGGAATTGGGATTCCTGAAAACAGAAAAAAGAAAATTTTTAAAAACTTTTTCCAATTAGACGATCGCGGAAGCGCTAATTTAGGAAGCGGAATTGGTCTTGCTTTAAGCAAAAGTATTGTCGAATTGCATCACGGAGAAATTAAGGTGCAGACAGAAGCCGATGCCAATTTCAACACTATATTTACCATTACTTTAAAGAAAGGAAAAGATCATTTTAAGAAATCTCAGATTGTAGAGAACGCCATTAAAATTGAAGAAAATGCAAACCCAATTTCTGATGTTCAAACCGAAATTGAAACCTATGAAGCAGAATATCTGGAAGAACCGGAAAACAGCACCAAAAAGACCATTCTCGTTATAGAAGACAATGAAGAAGTACTTTCTTTTGTGTATGATATTTTATACAGCGATTACAAAGTCCTAAAATTTACAGACGGAATAAAAGCGCTTGAATATATGGAAAAAGAAATTCCGGATCTTATTGTAAGCGATGTAATGATGCCCGAAATGGACGGCTTTGAGTTGTGTAAAATTTTAAAAACAAACCTCAATACCAATCATATTCCGGTTATTTTATTAACGGCCAAATCATCCACTTTAAATAGAATCGAAGGACTTTCGACAGGAGCAGATGCCTATATTTCGAAACCTTTCAGCATAGAAGAATTAAAACTGACAATAGCTAATTTATTATCAGCCAAAGAAATAATGCGTCAGAAATACGGCGAAAGATTTATTTCAGATTCTGAACAAGAAAATGTAAATACGCCCGAAGGTTTATTCGTCAAAAAACTAACCCAGATCATCGAAGCCAATATCGACAATACCGATTTTGATGTTAATGATTTAGTCCGCGAAATAGGAATGAGCAGAACCGTGCTTTACAAAAAAGTGCAAACCCTCACGAATCAGTCGGTCGCCGGATTTATAAAAAATATGCGATTAAAGAAAGCTGCCAGTTTATTACTCAATACCAGTTATTCCGTATCTGAAGTGACCAATATGGTAGGATTTAATGATCGAAAACACTTTAGCAAAGAATTTAAAAGATTTTACAATTTATCGCCTAGTGAATATAAAGCTGCGAAAAATTAACCGTAAATATTTTAATCGTAAAGTTTAATGGAACGCTGATGCAACGGATTCGCTATCGCGAAAACGCTGATTGACGCAGATTTTTTTAATCATATTTAAAAACTCAAAATCCGTTTTGATCCGCGCCTTTGCGATAGCAAATCAGTAAAATCCGCGTCTAATTATACATAAAGTCCGCAAAGTTTATTTAAAGCTTTGCGGACTTTTCGTTTTTATCCTTTGCTCCCGATAGCTATCGGGATTGCGTTTTTATTCTTTGCTCCCGATAGTTATCGGGATTGCAGTTAAAACTAAATTGGAAAGTTGAAAATTAATCGAATTTCAAAATTTTAAGTTTTTTATTACGAATACTGTTTTTAAATAGCTTAAAACTGCAAATAAACACATTGACGCCCCTAAAAACGAATATCTTCCTCCCTATAAAACGTCATTTATTAATCACATTTGCAATGAAAATCACAATGATTTACTAACTAACCAAAAAATTAAAATGAAAAATTACAAACACGTAAAGATGCTTTTTCTTGAGGGAAATTATCTAAAACTAGTTTTAATTCTGTTTATGTGCATGCTCACTTTTAATATGAGTGCGCAGGAAAGTTCGATTTCAGGAAAAGTAGTCGACAATGCAGGATTGCCTTTACCAGGTGTAAACGTACATGTTAAAGGAACAACAAAAGGAGTTCAAACAGATTTTGACGGTAACTTTACTATAAGTACAACTTCAAAAAGTACACTCGTTTTTTCTTTCATCGGGATGGATGAGGTTTCAGTTGAAACAGAAAACAAAAAAAATCTAAAAGTAGTTTTAAAACCAAGTTCTCAGGCACTAGACGAAATTATAGTTGTGGGATATGGTACCAAAAAGAAAAGCGACGTAATAAGTTCTGTGGCATCTGTAAAACCGGGTGACATGACTAAAGTAGCTACTTCTGATGTTGGAGAAATGTTGAGAGGTAAAGCAGCCGGAGTTCAGGTTAGTCTGGCCGATGGTGGTCCGGGAAGTTCATCTTCGATACAAATTAGAGGAAAAAAATCCATTAACGGAAGCAACGAACCAATCGTAATTGCAGATGGTATTGTAATAGGAAACATTAACGATATTAATGCCAATGATATTGCTTCTTTAGAAATTTTAAAAGATGCTGCTGCACAATCTATTTATGGGGCAAGAGCATCAAATGGAGTTATTTTAATTACAACCAAAAGAGGAAAAACAGGAAAAGCAAAAATTGCCTACAATGGATTTTCCGGAGTACAGACAATCAACAGGAATTTTGATATCTATAGCGGTGAAGAATTTGCCCAGTTGAAAAGAGAAGCTTATAGAACAAGCAACGGAGGAGTTTACAGACCGGACGATCAGGTTTTTTCTCCGCTTGAATTAGAATCTGTACAATCAGGAAAATATATCGATTGGGAAAAATATGCTTTAAGAACTGGTGTTACCAACAACCATAGTTTGAGTGTTTCGTCAGGAACAGATAAAACAAGCATTTTTACCAGTTTAAATTACATCAATACTTCGGGTGTTATACCTAAAACCGATTTCGAAAAGGTGGCCATGAGAATTAATGTTGATCAAAGAATTACCGACTGGCTAAAAGTAGGAATGAATCTTTCGCTTCAGTTTTCTGAGTCAAATCGTCCAAATGTGGGTAATATTTTGAATAATGCCATAAATACCTCACCGTTGGGTAAAATTTATAACGACGATGGTTCGTTCCGTCATCTTCCTGGTGGCATTCAGGAAACGCCAAATCCGCTTATCGATATTTATGAAACCAATACAAATGAGTTAAATAGAAATGACATTATGAATGTTTTTCTTGATATCAACATATTAAAAGGTTTCACTTATAAACTAAACGCGAGTAGACGATCATGGAATTATAAAGCAATGAATTTTAATTCTTCGAAATCACTTTCCGGAATTGCCAATTCAGGACAAGGGAGCGGTAGTATTCTTTTTAAAGATAATGTAGAATATCAGTTTAGTAATATTTTGAACTACAACTTTAACCTTGCCGAAAGAAATCACTTCAGCGCCACGGGAGTTTACGAAATAACTTCATCAGAATATAATGAGTTTAAAAATTCATCCAGTAGAATTCCGAGTGATATTTTAGGGATTTATGGTCTGGAAAGTGCTTTCCTGAACACGCCGGAAATCGGTGGTAACGAACGCTCTCTAATTTCTTTTGCCGGAAAATTAGAATACGATTTTGATAATAGATATTACTTTACGGTTTCAGGCAGAGCCGATGGATCATCAGTATTTGGTAAAAATAATAAATGGGGATTTTTTCCGGCTGTAAATGCGGCGTGGAATGTTTCAAATGAAAGTTTTATGAAAGAACACGTTCCTGTTTTAAGCAATTTAAAATTAAGAGCCAGTTATGGTAAAGTAGGGAATCAGCCTAAAGATCCGTACCAAAGTATGGCTGTGGCAGATCAGAGAGATTATATTATAAACGGAATAAAAGTATCGGGTTACGTTCCGGGTTCTCAATTGTCAAATCCGGATTTACGTTGGGAAACATCAACACAATTAAACCTTGCAGCAGATTTTGGTTTATTCAAAAACAGATTAACGGGAACAGTTGAGGTTTATAATACCGATACTTCAGACTTATTGATTTACGAAACCTTAAATGCGAATACAGGATATACAACCAAATTATCCAATCTTGGAAAAGTAAATAACAAAGGTTTAGAAATTACTTTGAATGGAGATCTTATCAAAAAGCAAGATTTTAGATTGAATGTAGGAGCCACTTTTACTAAAAACAAAAACAGTATCGTAAGCATTTACGGTAAAGATGCCAACGGAGACGGAAAAGAAGATGATTCTGTTGGAAATCTATGGTTTATCGGAAAACCAATTGATGTGTATTACAGATATAAAGCCGTTGGAATTTATCAGCAAGGAGAAAATATTCCGCTTGTTACAGGAACAACTTTATATCCGGGAGATATAAAATTATACGATGCAGATCCGTCAAACGGTGCAAATCCAAATCCGGATCAGGACAGAGTAATCACTTCAAAATTACCGGATTGGTTCGGAACCTTTTCTGTGAGTTTAGAATACAAACGTTTCGATTTCTCGGCAGATATTTATACTGTTCAGGGCGTTACCAGAGACAATTTATTTTTATACGATTATGTAAAAGGAGGATCATTAAGAGGAGTTAAAAATGGTGTAAAACAAAATTACTGGACGCCTGAAAACCCTGGAGGAAACTGGCCAAGACCAAGAGACGGAAACGATCCGCCGTACATCAATACTTTAGGCTTACAAGACGCCTCTTATATTCGTTTACAAAACGTATCGCTTGGTTTTAAATTCCCTGAAAACACCCTTAAATCATTAGGTTTAACCAATATGAGACTTTATGTAACCGGTAGTAATTTAATTACCATAACTGATTACCAATCTTATAGTCCTGAAAAAGATATAAACGATTTTCCAGAACCTGTTACCTGTGTTATAGGCTTACAAGTAGGTTTTTAACATCATTTAATAAATTAAAAAAATAACAAGATCATGAAAAATATAAATTTTCTATTTGTTTTGATATTCGGACTTTCTTTAGGATTGACTTCTTGCGAAAGTTTTCTGGAAGAAGACGTAAAAGATCAGATTTCTGTAGATTATATCTACGATTCTCCTGCCGGACTGGAAGTTGGAGTAAACGCGCTTTACAACCAGATGCGATATTATAATTCGCCATCTGGAGATAATAATGATTTATGGGCGAATGTTTTCTTTATGGTTGCCACGGATTTAGGATTGCACAGAACCTGGAATACACCTTACGGAACAGGCCATAATCCGCAATCTTTTACAGGATCAAAATGGATTCAGGGATATAAAATTATCGACAGATGTTCTGCTATTATCACTTCGGCAAGAAATATTAATATGGATGCCAATGCCAAGAAAAGATTAGTAGCACAAGCTCGCGTAATAAGAGGCGAATTGTATCTGGATTTAAAGCAAATGTATGGCGGTATCTTAATTGATACCATTCCAACAACGCCGGAAAATATTAACGATCCGGTAACCTACAAAGTAGCCAGCGATGCAGATGTTTACAAATTAATCGATGGAGATCTTGATTATGCAATAGCCAATCTTCCGTTTAAAGTAGATGCCGGACGTTACGGACAAGGCGTTGCAAGACACATACGAGGTAAAAGTGCTTTATGGCAGCAAAACTGGGCCGAAGCAGCAGCACAATTTGATGCGATTATTAATGACGGAACGCATGCTTTAGTGCCATTGGCTGAGGTTTGGGGACAAAATGCCAACCATAGAGAATCACTTTTTACCTATCAAAGAGACTTTCTGTTAGGTCCAAGTGATGATTTGGCAGGCGGTGGCGGTTTCTGGCTAGGAAGTGTTTTTACGCAACGCACATACGAACTAAATGCAAGCGAACTTATTCAGGATGTGGCGTATGGAGGTCAGTCTTTAGGATGGTTTTATCCAAACAATTATTTAAAATCTCTTTACGATCAGACCAACGATTTAAGATTCAAAACCTATTACTATTCAGATAATTATCAGGATTATAAAATTAATGTTCCGGGAAATCCAAAATTCGGGCAATCTATTACCAATCCAGCAATTGCAGCTCCAAGCGGAAATTACAGAGCCTGGCATTGGAGTTTGAAAAAATACCACGATACAGAAAAACTGCCAATGACATCCAACAGTTATAAAGATTATATGTATTACAGATTAGCCGAAACTTATTTACTGGCATCAGAAGCCTATCATAATCTGGGTAACGATACAAAAGCACTTGCTTATTTAAACAAAGTGAGAAGAAGAGGTTATACAGGAAATCCCGAAAGTGCCGTAACCACTTTTGATTTGCCAACCTGGACATTAAACAATTATTTAGATGAATCGGCCAGAGAATTGGCATTCGAAAACAACAGATGGTTTTTGCTAAAACGATTAGGACTTTTGGTAGAAAGACAAAATTTATATTTCCGTTCAAGTCCATCCGGAACCAGTGCGGGTGAAGTGCCTTTAAAAATGACGCCAGTAATGGTCAATATGCCAATTCCGCAAAGTCAGATTGATTTAATGGGAAAACCGGCAGGATTTAATGTAGGATATAATTAATAAGAATCAAGTTTTTGTTAGTAACAATAGATCTGGAAACTGAATTCAGTTTTGGTTTCCGCATCAAATAAAAAATAACACGATGATAAAGAAACAATATATTTTAGGTCTATTAACCGTTTTGTTGTTTGCTTCTTGCAGCAACGACGAAAAAACAGTTTTCATTAATGTTGATGATGAAACTCCGGTTAATCCGAATCCTGTAACGCAAACTTTAAAAGAAAAAGCAAAGTTTAAAATTGGAGCTGCCGTTAAAATGAAGGATTTACAAGGCGAAGCCAATTACAAAAATGCAGTTCTGAAACATTACAGCCAAATCACTGCCGAATACGAAATGAAAATGGCCAGCATTTGGACTTCGGCCACCGCTTACAATTACACGGCGGGCGATTATCTGACCAGTTTTGCAAAAGACAATAATCTGGAAATTCACGGACATACATTGGTTTGGTACGATTCATTTCCGGATTGGTTTAAAAATGCAAAATACGATTCTATTGCTTTTGAAGCCAAAGTTAAAATTTACATTACCGATGTTGTAGGACATTACAAAGGAAAAGTAAAAAGCTGGGATGTGGTAAATGAGATTTTTGCAGATGGCGGTGCTTTGAGAAACGAAGCCGTTATAAATCCGCTTTTTAAAGACCCAATTGGTTTTTACGGAAGATGTTTTAAATATGCAAAAGCAGCTGATCCTGATGCGAAATTATTCTACAATGATTACAGCGTTGTTATTGATGCAGGAAAAAGAGCTGCCATCAAAAAAATGGTCACAAGATTCAAAGCCAATGGAGTGCCAATTGATGGTGTAGGAGATCAGTTTCATTACGCGACAGATACCAATAGGCAAACTATGAAAACCGGTTTTACAGATCTTGCTTCAACAGGATTGTTAGTTCATATTTCAGAATTAGACATAAAAGTAAATACCGGAAAATCAGATTCGTATGTCTTTAATGATGCCGAAGCGCAAAAGCAATCTGAAACCTACAAATTCATTACTACAATGTATGAAGAACTGCCTCAAAATCAAAAATTCGCCATTTCAACCTGGGGCGTAACCGATAAATATACCTGGCTAACAAGTTTCTGGCATTCAAAAGAATATCCGTTGCTGTTAGATGCTGATTATAATAAAAAACCAGCTTATCAAGGATTTTTAGACGGATTAAAATAGAGTTTTAGAATTATAGAGGAAAGAATATAGAGATATAGAATATAGAGAATAGATCTAAAAGAAGAGAAATAAGAGACAAGAAGCAAGATTAAGTGAGAAATCTGTTCTCTATATTCTTTATTCTATTTTCTAAAAAGAACAGGAATCAAGATTTGCTGAGAAGTCTATTCTCTTTACTCTTTCTTCTATTCTCTCTCAAAAAAATAACCAAAAAAAAGAAATCATGACCATAAAACTAAATCATATAATTAAACTAAAATACCTGTTTTTAGTGCTTTTCATAGGATTATTTTCCTGTGAAGATGATGTACGCGAAGTATATCTTTATAACAAAGGAGAATTAAATGCGGTTTCAACCAACACGTCTGTTAAAGCAGGAGAAACGGTAACCTATACCGATTCATCAACAAAAGTCCGTGCTGTAAAATGGACTTTTCAGGGCGGCTCTCCAGGCTCTTCAATCGAGCGAAATGTTGAGGTAAAATATACTAAAGGAGGAACTTTTACATCGACTCTCGAAATCACTTTTGTTGATAATACCACCCAAAAGAAAACCTTTACAGTAGAGGTTGAGGCTCCTGCAACACCGCCAATTGTTATTCCGGCTGATGCCCTTAAAATTTACTCTGAAAACCCTGATTTTACCAAAACAGCTCCTGTTTTAAATTGGGTTTCAAGCAATCAGTTTGTAATTAAAGAAGTGGCCGTTGATGGTTATGAAGGTGCTTATAGAAATTTTTCTCTTCCAGCAACACCGCCTGCAGCCGAAGCTAAATGGGCAATGGCAATTCTATCATTTGTAAATTTCACAGATATCTCGTCTTACACTTACATTAATATGGCGGTAAGAACGACAAGCACCGGAAAAATCAGATTTAGAATGAAAGATGCCTCAAATACTGGTTATGTAGAATTTGATGCCACAAGCAATTTGTACGGACTTAAAAGAGATGGAAGCTGGAATATGGTTAAAATTCCAATTGCCGAATACAAAAAACAAAATCCGGCATTAGACCTGACAAAAATCAAAGATATTTTGGTTTTAAGAAGCGTTGATCCGGAAGATGTAAGAGCTTTAAATAATTACGTTTTCGATTTCGATCATATTTATTTATCGAAATAATCTTTTAAACACATAGAGTGAAATCAGTTCTCAGTTTTCAGTCACAGTTTTCAGTCCTGAATACTGCGACTGCGACTGAGAAATGAATACTAAAAATACCTCTCAAAAAAATAAAAAACTAATGTAATGAAGCATTTTCTTTATCTAATATTCTGTTTAATGAACCTGATTTCCCTGCAGGCACAAAATACGATTGCCTATCAAAAAGTTGAAGCCAGACAAAATGCCTTAGACCCAAAATGGGTTTCGTATGAAGCCAAAACGATTGATAAACTTCCCGGTTTTAAAATTAAAAAACAAGAACCTATTTCTGTTTACGGCGGATCAAAAGTTTGGCAGAAAGAAGCGACAGGATTTTTTAGAACCCAAAAAATAGACAACAGATGGTGGATTATTGATCCCGAAGGTTATCCGTTTATTTACAAAGGAGTTGCCGTTTTTAATGCGGGTCGGTCTGTAAATCAGCAAAAAGCATTTGATAAAAAATTTGGAAGTCCTGAAAATTGGCTGAAACAGGAATCAAAATTACTTCGTGATAACGGATTTAATGGAGTAGGCGCATGGTCGAATACAGACTTGGTAAGAAAAGGAGAAAATCCGCTGGTTTATACTGTAATTATTTCGCCAATGGGTATGTATCATTCCGATCACATTAAAAAATTCGGCGGAAAATATAAAGAAGCCAGCTGGCAGAATTACCGTTTTGATTTGGTTATGGTTTTTGATAAAGAGTTTGATGTCTATATCGAAAAAGCGTTTAAAGACCTTTCTCAATATAAAAATGATAAGTATTTGATGGGTTATTTTACAGATAATGAACTTCCGTGGTATAACGACGCATTAGATAAACATTTAACTTTATTGGCCAAAGATGAACAGGGGTATATTGCCGCAAAAGAATGGTTCGATCAAAGAAAAGGTTTTAGCGCTTCGGCCTCAGATATTACTCAGGAAGACCGCATGGCGTTTACCGCTTTTTACTTTGAAACCTATATGAAAAAGGTAACAGAAGCGCTTCGAAAAGCAGATCCGAACCATCTTTATTTAGGGTGCCGATTTAATCAGGATAAAGAGCAGGAATTAACGAATCCGGAGATTTTTAAAGTGGCTGGAAAGTACATGGATATCATTTCGATTAACCATTACAGAAAATGGGAACCGAGCCAGGATTTAATGAACAAATGGGGAGAATGGTCCGGAAAACCGTTTTTAATTACAGAATGGTACACCAAAGGAGAAGATTCCGGATTGCCCAATAATACAGGCGCAGGATGGCTGGTTCGAACTCAAAAAGAAAGAGGACTTTTTTACCAGAATTTCACATTAGAATTGCTTAAAAATAAAAATTCGGTTGGCTGGCATTGGTTCAAATACATGGACAACGATCCGGAAGATTTAAGCACCGATTATTCTAACAGAGATTCGAATAAAGGAATTGTAAACAGCGCATTTGAGCCCTACAAACCTTTATTAAAAGAGATGAAAATAATCAATGATAATGCGTTTGAATTGACAAAGTATTTTGATAAACAATAAATTTTATTTTTTTAATTGAAGTAATCATAATCAATGCAATCGCATAGTATTACTCGTGATATTGTCATTTCGACGGAGGAGAAATCTTCGCAAGAAATTAACACAGAGTGTATAGTTTGTCGAGCTACTAACGGAGATTTGCTTCGCCTGTTCGCTATCGCTCGAGTCTCGTTCCTCGGAATGACAATATTGTGGTTAAATCTTGTCGAAATGATGTATTAAACGGAAACATTCTAATGAAAATGATTATCCTAGCCCCGATAGAAGTGGAAATCCTTTTGTGTAATGAAATGGAGCAAAAGATTGCAACGAATAGCGGGATTAGCTCCTAAAAAAGATTCATAATATCATAGAAATCAGAATGACAAAAGTGCGAATAAGGATAAGAATTTATAATTAAAAATAAAAAAACAATTTTGACTATGAGAAAAATAATAATGCTGTGTTTTACTTTTCTGATTTTTGGAAAAATGATGGCGCAGGAAATTCCGTTACTATCCAATATTTCAGCTCGAAATAACATCACCTTAAACGGAAAATGGAGTTATATTGTAGATCCGCTCGAAAACGGATATTACGATTATCGCTTAATGCCTTTTAAGAACAACGGATTTTTCGAAAATAAAAAATTCAACACCACAGATTTAACCGAATATAATTTTGCAACATCGGCCACGATGGATATTCCATCTGATTGGAATTCAAAAGACGAAAGATTGTTTTTTTATGAAGGAACAGTTTGGTTTGAGAAAGACTTCAACTATAAAAAGAGTTCTCAAACCAAAGGTATTCTTCATTTTGGAGCAGTCAATTACGATGCAAAAGTATATGTAAACGGAAAATTAGCAGGAACTCATGTTGGCGGTTATACACCTTTTAATTTTGACGTAACTGATCTGCTCGTTGACGGAAATAATTTTGTAGTGGTAAAAGTCGACAACAAACGTCATAAAGACAATGTTCCAACCGTAAATATGGATTGGTGGAATTACGGCGGAATTACAAGAGACGTTACTTTGGCGCAGGTTCCCAATACTTATATAGAAGATTATCTGGTTCAATTAGATAAAAAAGACCGAACAAAAATTTCAGGCTGGGTAAAACTGAACAACGAAACAGTAAATCAGTCGGTTTCGATTACAATTCCAGAACTAAAAATCAAAAAAAGCATCACAACAGATGCAAAGGGAGTGGCCTATTTTGAAATTAAAACCAATCCCGTTTTATGGACACCGGAAAAACCAAAATTATACGACGTTACTATTGACAAAGCCGATGAAAGTATTGCAGATAAAATTGGCTTTAGAACGATAGAAACCAAAGGAAAAGAAATTCTGCTAAACGGAAAAAAAGTCTTTTTACGCGGGATCAGCATTCACGAAGAAGCGCCGTTTAGATCGGGAAGAGGCTGGTCTACAGAAGATGCCGTTACGTTGTTGACCTGGGCAAAAGAATTAGGCTGTAATTATGTTCGTCTGGCACATTATCCGCATAATGAAAACATGGTAAAAGAAGCCGAAAAAATGGGATTAATGATTTGGTCTGAAGTTCCGGTGTATTGGACTATTTCATGGACAAATCCGGATACGTACGCCAATGCCGAACGTCAGCTGCACGATATGATTTACAGAGATAAAAACCGTTGCGGCATCGTAATTTGGTCTATAGCAAACGAAACACCACATGGTGACGATAGAGATATCTTTTTGAGTAAACTGGCTAAATATGCCCGTACGCAGGACAATTCCCGTTTAATAAGTATGGCTATGGAAGTGACCAAGAGTCCAAACAATGTAAACACACTTCATGACAATATGAACGAATATGTAGATATTGTGAGTTTTAACCAATATTTGGGCTGGTACAGAGGAACAAACGAATCCTGTAAAGACATGCAATGGATAATTCCGTATAACAAACCCGTTATCATAAGCGAATTTGGAGGCGAAGCACTGCAAGGTTTACACGGAGACAAAACACAACGCTGGAACGAAGAATATCAGGAAGAATTGTACGTTCAAAACACTCAAATGTTCAATCGAATAGAAGGTTTAGCCGGAGTTTCTCCATGGATTTTAGTCGATTTTAGATCGCCACGCAGACAATTGCCTAACATTCAGGATTTCTTTAATCGCAAAGGTTTAATTTCAGATCAGGGAATTAAAAAGAAAGCTTTTTATGTAATGAAAGACTGGTACGCGCAAAAAGAAAAGGAATATAAATAAAGTTGGAATAAATTAGTTAGAAAAAATGCGGTTGTCTTTTCAGGCAGCCGCTTTTTTTTAAATATATAAATAAGATTTTTATGTAATAGAAAGTAAGCTTATTTTTTCTTTAAGCATCTTCCTCTTGGTTCATCACCTTCGCGAAGTACAATTTCAGAATGAAGAAACTGTGCGGCTTCGGCAGAATCTTTTACTTTGATGGCGCTTCGTTCTAACATTTCCGTTTCAAATTCATTTAAGACACTTGCTCTTATTCCTGTTTTTCTCCATTGCGACATCGGTCTGCATCCTTTAGAAATTCCACGAGCCAATGCAAGTGCGTCCAGTAATGCCTGATTCGCACCTTGTCCCTTAAACGGACTCATTGGGTGAGCAGCATCTCCAATCAAAGTTACTTTTCCGGCTTTCGCCAATAGTGTAGCATCAAGTAATTCCCGGTCGTATACCGGATATCCTGAAACCTGAGCTTGTTGGGTTGCTGTTATGATCTGCGGAATAGGATCGTGCCATTGTGTTCTGCGAAATGCTTCTTCTTTAAGTGCTTGAGGTCCTTGAGCGCTTAGTGTTTTAGCTTCTTCTTCAGACATTGGAAAACTTAGTTGCCACATCACAGAATCTGATGTATAAGGCATTATGTAAATGCGTTCATTGCCATTAGCGGTCTGAAACACCGTTGCAGAATCTAATAAATCACTATCAATTGCTGCAATAGCTTCTAAAGGACAAATACCCAGAATTACTATACATTCCAGATAACGCAAAGGAGTAATGTCTTCACCAATTAGCAATCGTCTTACGGAACTGCGAATACCATCGGCTCCTACTAATAGGTCGGCTTTTAGGTTTGTTATTTCGCCATTTACCTGAAATTTTAAATCAACACCTTCGTTATCATTTTCTTTAAAATCAACCAATTGATGATCCCATTGTACAAAATCATAACCTCCTAGTTGTTCCAGTAATGCTAAACGCAAAGATTGCCGTGCGATATGAATGTTAGTACGTTTATTTGCTGTTTTAGTATCAAATTGCAGCCATTTTCTAATTCCCCATTCTCCAATAACTTTTCCTTCTGTAGTATGCACCAAATGTCTGGTTGAAACAACGCCATCTTTCAATGAAAAAATGCCCAATCCTTCGATGGCTTTGCTGGCTTGTTGCAAGGTGAGTCCGTAACCCTGAGATCGGGCTTCGAAGTTATGATCACGTTCAAAAAGAGTAAAAGGAATTCCGCGATGTAGGCAGGCCACTGCGAGAGCTACACCACCAATACCGCCGCCAATAATAGCAACATGAGGAAAGTTTTCTTTATCAGCCAGAGGAGCGCTCATAGACGGAATCAATCCTGAGCCGTTGCAGTTTGCACATACATATAAATTGCCCTTGGGATAAACCGGAGCTGTTCCTTCGTTGGTTTTTTCAAATTGATCAAGAGCAATCTGGTAGAGCAGTCGTGCTTTCTTGCTAATTCTTCGGCTTTTTTTGCCGCGTCCCTGGCATTCCGGACAAGTAGTCCAGCTCGTTTGTTGATTTTCCACTTTTATGCTCTTTATTTAACTTGATCCTGATACTAATGTAATGATCATTTTTTCATTACGCTGATATGCTGAGTTTTAATATAAAAAAAACCTGTAAACAAAGAGTTTACAGGTTTTTTTGTGGAGTCGCCGGGAATCGAACCCGGGTCCAAACAAGCAACTAAAGAGCTTTCTACACGTTTATTTCCTGATTGGATTTTCGATGTTAAGCTAGGTCAGGAACAACCACTCAACACTTATCTTCTTAATTTCGATATCCACCCGAAGCTCATGGAAATCTAGGTTTATTTTTACGGTTCCCCTGTACTGACCGCCACAAACCAAGGCTTTCAAGGAGAATCCAGCTTCTCTATCTGATAGAGACGTGGCTTAATCTTACTATAATTCGGATTATGCAGCTAAAGCGTAGTTATTTTCGCCGTGTAAAATTGTAAGATCTTATATTTACGAGCAAGGTCTCAATGCTCGACGTGCTTACTTTTCAATTCGACTTGCTGTCAAAACCAGTCGACCCCAAAAATGAGTTTGCAAATTTATACTATTTGAAGTTAGTTTTGTAATAAATTTTTCAGAAAAATAATATTATTCTTCATCTTTGAAATTAAACGGATAATCACCAAAAATAGGAGCCAGTTTACGAACTGCATAAGTGTTTCTTGTCATTTTATTCGACAAAGCAATTATCGTAACATGCTCTTTCATTAACGGAATATACGATGAGGTATTACCATGCCACCAACCATTATGGAAATAATAATTTTGTCCGGTTTCCCAATTGATCATTCTAATTCCCAAACCGTAATTTTTTGTTCCTTTTCTTTCATTACTATAACCTGTATAAACTTGTTTTAAAAGTTCAGGTTTTAAAAATCCGGGAGCATTTCTGGCGCGGTCAAATTTTAAAAGATCTCTTGCAGTCGAAAATACGTTTTTATCTCCGTATACATTATCAAGATAATCAAAACCTATTTCTACACCGTTACCTTTATAAGAAGGAACAATCTTTTTTCGGTCTTTATCATCATCAAAAACATACGTATGCGTCATGCCCAAAGGTTTAAAAATCATTTGAGACATGGCTTCTTTATAGGATAGACCTGTGATTTTTTCGATAATTAGCGCAAGCATGGCGTAATTGGTATTGCAATAACTAAAACGTGTTCCTGTTTTAGATTCTAAAGCAATATCTTTTGTCGCTAAAATGTTTAAGATGTCTTTGTTTGTAAGCTGATTATGTCTGTCCCAAACCGATTTATCTCTGTCTGTAAAATAAGCGTAATTACGCATTCCGCTGCGATGGCTTAAAAGCATTCTGATCGTACAATCCTGGTACGGAAATGTTTTCAGAATTGTGTTTACTTTTTGGTCTAAATCAATTTTTCCTGCATTTACCAATTTTAAAACCGCAGTTGCTGTCAAAACTTTACTTACTGAAGCAATTTGTACCGGAGTTTCGGCTGTAATTTTAGTTCCTTCGTTTTTATTGGCGAAACCATTATATCTTTCAAAAATTATCTGACCATTTTTTGCCACTAAAAAACTTCCGTTCATGGTATTGTTAGGCCAATTTTTATTGTAAAAGTGATTGATTCGTCCGGCAACTGAATTTATATAAGCTTGTGAAATTTTAGTTTCATGAGCTAACGGTTTCATTTTAGGTAAAGTATCTTCGACTTCTGTGGCAGTATCTGTTTGTGTTGTTTTGTCTTTACCACAAGAACTTAAAACTAGTATTGAGAAAAGTATTTGTGGTATATTTGTTTTTTTAAGGAGGCTCATTTTCATCATTCTTTAAAAACAAATATATAGAATTCAATATTTAAGTTTCGTCATTTTTTGTTTACCTGAAAGTTGATTTTAACAAAATATTAAGACTTTATTTAATTAGTTGATTGTTTGTCAGCTTTTAACGGTTTTAAAACATTCTAAATTGTATTTTAACAACAAAACTTTAACTAAATTTGTTATATTTGAAACAAATTGAAGTGAAAAAGTTATATTAATAATTATTTTAATCGGATATAAATGAAATTTGGAATTATAAAAGAAAGAAAGAATCCACCGGACAGACGTGTTGTATTTTCGCCTAATGAACTTGCAAAACTAAAACAAACCTATCACGACGCTATTGTTGAGGTAGAGAGTTCTGATATCAGGATTTTTTCTGACGTTCAATATAAAAGTATGGGAATCACAGTTACAGAGGATATTTCCGGATGTGATGTTTTATTTGGAGTAAAAGAGGTTCCTGTCGATAATTTGATTCCGGATAAAGCCTATTTCTTTTTTTCTCATACTATTAAGAAACAGCCTTACAATCAGAAACTACTAAAAGCGATTTTAGAAAAAAATATCGATTTATATGATCACGAAACCATTGTCGATGATCAAAATCGTCGTTTAATTGGTTTTGGAAAATACGCCGGAATGGTGGGGGTTTATAATGGAATTCGTGCTTTTGGGATAAAATTTGAATTATTCAAATTGCCAAAAGCAGAAACTCTTGCAGGCAAAGATGCTTTAATCGCACATTTAAAACGTCTTAATTTACCAGCATTAAAATTTGTGGTTACCGGAACCGGAAAAGTAGGCAGCGGTGCTAAAGAAATTCTTGATGCTATTAAGGTAAAAGAAATTACGGTCGAAAATTATTTGACTAAAAACTATGCGCAGCCTGTATATGTTCAGTTAGATGTTTTAGAATATAATAAACGTATTGATGGAGAAGTGATCGATTTTAGAGATTTTATCGAACATCCTGACCAATATGTTTCAGATTTTGAAAAGTTTACTAAAGTTTCGGATATTTATTTTGCCGGACATTTTTATGCTACTGGCGCTCCGATGATTTTAACCAAAGAAATGCTGAATGCAAGTGATTGTAAATTAAAAGTAGTAGCCGATATTTCGTGTGACGTAAATGGACCAATAGCTTGTACTGTGCGTTCTTCGACGATTGAAGAGCCTATTTATGGTTATTTCCCTTTAGAAGACAGAGAAGTTGAGGTGTTTCATCCTGCAGCTGTTGTGGTAATGGCGGTAGATAATTTGCCTTGCGAAATTCCTAAAGATGCCAGCGAAGGTTTTGGAGAACAATTTATGGAACACGTAATTCCTGCTTTCTTCAATGGAGATAAAGACGGAATCCTGCAAAGAGCAAAAATAACCGAAAAAGGAAAGTTGACGGAGAGATTTAGTTATTTACAAGATTATGTAGACGGTAAATAATTATGAATTGTGAGTTATGAGTTATGAATTGTAATTTTTAGAAATAATAGAAAAGGCAGAAGATTTTTTTAATCTTCTGCCTTTTGTTTTCAATCATAATTTATAACTCATAATTCATAATTCATAACTTTTTTAAACCATCTCCTCCGGTTTTACCCAGGCATCAAAATCTTCGGGAGTTACGTAACCTAGACGAACGGCTTCATCTTTTAGAGTAGTTCCGTTTTTGTGTGCGGTTTGAGCAATTTCGGCTGCTTTGTAGTATCCTATTTTGGTGTTTAAAGCTGTAACCAACATTAATGAATTATCTACTAATTCTTTGATGCGTTTGTAGTTGGGTTCGATTCCCTGAGCGCAATGTTCGTCGAAGGAAACGCAGGCATCTCCTAATAATCGTGCTGATTGCAGGAAGTTTGCTGCCATAACGGGTTTAAAAACGTTTAGTTCGTAATGTCCCTGCATTCCGCCAACGGCGATTGCCATATCATTTCCGATCACTTGTGCACAAACCATAGTCAAGGCTTCGCATTGTGTTGGGTTTACTTTTCCGGGCATGATAGATGATCCTGGTTCGTTTTCAGGAATGTGAATTTCTCCAATTCCGGAGCGTGGCCCTGAAGCAAGCATTCTAACGTCGTTTGCAATTTTATTAAGCGAAACAGCCAATTGTTTTAATGCGCCATGAGTTTCTACAATAGCATCGTGTGCTGCAAGAGCTTCAAATTTATTTTCGGCGGTAACGAAAGGCAGGTTGGTAAATTTTGCAATGTATTCAGCAACTTTTACGTCGTATCCTTTTGGTGTATTTAATCCTGTTCCTACTGCGGTTCCTCCAAGAGCGATTTCGGATAAATGTGCTAAAGTATTTTTTAAAGCTTTTAATCCAAATGATAATTGAGCGGCATAACCTGAAATTTCTTGTCCTAAAGTTAATGGCGTGGCATCCATAAGATGGGTACGGCCAATTTTGACAACATCTTTGAATTCTTTTGCTTTTGCGGCTAAAGTGGCGTGTAGTTTTTCGACTCCGGGAATAGTGGTTTCGATTACCATTTTATATGCGGCAATGTGCATGGCAGTAGGGAAGGTGTCATTTGATGATTGTGATTTGTTGACATCGTCATTAGCTTTGATAAAAGGTTCGCCTTCGCCAATATTAAAGCCTTTTAAAACTTGTGCACGATTGGCAACGACTTCGTTCACATTCATATTGCTTTGAGTTCCTGAACCTGTTTGCCAAATAACTAACGGAAATTCGTCTTTAAGTTGTCCAGCGAGGATTTCGTCGCAAACTGCGGCAATGGCATCGCGTTTTTCGGCGGGTAAAACACCTAAATCGGCATTGGCGTATGCGGCGGCTTTTTTTAGATAAGCGAAACCTTCGATGATTTCTTGTGGCATTGAAGCCGAAGCGCCAATTTTGAAATTGTTACGGGAACGTTCTGTTTGTGCGCCCCAATATTTATCTGCAGGGACCTGAACTTCGCCCATGGTGTCTTTTTCTATTCTGTATTTCATGATGTTATTTGTAAAATGTTATTTGTAATCTGTGAGTTGTTAATTGTTGTTGTGAAATGTTAGGCGTGATTTGTTGAGGTAAATTGAACGCGGATTAGACTGATTTACTTCGTAAAGACGCAGATTGAAACGGATTTTTTTTCTTTTGTGATTGGAATTTCTTTTGAAAATGAATTTTTAGCCCCGATAGAAGTGGAAATCCTTTTATGTTTTTTCTTTAAAAACATAAAAGATTGTAACGGATAGCGGGAAATAGCTCTTGAAAATACTCATACTCTTCTAGTTTAGATAGTTAAATAATTATCGAGAAAAAAGCTTATTTAAAATGAGTTTAAATATACGTATTATTGTGATTTTATGAAAATTGATTTGGTTTTTATTGCTAACGAAAAATATAAAACATACATTTGTCCTTACATTCAAAAATTCCGGAAAACATGTTTGAATTTTCACAGTACTTAGGCTTTTTACTTTTCTTGACCATACTAACTATAGGGTTTTGGTTGATGTTTTTCTTAGTTGGTTTCGTATCTTATTGGGTTACGGGAGCAAGCTGGGAAATGATCAAAGAGAAAAGAGCAAAGAAAAAAGCAGAACAAGCAATTTAATTTTAAGTTGACTTTATAAAAAAAGGACCCGTTTTTGCGAGTCCTTTTTTTTATGTGAATAAGTGAAATAAATTCCAATAAAAAAAATCCAAATTCCAATTCTAAACTAATACTAAGTTTTACAAAATTGGAATTTGGATTTTTTTATGTTGGAATTTTAAGAAATATTATCCCGGAAATTCTCCTCCGCCATCGCCGCCGCCTTCATTTTTGGGCGCTCCGTTCTTTTCTCTGTCGTTTTTAGGTTTGTTGAAACGATACGTAAAAGATAAGTTGAATTGACGTTTACGGAATTGCATTTCGCCATATGATGTCTGGCTCTCAAGTGTTGTATCGTTTTGAAGGTACGTATATGACCTCATGATTCTTGAGTTGAAAATATCACTAATATTGAATGCGATTGTAGCTTTGTCTTTTAAAACATCTTTACTAAAAGCGGTGTTCATAGCAAATTGTCCCAAGTTTTTTCCCTGAGCTGTTTTTTGCTCGCCGTTGTATACTCCGCTTAACTGCCAGTCGATTTTGTATGGTAAAGTTAGCTTAGAGTTGATTCTGGCAAACCAGGTTGTAGCTTGATTGTCCAGATCTTGTACGACTACATTTCCTTTGTTATCTGTATAAGTATTGCTTCCGGTAGTTTTTACGTTGTAAATATTGAAGTTACTGTTGATTCTCCATTTTTTTAGCGGAGTATAATTTAGTGTAAATTCAAAACCAAATTTTTGCTCTCTTCCTAAGTTAATAGGGCGGCTTAAAATAACCGGAATTCCATCTTCAACAGGGTTCTCTGGTGTAGGAGTTACGACATTACCCTCAGAATCTACAACACTACCTGTAGGAGTTCTCACGAAACTGAAAACATCTTTGGTGTTTTCGAAATAGGCTGAGGTATTAAAAGTTACTTTGTCCCAACGTTTGATATATCCAATGTCGTATTTATCAGTTAAAGAAGGATCTAAATCAGGATTTCCCTGAAAGATATTAACATTACTGGAGTAGTTTGTTGCGGGGTTCATGAAACGTCCTCTTGGTCTTGATAAACGTTTACTATAACTAGCTGAGAAGCTGCTTTGTTCTGAAATTTCATAACTAATAAAAGCACTAGGAAATAAATTGTTGTATTTCTTAGTATTGAAATCGTTATTGTCTAATAAGTTCACCTGAATGTTGGTGTCTTCCCAACGCAAACCAAATAAATAAGAGAATTTGTTTACTTTGAAACCATACTGAGTATAAATCGCGTTGATGTTTTCTTTGTATTCTAAAGTGTTGGATAATTTATCATCTTTAACACCTTTATTATCTGTTATTAAATATTCGTTGTTCAGGTCTCCAAAACTACCTTTATATCCAGCTTCGAACTGACTTCCTTCACCTAATGGCAAAACATAATCAGCCTGAAGTTGTATTTGTTTTTGAACCTGATCGTTTAAAGTATTGTTGAAATTTTGTGACCCTGAAATAATACTGTTACTATCATCTGTATTTCTTGAAACCGATAAATCTGCAGTAAGTTTGTGTCCTTTATCGTTGAAATTCTTGATTAAGTTTGAAGTATATTCTACATTCTCACTATCAGTATCTCCGTTGTTTAATCTAAAAGATGTTCCGGTAAATGTATGCGCAGCATCAAAATTATTGTAGTTAATTAAATCTCTGGTATCGCCTGTGCTTTTTTGGTAATTAATGGCGTTGGTCCAAAAAGTATTAGGTGCAATAGTCCATTCTATACCGGCTCTTCCGTTGAATCCTTCGTTTGTTCTTTTGGTATCACGATCTTCATCCAGGTAACCTTTAGTCGATTTGTCGGCTTTAAAATATTCTGTATTAGTTAATCCGCCACCTTCGTTGGTTCTGTAGTTGTATCCTGCAGTAGTAAAGTAATTTACTTTTTCTGTTTTATAGTTCAGGTTGGCACTGGCACCGTAAGTTTCAGGAATACCTGTAGAGGCAATAAAAGTTCCGTTTACTCCCTGGTTTTTTCCTTTTTTAAGGATGATATTTATTAATCCTGATCCTCCTTCGGCATCGTAACGCGCAGATGGGTTGGTGATTACTTCAACTTTATCGATAGCATCGGCAGGAAGCTGACGTAAAGCTTCGGCAACGTTAATTGCGTTTGAAGGTCTTCCGTCTATTAAGATTCTGATATTATCACTGCCTCTTAAGCTTACATTTCCTTCAGTATCCACAGAAACAGAAGGTACATTGTCCAGAACGTCACTTACTGTTCCGCCTTTTACCATCATATCCTGACCAACATTGTATACTTTTTTGTCCAGTTTTATTTCTACTGTAGATTTCTCTGCGCGAACTACAACTTCATTTAGTTGTGCAGCATCTTCAGATAAATTTACAACTCCTAAGTTGGTGTCGCCCTGAATAGTTCTTCCTTTTATTTCTGTTGATTTAAACGAAATAAATTCAACTTTTATATCGTATGTTCCAGGAGCAACGGCCACATCAAATTCCCCTTTAGGATTTGTGATTCCGCCAGCAATGACTTTGGTATCATTTGGAGCTGTGATCGAAATGGTGGCATATTCAAGAGGTTGTTTGCTTATTTTTTCGAAAACTTTTCCTGTAACTTTTACTTTGTTGTTGGCTGGTGGTCCTTGTTGGGCATAATTGTAAAAACTTGTAAATAGCACTACAAGTAATACAGCAAATTTGATTTGTTTCATTTTATTTCTGGTTTCTTTTTTCTTTAGACCGCAAATGTACCTTTTGGTTTAAAGCGAGAAATCATAAATAAATGTTAATAATACTTTTTATAATCAATCTAAAAAAGAAGCAACAAGATCTAAATCTCGCCCAATAATTGCTTTTCCGTCTTTTATCACGATTGGTCGCTCTATCAAAATAGGATTATTTGCCATTGCCTCAATAATCTGGTCATTGGTCAATTCTTTTCCTTTATAATTTTCGATCCATATTTTTTCTTTAGTACGAACCAAATCAACCGGTTGAATATTTAATTTTTTAAGTAATGTTTTTAGTTCGTCAACAGAGGGAGTTTCTGTCAGATACGGGATAATTTCATATTCCTTATTGGTTTGCTCGATAAAAGCCAGACAGTTTCTTGATTTTCCGCAACGTGGGTTATGATAAATTTGTATCATTTTGTTATATTTAAGCTGTTATAAGATAATTAAATTAAAAATTAGGTATTTTAGCAAGACCAAAAGTAAGATTTACTTATCAAATTGAATTCTCATTTTTAAATTATTATACATATGTTTTTAGAACAAGGAATTAAATCTCAGAATAAATTTTGGTTGTATCTTATCGGGTCAATCTTAATTATTATTGCTTCATTTATAGGTCAGATTCCTTTTTCGGTTGCGGTGCTATTTAAAACTTTTACAGGTAAAGAGGTAATGCCTACAGATAATGCTGCCATTATGAAAATATTCGAACCTAATCTTACTTTGTTTTTGGTTATGATTTCGTTTGCCTTTGCCTTTGCAGGTATTTATTTTGTCGTAAAATATTTGCATCATCAAACGCTTTTATCTGTTACCACAGCAAGAAGAAAAGTGGACTGGAAACGTATTGGTTTTTCCTTTTGGATATGGACGTTTTTTACTTTATTAAGCTTTGTGATAGTGTATTTGACCTCTCCTGAAAATTATGTATGGAATTTTAAATTGATTCCTTTTTTGATTTTAGTTGTAGTAGGATCGATCTTAATACCTATTCAAACCAGTACTGAAGAATATGTTTTTAGAGGATATTTGATGCAGGGGTTTGCTAATTTGGCAATGAACAGATGGTTTCCGTTAATGATGACGTCTCTAATCTTTGGAATGATGCACATCTTTAATCCGGAAGTTGCCAAAATGGGTTACATTATTATGATTTATTATATAGGAACCGGTTTGTTTTTGGGTGTTATCACCCTTATGGATGACGGGATCGAACTAGCTTTGGGTTTTCATGCGGCCAACAACTTAATTGGTGCTTTGCTGGTTACTTCAGATTGGTCTGTTTTTCAAACCCATTCTCTTTTTAAAGATCTTTCAGAACCATCTGCCGGTCTGGATGTGATATTGCCAGTTGTAGTGATTTACCCTGTTTTGCTTTTTATTTTTAGCAAAAAATACAACTGGACGAACTGGAAAGAAAAATTAACGGGTAAAATAAATGTTGTAGAAATTTCAAATTAATAAATATCATGTCAAAATTAACACACAAAAATGTTCACAACTATTTTAAGTTAAATAGTTTTCATTTAAACGCTGACGAGTTGCGTCGTGTTGCTTATGATTATATTAAGGAGGGCGATAGCAATGAGCAGGCGATAGGCGAATTTTTGCTCGATTGGTTCGATGATAAGAATTATATCGAGATGAAAACTTCCGGAACCACGGGACTTCCAAAATTAGTACGATTAGAAAAGCAAGCGATGATTCAGTCTGCATTAGGAACTGGAGATTTCTTCGAATTAGAGCCAGGAAATAAGGCATTGCTTTGTTTGCCTGTACAATTTATTGCCGGCAAGATGATGTTGGTACGCGCTATTATTTTAGGTCTTGAATTGGATATTGTACCGCCGAGTACGCAACCATTGGCTTTGAATACAAAGGTGTATGATTTTGTTGCGATGGTGCCTTTACAGGTTCAGAATTCGATTGAGGCTTTAAAAAATGTCAAAAAAATAATTGTTGGCGGGGCTAAAATGGATACTGCTCTTGAAGAAAAGGTTTTGCCGCTAATCAAAACCGAAGTGTATGAAACTTATGGTATGACCGAAACGATTACTCATATTGCTGCGAGAAAAGTAGGAGAGAACGTTTTTACGGTTTTACCAAATGCAAAAATTAGTCAGGATGATCGTGGTTGTCTTGTTATTAATGTTGCAACAATTTCAGATGAACCAATTGTTACCAATGACTTGGTCGAAATAATAAGAGAGAATCAATTTATTTTCCTGGGAAGAATTGATAATGTTGTTAATAGTGGAGGAGTTAAGCTGATTCCGGAACAAATAGAAGCGAAACTAATTGGTAAAATAAATACCAGATTTTTTGTAACAGGAGTTCCTGATACTGCTTTGGGAGAAAAATTAATCTTGGTTGTCGAAGGTGAAAAACAAGAATTTACTCCGGAGTTTTTTGATGGTTTAGGAAAGTATGAAAAACCAAAAGAAATTGTTTTTGTTCCGAAGTTTAAAGAGAATAAAAACGGAAAGTTATTACGTAAGCCAAGCTTGGTTTAAATAAAATTCCAATATTTTAAATTCCAAATTCCAATTTTTACAATTGGGATTTGGAATTTTGTTTTAAAGTAAGTTTAGTTTTATGTAATTATGTTATTAGGTAAGAAAATTTAGTTATATTTATAACATATTAACTTTAAAACCTCATAAAAATGAAATTTATCCTAAATCTTCCAAATGTTCAGGTGTTAGGCAAGGACGAACTAAAACAAATTAAAGGCGGTAATTATATCTATTCCTTGAATGGTTATAAAATAGATTGTGCTAAGCCCCTTGTTGATCGACCTAGTTGTGACCCTTTTAATATACCGCCATATTGTTCGATTTCTCCGAATATGTGTCCCGTAATTCCTCCATTGGAAGGATAAAGCATAAAAGCCTTTAGAGATAAAATGAGGACACTGAAAAAGTCCTTCTTTAGGAATGATTGTTAATTAAAAGGAGTAGAAGCTAAATGTTTTCTGCTCCTTTTTTTTGTATCTTTTGAGTGTA
>NZ_CADCSU010000125.1 GCF_902804475.1 Flavobacterium bizetiae
AAGTTATTTACTTTATAAATATAAACCTTATGCGATAATCGGGTATTCTATTTTTGATTTTTATAATGCATTACAAAAAAAAGCTCTCTTCAATCTAATGATTTACTAAACTGTTTTCTATTCTTCAGGATGTCATTTTCAAGGCAAGAAATCTTCAAAAATAAATTCCATTATCAATCAAAATTCATAAAAAAGCGAGAGACTTTATCTCGTGTCAATCCTTAATTAATTTCAAAAAAAACAGGTTATTGAAAGATTTTAAAAAAAATAAAAAAAGGACGTAGGGGTAAAATTTGATTCAGTTGTATTACTACAATAACAAGAGCAGAATTCAGCAACTCTTAATCTCAAATTGCCTTATGATACCAATAATTATCACTGTCGTATTACTTTTTTGGTTATTTAAAAAAATCGAAACTATTGCATCTGAGAACTTCAGCTTTGTTGTGATCTCCGCCAAAGTAAAATTTTCTGTTGTCTTTCTTCTCATTGCAACAACTTTTCAGGCACAAGAAAAAACAGTAAACTATAACGTATTGCGCAATGGCACTATCATTGGGCAAATGCAGTTTTACCAAAAGACTTATAATGATGATGTTTTCCTGAAAATTTCATCAGAAGTAAAAACCAGATTGATTTTTGGTATTGATATTAAAACAGAAGAAGGTTCGCATTTTAAAAACGGAAAACTAATCTCGTCGTACGTGAAGCGCCACGTAAACGGAAAAGAGAAAGCCAATAAAACGACCCAACTTATCGATTCGAGCTATAAAACTTTAGCCGAAAATAAAAAGGGTCAAATTAAGCAACAATACATCGATTACAATCTTATGCTGCTTTACAGCAAAGAACCTGTGGACGAAAGCGAGGTTTACTCGGATAGTTTTCAGCAATTTTTAGTGATCAAAAAAACGAACCATCACTCCTATCGTATTGTATTGCCTGACGGAAATTATAATGATTACCATTTCCTGAACGGTATATGCCAAAAAGTCGAATTGCATCATTCCTTATTTACAATCAACATTCAAATTGCATAAATCAATCTAAAAATCAATCATCATGATCAAAATCATCAATTATTTATTTACTAAACTCACTTTCTTTGGTGCAGAACCTATTGCAATGGGCAAAATTCATGAAATCGAAAAAAGTGCGCCCAACTTAATTGTATATGCACTACCTGTTGTATTATTTTTTACTGTACTTGAATTTGTTGTTTTTTACTTTTTAGAAAAAAAAGAATACGACAAAAAAGAGACTTTAGGATCGGTTTTAATTGGCCTGGGAAATCTAACGGTTAATTTATTAATGAAAACCGGTTTATTGTATGCCGTTGTTGGAATTTACAATATCCTGCCTTATCGCATGGAATTTAATTGGTGGAGCTTAATACCGTGTTTTATACTTTATGATTTTAGCTCGTACTGGACACACCGAATCTCTCATTATTGCCGTTTTTTCTGGGCTACTCACGTCGTGCATCATTCTGCCGATCATTATAATCTTACGGTAAGTTTTAGACAAAGTTGGTTTCAGTATGCTAAAATTGTATTTTTTATTCCGCTGATTTTTGCCGGGTTTCATCCTGCTGTATTTTTTATTGCCAATCAACTGAGTGTTTTGTATCAGTTTTGGGTACATACAGAAGCCATTGGAAAACTGCATCCGTTTATCGAAAAACATTTCGGAACTCCATCAAACCATCGTGTACATCACGGAAGCCAGGAAAAATATCTCGACAAAAACTTTGGCGCCACTTTTATGATTTGGGACCACTTGTTTAATTCCTTTCAATACGAAGAAGAAAAACCGCGCTATGGTATTACGAGTGCGCTTAAAAGTAAACTCAATCCGTTATACCTTAACATTCATGAGTTTCAGGATATTATCAGGGATGTAAAAAAAGCAAAAGGCTTCAGGAAAAAGATGTACTATATTTTTGCCAGTCCTGACGCTATTGCCAAGAATAAATTAAAAAAAGAAATTACTCAACCTCAATTGTCTGTATCATGCGAAGAAGTCAAAAAAAGCAACAAGAATTTCAATACCAACTTTTCGAATACTTTAGCCGAAAAGATAATTGTATAAAAAACATAGAAAATGAAATAATCAGCACAGAAACAGATAAAGCATTAACGTTTACCTATCTCTCAGATCATAGTTGTATTGTGCATTGTTACGAATTTAGTTTAAATACTGATATCGATATGAACACTACAATTGATGCTTTTATTGAGCTATTAACTAATCACAACAAGGTGCATTACCAGCCCAATGCTTCTTACAATTAATCAAAAGACAACATTAAATATAAAAAGTATATATCTTTGATTGAATATCAAAACGTATTAGTGGAGTATAGCAATACAGACCAAATCAGTTTTATAAAAAACGGAAATGAAGCTGCTTTTGAAAAGGTTTTTAAAATGTATTTTAGAAACCTTCACGCTTTTGCGTACACTTTTATGAAAGACGATATCATTGCCGAAGAAATTGTACAAAATGTGTTTTTTAAGGTTTGGGAAAAGAAAGATCAACTGCAAATTGATGATTCATTAAAAGCTTATCTCTACAGAGCGGTGCATAATGAGAGTCTCAATCACATCAAACACCTTAAAATAAAAAGCTCTTTTCAACTTCAGTATTCAGGTAATATGGAATCCTCAAATCAAGATGCATCCAATCAAATGATGGCATCTGAACTCGAAAGCGATATTCAAAAAGCAATTAACGAATTGCCGCAACAATGCCGAACCATTTTTCAGATGAGTCGTTTCGAGCAACTCAAATATCAGCAAATTGCCGATCAATTGAATATTTCTATCAAAACAGTCGAAAACCAAATGGGTAAAGCGCTAAAAGTATTACGCATTAAACTGGTTGAATATCTTCCTTTCCTGCTTCACTTTTTATATTTAATACGAAGATCATGAGCCAAAACAATATGAATATGAACGATGATTTACTAGTGAAATACCTGGTTGGCGAAACTGATGCAAACGAAAGCGCAACAGTAGAAATTTGGCTTAAAGCCGATGAAAAAAACTTAAACTATTATAAGGGTTTTAAGAAAATATGGGAAGACAGCCTTGTACTTGCTGACCAAAAAACCGTTGATGAAAATGCAGCCTGGAAACGATTTCAAAATCGCATTCACGAAAATGATGTTCCTGTGCATACTTTGAAAAAGTCTTCGATGAATTGGTTACGAATTGCTGCCTCAATTTTGCTAATTAGCACTTTGGGATGGCTGGGTTATTCTTATTTCGAAAATAAATCTGCCAATACCCTAATCGAAATAAAAACAGCAAACACAACTCTAAACGATACGTTGCCAGATGGTACAACGGTTACTTTAAATAAAAATTCATCTTTGTCTTATACCAATAAGTTTAAAGGCAAAACACGACCAGTTACCTTAAAGGGCGAAGCTTTTTTTTATGTTTCTCCAGACAAAACAAAACCTTTTATCATTACAGTAAACGATGTTACGGTACAAGTAGTTGGAACTTCATTTAATGTAAAAAACAAAAACGGAAAAACAACTGTAGATGTCGAAACCGGAATTGTAAAAGTGAGCAAAAACAAAGATCAGGTAGAATTAAGACATGGCGAAAAAGTAGTCATTGCCGATCTACAATCGCATTTATTAAAAAGCGTCAGCAAAGGCAAACTGTATAATTATTATCGCAATAACGAACTTGTTTGCGAAGAAACGCCATTGCATGAATTGGTCGATGCGCTCAACGAAATATACGACGCAAATATTATTATAAAGAAAACCGCGTTGCAGAAAAAACCAATAACAACGGTATTTAAAGATCAGTCATTAGATGAAATTTTAGAAGTAATTCAAGAAACATTCCTGATCGAGATTGAACGCAAAGACAACCAAATCATATTAGAGTAATTCCATTATATGTTCATGAACTCAAAAATTACTTTAATATCGTTTTTATTTTTACTTTTTTCAGGCGCCTTTTTTAGCGCTCATGCTCAGTCTATGCTAGACATTCCGATATCTGTTCAGGCAGACAAAAAACCTTTAGGCAATATTCTGGGTTTAATGGAGCAAAAAGGAAATTTTAGATTTGCTTATTACAGCAAATTAGTTGCAAAAGATAGTCTGGTAAGCATTCACGCCGATCAGTCTACGATAAAAGACGTTCTCGATCAATTATTAAAAAACCGATATGAATATAAAGAATCAAAAGGGTTTATAATTCTGCGTTATGCGCCTTTGGAACTTGCTCTTGTGCTAGAAAAAAACAGCGTTGTAGGCGATTATCAGGTTGTAAATGGCTACATCATGGATGTACAAACCAACAAACGTATTGAAAATGCAAGTGTCTACGAAAAAAACGCCCTGCAATCTACCTTGACAGACAAAGAAGGTTTTTTTGAATTAAAACTAAAAAACATTCCTGAAACTATTGAGCTTACCGTTGTCAAGGAAAATTACAAAACCATTACTACTATTTTCCTTTCGGAAATTAAAATACAAATGGGCTCCAGAAAATCGGCAAATTCAGATTATGTCGATGGTGATTTTTCTGCAGTCGAAAGATCCGGAATTGGCCGTTTCTTTATTTCATCTAAACAAAAAATACAATCGCTTAATCTTGGTGGGCTTATATCTGAAGTTCCTGTACAAGCTTCTCTTATTCCGAGTCTGAGTACGCGCGGTATGATGAACTCGCAAATTAACAGCAGTGTTTCTTTAAACTTGTTAGGAGGATATACGGGCGGAGTTCGCGGAGTCGAAATGGCGGGACTTTACAATATTAATCGTATGAATGTTCATGCCTTACAAATGGCTGGGATATTCAATACCGTAGGCGGATCTGTAAAAGGAGTTCAGCTAGCCGGAGTTTATAATAATGTCTTTGGAGATCTTAACGGTTTGCAAATGAGCGGAATTCATAATAGCGTAAAAGGTTCACAGATAGGTTTGCAAATTTCAGGCATTTATAATCATACTCAGCAAGATTCTAAAGGAATCCAGATTGCGGCTATTTATAATAATGTAAATGGTTCTCAAAACGGATTGCAAATTTCAGGTATTTATAATGCCGGACATCAAAAAGTGCGCGGTATGCAAATTGCCGCATTAAATTATGCCAAAGAATTAGACGGACTTCAGATTGGATTAATCAATTTTGCGGGTTCGCCATCAGGTTATAGTTTTGGATTATTAAATTTTAAAAAAGATGGTTATCAAAAATTTAGTGTGACACGCAATGAAATTTCCGATATTAATTTAGCTATAAAAACAGGAGATAATAAACTCTACACTATTTTGATGGTAGGAAAAAGCGAACGAACTAACGAAGAAAAACTAACTTCTTTTGGGTTCGGGTTAGGAAAAAATGCGCCGTTAGGAAACCGCCTTAGTTACAATCCTGAAATCAGTATTCAGTATCTTTATTTAGGAAACTGGGACAGATATAATTTTGTCTATAAATTCGATTCTCCGTTTACGTTTCGAATACTCAAAGGTGTAGCGCTGTCTGCCGGACCTTCATTTAATCTTTATTCCTCTGAAAGAAGAGACAAAAGCAGCCCCGACATCAATAATTCTACTTTTGTGCAAAACCGAACCAAACGTTATAATGTAATAAAAGACAATGGCAACGGAATTACTGGATGGGTAGGCTGGAGCTTTGGTTTAACCTTATTTTAAATAACACTTTACAAAACTTTTTTTAATGCTTTTATTACGTTAAAAATCTGAATTTAGAATTTAGCTAATTTCAACCAATAATCCACAGACATTCAAAACATTACCAAAAATCTACTAAAATTGTGAATATCTATTTCAGGAATTCAGCCTTTATTTTCCTGTAAAATCTATCTTTGGCATCCTTAAAAAACATTAGAAGATGAGCGCAACTTGGTACGAATGCAAAGTAAAATATAGAAAGACAGACGAAACCGGAGGACAAAAAGTTTTAACCGAGCCTTATTTGGTTGATGCTTTATCGTATACCGAAGCCGAAAAAAGAATAAATGAAGAAATGGCGGCTTACATTAGTGAAGAATTTAAAATCACGAATATAAAAGTAGCTAACTATGCCGAAATTCATCCTTTCGAAAATGCAGATCGTTGGTTTAAATCGAAAGTTTCATTATTGGCTTATGACGAAGAAAGCGGTAAAGAAAGAAAATCGAACATGTATATTTTAGTGCAGGCAAATGATGTAAGAGAAGCTTATGATAATACGCTTCATATCATGCAAAGCACTATGGGAGAATATTCGATCCCGGCAGTTTCTGAGTCTCCAATTATGGATGTTTTCCCTTATTTCAGCGGTGAAGAAGGCGAAACCGAACAATTAGAAAGATTCAATAGACTAAAAGCTTCAAAACCTGTAGAGGTCGAAAAAATCGACCATATGGAATTTGAAGAGGCAGAATAATCTTTTAAATCCCAAAAATAAAATTACAAATTCCAAAAGAGGATTTTGAAAAATAGCTTCAGAGAAATCTGGAGCTTTTTTATTTTGTAACATTTAAGCCAATAAACTGTCTTATTCGGAAATCAAAATAAATTATATATTAGCATTACCATTAACCACCTACAAACCAAATCTTCATGAGCAAAAAAACAATAATTCTAATTGGGTTTATCCTGCTAAAATTTGTTTTGCAATATCAATTAATAAATCCTGAATACGATTTGCAACGTGATGAATATCTGCATCTCGATCAGGCACATCACCTGGCCTGGGGTTATTTATCGGTTCCGCCGGTAACTTCCTGGATTTCTTATATTATATTTCTTCTTGGTAATACTGTTTTTTGGGTAAAATTTTTCCCTGCTCTTTTTGGCGCTTTAACGCTTTTGATCGTCTGGAAAACTATCGAGAGTTTAAAAGGCAATTTATATGCGTTAATTCTAGGTGCAACTTGTATCTTATTTTCGACATTGTTGCGAATTAATACGCTGTACCAGCCCAACTCATTAGACATATCGTGTTGGACAGGTTTTTACTATATTATCATTCAATACATCCTGACCGAAAAACCTAAATACTTTTTTATAGGTGCGATCGTATTTGCCTTTGGTTTTCTAAACAAATACAATATTTTGTTTTTGCTAATTGGCCTCCTTCCTGCCCTATTATTATCCAGTGAAAGAAAAGTGTTTGTCGAGAAAAAACTTTACTTCGCCCTGATTGTGGGATTGTTTTTAATTTTACCCAATCTTTTATGGCAATACAATAATCACTTTCCTATTGTGCACCATATGAAAGAATTGGCTGAAACACAATTGGTCAATGTTGACCGAACAGGTTTTCTAAAAGAACAATTATTGTTTTTTATTGGTTCTTTCTTGGTGATTATTGCTGCTTTGTATGCGTTGTTGTTATACAAACCTTTTGCCCGATTCAAATTCTTTTTTGCATCGCTGATTTTTACCCTTGCCATCTTTATGTATTTTAAGGCCAAAGCGTATTATGCTATTGGGCTATATCCTGTTTATATTGCTTTTGGCGCAGTTTTTCTTTCGCAAATTTTACAAACGGGCTGGAAACGTTACTTACAACCAGTGTTTATTATTATTCCGTTATTGTTTTTTATTCCGATGTACCATCTTACGTTTCCCAATAAAAGCCCTGAATATTTTGTAAAAAATCAGGAGCAATATAAAAAAATAGGAATGCTTCGTTGGGAAGACGGGAAAGATCACGATTTGCCACAAGATTTTGCCGACATGCTGGGCTGGAAAGAACTGGCCCGAAAAACAGATTCGGTTTATGCTTTAATCCCAAACAAAAAGGAAACGATCGTACTTTGCGATAATTACGGACAAGCCGGAGCCATCAATTATTATACTAAAAAAGGAATTAAAGCCGTTTCTTTTAATGCTGATTATGTCAATTGGTTTGATCTTACTATTCAGTACAAAAACCTCATCCGAATTAAAAATTACGAAGAAAAGAGTACCGAATTTAAGGAAACTGGTCCGTTTTTTCAATCCTCAGCAATTGCCGGCGAAATAACCAACAAATATGCACGAGAGTACAAAACGACTATTTTTGTGTTTACCAAAGCTAAAATCAATATTAATAAAAGAATTGAAGACGAAATAAAAGAAGAAAAGGATTATCTCAAGGAATAAACTCCAGCAATGACAGACTTTAGCAATATTGAATATTTAAAAAACGGAAATAAAAAACAGCGTAATGCTTTTGAAGTCTTAACTCAACATAAAATTTTATCGAACCTTGCGGAATTTGACCCAATTTTGGTTGGAACGATTCCGATTAATATTGATATCGAAAACAGCGATTTGGATATTATTTGTTATTGGAATGACAAAGCCAATTTTATAGAAAAGATCATTTTATTTTTTGGAAAAGAAGCCGGATTCGCTATCAGGGAAATATTTATTAATGGCAGAGATTCTGTTGTTGCAAATTTCAAAATAGAAAACTTTGAAATTGAGGTATTTGGACAAAATATTCCCACCAAAGATCAAAACGGATATAGACACATGCTTATCGAAAATGAAATTCTACAATCAAAAGGCAACGATTTTAGATCAGAAATTATCAAACTCAAACAAAATGGCTACAAAACCGAACCTGCTTTTGCCTTTTTATTAGGCCTAAAAGGAGATCCTTACACCGAATTATTAGAATATAAAATCTAAGTCATAAATTACGCATATTTAAATACCTCTATTTTAAACATTTACAATAAAAAAGCACAAAATAAAAAATAATTCACAAATTTCTTTGCATAACCGTATTTAGTGCTTATATTTGCACCCGAAACATCGCGGGATAGAGCAGTAGGCAGCTCGTCGGGCTCATAACCCGAAGGTCACAGGTTCGAGTCCTGTTCCCGCTACTAAGACAAAGCTTCAGAGAAATCTGGAGCTTTTTTGTTTATATTTACTTTTCATTCTCTTAAAAGAAACAGATAATACAATTGCTGATTCAAATAAGAAATCATTAAGTCCGAAAAAATCTAAAAACAATGCAAGAATTCAAAATAAAATATGAGCAAGAATCTCCAGAACCTATTTTAGGTATAGATTGGAATTTATATTCAAACAGAATCTTAATTGCTTATAGAGTAGAATCATCAATTGTACTAGAAATAAAAACTTCAAGTTTGGAAATAGTTTCTTCAGGTAAACTAAAAATTGGTGATAAGCTTAAAAAAATTGCATTAAACGACAATACGACTTATGCCCTCTTGGTATTTGAAAAAAAATCAGTTATAGTTAGACTTTCAGATTATTCCATATTTTGTCAACTTGAGAGAAATGATGGTTTTTTAGATGGAGCTTTCGCGGAGAAAAATACTGTTTATTTAACTATACCAGCTTCATCTGGGAGTGTAGATTGGAGCTTTTGGGATTATGTTAATAATGATTTTCAGGAGTATGAACTAGAACGCTATGAACATTATGGAAGAGGAGCAGTTCTGCATCCAAGTAAAAAACTAATTGGAGCTTGTTGGAGTGCCTATCAGTCAGGTTTTTTAATTCATTCTGCAGTTCCCGAAAATAAGAGATTAAAATACTTCAATTTCGGAGAAAATGAGTGTTCAAGATCTGAATATGAAGCCAGTTGTCCTTCGTTCAATACTGATGGAGATAAAATAGCGTTTATTGTGAATCCTTACCTAGGAGGACAAGAAAACATCGAGAAATTGTGTATTTATGACATAGAAAATCAATCTAGTGCATTAATAGAGATTCCATTGCCAGATTTTAAAAATGAATCGGTCTTAAATACTTATTTTATGGGACAAAGTGAATTTGTCCTACTGCACAAAAGAAGCACCATAGATATTGTAGAACTTGAGTCTAAAGTAAATCATCAAATAATTAATAGAGAAATAGAATATCTATCTGTTAATCCGTATACCAATCAATTTGTTGTCTCAGAAAGTAAAAAATTATCAGTTTATAGCTTTTTAAATAAGGAATCTGATGATTTTAATTACAGCATTTTAAGTGCTGTTGATTATGCAAGTTCTTTTGTTTCAAATCACATTAATAAACTTAAAGTGGCTGGTGATAAAGAAGTACATATTCACGCTGCAATATCTAATACAGACGAAATACCTAAAGTTTATGTAAAATTTGGTTTTGAGAGAGCAATTTATCGTTTGGATTCGAAGGAAATAATTGAGGAAAAACTTTCTGAATCAACAAAATTGGAAGTTACCAACTGGTTTGATCTGAATCAGGAAACTCAGTTATTTAAATGGAAAGAAAATAATAATGAAAAGAAAAAAACAATTCTTAAATCAAAAAACAATTCACTAATAGAGATTTTTTCAGGACAACGAGCAATGGAACAATATCCGAACATTCGCATTTATTATGAAAATTCGAACTGGATGGTTGACGTTGAAGATATTAAAGAACGAGAGTCATTACCCGAAGCAATTAATGAAATTGCAAATAATTGGATTGATTTAAATTACATAGAAATTATTAAACCTTGGAAAAATACTGCAGATGATAACAATTTGAACTTAGTGACCGAAGGCTCGTTGGTTCAACCAATGAGTAAAAAATCTAGCTTTTGGGTTACGTTGAAAAATTTATGGTCATGAAATTCTTATTAAATCATCTCTAAAACGGTTCGAGAATTGTCCCGTTAGGGCTACTAAGACAAAGCTTCAGAGAAATCTGGAGCTTTTTTGGTTTGATTTCTTACGCAGGCTTTATTAGATTACTTTTTAGTTTAGCATAAATGTCAAGACTTATAATTTTACCATCTTTAATTTCACAGTCTTTCATAGTTCCTTCGTACTGAAAGTCAAGTTTAGCCATTAGGTTTTTACAATTCTTATTTTCCGACTCAACAAATCCTTCAATTCTGTTAAGTTCTAAATTGTCAAATCCATAATTGCAAATTAACGGCATTGCTTCTTTCATAATTCCATGTCCCCAAAAATTAGAGATTAACCAAAAACCGATTTCTGCTTTTTTATGTTCCTTACTTAAGTTATTTAACCCACCCGCTCCATAGAATGTTGCATTATCAGCCGAGCAAATAGCAAACCAAATTCCTGTATAGTTTTTTTCAAGGTCAGCAAAAAAAATCATTTGTTCTTTAGTTGCTTCCAATGTTTGAAAACTCACTCCATAATATTTAATAACTTCTGGATGCGAAAGTCCTTTGAAAACATTTTCAAGATCACTATCTGCAAATTGTCGCAGTAAAAGCCTTTCGGTTTTTATAGTTGGAAATTCTTTCTTCATGATTTTTTTGTTTGTTTCTTATTATCAGTTTTCGTCGTCAGGAACTTACCGCTAAATTATTTATATAAGTCTTTCCCCTAATAAAACAAAGCTTCAGATTTCTCTGAAGCTTTATTGTTTTTATAAAATAAGTGCTTTCGCAAGCGTAACACTACCAAATAGTTATTCTATCTTTCTTCGGCAAGAACATTTTATCTCCAGGTTGTACATTAAATGCCTCGTAAAAAGGTGTCGTATTCATTAACGGGCCATTAACACGCCAGTTTGGTGGAGAATGCGGATTATTGTTAATCCACAAACGCAGGAATTCGTCTTTCATTTTTACTCGCCATATTTTGGCTATAGAAATAAAGAAACGTTGGTCTGGAGTAAAACCGTCGATTTTTGTGTTTCCTTTTCCTTGTTCAGTCATTTTAAAAGCATCATAAGCAACGGCTATTCCGGCGATATCTGCCGTATTTTCACCAACTGTCATTGCACCATTAATATGTAGATTGTCTAAAACAGTATAGGTACTGTATAAATTAATAACCTGTTGTATTCTTGACTTAAATTGTGCATAATCCTCTTTTGTCCACCAGTCTTTTAAGTTACCAACCTTATCAAATTGAGCCCCCTGATCATCAAAAGTATGGGTTATTTCGTGTCCTATAACCATTCCGATACCTCCGTAATTAAGCGCGTCATCTGCATTATTATCAAAATATGGAGGTTGCAAAATACCTGCAGGAAAAACAATTTCATTTGCAGTAAGGTTATTATATGCTGTAACCGTTGGAACTGTAGTATACCATTCTGACTTATCGACTGGTTTGTCTAATTTTGCCAATTGAAATTGATATGCGGCCGCTGCGGCCGAAACCATATTCTCAAAATAGGTATTTCTGGCTATTTTTACATTGCTATAATCTTTCCATTTATCCGGATATCCTATTTTCTTCGTAATAGCAAACAATTTTTCTTTGGCTTTTTGTTTCGTACCAGGACTCATCCATTCTAATTTATCAATTCTTATACCATAGGCTTTTTGCAGATTATTCACGAGAACCAACATACGTTTTTTAGCATCTTCCGGAAAGTATTTCTTTACATACAATTCACCCAAAGCGTCGCCTAAGTAAGTGTCAAGCACATTAGCCATTTTTTCGCCACGTGATTTTTGAACAGCCTGACCAGAAAGCACTTTTGTATATTCGAATAAAGCATCGACAAAAGACTTACTTAAATCATCTGAATATCTTTCTATAGAGTTTGCTTTCAAATAAATTTTCCAATTATTAACCGGAATAGTTTTTAAGAGTTTATTAAGCGCGTCATAATAAGCAGGCTGACATACATTAATAGAATCAGTTTTAGCACCTAAATTATTTAAAAAGGTAGTCCAGTTTATGTTAGGATGTTTTTTTACAAGATCTGTCACAGCCATTTTATTATAATTTGCCTGCACATCACGAAGCTCGACTTTTGTTCTATGCGAACCTGCTAGTTGTTTATCAATATCATAAACCAAATTAGCATTCTTTTCGGCCTCTTTGGCATCGCTGCCCGTTTGTTGAAACAAGGTAGCAAGGTATTTTTTGTATGCTTTCTGTATGGCAACGGTTGATGAATCTGATTTGAAATAATAATCCCTGTCAGGCAAACCAATGCCGGTTTGATAGAGCTGGGCAATATTCATGCTGCTGTGTTTATTGTCGGGTGACACTCCAAAAGCTATAATAGAAGAGTTGTCTACTTTTACCTCATTAACTACAAAGTTCATTAAAGAAGGTAAATCGCTAATTGCGTCAATTTTGGCAAGCAAAGGTTTGATAGGTGTATAGCCGCGTTTGTCAATAGTTACGGTATCCATACCTGAGGCATAAAAATCTCCTACCTTTTGCGCTATACTTCCTGCCTCATTCTTACTTTTCGAAATACTGTCTAATATCCCCTGAAGACGCATTCGTTGTGGGTAATTCATAAACATATAGGCACCAACTCCGGATTGAGATGCTGGTATTGATACAGAATCATACCATTTGCCATTTACGTATTTAAAAAAGTCATTCCCAGGACGCAATGTCGAATCTATTCCGGTGATAGCAACATTTTTTTTTCCTTGATGTTTGGAACATGCTGTAAAAGCTAAGAATGCAATGAAGAGCATTAATGAATTTCTCATAATCTAGACTTATTTCTATTAAAATGAACTGAAAAACGTTTGAAAGCAAATATTTTAAAATGCAGAACAATATACGAATTCAGTTCGTAATTCTAAACTTTTTACAAAATTACTGCGCATAAACAACATAATTACAGCTAATTGTTTATCATTAATGCAATAATCCAGTATAACATTACGAGACCTGGCTGGCTTTAAACCTAAATAATCCTGTTATTCAGATTTGGTAACTAAGCGATAGCGTACAGACAAAACAAATCATCCTGAATATAAAACCGATTCTTCGGAGTCAGCTCGCAATCGTTATGCAAATATTTCGTTTACAAACAACAACTAAATACTTACTAATCAAAACACTATAATTCAACGCTATTAATTTCACTAATTACTTTGCGCTATTTTTCTTTTATTACAATGCAATTTTATCTTAATTTTATCACAAGAATGTAGTTAAAAAAAATGAAGTAAAAATGATTACCCATAACGAATATTAAACTCCAAAAATTAAACCTCTAACCCCTAACCTATAACTAATGTATTACATGAATAATAAAAATCTGATACCAATTTTTATACTATTGTTTTTTTTGTCCTGTAAAATTCAGGCACAAGGATCTGATAAAAACACGAAGGATAGTATACTGCTGTACAATAAAATGCTTTCAGTAAAACAAATACAACAGGATCTTAAAATACTTCTTGCCATAAACGAAAAAGCAAATTCCGGCTTTTACCAATACCGTTCTAAAAAACAAATTGATAGTCTTTACAATACAACTATTAAAAATATCAAGAAGTCTTTAAGCGTTACGGAGTTTTACAAAATAATGCTCCATCTGACGGACTATGAAGGAAGCGTACACAATTATACTATTCCTGATCTCGACTTAATAAAATTTCTGAACAGGCAAAAATCTTTTTTCCCCTATCCTCTTCTTTATATTAAGGGGCAAATTATTTTTGATGGTCAATCATCAGATATACCAGCCGGCTCGAGGATAAGAAGCATAAATGGGATAAGTGACACAAAATTGATGCAGTCTTTTTATAAATATTATACAGCAGATGGCTTTAACACTACAGAAAAATTATCGGCCAGCGTAAATAAATCCTTTGGAATAAATTATCTGCTGGAATATGGTCTTTCTAATGAATTCATTATAGAATACAATTCACCAAAATCTGAATCTCTTCAAAAAAAGGTACTTCCTGCAGTAACACTAAAGCAAAGAGAAGCAAACATTAAAAATAGATTTAGCGCTCCTGTTACGGATTTGCTAGATTACAAAAAACAGTCTCCCTACAGCTTTCGCATGCTTAACCCGACAACAGGTTTATTAAATCTAAGATGGTTTGGAATGGCATACGGATCAGACGATCCTAAGTTTGAACCGTATGTTCATTTTTTGGATAGCGTTTTTACAGGACTGGACAAAAACAAAGTTCCTAACCTGATCATTGATGTTAGAAACAATCCTGGTGGCAGTGATCCTAATTTTGAACAACCTGTAATGTACCTCACAGATCAACCATTCAAGGAAAATGTAAAAGCTACCATAATTTTCGATCCCAACTTGTTGCCTTTTGAGAACTATTTCTGGGGCGTTTTAACATCAGAACGAATGGATAGTATTTCTAAAAAAATGGGAAAAGAATACCTAAAAGATGTCTATCCGGTTTTTAAGAACAATATAAGTGTACAAAACCCAAAATACAATCCGGTTTATTATCCCAAATCGCCAAAGTTTAAAGGCAATCTTTATCTTTTGATTAATGAAAATGTGGCATCAGCTGCTTCACATTTTGCTTCTCTGGTAAAAGCGTATGTTCAAAATGTTACCATTGTTGGCGTAGAGACTGTTGGCGGTTACTATCGTCACAACGGACATTCACCACTGATCTATGAGCTTCCCAATTCAAAGATAAAAACACAATTTTCGATTGTAAATCTGGTTCAGGATGCGCCAAAAAAGGAGAATCAGCCAGAAGGTCGTGGTATTATGCCAGATCATGAGGTATGGCCATCTCTGGATGATTTTTTCCAACAAAAGGATACGCAAATGGAGTTTACACTTAAACTTATAAAAACGAAATAATTTAGATTTTTTTCCTTTCCAAAAACGACAAAAAGCTTCAGAGAAATTTGAAGCTTTTTTATTTTAGTCAAAATTCACAAAACAATATCTGATTTAGATTGCAGGTGCGAAGTCATAGACACTCGCACATCTTGCCTGAGAACTTTTAGGCTTTGTGATGTTTTTACGCCTCTTATTTTATTTAATCCCCATCATAAGTAATTGTCCAATTCAAACTGTCTAAATCTTCAATTTTAAAAAGATATTTTTTATTGTAGATGTTTTTCCTAAATATTGTTTCCCAACCATATTTATCTACACTATCTTTTTTAATAATATAATATCTTATTTTTTGGTTATCACAGGTTTTAATGTATTCTTCCCAACGAGGTTTAATTATCAAATTACAATCATCTTCATTGTCTTTTGTTTCATGTGGAGGAAAAGAATATTTTGGAAGTCCGTCCATTTTATTCAACTCGTGTTCAAGATAAAAACAATAGATACTATTTTTAGATTTATTGCTAGTGGCAATACATCTACTATCACTTACATCCATACAAGATGTTAATAATGGTAGCAAAATAATACTATATAATTTTAAATTTTTCATTTCTATGCATTAAAGATTTAAGATGGTATGATAACTTATAAATTTCCCTCGTTGCGCAAATGTCTATACTTCGCGCCACTTCTTAAAACAAATCTAGTCTAAAAAAAGAAAACTTCATGAGACCTATTGTTTCACTCAAAATTTAATATAAATCATTTAGTTAAGTTAATCATTTCTTAATCCAATAAGAAAGTCATTTGTATTACTATAAATTCGTTCTGTCAATTCGTATGAAATAAGTTATGTTTAAAAAAATAACTCATTACCATGATATCCCAAAACAAATCTTAAAAACAATCTTTACAGGAAAAAATTGATCTATACAGCACTTTTAAATATTGCGATTTTTCAGGGAATAGTTTTAGGCTTAATTATTTTAAAGTCTTCTATATTCAATAGCAATTCAAATAAATATTTAGCATACTTACTATTTGCACTTTCCATTGTTTTACTGAATTATGTTTTTGAAATTGAAGGTGCATTTACTTCGTATCCTTTTCTACGTTTTATAGACGATGTCGAGTGGATATTTTTATTACCCGTTTTCATATTTCTGTTCATTATAAACCGGATTGACGATACTATAAAGAATAGGCAGAAGCACTATTTGTATTATATTCCGTTTGCCTATTCCTCTATTGTTCATATTACATACGATCTTAGTAATGTTGCAGGAATTTACAAAATCCCGGATTCAAGTATTTTCCTAATCAATATACTTATGCTAATTCAGCTTTTATTTGCCGTTATTATCATCCCGTTTCTACCTCTTTACTCTTATTTTATGATAAAGCATTTAAAAGACTCTAAAGAAAAAAAATGGATAATTACTTTATTAACTAGTCTTTATTTATTATTATTGACTTGGCTTACGACCTATTTGGTTGGGTTATTCCTTGGTTTAGATATTTCCTCTACTATGAGTGTTCTGGCGCTGTCTGCAACATTCATAATTCACTGGACAGCTTACATAGGAATTTACAAATACAAACTGGCCAAAAACAAAGATGCAGTTTTCAATTTTTTAAATACAGATGTAGCTCTTTCGTATGGCAATCTGCAAATGGTAGAAAATAATACACCAGAAGAATATAGGGAAGCTATCACAGCAGATAATCTTTATTTTCAAAAACTGGAACTTCTTTGTAAAGAGCAGCACATTTATACTGATAGTACATTAAACAGAGAAAAAGTGGCTGAAAAATTAGGTATAAGCCCAGGATATGTTTCACAAATTATAAACACGATAACAGGAGACAACTTTGCCAATTACATCAATAACTATCGAGTTGAAGCTGTCAAAGAAATGATTTCAAATTCTGAGTATGAAAACTATAATTTGTTGACGATGGGATTGGAATCTGGGTTTACTTCAAAAACAACTTTTTATAAAGCCTTTAAAAAAGTTACTGGTCAGACACCAAATGAATATAAAAACACCAGCAAATAAGTACCAATTTATACATTTCTGAGTTTTTGAAACCTTTTCTATTTCTTCTTAAGTGAATTTTGCATTTAAATAATTCAAATTCCTTTTTATGAAAAAAAACTATTTACTACTTATCATTTTGTTTGCCTTTTATTCTGTCAATGCTCAAAATGAAACTGATCCCTATCAGAAAAATAATGAAGTTAAATTAAATGCACTGGCTCCTTTATTGCAATCTTTTCAGATTAATTACGAAAGACATTTAAATAATAATTCATCATTAGGACTTTCTTTTTATTATGTTTTTGACAATACAAAGAATGAAAAGGATTTGAATTATTCAATATCTCCGTATTACAGAAGATATTTTGGTAAAAAATACGCATCAGGCTGGTTTGTTGAAGGATTTGGAATGCTGGCTTCAACAGATGGTAAAAAAATATACACATCAGATGATCATTCAATTTATACCGAGAATCCCGACGTTATTAATTTTGCTCTCGGTGCCGGCGGAGGCTGGAAATGGGTTAGTAAAAGCGGATTTCTTTTTGAAGCAAATGTTGGTTATGGCGGTATAATAATCAATGCAGATAAAACAGATCATACTATAGTTGCAAAATTTGGACTGAGTGTGGGATATCTATTTTAATGCTTCCGGTTATTAAGACAAAGCTTCAAAGAAATTTGGAGCTTTTTTTATTGTCGATTATCCTGAAACAATTTTGTATTTATGAGCGGGAAACTCTTGCAAGCTGAGAGATTAGAATCCATGGGTATTTCAAAACGACCTTTTATAAAGCTTAAAAAAAACAACCTGTCAGAACATAAATAATGTTAAAACACCGCCAAAATAGGTACCATTTTATACATTTTTAAGCTTTTGAAACCTCTTTCACTTTTTGTTATATGAATTTTGGACTCAATAATTCAAATCAATTTTTATGAAAAATTTTTTATTACTAGCTGTCCTTACAGTTTTAGGATTTTTAAATGTTAATGCCCAAGAAATTAAATTTGGTGCTAAAGGAGGTCTCAACTTTGCCAATATCAGCGGAGATAATACCAAAGGTATTGATGTTGTAACATCGTTTAATTTTGGTGTTGTATCAGAAATTCCAGTTTCTGATAAATTTTCTTTTCAACCTGAAATAATGTATTCCGGTCAGGGATACAGTTTCGATGACAATACCGTTGCCTTAAGTTATCTGAATATTCCTTTAATGGGAAAATATTATGTAACAAAAGGATTGAGCCTTGAAGCCGGACCGCAAATAGGATTTTTGCTTGCTGCCAAAAATGAAAAGACAAACGTAAAAGATTCGTTTAATACTGTTGATTTTGGAGTTAATTTTGGCCTGGGTTATAAACTTGACAACGGACTTAATTTTGGCGCAAGATATAATTTGGGATTAACTGATATTAATAATGTAGAAGGTTCTTCAAGTAAAAACAAAAACAGCGTATTTCAATTATCTGTTGGTTATTTCTTTTTCTAAAGTTTAATAATTTTCAACATTTATGCCTTACCTCAGTCTTTTTGAATAAAGGTTAAATCACTGCCGCGAACAACTATTACCACAAAGCTTCAGAGAAATCTGGAGCTTTTTTTATTCCATACAACCTAAACCAATTTCGAAATTATAAAAACAGCAATACAAAAAACTACAGTAAATACGATTGAATTAACGAATCTGTCTTTTGCCCGAATCGATTTATCAGATAATTTTACTTTCGTTGCATGTTTTTTGCTCCATTTATTTGCTTTCATATTTTTTTATTTTAATTCAACACTTTTTTCTCCTTAAAGTCAAATGTTGTGCCAAAATAACGGGATAAATCATAAGTAAATGAATTTCAAACAAGTAGGGAAACAGGCATTCTCATTAAATTTATAAACCCCTTTCAAAATGATACGATGCCTTTCAAAATAGTACAAATTTGTTTTGATTTTGTATAATAAAAAGCATTTTCTAAAGAAATAACAATTGGAAAACATTGCAGTAAATTAATTAACATGTTTTCTCTACAACGCAGTTTGTATTCGTAAATGTTTTTATAAATTTGCAATCTTATATTGAAACCGTTTATTTTCAGTACAAAATTATGACTTTCACACAAATACCTCAAAATTGCCTTAAAGTCTTCATCCAAAACAAATTTTTATAATCATACTTACACAACACAATGCTTAAAAAAAACAAACCCCAGATTTTATTTTTTATTCTTTTAAACTTATTTTTTTCCATTAATTCCTTTTCGCAAAAGAATGTGTATGTAGGAATTGAAATCGGAAGAAGAGCAATCAAAACTTCTGTTCTTGAAATCAACAATATCAAGAAAGCAGATTATAAAATTCTTTACTTTTCGAATGACAGAATTAGTCTTGCTGATCATATTGCCAGTTTTGGAGAATTGCCTCAGGAAGACATCAACAAAACAAGTATTATAGTTGCTGACCAATTAAGAAAAGTAAGAGCTGACTTTAAAATTTCTGAAGGAAATATATTTATAGTTGCATCTCCTGTTTTTTCTTCTGCCCGCAACATCGATGTTTTAAAAAATAAAATTTCGACTCTTACCAACAAAACTTTTGACATTATCAATGCTGATGAAGAAGCTAAAATGTTAGTTAAAGGTGCTATACCTCCTGTTGATTATTCTAACGCAATATTGTTAGACATTGGTGCTCAAACTACTAAAGGTGGATACATTGATGAAATTGATGATAACAAATTAGAGTTCATCCCTTTAGAACTTGATTTTGGTACAATGACACTTACTGATGCAGTAAAAAAGACGGTTGTAAATCAAAGTCAGGCTAATGATATGTCGACATACCAGGAAAAATCTTTTGACTTTAATACCGTTTTACGTAAAAAAATCAAAGAAATGCTTGATGCAAATCCTCTTATCTTAAAAAAGGAAAAAATATATTTATCAGGAGGAGCTGTATGGGCTTTTGCAACTTTATATTATAATGAAAACTTAAAAGATCACTATATTCCTTTCAGTTTAGAAGATGTTATTAATTACGATGCAATTCTGAAAAACAACTTCAACAAGTTCAGTAATCTTTCTAAAACGAATGCAGAAGTAGACAGAGTTTTAAAAACATATGACCAGAAATACCTTATTTCTGCCAACAACATTCTTTCGAACTGTCTTGAAAGTATTCCTAACGTAGCAACAAAAAAAATATATTTTGTGAAAGACGGACAAGTAACCTGGCTTATGTCATACATTGCAGACCGTTCTAAGAAAATAAATACTAATTTCTAAGATATAGATTTTACTTTTATAATAAAAGCAAACAAAAAGGGTTGTCTCAAAAATATTGAGACAACCCTTTTTAATTAAACAACTTTTATACTTTATATATTTAATAAGTTATACGTTTGGAGGTGTTCCTTCTGCATTTGCCGCAACTACATCTACCTGAATTAACGCATCTTTAAGCAAGGCTGATACACCAACTGTTCTTCTTGAAGGAATTCCGCCCGGGAAGAATGTTTTATAAACCTCATCTACAGCATCAATATCTTCGATGTTTTTAAGGAAGATATTTACTTTTACCAAATCATCCATTACATGATTAATACTTTCCAGAATGGTTTTGATATTTTTTAAACATTGTTGCGCTTGCTCTTTTATACCACCGGCAATAAGTTTACCTGTTTTAGGATCTAAAGGCAATTGAGCCGAAATATGATTGTAATGAGAAAATGCCACCGTTTGTGTCGATAGAGAACACTTTGGTGCTTTTTCGGTATTGTTTGCTTTTATAACAATTCCGTGTCTGTCTTCGATAGCTTGCGGAGGCGTGCCATCACCGTGAGAAATCACTGCTTCAATTTGTACCAAAGCCTGCATTGGCAAAGCCGAAGCTGCAATGGTTGTACGTGCAGGGAAATAAGCTACAGCTCTCGCAATAGCTGAATCTGGGAAAAACGTTGTATAAACTTCGTTTACAGCTTGAACATCTGAAAGGTTTTTAACAAAAACATTAATCTTCACGATATCATCAAAAGGAACATCGATACTTTCTAAAATTGATTTAATATTTTTTAAACATTGTGCAGATTGTTCTTTTACTCCGCCAATTACCAATCTGCCCGTTTTAGGATCGATAGGCAATTGAGCCGAAAGATTATTGTAATGAGAAAATGAAACTGTTTGCGAAGACAAAGCATTTACTGGAGCATTCGCCGTGTTGTTTGTAAGCTTTATAAGATCACCTGATTGAGGCGCGTTCGGAATTGTACCTTCTCCGTTTGAAACCAATGCTTCTACTTGTACCAATGCATTCATTGGCAAAGCTGCAACTGCTACTGTAGTTCTTGTAGGAACATAAGTCGGGAAAAAAGTTTTATAAACTTCGTTTACAGCATCAACATCTTTAATGTTTGTAACAAAAACAGTAATCCTAACCACATCGCTCATAACATGGTCGATGCTTTCTACAATTGCCTGAATGTTTTTAAAGCATTGTTCTGCCTGTTCTTTTACACCGCCAGAAACTAATTTACCTGATTTTGGATCGATTGGTAATTGTGCCGAAAGGTTATTATAATGAGAGAAAGCTACGGTTTGTGAATAAGGACCGATACTTTTTGGGGCATTTTTAGTATTTCTTGCTAATACTGCATTTACTTTATTTGAAGCCATTTTGTGTATTTTTAACCTAATTAATAATGGGAGTTTTTTTTGCTTAATTCAAAAGAATTAAGTGCCATATTCTGGCTAACTCAAAATTATTATTCTTAGCATTCAAAATAATTCACGATAGGACATCAAAATATAATTATAAGACTTTTCTTTCTTAGTATATATTCTTCAATAATTAAAAATTAAATCTAGTGAGAAAGATTCTGCAAGCGACGGTAATCAGTAGGAGAAATAGCGGAATGTTTCTTAAAAAAACGTCCGAAAGCAGAAACGGAATTAAAACGCAATCGATAAGCAATGTCGCTTATGTTGATTGCCGGATTTCCTAACAATACTACGGCTTCTTTTAATAAATGTGCATCGATAATTTCGTGAGGCGTTTTATCTACGGCTTTTTTTACAATCTGAATCAGGTATTTATTTGAGATATGAAGTTTTTGAGCGTAATAATTTACTCCTTTATGCTGGCTGATATTTTCCATAACCAACTTAAGAAACTGAAAATAAATTTCTTTGGGATTATTAAGAACTACATCATTTTTTGTTTTTTCTTGTGGTAAAAATTCAGCCGTTTCGAGAAGCAAATTAAAGATGATTGTCCGGACAATTTCATCTTTAAATTTAAGATTGGCACTGATTTTATTTTCAAGGTATTTCATGAGCTTAATTAACTTTTTAGCTTCTTGTTCCTTGAGATGCATGAACTCATAAGATTTGTCTTTAAAAAATGTAAGACGCTCAATAATAAAAGGATCGGATATATTTTTAAGCAAAAACTCTTTCTCAAAAAAAAGCAATTTTACCCGAAAGTCTTCGCTATTATTCTGAAAAGCAATAATTGTAGCTGGCCTCGCCAATAACAAACTAAACGGACTTACGGCATGCTTTTTACCATCGATTGAAACCACAATATTCCCTTCTGTACAAATACACAATGAATAATAATCCATTCTGAAAGGTTTCTGGGGATAATCGATTTGTTTCTTGCCTGAAGAGACATAATAGGGCAAATTATTATCAACCTCAAAGTAGGCTAATGTATCGCTTATTTTATCATAAGGTTGATCCATACTGCGTAAATATTGCTTAACTATTAATTTTGGAAGACTAATTTACGTATAAAAATAAGCAATAATCTGAGATAATTCCCTATAAAATTGGACGATTTAAGAAAAAACAACGGTTAATTAATATAAAAATGACGCCAGAGCAAAAAGCCTTAGCGTCATTTTTTCTTAATTATTATCCTGTAAAAAGAAATAGATTTTTCTTAATCTCTAATTCCTCCTATCCAGCTTTTTAATCTATTAATTTGTTCTGTAAAAAAAGATTCATGTTCTTGAGAATCTTCTGCATTTTCTACCAGAAGATGTTCGTAATACGTTCCTTTTAGAAATTTTCTTAAAAGCCCCTCACCTACTATTGGCTCATAATCATTTAATGATTGTGCTGCTTTAAGCAAATGACGAAGATCATATTGTAACGGATTAATGTCCGGTACTTGTTTGTTTAGATTCAATAATTCATAAACTGCTATTCTCGCAGTTCGTACAGAACTTTCCATCGTAAATACAATGTCGTTATTGGTTTCTACAAATTGTCCTACCAAACCTAAATTTTTACAGCCTTCAGGAACTACTTGTGGACGATCGCCTTTTGCTCTTGGCATAAACATAGAAGTAATGTATGGCATAAATGAACTACGTATAATTGTATTTTCGACAATATTATCCAGCTGATCGATAATTCCTAAATGATACGCCAATTCAGCTAGAATTTCATCTCCTGTACATTGAGGCATTGTTTTTTTGACATAATCCCCTTCTTTATCCATAAAAAGCGCATATACCCAAATTACTAAAATATCATCTGGCTGGTCAGGAAAATGCGGTTGTCTGTTACAGGTAAAACTCATTAACCAATTTGAATCACTAATCGTAACTATTCCTCCCGTGGCAGTTTTACCAGAATAAGGATCGTTTACGCACAACTCTTTTACTTTCTCTGTAAAAGCAGAAGGTTTACAGGTTAGTGTAGCAGATTCCCATGAAGATTTTTCGATGTTTCCACAGAATTTTTCCGGTTTACCAAAAACAGGTGATTTCGCTGCCAGGTTTTTCCATAATTTCCATCCCGCGCTTTGTCCGCTTTTGCTATTATCCAAATCAATCGCCGGAGCGGTTTTATTATCACCGTAAAAAGTATCTTCGGTCATTGAACCTGTTGTAGCAATTACATAATTTTCTTTACCAACAGGAATTCTTTCTTCTTTACCATCTTTTTCAATAATGATCGCTTCGACAACTTTACCATTGATATCACTGTGAATATCTAAATCCTTAACGAGTGTATTAAGATCGATTTGTACACCTTTGCTTTGAAGAAATTTTCTAAGCGGCGTAACAAAAGTATCGTACTGATTGTATTTTGGGAAAACTAAACACGAAAGATCTTTCATTCCGTCTATCGCGTGCAGAAAACGGTGCATGTATAATTTACATTCTAGTAAACTATGCCAGTTTTCGAAAGCAAACATTGTTCTCCAGAAAAACCAAAAATTACTTTCCAAAAATGATTTACTAAAATAACCTTCGATGGTAATATCGTCTAAATCTTCTTTTTTCTTAAGCAACAATTTTACAATCGCAAGTTGGTCTTTTTTCTCTAATCCAAATTTGCTAAAATCCTTAATTTGGCCTTTATTATGAATTAATCTCGCTTTTGAGTAATTAGGATCATTATCATTTACCAAACGATATTCGTCTAATACACTATAAGGTTCTGGCAATTCAAGAGCCGGAATATCCTGAAAAATATCCCAAAGGTTTTCGTACGTCATATCCATTTCGCGACCTCCGCGAATAATATAACCATCGGTAGTATTTCCGGCACCATCCAGCGATCCGCCATCTACGTGCAACTGATCCAGAAAAATGATATTCTCGCCCGGAATATGACCATCACGAATAAAATAATAAGCTGCCGCCATTCCGGCGATGCCGCTTCCTACAATATAAATTTTACTGTCTTTGTATGATTTTGACGGAATTCCTTTATTACGCTGGTAATTCCCGATTTGATCTGAAAAAGGCATTGTTTTTTCAGGTGTATTAATTTGAATCTCTTTACTCGAGTCGGGCTGGTGGTTCACATTTCCATATTCTTTAGAACCATTTAATAATTTTTCGAATTTTGAAGTGGTAGAACTCATAACTAATCTATTTTTGATTTACTCAAAGTTAAGATTACCAACAGAATAATGTGCATCCCGAAATTCATTATTGCTATCCCGAAATTCCGTTTTGGTTATTATACCTAATTGTTTTTTGTTGTTACTCCAATACAGAAATATTTTTGCTACAGCAATAAATCTGTGTACTTTTGAATTTTATTCAGCCCAAACAATCTAAGCACTATTCAATGAAAACCTTCTCTGTAACCAGCTCTATAATTTCATCATCAGACATTGCAGATTTTGTTTGTGAAAAATATGCATTATCCCCAAATACAACTTGCCGGTTATTAAAAACAGGAATCAATCACACCTATCGTATTGATACCGATAACGAGAGTTTTATATTTAGGCTTTACAGCTGCAACTGGCGAACCAAACAAGAAATTGCCGAAGAATTAAAGTTACTACAGCTTTTAAAACAAAATGATATTGCGGTTTCTTATCCAATTTCAAATCGTTCAGAGAATCTTATTAACGACATAAATGCTCCGGAAGGATTACGTTACGCTGTTTTGTTTTCTTTTGCCAAAGGAAATAAAGTTCTAAACTTTAGCGAGGATATTCATTCTGAAATTGGAACGTTAATGGCCAGAATTCATCAACAAACCAAAGGATTAAAGCTTAACAGAATTACCTATACGCCTGAAATTTTATTAAATCAATCCCTAAATTATATCAAACCTTTTCTTTCTGATGAAACTGAAGAAATGCAATTTCTTATAGAAACCCGATTCATTCTGGAAAAGGAATTATTGAATGCCAATACCAAACTATTGCGCACAGGAATTGTGCACATGGATATATGGTTTGATAATTTGAATATTTCTGATGATAATAAGGTTACGCTATTTGATTTTGACTTTTGCGGAAACGGCTGGCTTTGCTTAGACATTGCCTATTACATCCTGCAATTGCATAGCACTGAAAAGGACGATACCGAAAGAACTGCCAAAATAAATGCATTTTATAAAGGTTACGAGACGATAGAAAAAATCAGTGACGAAGAGAAACGATTAATCCCTATTTTAGGCGTTTGCATGTACTATTTTTACTTAGGAGTTCAGTGCAACAGGTTCGAAAATTGGTCGAATACCTTTTTGAATGAAGTCTATTTAAAACGTTTTATTGCCGTTTTGATTAAAGGTTATTACGAAAAAGTAACTTAAAATATCTCACAAACATAATCTGTTCTCTTAGTATCAGACTTAGTATTATTTTAAAGCCGAAATCATAATAAAAATAGGCCTTCTTAATTCATCTTTCATCTCTGCATATTTTTCAATAATTTCCTCTGATGGTTTAGGTTCAGATATTTGCTGAATACTAAAACCAGATTCAATAACCGTATTGATGATATTCGCTACAGTTCTGTGGTATTTAATTACGTTGTGGCCTAAAAAATTCGTTTGTCTTATTCCTTCTTCCTGATAATCATCGACCGGCCAATGCAATCGCGTTCCGTTTTCATCTGTAAACCAATCCTGCTCGGCTCTCGAAGTAAAAACAGGATGTTCCATAGAGAAAACAAAACTTCCGCCTTTTTTTAAGTATTGATAAATTTTTCTAAAAACAGCATTCAGATTTTCTATATAATGAAAAGTAAGTGAACTAAAAACAATGTCAAACTGCTCCTCTTTAAAATCAATATCTTCCACCGGCATTTGATAATAATCGATCGCTAACTGTTTTGAATTTTCTTTCGCTTTATCAATCATCTTTTTCGATAAATCGATCCCAATTACATTTTCTGCTCCTTGCTCTTTTGCATAAATACAATGCCAGCCATACCCACAACCCAGATCTAAAACACTTTTTCCTTTAAAATCCGGTAACATATTTTTTAAAACATGCCATTCGCCAGCAGAGTTTAAACCATCAACTGAACGTGGCATTTTGCCATAATTTTCGAAAAAATCTTCATCATCATAAATATTTTGTTTCATCTCTTTTTTCTTTTTCATTAAAGCTTTAAAGCTATTTTCTATTATTTCTATTTCTTTAAAAAGAAACCATTTTATGCTAAATAAAAAAAGACTGCTCAACGAACAATCTTTTTTAATAGTATATCAACTAAATCAGTTTAAGCCATAAACAAAGCTCCTTTGTTATAGTTGTATAAAACCTCATCGTAAGGTACTAAAGGCTTCGCTACTTTCTCTGTAGAAGCTTCAAATTGTATCCCGTTATGTTTTCTAAACAAATAAATTTCTTTTAGGCAATTGGATAAACTTTGATGAATTCCGGTTGTAAATGTTGGTAATTTATTATCTCCTACTAATAAATCGATTTGATAATTAGAGCTGCTTTTAGACAAATTGTTACCTATAATTCTTATCGTAAATGTGGTTGCTTTTCCGTGTTGTTTACCTTGATATTGTACTACCATAATTTTGCTATTAAAAGGTTAGAATATTTTTATCATTTTATTTCATTATGCAAATTGATGAATTAAAGTTATGAAAAAAAAGCAAATTCTTAAAAAATACGATCTTAATTATATATTATTTTTTTCTGATGAGAATTAACAGATTTCCTCTCTAAAAGAATGAAAGAATTTCAGAAGCTTTCGTCTTTTATTTTGTTTAAATTTGATCAACTAATCTAAAAACCTAATCTTATGGAAATGAATCTCCTACCCTTCTTTGCTTCGGCATTAATTACACTTGTAACCGGTTTTATCTGGTACAATCCTAAAGTATTTGGAACTGTCTGGATACGCGAAGCCGGACTAACTCCGGAAGCTCTAAAAAACGGAAATATGATTAAAATTTTCGGACTCACTTACATTTTTTCTTTAATGATCACGGTAATTCTTTCAGCATTAACCATTCATCAATCCGGAGCTGTAGGTATGGTGGGCGGACCGCCTTTAATCGCCACTGCAAAACCATCATTTGCTGCTTTTATGGCCGATTACGGAACTGCGTATCGCACTTTTAAACACGGAGCGCTTCATGGTTTTATATCAGGTTTATTTTTTGCGCTGCCAATTTTGGCTATAAATGGTTTATTCGAAAGAAAATCATGGAAATATATTTTGATAAATGCCGGATACTGGATTTTGACGCTGACACTTATGGGCGGAATTATTTGCGCTTATGCATAATGACAAAAAACAAAACCCCGTTTGAAATTATAAATCAACGGGGTTTTCTTAATAATAACTTAAACGAGATGAGTTATTGTAAATAATATCTAATTTTGAAGAAATTACGTAACACTTTTGAATACAACTTTTACTTTTCAAATTTACAACAGCGCTTCATTATTGCCTTTAGAATGGAATTCGCTGGCTGTAGATAATATTTTTTTGACAAGAGAATATCTCGAAGTACTGGAAAATTCTTCTCCGGTAAATATGATTTGTCATTTTATCGGAATTTTTAACGAAGATAAACTAGCCGGAATTGTCCTGACGCAATTTTTGTTTGCAGAAAAACTGGATTCTTTTGGAGAACGCGATCAATGCCTGAAAACTTCGGTACGTAATTTTGCTTTCAAAAATTTTGCTTCGCATGTATTATTCGTGGGCAATAATATGCTTACAGGCCAAAATGCTTTTGCTTTTGACAAAAATATAAAGCAATCTAAAGCCATTAAAACGCTTCATAAAGCGATTAATCAGCTTAAAAAAGATTTGAAAGCGAGTGGAAAAAAAGTACATATTACAAGTATAAAAGATTTTACAGCAGAAGAAATCGAACCTCTACAAGCTGAATTTAAAAACAATTATACGTTTTCGACTCAGCCCAATATGATTTTTGAAATCAATAAAAACTGGACGACTGAACAGGATTATATTGATGCTTTATCAAAAAAATATCGTGACCAATACAAACGCGCCCGAAAAAAAGCTGACGGAATAAGAAAGCAGAGAATGTCTTTGCAGGATATTCAGCAATATGAAGATGTTATCTACGATTTGTATTTTCATGTGGCTAAAAATGCGCCTTTCAATACTTTTTTCTTAGCCAGAAATCACTTTAGTTTTTTTAAAGAAATCATGAAAGATAACTTCTTGTTTTATGGTTATTTTTTAGAAGATAAATTAATTGGTTTCAATACATTGATTAAAAACGGAAATGTAATGGACACGTACTTTTTAGGTTACGACGAAACCATTCAACGCGAAAGAATGTTGTATCTAAACATGTTATACGACATGATTGCGTATTCTATCAACCAAGGATTTTCTGAAATTGTTTTTGCCCGTACAGCCCTCGAAATTAAAAGTTCTGTAGGCGCAAAACCCCTAAAAATGTACGGATTAATTACCCATAGCAATGCTTTGATCAATCATAACATTGCCAAATTGTTTAATTATCTTGAACCTAAAACAGACTGGCAGGAACGAAATCCGTTTAAATAATTAAAACCATTATTATACAAAATTAGATAAGTTTTTCTTTTTTATAAATCATCAAATAAAATTCCTCTGCTGTTCATCCAGCCCGCGGTATGATTTCTCTTTTTATATCTTACATAGTTATAACTAAAAAAAACAATACTAGTAAAACGCATTGTATTTACCTTAAAATCTTTATCATAAAAATCCATTTTATTGTTTTTGTTTAAAATTACAAAACCATTTAATAAATAAATCTTTTCGTATTTTATAGGTACTATTTCCTTCAAAGTGATAGTATCATTTTGTTGTTTAAATGCGTAAAGTCCTTCCTTTTTATTTTTTATTAATATCACCCGATCATCAAAACCACCATTCACAGAATAATCCATAATCTTTTTACGGCTTACAAAAAGCAGCGAATCAAATTTTATTTTAGAGTCGATAAAAATATTTTTAGGCGGCGATGTGTAACCACTAGTAATTTCTGCATCGATAATTTCCCTAATTCTGTTCTGTTTTATACTTAATATATATCTTGTAACAGTTCCACAGCCCCAAGTTCTATCGCTGTAAAATGCAGGAGTAAAAAGACGAGTGTCAATTTTTTTAATTTTGTTTTCTGTTAAAATCTCAATATTCACAGATCCTTGATAAATGTCACGGTAGGTAAAAGTACTGTCTAATTCAAAATCAGAATTGTAGAATTTTACAGTCTTATCATCGATCGTAACAAAATATTTGTTATTGTAATATTTTAACGGTAGGTCATCTACAATCTTTTTATTATCCTTAAAAACCGTATAATTGTTGTCCTTTTTTATTTTAAGAGTATATTTTCCTATTTCAAAATAGCCTGTTTCCATATTAACAGCATTTTTATCCTTTATAGAAAATTTAAGGCCATAAGTATTATAATCACTTTGCAAATCCAGAAAACTTGTTTTTATCTCATTATCTTTTTTATAAATCAAACCCAATTTTGAAGACCAATAAATAATTTTATTATTGGCCATGACCATCTTATGTATTTCATCTTCTTTTTCACTTTCTAACTCCCAAACCTTTTTCTTTCTTATTACTCGACAAACCAAAACACTATCATTTTTCAAGAAATAAAAATGTTTCAAATGAGGCTGATCCACAAAGTAAACTTTGTCCCTGAACTCTTTTAACAAGTCAAAATCACTATCCAAATCAGAGAGTTTTATCGCATCCATACTGCCATAATATTCTTTGCCTATAAAATCTACTTTTTCTGTAGCATAAACATTGAACCTATTGCCATGAAAAAAATTGCCACGACTTTGAGTGAACCCTTTTTTCTCAATTTTATAAAAAAAAAGCATATTGCTATTAACCTGACAATAATCGTAGTTTGTAATGTCCGTAACTTTGTTTTGTGAATTCATGATTGTCACAAAAACAAATAGAATTAAGAGAAGTTTATTTTTCATTAATAATAATATTATCGGCTAATCTTCTTGTTCAGCATTTTGAATTAAAGCTTGCATAATTACTATTCTTTGCTCAAGAGTTATTTCATTAGTTAATTTTTCTTTTTGCTTTCCCATTACACTATCATCCATATAGCCTGTATTTGTGGCCCTTTCGTATGCCTCAGTAAAATCATAGGGACTAAAATACTCGTCGGCTTCATTTTTGCTTAGTATGACCTTCATTTTATTAATATAAAATTGTCTAACTTCTTCGGGGAATTTTTTCGCAATTAATTCATAATAGCTTTCATTTCCTTTCAAAAAATTATCTTTAGCCAAGATTAATTGTTTCTCGGTCAAGACTAAAGTATCTGATTTTAAAACCTTTACTTGTCTATAATAATTTATAAAGTCATACCTGGGCAAATCATTACATTTCAAATAATAGTCAATACTTTTTCCATAACGTTCTTCTGGCGATTTTGAATTTTCAATTTCTCTTACGTTTTTTATTTTCTCAATTATACTTTTCCAGTCAGAATCACTTTTCGAAAGATTCGCCAATAGTGTCAGTTTCTTTTTTTCTTTTTTAAAAAATAGAATACAATAATATTTTCTGTTCGCTTCCAAGATCTCTCCAAAACCGCAGGATCCTCCATTCATCATATTGCTATCATAATAGTCATTTTCACTTTGAGGGCAAAAAATTTCTTTATCTATAAATTTAATATTGGAATCATTTTTTATAATTTCCTCATAATTATTTACCTTAATATATCCGGCTTTAAAATGGTCATTAATATACTTATTTCCGTAATCAAAATCGGAATATTCAACAAAAAGGATTAGATCACTATTCATTGTTAAATTTCTCAAATCAACACTTTGAGAATATATAGTACTCTGAATCAGAATAAAAATTGTAAAAAATATTTTTTTCATTATTAATGATATATGACGGGTCATTATAAAAACTAAAATACTTTTTTAAATTTAAAAACTTACTTTTTTGTCTCTATTCTTTCTTTCAATTAAAACTTCATCTCAAGGCACCGCAATCTTCATTTGTTTGTGCAAAATATGAATGTCTAACGAAGTCTGCGCTCCGCAATATTCACCATCAATCTGAAAATTAACCGGATAATTTGTTTTTATGGTCGCTTTGTCTGTCGAAATAATCACAATATCATCAGAATCGATTGGCATGTTTCCGGTAATGATTTTTCCGAGTAATAATAAGTCAAGGCTTTTTAAAATAACCAATTCAAATTTTCCGTCGTTCATCGCACCATTTGGATTTATTGTTACGCCGGTTCCGTATTTTTTAGAATTGGCGATTACAATCATTCTTGCTGTATGCTCTACTGTTTCCTTATTTGCGGTAATCGTAGCGACAAAAGGTTCGTTAGAATCAACAAGGGTATTATAAGCCTGCAAAGCATATCCCCAAATTCCTCGTAGATTACTTTGTTCATAGTTTTTCACCAAATCAGCATTAAGACCAATGTCGCTTAAATGAATGCTTTTTTTGCCGTTGATGCAAATCATGTCCATTTCGATATAACGGCTTAAAAAGGCGATTTTCAGGTTCTCCTCTATTGTTGTGGGTAAATTAAGATCTACAGATAAACCGTTTGCCGATCCGGCGGGCAAAATACCAATAACAACATCAAATTGTTCTACGGCTTCGGCAACCATTTTTATCGTTCCGTCGCCGCCTGCTACTATAATTCGTTCAGGTTGCAATTGATTATAAAGCGATTGTATTTCTTTCTGGTCTGTTTTGCCTGTAGTTTCATAAACCGTCAGGTCAAAATTATTCGTGGTTGCAAATTCCTGCACAGCCTCGATCAAATCTGATTTATCAAGGTCTCCGGAAATAGGATTTACAACAAATATGATATTCTTTTTCAAAGTTTTATTTTTAAAGTCAATTAAAATAATTAATTTACAGCATCTATCTATAAATATACGCAATTAATGAAACCAATTTTACAATTATATCGGGGTTATGCCAATGAAGAAGAATTAATTGTAATGGGACATGTTTTTAAAAGAACGTATGATTATGATTTTCAGAAGAAAAACTTAAAAAATGCCCGTTCAATTATTAATCAGTTCAGGATAAAAACGCTTGATAATTTTGATATTTATCTAAAATGCGGCCATCAGGAAATTCATACCAAAACTTTGGATGATGGTTATTTTAAGTTTTGTATTCCGCTGGAAACTGAAACCAGTTTTGGATGGATGGAATACGAAGTTACGATCAAGGATGAAAATGAAACCATAACTGAAAAAGGTAGTTTTATAAGACCTCATAAAGGAAAACTTGGAATAATATCTGATATCGATGATACTTTTTTGATTTCGCATACTCAGAATTTCTTTAAAAAAATCTATATTCTTTTGTTTAAAAATGTAAATGACCGCAAGGTTTTTACAGATGTTGTACCGCATTATCAGGCTTTGAGTTCTGCAGGACGAAACAATAAAGAAGAGGAAAATGCCTTTTTTTATGTTTCAAGCAGCGAATGGAATTTGTATCGCTTTATTGTAAAATTTACCAAAATACACAATCTGCCCAGAGCCGTAATTTTATTAAAGGATATTAAAAGAGGTATCACAGACTTTTTTATGAGCGGACGCGGAAATCACGATCATAAATTCGACAAAATAAAACATGTTTTAGAGTTTTACCCTAATCTTAAATATGTGTTATTAGGTGATGATTCGCAACATGATCCTGTTTTGTACGAACGAATCTGCAAAATATTTCCTGTAACTGTAAAAGCGGTTTACATCAGGCAAACTGGAAAACACCAAAAAGAAGCGACTAAAAAAATCATGAAAAACCTAGAAGCTTTAGAAGTTTCTGTTTGTTATTATAAAAATAGCAGCGAAGCCATTATGCATTCTAAAAGTATTGGGATTATTTAAGATTTTTTATGATTTTATCTACGGATGACGCGGGTTTTAACTGGTTTTCGCAGGTTTTTATTCTCGTTTTTGTCATTGCGAGGAACGAAGCAATCTCACTAGTAATTGATATGAGTTTTGATTTTGCAAATGTGATTGCTTCGTTCCTCGCAATGACATACTTTATGGAAACGTCTAAACCTGAAACTGAAAACTGCGACTCCTAGCCCAGATTGAAGAGGAAAGCCCGGAGCAAAAAAAACTAATTTTTCTTGCCAGAAAACAGCGACCAACGGAAGCTCGTTTTATGGCTTAGAAAAATAGTTTTTTTTGCTCCGGACTTGAAACGGAAAGCTGGAAATAGCTCCTAAAAACTAAAAAAACCTTTGTCAAAGTTCGAAACTTTGACAAAGGCATCTGTAAACTTTGACTGAGACTGAAAACTAAACTAAGCGTTGAAATTATCAATCTCTTCCTGAACAATTTCCCAATCAAGAAGTAATTGGTCCAGGTCTTTTTTCTTTTTGTTGTATGCTGTAAAAAATGAAGCATCTTCGATATGCTTGTCATAATTCGAAGCCAACAATTTATCGTCGTGCTGAATGTCTTTTTCTAATTGTTTGATCTGACTTTCGACTTTACTCAAACGGTTTTGAAGCGCTTTTCCTTTTTTCTGATCTTCGTAAGAAACCTTATTGCTTTCTTTAGGAGCTGCGGCTTTTGCCACATCTTTTTTCTCGACTTCACGCATGTTTTCAAGATTGCGCTGCTCTAAGAAATAGTTGATATCTCCTAAATATTCTTTGATTTTTTGATCTTTGAATTCGTAAACGATATTCGACATTCCTTGAAGGAAATCTCTATCGTGAGAAACCAATAATAAAGTACCACCAAATTTTTGAAGTGCGGCTTTAAGAACGTTTTTAGATTTAATATCCAAGTGATTCGTAGGCTCATCCATCAGCAATACATTGATTGGCTGCAATAGTAATTTACAAAGCGCCAAACGGTTACGCTCACCTCCTGAAAGTACTTTTACTTTTTTCTCTACATCGTCGCCACGGAATAAAAACGATCCCAACATATCACGAACTTTAGAACGGTTGGTGTCTGTTGCAGCATCTTCCATAGTTTGCAATAAGGTGATTTCTCCATCAAGATATTCGGCCTGATTTTGAGCAAAATAACCCAATTGTACGTTGTGCCCTAATTTGATGTTTCCCTGATATTCGAATTCGTTTACAATGGCTTTAATAAAAGTCGATTTTCCTTGTCCGTTTTGACCCACAAAAGCAATTTTGCTTCCGCGTTCTACTAACAAATCGATATCTTTTAAAATCACTTTATCTCCGTAAGCCTTTGTAACATGTTCAGCTTCGACTACAACTTTTCCTGGTTCTTTTGAAACCGGAAACGAAATATTCATTACCGAATTGTCATCTTCATCAACTTCGATTCTTTCTACTTTATCTAATTTTTTAATTAACGATTGCGCCATCGAAGCTTTTGATGCTTTTGCACGGAACTTTTCGATTAATTTTTCTGTTTCCTCAATTTTTTTAGCTTGATTTTTTTGCGTTGCCAATTGTTTTTCACGAATTTCATGACGCAATTCTAAATATTGAGAATATGGTTTATTAAAGTCGTATGCTTTTCCTAAAGAGATTTCGATTGTACGGTTTGTAACATTATCAAGGAACATTTTATCGTGCGAAACAATTACAACAACTCCTGGATAACTGCGCAAGAAACTCTCTAACCAAATGATACTTTCGATATCTAAGTGGTTGGTAGGCTCATCCAGAAGCAATACATCATTTGATTGTAATAATAGTTTGGCTAATTCGATACGCATTCTCCAACCTCCTGAAAATGTTTCGGTTTGATTGTTAAACACTTCTCTTTTGAAACCAAGTCCTAAAAGAATTTTCTCTGTATCACCTACATAATTGTAACCTCCAAGAAGGTCAAAACGATGTGTATAATCAGATAAATCTTCGATGATTTGGCCGTATTCTTCGCTTTCATAATCGGTTCTGGTAACCAATTGATGATTGATTTCTTCTAATTTTTTCTCTACAATTTTGATTTCAGTAAAGGCTTCATAAGCTTCTTCTAATACCGTTCTTCCTTGTTCGAAATCAATATCCTGACGTAAAAAACCCATTCGGATATCTTTTTCCTGAGAAATAACTCCGGAATCAGGAGCGAAATCTCTTGCTAACATTTTAAGCATTGTCGATTTACCCGCTCCGTTTTTACCAACAAGACCTACGCGGTCGCCGGCACCTAAACGAAAGGTAACTTCTTCAAATAAATATGTTCCTCCAAAAGAAACCGAAAGATTGTGTATATTAAGCATAATGTGTAACTATTGTGGCAAGCTGTAAAGGTTTTTAAGCGCCTTATCTGCTTTGCTTTTTGAAAGTGCAAAAGTATGACAATTAATTTAAGTTTCGACTGTGGTTATAAAACAAATATTACAAGGCTTTTTGAGGATAAAAAATCCTTTTTTATAGCTTAAGTTCTTTTGTTTCAATACCAATAATTATAAAAAAACGGGTAGAAATCTTTTAGACTTCTACCCGTTTTTTTAAATCGTTTTTCTTTCTTTTTTATACCTCAGTTGCTTCTTTTGGCTCTGGTAATAAAATTGATAATACTACTGATATCACCAAAATTCCTCCAATAACGATCAATGAATAAATCGAATCTATATGGTAGAATGGAGCAATAATCATTTTAACACCAATGAATGAAAGGATAATTGCCAGTCCGTATTGTAATTTACTAAACAAGTGAATGAAATTATCTAATAAGAAGAACAATGCTCTTAATCCTAAAATTGCAAAAATGTTAGAAGTGTAAAGAATAAATGGGTCGTTTGAAATCGCGAAAATTGCCGGAATAGAATCTACTGCAAACAATAAATCTGTAAATTCGATTACGGCTACAACTACCAAAAGAGGTGTTGCTAATTTTTTTCCGTTTTCGTACGTAAAGAATTTATCTCCGTCGTATTTATCAGAAACACTAAAAAACTTTCTGATTAATCTAGCTCCTCTTGTATTGTTGTAATCTTCTTCGTCATCATCATCTCCTGCAGACCAAGATTTGATTCCTGCATAAACAAGGAACAATCCAAAGGCTGTCATGATTAAATTGATATCGTATTTGAAACCTTCTACTCCAACAAGGCTTAAAAGTTTGTTTAGGTATGTAAGTTCTATTAAGAATGCTCCTGAGAATATAAATATAGCTCTTAAAACCAAGGCTCCTATAATACCCCAAAACAGTACTTTATGTTTGTTTTCGTTTTGTACATCAAAAAATTTAAAAACTAATATAAATACAAATAGGTTATCTACAGAAAGTGCTTTCTCGATCCAGTATGCCGACTGGAACTCATAAAATTTGGCAGCTCCTGCAAAGTGATAGATCAAACCACTAAAAATCATTGCTAAACTTATCCATACTAATGACCATGTTATCGCTTCTTTATTTGTTACGACATGACTTTTCTTGTTGAAGATTCCTAAATCTAACAACAGCATGATCACAACTGCGACCGCAAATACTATTATTAATCCTGGATGTTCTGAAAAAATAGGGTGTTGATTCATTTTTAAATATTAATTAGGTTAGATTTTAAATTATTTATTGGCCATTGTAACTACTATAACTCTGCCGCCTTCTTCTTTTGAAAGCAGTATTTTTTTACCATCTGTAAGCTCGAGCATGGTGCCGATGGGAATTTCTTTGTCTTCGGTAACGTCTTTTAATGATGTTAGTTTTTGATTGACAAATACCCACTTATCATTATAAAAAGTAAAGTAGCCTACAGGTACTTTTTGTTCTGCCGTTAATTTTTCATTTCGCGCAATATTACGATTAACATGCCATTGAAACAAGTATTGATCGTTATAAACCATTAATCTATGATTCTCGGGTTTCCAGACGGTTTCCTGAAACTGATAATAGAGATCTAAAACCGGCAACGTGCCTTTGTGAGCCGTATTACAAAACGGACATCTTGGTGTATTTGTGTTGTCGAAAACATACCATTTTTGTTCGCATGAAGCGTTATGGCATTTTTGCATTAAATCGGTTGTTTTCAATAATGCTATTTCCCATTCCTCGGCAGTTGGTCTTTGCATTGGGTTATGCAATCCGTCTATAAAAACTTTATCGAATAAGGTTTTTAAATATGGGCCTGTAATGGCATATGGTATTTTGGTTATATCAGCCCAAGGCAAATCCCATTTCGAAACCTGATTGAGTTTGGGTCTGTTTGTAGCATCTGTTGGATGCTCTATAAACATGGCTTTTTCGCCCATCGATAACAAATCGTCTTTTTCGGTATCAAGATCATGCACCTTTCCTCCTTTTAGGGGATGTCTGTGTAGTAAAAACATATAGATCAAAACCGGTAACGCATGCAAATCGGTCAATCTGCTTGGTAATTTTCTATCGGGATCTGTTTTATTTAAATGCTTGGTCGAAAGTACTTCTGGAGCTATAAACTCGGCTGTTCCAATTACTTCGGCCGGAAATAACCCTGGAACTACAAGTCCATCCAAATCAATCATGCAAGCCGATTTATTGATTGGATCTATCAGAACATTATTGTATGACAAATCAGAATGTGCCAATCCCATGGCATGCATTTTTTTTACACCGCGGGTTAAATTAACACAAACCTGAAAATAACTCAGCCAATCACCTAACTCTGATTTTGCTACTCGAAGTGGAAAATGCGGATTTCTAAATTTTGATCCCGCAAACCATTTTCCGTTTTTTTCTTTTCCCTGAATTAAATCGCTGGTTTCATATCCTTTTTTAAAGAAAAATTTAGAATCGTAAATAGGTACAATGATTCCCGTTAATCCGTTATGTTCAATAACATCCGTTGGCCATCTGTATACTTCGTTTAGATAATAATCGCCTGCATCTCCGTTTTGAATTTGAACTAAATATTTATTTGTAATTCTTTGCAGTCTCTCTTTTTGATTAAAATCTAGTTTTTCTCTAAAAATCGCTACTACATATTTTCTATCGGGACTAAAATAAACATCCTTTACACCACCGCGCATAGGTTCGCCATTATCTACAAACTGATAGGATTTCGAGTTGTCATTAATAGATTTTACTGTAATCGTACTCATACTTAATAAATTATGGCAAGGGTTCTGTCGTCATGATTTCCCGGACTCCAAAAATCCATCCAGGTCGAAAGCTGGTGTGCAATTTCAGGGTTTTCCGGATTAAAATCAACTTTAATTCCATCTTCATTTTTTCCTTTTAAATCTTCCAAAAAGTTGTTCCATTTTTCGATTTTCTCCAAATTGGCTTCAACTACAAATTTAGGATCGTAAATTCCGTCTGTCATCAACATTAAATAAGAGAAATCATCAACTAATTTAAACCCAAATCGCGTCGAAAATTTATCATTTTGAAAAATTTCGGGCATGGTAATAAAACGCGTTCCGCCGCCAAAATCACCAACATCAAGCCAGTTCATTAATTTAATTTCGGTTAGATCTTTATTTAATAATCCAATTGGGCAGTCACCAATTCCGAATGTTAGAACGGCATATCCAAAATCATATTTTTTAACCAAAGCAAAGATTAAAGTAGCATGGAGGTTCTTTAAATCTGTTTCGTTTTTTACTGCGAATTCTTCTATTTTTTGATGTGCAAAATGTGCTGCTTTTGAAAGGTTTTGATAAACAAAATGACTTATTTTTTTTGATGTTTCCTCGCTTACTTTATTATGATGATCGACCAAAACCTGATCAAATTCTTTTAGATTTTCTGTTTTCAAATTTTCTTCAAAATATTGAATAACTGAATTACAGGCTAAATTTGATCCTTTTCTTGATAATTTTGCCGAACCCGCTCCATCAGAAACGGCGAGAACACTCCAACCTGTTTCGGTAAAGTTTTTAAACGCAAAATCATCTTCTCTAAAAGACCCAACATTCGCATGGCTTCTACCTCTTTTGGATGCTATTACAATATTTTTATCTAAAAATTTAGCCGCAACGGCTTCATTATCCGGTTTCGAGAAAGGATCGTTTTTATCGCTTTCAAGATTCTTCCACAACGACTTTGGATCTGGGTTTACAATAAGTGTTATTATTTTTTCATTTAAAACCGAATCTTCCGGTTCGCCTTCAACTCTAAATAATAGTTTTATTTTTAAATCTCCACTTATTTCGGGAACTCCAACTAATTCATCATTTTCATTAAACTCAAGACCTGTATTTTCTAAACCTTTAATTTCAAAAGAAATAATATCATTCCAGCCCAAAGTATTGAAATCAATCTTTGCCAAATATTTTTTGTTTACTGTGCCGTTTGGTATCGAGACAGGCTGGGTCAAAATATCATCGATTCTGTTTTTCAATATCCAATTCTGCATAATCATTTTTTGGTTTTCCTGAATTATTTTTACTGCATTGACATTTTTTTCATTAGATGCAAAGACCTCAAAAAGGGCCGTTTTATCTAAAGAAATATCAATTTTCTTTTGTGATAAAAAAGACTGAATATATCTTTTAGTCTCTTCCATGAATTATCCTTGAGTTCTGTTTACATCAAATCCGCCTTCACCACAGCCGTAACTTCCCTGATTATTGCACCAAGGGCAAGTGCTTATATCTTCGTCGCCAATGCAATGTATACTGCCGCATACACAAACTGCAAAAGCAATTTGATTACCACAACACGGACAGGTTGGGCCGCCAATAAGTTCATCTGTATTGACTTTATTGTTGAAATTCCCAGAATCAGCCAATTCAAAATAAGAATTATCAACTTGATAAGCGCCTACTAACTTGTAATTTTTAGACGATAATTCGATACCTGCATAGATAGATTCTGCAATGGTTTTGCGGTATTTCATTAAATAAGGCCTTTTTGTATTTTGGCATTTTCCGTTTAAAACCACAAAATTATCATCAACATATTGTCGGTTTGGAGTTTCTTTGGTTAAATCGATTTTCGAAAGTGTTTCTCCGTCTAATTTTGCCAACTCAAAACCACTCGAATTATTCTCTACGCTTATACTGCTTGTTTTAATGGAATCTGTTACCCACTTAAAAAACTCTTTGTACGATTGTACATTCGTGTTTTTAAAATGAAGTACGTTTTCTGTAAGCTCGCCTAATAATTTTGTATCTGTTTCGCTGCCAAAAGAGATCGCAATTAAATTGGCTGTTCGCTGCCAGTTTTGTTTCCATTCGTTTATTGCTGTCTGACTGTCATCGGTAGGAACTCCGTCTGTAAACAAGAAAACAATTGGTTTCCAGTCACCTTTTACCTCATAAGTCGTTTTAACGATATTGGTTCTTAATTCATGCATTAAATGCCCTAAGCCTTTGCTTAACGATGTACCGCTTCCTATTGGGAATTTTGGCGGATAAAAGCTCACAATTTCCTGCAAGGGAACTAATGTTTTTGGCTGTCCGGCAAATACGATAATCGAAACAAAAACAGTTTCAAGTGCATGCGGATCTGTTTTTAAAGCCTGAATTATAGTTGCTAATCCTTCTTCAACTTGCTGGATTGGTTCTCCAACCATTGACTCCGAAATATCGATTAAAAAATATATGGGTAATCTTCTCATTTTAAAGGAAATTTAATAACATTAAAAAAATAACTAAAAGCAGTATCTGAGTCATATCAACTGCTAAACCTACTCCAACCTGAAAAGGTTTTATCATTGTTTTTAGAAAATTGAATATGGGCGAAAAAATACTATTGAAAAAATCAAAAATACTTCTGTACTGCGGATTCAATTTGTCTTTGTAAGGCAATAGTTTGGAGTACAAAAACAACCCGACAATTAGTATTTGAATAAATATCTTTGCGAAATACATTATGAAACTGCGTTTATTAATTCGTTGGCGATTTCTTTAAAAACCAGTTCTTCATCGGCATTGATTTTTTTTGATCCATAAACTGCTACGCCATTGTTTACGGTCATAAAATTCATAGAAAAAGAAGCGCCATAACATTTATTTCTGCCATTAAACGGAATTGCATGCATTACTTTTATATACATGCAATTTTGACGGATAATAACATCGTCTATATAAAAATCATGTTGCACGTACTTATTAAGCAGCGTGCGTCTTGCATTTTCAATAGAAAAACCAATGATTCCGGTAGTTTTATAACAAATGTTTAGACTATCGATATTCATATTTTCTAATTTTTCCTGCGGAGTAAATTCATGAACAACTTCATAAGTTACGTCTCTGTAAGAACTTCTGCTGTTATCGTTACCATACGACGATTGATTTACTTTTTGAACTATGTGCACAATTATACTTATAATTGTAATCAGGGTGCCTAATACTTCCATAACTAAATGACTACCGTTATTTCGCTTGGCGGTGGCGGCAAGGTTACACTTTCGCCTGTTCCCTGACTTTTATTTCCCTGCTCGATGGTTTCTGAAACCCATTTGAAAAATTGTTTCAGTGTAGAACTATCAGCTGATGCTAAATGCACTACATTATCTGTTAATTCTTTTAAGATATCATCATTGGCCATGTGTCCGGCAGCGCATCCGACAACGGCTCCAAAACTCATGTTTCGTATCTCTGCGGTTTTTTCTCTATAAAACTGTATATCAGAAGGTTTTCCATCTGTAAAAACAAAAAGTAATGGTTTCCAATCTCCTTTTTGATCCGCAGATCCTTTTATAACTTCTTTATTTACTTTTTGAATAACAAAATCAAGTCCTGCTCCTGTATTTGTAGGGCCACTTTGCGGACAAGTGATTTCCGGAAGCTGAAACTGAACCAGCTCTGTAAGCGGTACAATTTCTTTTACTTCTCTATCATAAGTTATTATACTGATCCAGAGAGAATCTAACGCCTGAGCATCAGAACGTAATGTATTGATCATACCGCTTAAAGCATTATTTAAAGCTTGAATTGGCTCTCCATACATCGAACCTGATGTATCTAATAAAAAATAAACTGGTAGTCTTCTCATATAACTTTAAAGAAAATGATTTAATAAATGAAAGTACTTAACGCTCAAAACTATTTGGCAGAAACTTACAGGCATAGTGAATGCGTATAACTTCTATCAAAAAGATGTAATACAAAAAAAATAATTAAAAAACGGTATTATAAACTCCGCCTTTCTAAAATTTAAACTACGATGTTTAATTCAGACGGTGGCGGAGGTAATTCTTTAAAATTTGTAAATTCTTTACCAAAATCTTCCACTTTTGTTGAAGTTACTCCGATTGAAGCGGTTACCCACTGAAAAAACTTGCCGATACTTGCACTATCCGCAGTATCCAGGCTCACTACATTATCTGTAATTTGTTTTAAAATTGCAGTATCTGCACCGCCTCCTGCACCGCAGGCAACTGTAAAGGCTACTTTGGCTTTTTTAAACTCATTCAGACCATTTTCCCAATTATCAGTAGGAATTCCATCGGTCATAATAAAAACCAGTGGTTTCCAGTCTCCTTTTTGCTCTGTTGTTGTTTTTGCAACTTCAGATTCTATTTTTTGGGCCGTTAATCTTAATGCTTCTCCCAGCGCAGTTACACCTGTCGCTTTAAGATCAACCATTTGAAAAGAAGCTAAATCAGTTAACGGAATAATTTGCTGCGCTGTAGTATCGAAAGTTATTACGCTTAAAAAAGCAGTTTCAATGGCTTGCGGATTTTGTCTTAACGAACTAATCATCATTTGAACGCCATTTTTAACAGCTTCAATAGGCTCTCCGGTCATTGATCCGGAGGTGTCTAGTACTAAATATACAGGCAGTCTTCTCATGGTAAAATTTTATTTATACAGGAATATTGTAGATTGGTGTCTCATTACTATCTTGAGCCTGATTAGAGCTTTCGATACCATTGATGTTGTACGCATTCGTATTGGCTTCTGGATCATGCTGTGTTAAGTGACTCATAACTGCCTGAGTCAGGTCTTTGCCTCCAACTGCATGATGGTATGCTGAGCCAATTGTATAAATTGGTCCCCACGGAATTCCCCACCAGCCAATAATTAAATTTAGAAATACATATCCGTATGAATACTTAAACGTATTTTCGTCAGGTCTGATAAAATAAATATCAGAACTTCTTTTCAGGGTCATTAATATAAATGAAACCGTGTATGGAAATACTACAAATTTTCCGCCTTGATGAACCAGATCTCTAACTTGAGAAACTCTTAATCCTTCAATGTTTTTGATTTGCATTACAGATAAGACTGAACAATTTTATGAATAGTCTGACCTAAGAAAGTATCATCTGTTGGGTCTCCAATTGCACTAAATTTCCATTCTCCATTACGTTTGTAAAGTTTACCCATAATGATCGAACGCTTGTTTACATATTGTGAATCTGCAGAAACATTATACGAAGCAAATTCTGAAACTACACGTGTTGGAGTACCTTCGTACATTCTGATTTTTGCGTAAGGAATTTGAGAGAAATCTTCTTTTCCTGCGTTATTTAAAAAGAAAAATATCTGATTAACTTTTGGATCAACTTTAGAAAGGTCAACTGTAATAATTTCATTGTCTAAACCATCATCTCCGCCTGTGTCTCCTGCAAGGTCATCTCCGGTATGTTTTAAAGCTCCGTCAACACTAAGCAATTTACCTTTTGGAAGTCCAAATTGCTGTAATACTTCTACTCTGTATAACGGAGAATACAAATGATCACAAAGTTTATTTTGATCATCAATTAGCACACAGCTCAAATCTAAGTCGATTTCTACTACGTTTTTTGATAATCCTAAAAATCCTTTGGTTTCGATTGCTCCCCAGTTTACACCAACGCAAAAATTTGTTAATGTTTCGCCGCTTGTTTTTCTTAAGTCAATTTTTTGTCCTTTGGTTAAGTTAATTGCCATAGTTTTTTAATAAGGTTTAAATTAATTATATTTATTTAAATAATCTTGTAAGCCGCCTTTCATTCCAATACCAACTGCTTCAAATTTCCACTCATTATTTCTTTTATAAATTCTTCCAAACTCTACTGCAGTTTCTATAGAAAAATCTTCATCAAGCTCGTATTTTACTAATTCTGTATTGGTTTGATCCAGAATTCTGATATATGAATTTCTAATCTGTCCAAAGTTTTGTCTTTTTGTATCGGCATGGTGAATCGTTACAACAAATGAAATTTCATGAACATCCGGAGATATTGTAGATAAATCAATTTGTATTTTTTCATCATCTCCATCTCCTGCACCTGTTAGGTTGTCTCCAGTATGAGTTACCGCTCCATCAGGTGATTTTAAATTGTTGTAATAAACGAAATGGTTGTCATTTGGAATTTTGCCATTTGCACCAACCAAAAAAACTGAAGCATCTAAATCAAAATCTGAACCTGTATTACTTGAGTTACTGTCCCACCCAAGTCCTACAATAAATTTTGGTGCGTCAATACTTTGTCTTTGACCTTTTTCTAAGTTAATTGCCATTTTATTTATTCTTTAATTAATATTAATATTCAACATTGTTTTTAAAATATTCGTTTGCTCGTCGACGTTTTGTAAATCTTCTAAAAAGTCTACAGACGATATTTTATTTAAATAATCTTTTAAAACCTCCTGTACACTTTCAGGAAGAGAGGTTTTAATGGTACTTAATTCTAACTCCAATAGAGTGTTTTTATCTCTCAACTGCGCAATAATTTCTTCTTTAGCCGAATTATTCTTTGAAAGATCAACTACTTTTTCCATGTCATTTTCGATGAAAGAAAAAGATTTTTCGTTTCCAACAAAAATAAATTTGTCGTTAGAATCTCTAAATTCATACACCTCAATAATCTCATTGTTACAAACTAAGCCGCATAAAAATTTAATTTTAAAATTAAGTATGTTAAGTCGGCCTAAGAGTTTTTTCTCAAACTTAACGTACTTGTTTTCATAATTTTTTTTATTGGCGGTAGTCAGTTTTTCATATTGGTCGATATTAATTTCTCTGTAATATTCTGATTTAATTCCATCAGAAAAAGACATTATATCGTTCCAGTCAAAAAAACTATTACTGTCTGTTGCAAAAATCTGATACAGCTGCTCAATTTTTTTTGACATTTTTTGGGCATGCTCTTTTGTTTGATTAGAGAATTTCTCTTCTCCTATTTCAAAATTCATTTTCGAAATGATATCTCCGTTGATATATATTTCATCAGAAATGAGAGTATACTGCTGTTCTTTAGATTTTTTTATTTTTTGAAACAAGTCGATCAGACTATTAGTAAACTGAATATGAAACAGTTCCAACTTATTAATATCTAATGATTGGTTCTTTTGAAAAAGGGAATGGATTACTTTTGTCCTTACCAAAACTCCAACAAAATCCTTGTGGTTAAAAAAATTGGATAACAATTTTAAAACCACAAGCTTTCTGTTACTATCTTTTATTATCTGAACGTACCTTTCCTCTTCCTCTTGCTGCATTCCGTTAATTCCTTATTCTTTTTAACTTATAACCCCTTTTTTTAATTCTACTTCAAGGCTTTGTAATCCTTCATCAAGCTGTCTGCGGGTTGCTGTACCTTGTTCGTGAATTTGCTTTACCTCGTTTAAAGTATCTATTAATGATTTGGTTGTCATTTTTAATGTCTCTAATGAAACGACGGTATTTTCATTTTCTTTGGCTACTTCAATACTATTTTGTTTTAGCATTTCTGCATTTTTCTGTAAAATGGTATTTGTAGTTTCAGATACTCTTCGCTGAACTTCAATATTTTGTTTTTGTCTTTGAAGCGCTACGGCAAGAGTAAGCTGGTTTTTCCAAACCGGCATTGTTGTAGTCAGGATAGACTGCGCTTTTTCGGCAATTGATGTGTTGTTGTTTTGAACCACACGTATTTGCGCTAAAGATTGCAACATAATGAAACGAACAATTTTCATATCGGCCAAACGCTTGTCTAAACGATTGATGAAATTTCTTTTGTCTGAAATTTGATAATCCTGATATTGAGACGGATTACCTTCCATTACCGCAAGTTCTTCGTTTAATTCTTTAAAACGAATCTGACCTGCAATAATATGCTTTTCCATTTCTTTTATAAGGCCAACATTTCCGTCAAACATAGTTTGAAGGGCGCTGTTGTCTTTTACAGAATTGATCATTCCGGCTTTTACCTTATTACTGATTTTGTCAATATTAACGGTAATTTTATCGTATTGCTGGAATAACTTTTTTACATCGACTACTAATTTATTCAGTAACGGAATTTTAGAAAGAAAGCGTTTAAACGGTCCCTGATCAAGCTGATCTACATCAACATAATTTAATTCTGTTAACAAATCATTGATCAAAGTTCCTACTTCGCCAGAGTTATATGTTCTGACATTCGTTAAGAAAGTATCACTTTGTTTGGCTATCGAATTTTGAATTTCGGCTCCATAATTTAAAATCGAATTCGCATCATTTTCGTTTAACTGGTTCGAAATTGATTTGAAATTATTTACTTCAGCTTCTGAGATTGAAGTTAAATTCACATTACCATCTTTGTCAATCAAAGCGGTATTTTCCTGAGTAACTAATTGATTTTCTTCCATTTTAGATTATAGGTGATTTTGTTGAATTGTAACGATAGTCTGCTCTAACTTTTTATCACTGGTTGGAACTCCAACGGCACTAAATTTCCACTCTTCATTTCTTTTATAAAATACGCCTAAAACCATAGAAACGTTTCCGGCAAAAGTTGCATCATTTGCAATATCAAAACGTGCAAATTCCTGGCTTACTTTAGTAGGTGTTCCTTCGTAGATACGGATAGAAGCAAAAGGAATATCTTTAAAATCCTGCCCTCTAAAACTATTAATAAAAAATGCAACATGGTTTGCTGATGGTGTTAACTGCGAAAAATCTAAAGTGATTACTTCGTTATCTAAACCGTCATCCCCATTTAAATCTCCTGTTAAATCATCTCCGCTGTGTTTAATCGCACGATCGTTTGAAATTAATTTTCTGAAATTTACAGAATCGATATGATTTTTTTTGTCATCATAAACAGCACAACTTGCATCTAAATCTACCGCTTCTTTTTTAGTTCCAAAAAAACCTTTTTTCTCGATTGCACCCCAATTTACACCAACACAAATGTTTTGTAATTTAGAACCATTACTTTTTTCAAGATTTATACGTTGTCCTTTTTCTAAGTTAATTGCCATGTTTTTAGTTATATTTATTTAAATAATCTTCTAATCCGCCTTTCATTCCAACACCCATTGCTTCAAATTTCCATTGCCCGTCTTTATTGTAAATTCTTCCAAATTCAACAGCAGTTTCTATAGAGAAATCCTCTTCTAATTCGTATTTTACCATTTCGGTATTATTGCTATCGTCTACAATTCGGATAAACGAATTTCTAACTTGTCCAAAGTTTTGTTTTCTGCTTACAGCATCATGAATGGTAACAACAATACAAATTTCTTTTACAGCCGGGTTTATTTTGGTAAGATCAATTTTTACCTGCTCATCATCTCCATCACCATCTCCTGTTAAATTATCACCTGTATGAATTACGGCCTCATCCGGAGATTTAAGATTATTGTAAAAAACAAAATGAGAATCAGATAAAATTTTTCTGTTATCACCTAATATAAAAACAGATGCATCAAGGTCAAAACCTGATCCCGTGCTGCTATTGTTTGTATCCCATCCTAAACCAATTGTAAATTTTGGAGCGTTTATATTTTCGCGCTGTCCTTTTTGTAAGTTGATAGCCATAGTTTAATCTATTTTAATTACATTAATGTTTGTTTTATATTCTAAAATCTGGTGGTAATTATTACTTATCGCCAAATGAAATAATTCATCACTTTTTTTGGAAGAAATACTATTTATTAGAAACCCAAATTCATCTTCGTTTAAACTTAAAATGAATTTCACTATTCTCGTATTATATTGAAAATGTTCACTATTAATAACCGAAATAATATCTTCAACATTTTTAATATCAAAATAATTATAATGATTTTCGATTTTAGGGTGAATCTCTTTATTTGCCAGTTCTGCGAAATAAACAAAAATAAAATCTCCGTTTACATCGTACTGATTCAATATTTTATTTACAGTATGTTCATGACTTCCGGTTATTTTAATGTCATCAACAAAAATGCAGAGCTTATTATTAATAAAATTTCGGTCAATATAATACGTATCATTAGAAATTAAATTTACCCTTTCGTTAAAATCTAAATTTCCATAATCTGTAACGTAAGTTTGGTTTCTGTAAATTTTTGACTCTATACTGGCTTTTTTACCATTTCTGAATAAAAAGCTGTTCAATTCTTTTTTGAAGTAATAGCACAAAAAGTTTGAAGCGGTTGGTATTGACAAATATGGACTTGGTAAAATAACAATTTCCTCGTCTGAAAGAAGCAACTCCCTAAACTGATATACAAATCCGGCAAATAAATCTTTGGCAAATTTTTCTGCATAGAATCTGTCACCAAATTTAAATCGGCTGTATTCTTTTTCTTCAAAAGGGCAATTATCTTTGTCGACAATTTTATGTAGGCTGTAACTTTTATTCACTTTTAATTTTTTAGTAAATGCGCTTCAAATCCAAAATTGATTGCGCCATTATAATCTGCAATACTATTATCTCCAATATGCAGTACTTCGTTTTTTTCTATTTTTTTTGATTCTTTTACTTGTTCAAAAACCAACTGAAAAATTTCTTTGTTTGGTTTTGAAAATCCTACTTCGTCAGAATAAATCTGAAAAGAAATAAAATCAGCCAATTCATAATGCGAGATCAGTTTTCTTAAACTTTTTCCTTTTATGAATCCGGTATTACTCAATATATTAATTGATTTTCCTTCTGCAACTATTTCTTCAAACTGAAGTTTAATGTCCGGAAAAATCAATTCTGGTTTATTGTTAAAAAATAAAGCTTCTGTTTCGTCATAAAACGCTGCTAATCTATCTAAACCGTTTGACTCTAAATTTACCTCGAGGGCGCCTAAAATTAGATAATAAATCTCGTATGTACTTAAATTTAATCCTGTTTTTTCGTTAATATTGTTGCATAAAACATCATAATATCGCACTACCTCAGATACTTTTTCTATAGATGCATTTATTTCAAAAAAGTCTTTAAACAATAGATTTCTCTTTTGTTTAAATTCGGGATTAGATCGTATTAATGTTAACCATAAATCAAAAGAAAAATGGTTGTGATTTTTGTAATTTAATTTCAAAATCTGGTTTTAAAAAAGATGAAAAGATTATGTTTTGAATGGGTATACTTATTTTTTAAATACACTATTTTATTATTTCTCCAGAAAAGTATTTTTCAAGGAAAAAACCTAAATCTGCTCTATATCCAATACCAGAAGCTTCAAATCTCCATTGATTATTGCGTTTGTATAATCTTCCGAATTCAACTCCCGTTTCAACCGAAAAATCTTCATCCAATTCGTATTTGGCAATTTCTTCTCCGTTTGCATCGTCTACAATTCTAATATAGGAATTTCTAACCTGACCAAAATTTTGTTTTCTTCTTTCAAAATCTTCGATAGTAACTACAAAAAGAATCTCCTGTACATTTGGATCAATTTTACTTAGATCTACTTTTATTGCCTCGTCGTCATCTCCATCACTGTTACCTCCCGTTGGATCATCTCCGGTATGCTCCAGAGCACCATCAGGGGAATTTAAATTATTATAAAAAACGAAGTAATTTTCACCTAGAAGTTTACGATCAGAGTTGATCATTATAGCAGAAGCATCCAAATCAAATTCATGACCTGTTCCTTCATTTGGATCCCAGCCTAAGCCTACAGAAATTCTGGACAGTCCAATGTCAATCTTTTGTCCTTTTTGTAAATTTATTGCCATTATTATAATTCTTTATTAAATTTTAAATTATACAATGATACAAAAAGCAAAGTAAGTAAAAATGTGGGATTCCGTAAAAGGCGAAATATTTATTAACAAAGTGGCAATTTTCGGAAAAAAATTAGAGCAACTTTCAAAAATCTAACTTTATATTCTACCTGATAGTTTCAACAAAATAGGTATATTTGTATTATTCTTCTTAAAAAGATTTAAAAGTAATTTTTCCTTTACTACAAAAGGAATATGTTTCCTAAAAAAAGAAAAAACTCCGCAAGAGAATATCAAATAATACTTATCATAATGTTGAAAAAAGGATCGAAACTAAATAGTATTTTAACAGGAAGTTGTCCAAAATGCCAAAAAGAAAGCATGTATTCAGACAAAAATCCGCTTCACTTGACTAAAGTTCTAAAAATGAACGATCATTGTAGCCATTGTGGATTTAAATATCAAATTGAACCTTCGTTTTTTTATGGCGCAATGTATGTAAGTTACGGATTGAATGTTGCCGTAGGAATTGCTGCTTTTATTGTATCGTTTATATTCTTTAAAACTACAATCGAAGAGTCTTTTATTGCAATCGTTATTACTTTGATTGTATTGTTTCCGTTTGTTTTACGACTTTCAAGAAATCTATACATTAATATGTTCGTTTCTTACGATCCTAAGGCCGGTCAGAAGTAAGACTTTTTAAATATCTTTTATGAAATCTTTTAATATCAATTTCGCGAGTTAGAGGAATTTCATTTTCAATATAATCATAAAGCACTTTTGCCATTGATGGCCCCAGCATAACTCCTCTTGTTCCTAATCCGTTAAGAACATGAAGTGATTTAAATTCTTCGTGGGTTCCTATCAATGGTCTTCGGTCTTTTACTGTAGGGCGAACTCCGCCGTAATGCTCTACAATCTCGAAGTCGCAATCGATAATTTCTTTTATTCGGTCTATTAATTCTTGTTTTCCTGCCTCGGTAGGTAAATCGGTTTTATCTTCCCAGTTGTATGTAGCGCCAACTTTAAACAAATCATTTCCCATAGGCAAGATAAAAACACTTGTATTCATAATAACATCCAGGTCTAAATCCGGAGCTTTTATTACAAACATTTCTCCTTTAGTCCCGTCGAGAGGAAGATAATTAAAAAAGGGATTTTTATGCAGTCCAAATCCTTCTGCAAAAACAATATTACGTGCCTGAATGTTTTTATACTGAACTCCATAATCGAAAAACTCAATATAAGCATAATCAAAAAACTGATTTAAAAGCAAATCATTCTCTTGCAGATATTCTCTATAGGTATCTAAAAGCAACATGGTATCTACATAACCCGTATGCAGAACTTCGCCATAATCATAAGGGGAATTGATACCTTTATATTTTTTAGAAATGATTTTTGTAGATAAAAAAGGCGCCAGATTTATTTTATCTGAAGCTGCAAACCAATTATTTTGTTCTTCAATAGAGAAAAACTTTCTAAGTATGGGAAGTTTATAATTAAACTTGGTTTGTAATTTGGCTTCAATGTGATTGTAGAAATCATTCATTAGAACTAATTGTTCCTGGGCGTTCCAAACTTCGCTAAATCTCTTTAAAATAACCGGATTATAAAAACCTCCCGCTACTCTAGAAGATACCTGAGACATATTATCTACTATTAAAATAGATTTATTGTTTTTAAGGGCAACTTCTGCAAAAGAAATTCCGGCCAATCCGGATCCGACAATTAAATAGTCTAACATGTGTAAAGGATAAAAAATAAAAAAACTCTTAATACAAAGGTACTAAGAGTTTTTGTATTAATGTAATTTAGGGACTTAGTAGTTCCACATATCTTCTTCGAAATTACGAATCTTCTCTTTTACTCTTTCAGATTCTAATAACTGATTTTGCGCATTATCTTTCATGTAATCTTTGATTTCACGATCTCCGTACATGTTTTCTTCTTTATAGATAATAGCATTAAAACGTCTTGAATTTAAGATCTGATCAAATGAAATTGGAGTTGCGGAATTCTTATCGTTAAAAGCTTTCCCTTCGTGTAATACTTCCCGTGCATTAGGGAAGAAAACCCAAAATAACTCAATATAATCTTTCTCGTCACTATTCATGGTATAAACATCCGGAGTTACAGGACAAATTCCGAGCAAACGATATTTTAATTCACTTTGCCTTTTATCAAAATACCAGTATCCTTTAATTTTATATTGCGTAACATCTGCTGCAGTTAAGTCTTGTTTTAAGATGTATTCTGCCGGCACCGATCTTGTTGGTCCAACGGTTTCATCCACATAAGTAACAGATTTCTTTTTACCAGTGCCTGTCACCACTTTTTTCTTTACAACACGGGTTCTGTAGTCGTCCGGATATTGATTAATTAATTCTCTACCAGCATCTGTTGTATCAACTCGAGATAATGCTCCCTGAATATCTTTTAATGATTTTTTGGTATTAAAATAGCTGTCGCTGTATACTTCAGTTATTTTACCACTTCTAATACCTCTGGTTAAAACGTCATAAAGCGAACGCCTGTCTGAACCAATATTAGCAGTGTCTACCGGAAAATATAACGGAAAATTGATTTTTTCATTTAAATCAATAATTTCCCATACCGTTTTTCCCATCAAAACATCTCTGTCATCTACATAACCATAAGACAAAGGTTTATCGTTATCCGAAATTCTTTGTGCCGTACTCTTTAGCCCAATTTGGTCAGCTGTTTTTGCATTAAGTAAATTAGATTGTGCATTTGAAACAAATCCTGCTGTAACAAACATAATCCACATTAAAAAAATTTTCCCTCTCATCATAACACTTTTTTGTAACAAAGCTAACGCAATATTTTCTATTTTATTGTTATTTTCCTACAATTAACTGAAATTTTAATATTCAAACATAAAAAACAAGCTTTTAATAATGATACACTTAATAAAAAAGAAACAACATAAACCAAAAACAAGCAACTCAATATCAAACATATAACAACAAAACTCCATACATAATTATATTTTTTTAGAATGAATGATTCTACAAATTACTTTACAGACTTCAACCAAATAAAAAAGCTCTTATTGCCAGGCAATAAGAGCTTTTCTTATAATGTATTTGAGATACTTAGTAGTTCCACATATCTTGTTCGAAGTTACGAATCTTCTCTTTTACTCTTTCAGATTCTAACAATTGATTTTGTGCGTTATCTTTCATGTAATCTTTGATCTCACGATCTCCGTACAAGTTTTCTTCTTTATAAACAACTGCATTAAAACGTCTTGAATTTAAGATTTGATCGAATGAAATTGGAAGAGCAGAGTTACTGTCGTTAAATGCTTTTGCTTCATGCAATGCTTCTCTGGCATTAGGGAAGAAAACCCAAAATAACTCGATATAATCTTTCTCGTCACTATTCATCGTATAAACATCCGGAGTTACAGGACAAATTCCAAGTAAACGATATTTCAGTTCACTCTGACGTTTGTCAAAATACCAGTATCCTTTAATTTTATATTGTGTAACATCTGCTGCTGTTAAGTCTTGTTTAAGGATATATTCAGCCGGAACAGATCTTGTTGGACCAACTGTTTCCTCAACATAAGAAACAACTTTCTTTTTACCAGTACCTGTTACTACTTTCTTCTTCACAACACGTGATTTGTAGTCATCAGGGTATTGGTTAATTAACTCTCTACCAGCATCTGTTGTATCAATACGAGATAATGCACCTTGAATGTCTTTCAAAGATTTTTTAGTATTGAAATAACTGTCGCTATATACTTCAGTTATTTTGCCGTTTTTAACAGCTTTCGTCAAAACGTCATAAAGAGAACGTCTATCAGAACCAATATTAGCCGTATCTACCGGAAAGTACATTGGAAAATTGATTTTTTCATTTAAATCAATAATCTCCCAAGTTGTTTTTCCCATCAAGATGTCTCTATCATCTACATAACCATAAGCCAAAGGTTTATCGTTATCTGAGATAAGTTGCGCAGGAGTTTTAAGTCCTATCTGAGCAGGTGTTTTCGCATTTAGCAAATTAGATTGCGCATAAGAAGAAAAACCTCCAGCGATAGAAACAATAGCTATTAAAAAATTTCTTACTTTCATCGTGGTATTATTATAAAATATTGAATGTAGGTTTACCTACTTTTATTATAGTATTTCAAAAATTACCGGAGCAGTTCTTGGCAATAAGTAACTACCAGCTCCAACAAGTTTAGTTTTAATTTCAGAAATAGTAACCTGATCTCCTTTTCCAGCTCTTGAAAGTACTTGTTTACATTGTGCATTTAATCTGTTACCAGTAACAACAACAGTAGGTTGTCCAGCAATTTTCATATTAAATCCAACAACATCTAAACCAACTTCAAAATCAAAGTCATTTAATTTAGCTCCAATAGTAGCAACTTCTAAGTTAGATTTAGGTCCTTTAACAACACCTTGCTCACCTCTAATTGTACCAGTTGGTCCAGGAATACCTTTAATTCTAAATGTTTTCTTATCTGAAACTTTATCTCCGTTTGGTAATGTACCTGTAACAGAAATTGTAGCTTCATTACCAGAACCCGGGCTCATGTTATATTTACCTGGTTTACCAGCTGAAGATAATCCTGGCGCACTTGCAACAACTTTGTTGTCAGCAACACCTGCGAATGATACAGAGATTGGATTAACAACTCCTCTATAAACAACGTTCATTTTATCAGCAGAAATAGTAGCAGAGTTTGGTCTTGGAACTACAACGTAATTTCCAGCAAATTTAAGTGGAATATTTTTTCCGTCCTCTAAGAATGTAAATTGTCCATTAATAGTTTGCTCACCTACTCCACCTGCAGTTAATGAAATAACAGCTTGTCCATTTACAATTTGTCCAGGACCTTGGAAAGAAGTTGGTTTTGTATTTTCGTCATAACGACCTAAAACTACTTTACCAGTTACTTTTTCTCCTTGGAAATAAGCATTTTTATCTAAAACAACAATCGCTTGATAGTTGCTGTAAGAAGCAGCAGCTACAGCCGCTTTTCCTAAAGCACTGTTGTAAACGTCAGCTTCAGTTTTCTTAACGTCATTTTGCCAAGCTGAAAGTTTAGCAGCTGATGCAATTGCAGGAAAACCTTTAAAGTGATATGCTAAGTATTTTTCTTTTATACCTTCTTTGTTTTTTACATCAGAAACATCAAATTTTTTCTCAACCTCAGAAATAATACCAGCATATTTTTTATCTGTACCTAAAGCAGCTTTAATATCTGATTTGTATTTTTCTATTTTCGCGATAATTTCGTTACCTTTTGCAGTGTAACCGTCTCCTGTAAACCAGTCGTCGATGTTATCACCTCTATCCATAGATTCGTATGGCATTTTTCCAGTTTCTTTATCAACTTCAAATCCTTTAACAGCTTGAGATTTCAAAGATCCGATATAATCGTAAAATTCTTTAGAGATTGTTTCTACTTTGTGAGCAGTTACTGCCGCAATAGCGAATTCTCCTTTTGCTTCAGCAGCTTTTTGATCTAAAGACGTTAATAAACTTGCATTTGTTTCTGTTGAACTTGTATTTGCACCTTCAAATTTTTCGTTCATCAAACCAAAAGCAGAAATAACTTCTTTTGATACGTTCATTGCTAACATTGCGATGAAAACCAGATACATCAGGTTAATCATCTTCTGTCTAGGGGTTAATTTTCCTCCTGCCATTTTTTCTAATTAGTTCTTTATTAATAAATTTAATATAATAGTCAAAAACTAATTATCCTTTGTTACTCATTGCAGAAAGCATACCACCGTAAACACTGTTTAGTGAAGCAATGTTTGCAGTCATAGATTGCATTTGTTCTTTTAATTTAGAAGCATTTTCAGCGATTTCGCTATTTGCTTGTGCATTTCTTGAAGCACTTTCTAATTGTACTTTATATAAGCTGTTTAATGATTCCATTTGTGCAGCAGCCATAGACATTTCTTCAGCATATTTCTTTTGTCCTGCAATAGAATCTACTGTTGGAGAAATTGCTTTTGCAGCTCCTTCGAAGTTTTTGATGCTGTTTCCTAAGCTTGCCATTAACTCACCGTCAATTTTAGCTTCTTTCAACATTACATCTAATTTTTGAGATAATAATCCCTGAGCATCAGCAGCAACTTCAACTTTGTCTGCTTTTTTTCTAGCCTGACCATTAGCTAATTCCGGGTAAACAAGAGTCCAGTCTAATTCATCTTCAACTGGTTCGAAAGCAGAAAGAGCAAAGATTAACGCCTCAGTTACCAATCCAATTGATAACATAACAGTTCCTGTTAATGGTCCAATTTCAAAGTGAGTAATTTTGAATAAAGCTCCAATAATTACTACTGCCGCTCCCATACCATAAGCGAAATTCATCACTTTTTTACTTAATAATGCCATAATACTTTTTTTTAGGTTTTAATTTAAAATAGATTTGATTTGGTTATTTGAATTTGAATTTAATTATTATTTACTTCTTTTTCCGCTTCCTGTTGTTTGAGTTCCCATGTAATCTTGTACAGTTCTGAAACCGATATAACTTCTTGCTGAATCTGCATATTCGTGGTCACGAGTACTTACCTGTAGGAAATAAGCAACATCTTTCCAAGAACCTCCACGAACCACTTTTCTTTGGTTGTTTCCGTCGATTACGTTAGGATTCATTGTTGAAACATATTCGTAAGCATTTGGATTATAAGCTGAATCCGTCCACTCTGAAACGTTTCCTGCCATGTTATATAATCCGTAACCGTTTACTTCATATGATTTCGCTTCAACTGTATACAAAGCCTCATCAGCAGCATAATCTCCTCTACTTGGTTTAAAGTTTGCTAAGAAACAACCTCTGTCACTTTTAGTATAAGGACCTCCCCAAGGGTAAGTAGCAGATTCCAGACCTCCTCTTGCAGCATACTCCCATTCTGCCTCTGTAGGCAATCTGAATGCATTTACTAAATCACGTCCTTTTTTCTTAGATTTGATATAGCTGTTTTTGTTTAAAGTTCTCCAAGCACAAAATGCTTTAGCTTGTTTCCATGTTACACCAACTACAGGATAATCTCCGTAAGCTTTGTGCCAGAAATAATCATTATGCATTGGCTCATTATAAGAGTAAGCAAAATCTTTAATCCAAACTGTTGTATCAGGATAAACACTTACTTGTTCTGTTTTAACGAAATCTTTTCTTTTTCCAACTTTGGCTTTTGCAGCTGCCTGAATATCCATCCAAGAATAACGGAATTTCAATTTATTTACATCAATTGTTCTTAAACCATTGTATGATTCTTCAATTGGCAAATACATAGAGTCCATTACTTCAGCATAATACTCATCCGGATAAGCTTTAGTATCTTTAATTAACTTAACTTTTTTATTTAATTTTCTACCAGCATAAGGATCATCTTTTGTTCCTACACTATAGTAGTTATCATACATGTATTTATCATATGCCGTCATTTTGTCCGGCTCTGAATCATTAAATGCATAATCTGCAATACTTCCACCTTTTTTACCTTTGTCTCCGGTAGATTTTTGTCCGGTTTCATCAGCTAAGATTGCTAAACGAACTCTCATTGTAGAATCTTTTACCCATTCTACAAATTGACGGTACTCGCTGTTAGTAATCTCTGTTTCATCCATATAAAATGAACGAACTGTTACTGTTTTAGTAGGAGCATCTTCAACATTAGCTAAATCAGCATCTGATTTACCCATAATAAAAGATCCACCCGGAACTAACGTCATTCCATAAGGCTTTTCAGGATGCCATTTCCCTCCTGTAACACCAACTAACTCACCTTTGTCTCCTGACTTACCACAGCCAATTACCAGTGTTAACATTGCTGCAAATGCAATAAACTTCTTCATATAAATTTGGGATTATCTATTCATTATTATAAGTCCGTAAACGTATTTATTATTTATCTAAAAAACAATACTAGTTGCGAAATTTATTTTACCGTTCAAAAATAATGTTAAATAAAATAAAAAAAAAATATTTCATCGATAAACTAACAGAAAAAATCGACGTAAAACGTTAAATTTTATACTTTGTATATATTTTCTTACCAATATATTTTAACATTTTTTTCAAACCTAAAAAAAACTACAATTTTCGTTAAAATTTTAATTTATAAAGCATTTTTTCGTTGTGCTTTCCACCATCTTTCAGGCAATTCCTGATTACAAGCGCTCAAATATTCGTCATACGAACACGGTAATAACGTATTTCTTTTCAATTTATTGTGCCCGTTTGATTCGAACGGAATTTCGATCCACCAACGGTCTGTTTTGTCACTTTTATAAAAGACCAATTCTTCATCTTCAAGCGGAACAATATATTTTAAATACGTTGCCCGACTACCAAACGGATATTCTTTTGATCGATAATGATATCCTTCTATAAAATACCAAACTATTTGCGCAATAATACCTGCTTCCGGAGCTGTACTATTATGATTAAAAACTCCAAAACAAGAAACTTTATCACTAATTCCGGCGTATCTGGCCAATGAACAAATTTCTTTTCCGTTGAATCCATTTGGTTCAAAAGAAACCAAATTCGCTGAAGCTGATGACTTTACTGAATTAAGATCGATACTTACTAAATCTGCATCGCGAAAAACCGGCTCTGCCAATACAATCTTATTTGAAATTTCCCCCAAACGATATGCATCAAAGAATAATTTTTCGATCAAATCGATTTCTTCCTGAGAATTATAATAGGTTTGATATCCTATATTACAGTAGTTGAAAAGATTATTAGGTTCATCGATAATAATTTTAGTCAGGTAAGAATTAGCCGAAACGGTTTCATTTTCTTTACCAAAATCAAATTTATTATCTACAGCAACCATGTTTACCATTTGCTCTAAATCGTCGTAAGCGCGATATAGTGCATAGGTCAAATCCTGCGAACCTCCTATAACTATAGGAATCACTTTATTCTTTATTAAGGTAGAAGTTACTTTTTTTAGAGCAAAATAAGTATCCTCTACAGAGTCACCCGGAAGGATGTCTCCCAGGTCTGCAATTGAAGCGTCCCAATTACCAGGAAACATATTGTACAGTTTTTTACGAACTGCATTTAAGTTGACTTCGTTAATTACATTGCTATTTCGGCGGTCTTCCAGAACACCTACTATTGCAATTGTAATTTTACTAATATCAGGAAACTGATCCTGAGTATGCAAAACAATCTTGCTACCCAATTCTTGCGAAGACAACGAACTAATGAATTTTAAAATTCCTTCATTAACTGGTTCTAGAAAATCAAATTCCATTTATTATTTCTTTTTAGCAGCTGTTTTTTTAGCTGGAGCTTTCTTAGCGGTTGTTGCTTTTTTTGCTGTTGTAGCCTTTTTTGCCGGTGTCTTTTTTGCTGGTGTTTTAGCAGCAATCATTTCCTGAACCTGAGCCAATGTTAGTTTTGTTGCGTCAACATCTTTACTTAGTTCAATTTTGATTTTACCTTTTGTAATAACCGAACGACCCCAACGCGCTTTTTCAACCAAAATTCCTTCGTCTTCCCAATTGTGAAGTACTTTATCTATATTTTTCTGTAATTTATCCTCAATCAACTCTTCTATTTCCTGTTGTGATAAATTATCGAAATTGTATTTTTTACTTACGTTAATGAAAATTCCGTTCCATTTGATGAAAGGACCAAAACGTCCCACACCTTTTTGAACACCTTCGCCTTTGTAAACTGCAATTGGAGCATCGGCAATTGCTTTTTCATCAATTAATTCCTGCGCTCTTTCTTTTGAAAGACTTAACGGATCTTCTCCTTTTGGCAAAGAAATAAAAACACTTCCGTGACGTACATAAGGACCATAACGACCATTACTTACTTCCACTTCTTCTCCTTTATATTCTCCTAAGTTTTTAGGCAATAAAAATAAATTCAATGCTTCTTCAAGGGTAATATTTCCGATATTTTGGTCAGCCATTAAACTGGCGAACTTTTTATCTTCGTCATCTGCTTCTCCAATTTGAGCCATTGGTCCAAATTTCCCTAAACGAACAGAAACTTGTCTTCCGTCAGCATCTTTTCCTAAGATTCTTTCTCCACTTTCACGTTCTGCATTTGCTTCAACCTCTTTTACATTTGGGTGAAATTTATTGTAGAACTCCTGCATCATGATTGCCCAGTCGATATTTCCTTCGGCAATCTCATCAAAATCCTGTTCTACTTTTGCAGTAAAATTATAATCCAGAATGTTTCCAAAGTTCTTCACTAAGAAATCGGTAACGATTGTACCAATATCTGTCGGAACTAACTTTCCTTTATCTGAACCTGTATTTTCTTTCAGCAACTTCTCTCCTACTTTATTCCCTTGCAAAGTAAGTTGGGTATAATTACGTTCCTGACCTTCAAGAGTTCCTTTTTCTACATAGTTTCTATTGATGATAGTCGAAATAGTTGGCGCGTACGTAGACGGACGCCCGATTCCTAATTCTTCTAATTTCTTAACCAAAGAAGCCTCTGTATAACGAGCCGGTGGTCTTGAATATCTTTCTGTTGCTGTGATATAATTATTAACTAATTTTTCGTTTACTTTTAAAGCAGGCAACATCCCTTCTTGCTCTTCCTCATCGTCATCATGGCCTTCTAAGTATACTTTTAAGAAACCTTCAAAAAGTAAAACTTCTCCGGAAGCTGTAAAAATTTCGCTGTGATTATTCGCTTCGATTTTTACGTTTGTTCTTTCTAATTGCGCATCGCTCATTTGAGAGGCCAATGTTCTTTTCCAGATCAAATCATATAAACGAGCCTGATCACGATCGATGTTTACAGTGTGGCGAGACATATCAGTCGGACGAATTGCTTCGTGCGCTTCTTGTGCTCCTTTGCTTTTGTTAGCAAAAACTCTCGGTTTCGAGAATTCTTTTCCGTACGATTTTATGATTTCAGCTTCAGCAGCATCCATTGCATCTTTAGAAAGGTTTACACTATCTGTTCTCATATAAGTGATAAGTCCGGCCTCGTATAAACGCTGTGCAAGCTGCATGGTAATACCAACTGGCAAATACAATTTTCTGGCTGCTTCTTGTTGCAAAGTAGAAGTTGTAAATGGTGCTGTTGGTGATTTTTTGGTAGGTTTAGTTTCTAAATCCGCTACCTTATATTGTGATCCGATGTTTTGATTTAAAAAATCTTCGGCTTCTTTTTTTGTATTGAAGTTCTTTGGTAATTTGGCTTTGAAAGTTTTTCCGGCCTCATTAACAAATTCTGCTACGATAGAATAACTCGCAACTGCATTAAAGTTTTGGATTTCGCGTTCTCTCTCAACAATTAAACGTACTGAAACTGATTGCACACGACCAGCAGATAATCCTCCTTTAATTTTTCTCCATAAAACAGGAGATAATTCGTAACCTACTAAACGGTCTAATACACGACGTGCTTGTTGGGCGTTTACTAAATTATAATCTATTTCTCTAGGATTCTCGATTGCTTTAAGAATCGCAGTTTTTGTAATCTCGTGAAAAACAATTCGCTTTGTTTTTTTAGTATCTAATTTTAGTTCTTCCGCCAGGTGCCATGAAATAGCCTCACCCTCGCGGTCCTCATCGCTCGCCAGCCAAACCATTTCGGCATTCTTAGATAGTGTTTTCAATTTGCTTACCAAGGCTTTCTTATCTGGAGAAACTTCGTATTTGGGTTTAAAACCATTCTCTACATCTACTCCTATTTCCTTTGATGGTAAATCTGCTATATGTCCGTAACTTGACTCTACTTGAAAATCACTTCCCAGAAATTTCTCGATTGTTTTCGCCTTTGCAGGTGACTCCACTATTACTAAATTCTTTGCCATTGCTCTATTTTTCTGCAACAAAAGTATCTATTTTTTTTAAATATCAGCCTTGCGAATTGATTTTTGAGTTATTTTAATATTATGTTTCTTTAAAATGAAGATTTATCTGTATTCCTACCTATAATATATATAGGTATAAATTTTAAAGGTTTATACCCCCTAAATGTTCTTTTTTACCCCGGATTAATAGCCCGGATTGCAGCGAAAAGCCCGGAGTAAAAACCGCAAAAGTTTCTTGTTTTAAAAAAGCGACCAACGGAAGCTCTTTTTAAAACATTAGAAACTTTGCGGTTTTTATGTCCCGATAGCTATCGGGATGTAGCGGAAAGCCGGAATAGCTTCTTAATATTATTGTTGATTTTAGATTGTTGATTTTAGATTCCCTTATTCTTTGTTGGTTCCAACAATCTAAAATCAACAATCTAAAATTCCAATAACCTTAACTCTAAAATCTAAAATTTCTTTTCTGCCATCTTGTCATATTGATCACATTTGCGTTATCTTTGCACTTTGAATTTATACAATGGAAAAGATTATTGAAGAAAGTAAACAGGGCGAAAGTCTTGTTTTGGAGAATAAACCTGAGAATACGAAAAAACTTTTTATAGAAAGTTACGGTTGTGCGATGAATTTTTCGGACAGTGAAGTCGTAGCTTCCATTTTATCGATAAACGGATATAATACTACACAAACTCTTGAAGATGCTGATTTAGTCCTGGTAAACACCTGCTCGATTCGAGACAAGGCAGAACAAACTATTCGCAAACGTCTTGAAAAATATAATGCGGTAAAACGTACTAACCCAAAGATGAAAGTGGGCGTTTTGGGCTGTATGGCTGAGCGTTTGAAGAGTCAGTTTCTAGAGGAAGAAAAAATAGTTGATCTTGTTGTGGGACCTGATGCTTACAAAGATTTACCAAATTTATTGGCGGAAGTTGAAGACGGCCGCGATGCTATTAATGTGGTTTTATCGAAAGAGGAAACTTACGGAGATATTTCGCCGGTTCGTTTGATGAGTAACGGAATTACCGCGCTGGTTTCAATCACTCGTGGTTGCGATAATATGTGTACTTTTTGCGTTGTACCTTTTACTCGTGGTCGTGAGCGTAGTCGTGAGCCTCAAAGTATTATGAAGGAAATTCAGGATTTATGGGATAAAGGCTTTAAGGAAATTACGCTTTTAGGTCAAAACGTTGATAGTTACCTTTGGTACGGCGGCGGTTTGAAAAAAGATTTCGTAAATGCTACTGATATGCAAAAAGCTACAGCGGTTGATTTTGATCAATTGCTTGAAATGGTTGCTGTTGGTTTCCCTAAAATGCGTATTCGATTTTCGACTTCTAATCCGCAGGATATGCACGAAAGTATTTTGCATGTTATTGCCAAATATCCAAATATCTGTAAACACATTCACTTACCGGTTCAGTCTGGAAGTAACAGAATTCTAAAAGAAATGAATCGTTTGCATACTCGCGAAGAATATATGGCTTTGATTGACAAAATTAATGCTATTATTCCGAATGCTTCAATTTCGCAAGATATGATTGCCGGTTTCCCAACAGAAACGGAGCAAGATCATCAGGATACCATGAGTTTAATGGAATATGTGAAATATAATTTCGGCTATATGTATTCGTATTCTGAGCGTCCGGGAACTTTGGCTGGAAGAAAAATGGAAGATGATGTTCCGGAAGAAACTAAAGCGAGAAGATTACAGGAAATTGTCGATTTGCAACAAAAACACGCCTGGTTCCGCAGTGAAGAGTTCGTAGGGCAAGTTGTTGAAGTTTTGGTCGAAAAAGTGTCTAAAAAATCGACCGAGGAGTTTTCAGGAAGAAACTCCCAAAGTATTACGGTAGTTTTCCCTAAAGAGAATTATAAAATTGGGGATTTTGTAAACGTAAAAATTACAAGTTGTACTAGTGGAACTTTGAAGGGTGAAGCAGTTGGATTGAGTAGCATGAATTAAAGTTTTTTTTGCCACGAATTTCACTAATTTACAGCACATAAGTTTTATGCTGATTTTGTTATTTATGATGAAATTATTTTAGAAGTAAAAGCATCAAAGACATTATAGATGAACATACGGCTCAAACAATTAATTATTTAAGACTAGCTGATAGTGATCTAGGAATTATTGTTAACTTTAATAAGAAGTCACTACAACATAAAAGAGTTATTCATTAGCCCGATTTAAAAAATTTGTAAAAATTTGTGTAATTCGTGGCAAAAGATAAAAAACATAAATGGAAACAGTTCAAGCAATAAAACAGCGATTTGAAATTATTGGAAATGATCCGAAATTAAATCGTGCCATCGAAAAAGCGATTCAGGTTGCTCCTACTGATATTTCGGTAATGGTGACTGGGGAAAGTGGTGTTGGTAAAGAAAACATTCCAAGAATAATACATTCGCTTTCGCACAGAAAGCATGGTAAATATATTGCAGTAAACTGTGGTGCAATTCCGGAAGGAACTATTGACAGTGAACTTTTTGGACACGAAAAAGGTGCTTTTACAGGTGCTACAAGTACGCGTGAAGGTTATTTTGAAGTAGCTGACGGCGGAACTATTTTTCTTGATGAAGTTGGAGAATTACCGCTTACAACTCAGGTTCGTTTGCTTCGTGTACTTGAAAATGGTGAATTTATAAAAGTAGGTTCGTCTCAGGTTCAGAAAACAAATGTTAGAATTGTAGCCGCTACAAACGTAAACTTATTCAATGCTATTGAAAAAGGAAAGTTTCGTGAGGATTTGTACTATCGTTTAACAACTGTCGAAATTACTTTGCCACCATTGCGTGAAAGAAATGAAGACATTCATTTGTTATTCAGAAAATTTGTTGCCGATTTTGCACACAAATACAAAATGCCTCCGTTGAAATTAGACGATGATGCAGTGCAACTTTTACAAAAATTCAGATGGAACGGTAACATTCGTCAGCTGCGAAATGTAGCCGAACAAATTTCCGTTTTAGAAACCAATCGTGATATTTCTTTAGCAACTTTACAATCGTATTTGCCTACTGAAGGCACTAATTTACCATCTGTAATTAGCGATAAGAAAAAAGAAAGTGATTTTAGTACTGAAAGAGACATTCTGTATAAAGTGCTTTTTGATATGAAAAGCGATTTGAACGATCTAAAAAAACTTACTTTAGAATTGATGAAAAACGGTACTAAAGTACAGGACATCAATCCTAATTTGATTCAGAAAATATATGGTTCTCAGGAAAACGAAAGCGAAATAGATTTTGAAGAAGAACCAAGAACTGCTGTTATGACGCCTGCAACGCGCGAAGACAATTATCAAATGCAGGACGACAACTATTTGTTTGCCGAAACCATTGAAGAAGAAGAGGTTTTGCGTTTAGAACAAAAAGAAATCGAAATGATCAAAAAATCATTAGAAAAAAATAAAGGAAAACGAAAAGCTGCCGCTGATGAATTGGGTATCTCTGAACGTACTTTATATAGAAAAATCAAACAATTCGATTTATAAATAAAATAGAAAATTTCAAAAAATAAATTCCAAATTCCAAATTGCTATATTTGAAAAATATTGGAATTTACCACGAGTACTATTATGAAAAAAATATATTCTTTATTAGCCTTAATGAGTCTCTTTATGTTAAGTGGCTGCTCTGTTTACAACTTTACAGGAACGGGAAAAATCGACGCCAAAACGTTTCAGGTTAACTTCTTTCAGAATAACGCTGATTTGATCGAACCGGGAATCGACAGACAATTTACATTGGCTTTGCAGGATTTAATTCAAAATCAAACCAATCTAAACTTAGTAAGTAATAGTGGCGATTTAGTTTACGAAGGAGAAATTGTAGATTACAGAACAACGCCAATGACAGCAACTGCTGACCAGCAAGCGGCGCAAAACCGTTTAACGATTCGTATCAATGTAAGGTTTACCAATAAAAATAAAGAAACAGATGATTTCGAGAAACCATTTGAGTTTTATTATGATTTCCCGGGAACAGGATTACCAACAGGAGCCGTTTTAAATACAGCGCTTCAAACTATTTTTGAAAGAATCACGCAGGATATCTTTAATGATTCATTAGCAAAATGGTAAAAATGTTTATTTGTTGAAATCGGTTAATTGTTTAATCGATTCTTTTAAACGATTAAACAGTTAAACAAAAAACGATTAAACAAAAAAACATGAATGTAACTGATTATACCTACTTAATGAATAAACCCGATGCTATCACAGAAAAGCAAGCGGACGCATTAGGAAGTGTTTTGAATGAATTTCCGTATTTTCAAAGTGCGAGAGCATTGCGATTAAAAGGACTTTACAATCAAAATAGCTTTAAGTATAATTATGCATTAAAAGTTACAGCCGCTCATACTACTGACCGCGCTGTTTTATTTGATTTTATTACTTCAGAAACTTTTACCTCTATTCAGAATGATTTTTACGATCAAAAACTAAGAGATCTTTTAGAAATTAAAGTATTTGACAGTGAGATTGTATCTTTTGAAGAAATCAAAAAAGCAACCGAAGTTCGAATTGATCCAATCGAACAATCGATTTTAAATTCTATAAAAGGCGCAACAACTGCTACTTTTGCAGAGCCCGAAAAAGTCGAAGAAAAACCAATTGAAATAATTGATGAGCAAGCGATTCTGGATTCTTTTAAAGAAGTAACATCAACTACTTTTGAAGAACCGGCAAAAATTGAAGAAAAACCAATTGAAATAATTGACGAAGAATCAATTTTAAATTCTTTTAAAGAAGTAACAACAACTACTTTTGAAGAATTAACGCCAGTTACTGAACCCCTAAAAGTTGAAGAGGTTAAAATAGAGCCAATTATTCCAATTACAGAGCAATCTATTTTAGATACTTTTAAAGAAGTAGCACCGACCACTTTTGAAGAACCTGTAAAAATTGAAGAAAACCCAATTGAACCCATTACAGAACAATCTATTTTAGACACTTTTGTAGCAGTAACACCAACCAGTCCTGAAGGAGAAATTGAAGAAAAACCTCTTGATCCTGTTGTCGAACAGTCTATATTAGAATCTATTAAAGAAGTTGCCAATATAACTTTTGAAGAAGCACCTAAAATCGAAGAACCAAAAGAGGAGCAAATTGCTGAGCAACCAATTTCAACTACAACTAAAGAACCTACTAAAACCTTTTTTGAAGAAATAGTAGAAGAAGAGGAAGAAGTTGTAGAACCGAAAATTCCGGAAGTAAGAGTTGACCCTATCGAGCAATCGATCTTAAACTCTATTAAAGAAGCCAACACAGTAGTTTTTGAAGAACCGAAAATAACTGAGGAACCAAAAGAAACTGAAATTCAGGAAAATATAAAAATTGCAGAGGAAAACCTTGAAATAGGAAAACCTCTTGATTTTTCTGTCAATGAAAAACATTCATTTCAGGAGTGGCTTCAGTTAGCAAAAACAGAACCAATTGACAGAACAGAAGAAGGTCCTCAGGAATTAAAAGAAATCAAAAAAACTGCTGAACCAAAAGTTGAAGCAGATATAATTGATGAAGAGAAAAAGAAAAAGGCCGAATTGATTGATAAATTCATCGAAACCAACCCGAAAATTTCTCCCATAAAACAAACACCCATAACTCCTGCGGTACAAATTGACGTTAATAAAGAGGAAAATACCTACTTAATGACAGAGACTTTGGCAAGAGTATATCTGGAACAAAAAAAATATACAAAAGCAATACAAGCATATGAAATATTAATTTTGAAATATCCAGAAAAAATTAGTTTCTTTGCAGACCGCATTTCGGATATAAAGATTTTACAACAAAATAACAATAATAATTAAGCAATGAGCACATTTTCAATTTTTTTAGTTTTAATCACAATAGTTTGTTTTCTATTGATCGTAGTAATCATGGTTCAAAACCCTAAAGGAGGCGGATTATCGTCTACAATTAGCGGAACTCAAATGTTAGGTGGAGTACAAAAAACGACTGACTTTTTAGATAAAAGTACCTGGACATTAGCTACTATTTTGATTGCTCTAATCTTGCTTTCAAGTTTAAGTTTTACAGGATCATTAAGTGATACTGACTCTAAAATTATTGACAAATCTGAAGTTCCTGCTGCTAGCACACCTGCTGCTCCAGCTCAACAAACACCTGCTCCGGCAACTCCTGCAGCAAAATAATAATTTTTGAAATAAATATAAAATGCCAGCCTGTCAAAGCTGGCATTTTTTTTAGGAAATAATGTCAGTTTTACCAACGTGGCATAATTTCTGAAATCCAATAGAGCATATAAAACGTATAACTTATAATAATTATAAAATATAAAATCATGGCCTTAAACATTAAACCGCTTTCAGATCGCGTACTTATTGAGCCTGTTGCAGCTGAAACAAAAACTGCCTCAGGTATTTTTATTCCTGATACTGCCAAAGAAAAACCACAAAAAGGAACTGTTGTAGCTGTAGGAAATGGTTCTAAAGACCATACTATGACTGTAAAAGTTGGCGACACTGTACTTTATGGTAAATATGCAGGAACAGAATTAAAACTTGAAGGAACTGATTATTTGATTATGCGTGAGGATGATATCCTTGCAATTATCTAAAAAAACATAGGTCTCAAGAATTAAGTATTAGGGAAACCTGAAACAAATAAACATTAAACAAAAAAGAAAATGGCAAAAGATATAAAATTTGATATTGAAGCACGTGACGGATTAAAACGTGGTGTTGATGCATTAGCAAATGCTGTAAAAGTAACTCTTGGACCAAAAGGTCGTAATGTAATTATTGGAAAATCTTTTGGTGGACCAACTGTTACTAAAGATGGTGTTTCTGTTGCAAAAGAAATCGAATTAAAAGACCCATTAGAAAATATGGGCGCGCAAATGGTTAAAGAAGTTGCTTCTAAAACTAATGATTTAGCGGGTGACGGAACTACAACTGCTACAGTTTTAGCTCAGGCAATCGTAAAAGAAGGTCTTAAAAACGTTGCTGCAGGTGCCAATCCAATGGACTTGAAACGTGGTATCGATAAAGCTGTTGAAGCTATCGTTGCTGACCTTGCAAAACAAGCTAAAGTTGTTGGAAGCGATTCTGATAAAATCAAACAAATTGCTTCTATCTCTGCAAATAATGACGAAGTTATTGGTGAATTAATCGCTACTGCTTTTGCTAAAGTAGGTAAAGAAGGTGTTATTACTGTTGAAGAAGCTAAAGGAACAGACACTTTCGTGGATGTTGTTGAAGGTATGCAGTTTGACAGAGGATATCTTTCTCCTTACTTCGTAACAAACCCAGAGAAAATGGAAGTTGAATTAGACTCTCCATACATTTTATTATACGACAAAAAAGTATCTTCTTTAAAAGAATTACTTCCGGTTTTAGAGCCAGTTGCTCAATCAGGAAAACCATTATTAATTATTGCTGAAGATGTTGACGGAGAAGCTCTTTCAACTCTTGTAGTAAACAAATTAAGAGGTGCTCTTAAAATTGCTGCTGTAAAAGCTCCAGGTTTTGGAGACAGAAGAAAAGCAATGTTAGAGGATATCGCAATCTTAACTGGTGGAACTGTAATTTCTGAAGAAAGAGGTTATACTCTTGAAAATACAACTATCGAAATGTTAGGAACTGCAAAAAGAGTTTCTATCGATAAAGACAACACTACTATTGTAAGTGGTGCAGGTGAAGCTGACATTATCAAAAACAGAGTAAACCAAATTAAAGGTCAGATGGAGACTACTACATCTGATTATGATAAAGAAAAATTGCAAGAGCGTTTGGCTAAATTAGCTGGTGGTGTTGCGGTTCTTTATGTTGGTGCTGCTTCTGAAGTTGAAATGAAAGAGAAAAAAGACAGAGTTGATGATGCTTTACACGCTACTCGTGCTGCTGTTGAAGAAGGAATTGTTGCTGGTGGTGGTGTTGCTTTATTAAGAGCAAAAGCTGCATTAGCTGATCTTAAATCTGACAACGCTGACGAAGCAACAGGAATTCAGATTGTATCTCGTGCGGTTGAATCTCCATTAAGAACTATTGTTGAAAATGCAGGTCTTGAAGGTTCTGTAGTAGTAGCAAAAGTTTCTGAAGGTTCAGGTGACTTTGGATACAATGCAAAAACTGACGAATATGTAGATATGCTTACAGCTGGAATTATCGATCCTAAAAAAGTAACTCGTGTTGCATTAGAAAATGCTGCATCTGTTGCCGGAATGATCCTTACTACAGAATGTGCATTAATTGATATTAAAGAAGAAAGCGCTGGCGGAATGCCAATGGGTGGCGGTATGCCAGGAATGATGTAATCGTTCTTAACTTCTTACTTATAAACGCCAGATTTGATCTGGCGTTTTTTTTGCCATAGATTGTACGGATTAAAAAGATTTTTTCGCCACGAATTTCACGAATTATCACGAATTCTTTTTCTACAGATTATGCATAAAAAATTAGCGGAAATTCGTGAAATTCGTGGCAAACCTTTTTTTATCAACTCAAACATTATAAAAATAAACTCGTAGTAAACTTTTCCTTTAGTTTAACATTGTCTTTTTCTTTAAAAAATCGATAATCATTAAATTTGCATTTCTATTAAAATTGCAAAATGAGAAAATTTACAACTCACCTATTACTTTTTACATTCTTACTTCTTACCTCTATTTCCTATTCTCAATCCAATGAAGATGCTTATGTAGTTTTAGTTTCTATGGATGGTTTTCGTTGGGATTTTCAAAAACAATTTAAACTTCCTAATTTAAAGCAAATTGCGAAAGAAGGCGTCCATGCCAGGTCAATGAAACCTTCTTACCCGAGTAAAACTTTCCCAAATCATTATTCGATTGTAACGGGGCTTTATCCTGATCACCACGGAATTATAAACAACGTTTTTTACGACTCGGCCTTAAACGAATCTTTTTCACTTTCAAGCAAAGCAAAAAATGATTCCAGATTTTATGGCGGAAATCCCATTTGGAATGTTGCCGAACAACAAGGGGTAAAAGCTGCCTCTTTTTTCTGGCCGGGTTCTGATATTGACAAACGAAATCCAAGCTATTTTAAAAATTACGATAATAAAATTCCATACAGAGCCAGAATCGATACGGTTTTAAAATGGTTACAGCTTCCTGAAAAACAACGTCCGCATTTGGTGACTTTATATTTTGATGAACCCGATCATACGGGACACAATTTTGGTCCGCTTTCTCCCGAAAACAAAAAAATGGTAATCAAAATGGATTCTATTATGGGAGAATTGTCCAGAAAATTAGATCAGTTGGCTATTGGAAAACAAATTAATTTAATTATTGTTTCAGATCACGGAATGGCCGATATCAGCAACGATAAAAAAGTAGTTGTTCTGGATTATCTAAAACCGGAATGGTTAGGTTATAAAGATGTAATTAATCCTATTATGAGTCTTCAGGCAAAACCGGGTTATCAGGATTCTATTGCAAAAGCTTTAAAAAAAGTCCCGCATATCAAGTTCTGGAAATCAACTGAAGTTCCTAAAAGATTACATTACGGAACCAACCCGAGAGTTCATGATTTTGTGATTGAAGCCAAAAAAGGATATAGTTTAGCAAAAGACAAAAATCAAAATATAAAAGGCGGAACACATGGCTACGATAATGAAGAAAAAGATATGCACGCGATTTTCTATGCAAAAGGCCCGGCTTTTAAAGTCGATAAAGAAGTAAAAACATTTCAGAATGTTTCGGTCTATCCACTAATTGCTCATATTTTAGGATTGCAAATTGACCAAGTTGACGGGAAACTGAGCGATGTAAAATCAATGCTGGTTAACTAGATAATGAATTGAGTGTCATCCTGAGCGAAGTCGAAGGACGTTCCAATTGGCACGTGGGCTTCGACTTCGCTCAGCCTGACAAACTTATAAACACAATAAACCCGACAGGTTTTAAAAACCTGTCGGGTTTATTTTTTAGAGTAATTAGCACGTATACCAATTGTAGCAAATCAATAACATAGACGCACTGCAGTGCGTCTCTACAATAATAATCACTGCAAATATCATTTTCTAATTATCTCATTGCCACATTATCTAATTAAAGCCCAGTCGAAACAGAAACTGCTTTCCAGTTTTCCAAATCCTTCTGAACGCTTTCTATTTTTTGATTCGCCATATTATAAGCATCTTCTCCTAAAAACAAATGCAAAGGCGGATTTTGATCCTGACTTGCTTTTATTAAAGCTTCGGCTAATTTCACAGGATCTCCTGGTTGATTTTGATTGATATCGCCTTTGTGTGCGCTTTCAGATTGTCTTACAGCTTTATAATCTGCAATTGGGTCTTGTGGTAATAATAACGAACTGTCTTTTAAGAAATCGGTTCTAAAATAACCCGGATATACAATCGTAGCATTGATACCGAATTCTTTTACTTCTGCCGACAACGACTCGGTTAAACCTGGTACAGCAAATTTTGTAGAACAATAGATTCCCCAACCTGCAAAACCACCGTGATAACCACCAACAGAAGATATATTAAAAATATGTCCGGATTGTTTTGCACGCATGTACGGTACTGTATTTCTGATTACATTTAATAATCCGAAAACATTTACCTCATAATTTTTTCTGGATTCTGCATCAGTCAATTCCTCCAAAGCTCCTAGTAACCCATAACCTGCATTATTTACTAAAACATCTATAGTTTTAAAATGACTTACTGCTACTTCAATTGCATTTTTAACGCTTTTTTCATCCACCAAATCCATTTCTAAAGGAAGAAAATTTTCAGATACATCTCCAAATACTTTAATCAAAGCTTCTTCACTTCTTGATGTTGCCGCTACTTTATATCCTTCTGATAATAATTTTTTAGCCAATTCTAATCCAAGTCCTTTTGAAGCACCTGTGATAAACCAAACTTTGTTATTTTCCATGATTTTTAAATTTTTTAGATTTTAATTACAGGACAAAGGTATTGGCGAAGTGCTTTTAAAAAATTAAAGGAATCAAACAAGAAGTTACGAAAATCAAACAATTTCGGTTACGCGATAGTTTTTTGGTGAAACCTGAGTATTTTTCTTGAAGAAATTAATAAAATGAGACAATTCTTCAAAACCTAAACACCAGGCAATTTTATTAATATTCCAATTGGTTTGTTTGAGCAGAATCATGGCTTCCTGGACAATTCTTTCGGATATAATCTGCGAAGTGGTTTTTCCGGTAGTTTCTTTTAAAGCTTTATTGAGATGATTGACATGCACATTCAACTGATTGGCAAATTCTGATGGCGATCTAAAATTAATTTGCTGAGAAAGCGATTCAATCGGAAATTGGCGTTCCAGCAATTCCAGAAACAAGGACGAAATTCGTATCGTCGCATTCGACTTACTATATAATGAAGCAGTTACAGTTTGCGTTTTCAATGCAAGATGAATAATTTCAAAAACTAAATTCCGAATCACATCATATTTAAAAGCATAATCTGAATTGATTTCATCAAACATTTTTAAATAAACCTTCTTTAAATCTTCGGCAAGTTCTTTTGAAACCGGAACAACAGGATTTCCGCCAGGCTGAAACAAAGGATATTCTTTTAAATTCCCAAACTGACTAAAAAAAGCATCTGTAAAAATGCAGAAAAATCCGGTTTGATTTTCATCAATATGTTCCCAACTATACGGAATTTGAGGATTGGCAAAAAATAAAGCCTGGTCATCAATAGTCACAACTTTATCAGCATAATGCACTTTGTTTTTACCCACGATCAGGCTTATTTTATAAAAGTCTTTTCGCGTATAAGGCAAAGGATTACAAGTGCTCCCAACGTAATCGTCGAGTTTAAAAACATTAAAATGTCCGATTTCTTTTTTAAGATTCTCAGGCATTCCTTTTATTTTTACCGTATAAAAATCTTCGAGTGTTTCTTGTAGTTTCATTTGGCAAAGTTACGAAAATCAAATTATTATAATTCTGAGGTATAATATCTCTTCTAAGCTATTTTTAAACTACCTATATCGTCTTCAAAAAAGTAGAACATCATTATTATGTGGATTAGTCTTAGAGTATATTACATTAACCTCCTGTCCCTCATAAATTTGATTAAGCTCATAAGACAAAACTTTTTTATCTGCAATTATTCTTTCGCCATCAAGAGTATTAAACTCAACTCCAATTCTAATATCTGTAATGCGTCCACTTACTGTTTTTTTTGTTACCGCATATGCCATTACAATCCCTACAACTTCTACCTTATTCATTTTTAACATATCTTCTGCAACATTCTCAAATACTGAATTAATAATGAAATACATAATAAGAACTGGAAATGCCATAGAAAAAAGGAGGACATCAAATTTTAAATTAATACTTCCTCTTTTTCTAAGTTTATCTTTGCTCCAACTTCCAAAATAAACAATAGCAAGAATACCAAATAGACATATTAAAATTGAACCTAATAAAGAATAAAGTATGGAAGCTGACTCTATTTTAACAGGTAAAATAAACAGGAAATAATAAAAGTTACTTACAAAAAGCGCAAGAAATAACAAAAAGAAAACTCTATATTTCTTATTATTCATTTCTACTTCTCTTTCTTCTAGAATACCTCGTGCCTTCTGAAGAATGTCATCAACCTCATCTTCAACAGCTCCTTCTTGCATTAAAAAATTTCTAATCTCAAAATCATTACAATCTTTTTTAATATAGTCTATTGCTTTAATTACTAATGATTTTTCCTCCATAACTTATATATCTAAAATTTTAATTATCTCGACAATACCTTATATGTCGGATCTTCGATTACATTTACGTTAATAACCGCATCGGCGTTTTTAAGTAATTGCCTGCAATCTGCGCTTAAGTGTTGCAATTCTATTGTTTTATTTTCCTGCTTGTATTTTTTTGTCAGATTGTTCAGCGCTTCGATTGCCGACATATCAGCGACACGGCTTTCTTTAAAATCGATAATCACGTGATCAGGATCATTGGCAACATCAAATTTTTCGAAAAAAGCAGCTATAGAACCAAAAAATAGCGGCCCGAAAATTTCGTAGTGCTTTACTCCTGCATCATCAATAAAATGTTTTGCACGAATACGTTTAGCACTTTCCCAGGCAAAAACAAGAGCTGAAATAATAACCCCAATCAAAACGGCTAATGCCAGGTTATGCAATACAATTGTAATTAAAGCCACCAGAATTCCAACAAAAATATCGTGTTTGGGCATTTTGTTAATGATTCTGAAACTCGCCCATTCAAACGTCGTAATCGCCACCATCATCATAACTCCCACTAAAGCAGCCATTGGCAATTTACCAATTACGGGCGCGCCAAAAAGAATGATCAATAAAATCGTTAAGGCAGCAATAATACCAGAAAGTCGGGCTCTGGAACCTGCTGAAAGATTCACTAAAGTTTGTGCAATCATTGGACAGCCTCCCATCCCAAAAAAGAAACCATTTAAAATATTCGAACTTCCTTGCGCAATACATTCGCGATTGCTGTTTCCTCGTGTTCCTGTAATCTCATCGACCAAATTCAGCGTAAGCAAACCTTCAGTTAAACCAACGGCGGCAACAATTACAGAATACGGAAATATGACTTTGAAAGTTTCAAAAGAAAGTGGAATATCAGGGATATGAAACGGAGGAAATCCGCCCTGAACCGAAGCAATATCTTCGACCGTTTTGGTTTCGATATTAAAAATTAAAACAATAGCAAAAACTACCATTATCGCGACTAACGACGCCGGAACTGCTTTGGTCAATTTCGGAAAAAGTAAAACGATTCCAATTGTTAAGGCCACTAAACCCAGCATAATATACAAAGGAGTTCCTTGCAGCCAAGAAACCTGACCGTTTACGACTGTTTTAAATTGCTCGAGTTGCGACATAAAAATCACAACCGCCAAACCGTTTACAAAACCAAACATAACGGGTTGAGGAACCAGCCGGATAAATTTTCCGAGTTTAAAAAGTCCGATGCAAATTTGCACTACACCACCAAGCGCGACGGCCGCAAAAACATATTCTATACCGTGCGATTTCATTAAGGCAATCAAAACAATAACAGTTGCTCCTGCCCCGCCCGAAATCATTCCGGGTCTTCCGCCAAAAATAGCAGTAACCAATCCGGCTATAAAAGCAGCGTATAGACCAACCAAAGGTGGAAATCCAGCCAAAATAGCAAATGACAACGATTCGGGTATCATCGTCATGGCCACTGTTAAACCGGCTAAAATTTCGTTTTTGTAATTTACTTTTTGAGTAAAGTCAAAGAGATGGAGCGCTTTTTTCATAGGCCACAAATGTAGAAAATAATGACCAAAAGAGCATTAACCTTTTCAAATCTGAAAAAGCGCCACAAAAAGAATAAAAAAATTAAAACAGTTAGCTTAACTGCTTTACAAGTAAAGCCAAAAGAGAAAGAATAAAACTTGTCATAACTATTTTCAAAAGAAATTATCGTACAAAATTATTTATAAAATGATATATAAAGCTGCGTATTTATACCTGTTTTTAATCATTACAGCAATAAAATAAAACTGCTTTTAAATGTCTCGTTAGTGAATCTGAAAAAATAAATTATTCTAATTTCACACACGTATATCCCAGACAATTTACATAGTCTATGATATTATTTGGCTCCAGATCAACCCCTTCGACACGTAATATTTTATCACAATCTTCGAGATCAAAATTAATTTTATAATCAGGAAACTGCGTCAGGATTACGGCAATGATATAATTGGTATCTGCTTCTTTTTGAACATTTGTTTTAAAAACTTCAACAACCATAATTATTTATTTTAATACTATAAAAAATAATAAATGAACTATAGAACTGCGCTACATCACAAATTCTGATTAAAAAGGATTGTAAGAGATTCCAAATCTAAAATATCCCTGAGCATCTTCCTTATGATCATAAATATACTTAGACGTTCGTTCACCCCTTTCTGTTACACGAGTACTTAAAACATTATTAACACCTCCTTTTAAGAAACCAATTATTTGAGGCGCAATGCGGTATTCATAGGTAATACCAGACTTTAATTCTAACTGATTTAACTCGTAAATTCCTTTTAAATTTGAAGCATTTAAATTTAAATAAAAACTTTCAGAATTTAGTTCCGTTCCGAAGGAAATTCTTCCATTTTCTAACAACTGTCTTCTGAACAATAAACGCTGAGGAAGAATAAAATCCAAATCCCATTTTGAATCTTCGAATTTGTGATTCAGTGTAAAAAGTGGCGTAACAGGAATTATAGACGACGGATCGAGCATGGCCAAAGCTCCAACGGTAATGGTAGTATTGGCGGTTCTTTTAATCACAATATTGGCGGTTACAAATCCTTTTACACGTTGTACATTATCCTGATTCCCATCGACAGTTGCGGTTGCGTTGTAAATAACAGGCTTATTAAAAAGCTTTGTCATGTAAGTCGCGCTCACAGCACCGGCAAAATAGTGAAACTCTTCTTTTTCTTTTGTATAGTTTGAACTTGTGGCATAATTGTAAACATTACCAAAATCATAAGTTTCATATTTGTAACGCAAAGATCCCGTTACCACAAAACGTTTTGATGCTGTAGCAAAAAATGGCACATTGATGGCCACTTTTAATCTATCGTGCTGGTCGATTCGGCCTCTTTCATAACGATCTCCAAAAAGTTTCGAATCAAAATTTGTGGGGCCCAATTGTTCATATTGTACGTCTAAAATTCGCGTAGTCGGAAATTTATCCGTTACCGCTTTTAACACCGTTTGCATAGGCGCCTCTTTTTCCTGAGCCATAGTTCGTATCGATGCACAAATGAATAAAACACAAATGATTTTTGTTTTCATAAATTGGTATAAAATTAAAGTTTCGTTTATTGAAAAAGTATTAAAACCCGGGGCAAAAGTAATGGCGAAGCCTCTATTATAACAGTAATTTTATACCAATGGCGTATCATTTATACGAATGGCGTTTGTATAATTTATACGTTACAAAGCGTTACAAACTATAATATTAGCCTATTTTTGCTGTTATGAAGATTCTTAAAATTTATCAGAACTTTTTTCTTAGAAACCTCATCGTAAACACCTTTATAATTTTGGTTATAGTGGCCTGCGTTTATGACGAAATAAAATTAGACGGTCACGATTGGGGTTATATCATGAGCAAAATAGCCGTTGGATATTTACCTTGTATTATCTGGGTAACGATCTTTAACGTTTTTATTATTAGGCCCTTTTTATTTAAAAAAAGACTTAAAGTATTTTTTATACTTTTTGCCCTTTACTGGACTTCGTTTTACTTTTTCATGAATTGGTTTTTTCCGCTTGTTGGTTTGGGAAATTTCAAAACGCTTCAAATATTATCGCTGATCATCAACGGAATGTTTTTCTATTTTATACATGTTGTCATCACTAAAAAAATCATGGATGCCGATAAGGATATTATGAATTTCAAATCAGAACTTTCGTTTTTGAAACAACAACTCAATCCACATTTTTTACTCAATGCGATGAATAATCTATACGGAGAATCACTGTCTGATCCTGATAAATTGCCGGACCGAATCCTGAATCTGTCGGACATGTTGCGTTATCAGATCGAAGCCACCAAAAAAGATTATGTTTTTCTGGAAGAAGAAATTGCCTTTATAAAAAAGTACATTGAATACTATACTTTTCAGAACGAACGCCTTGAAGTTACCCAGCATTTTGAAGGTGATTACGACAGTATAGATATTCCACCATTGTTCTTTTTGCCACTGGTTGAAAATGCGGTTAAATTCTCGGCCGAAACTCCAAAACCTTTTATAAATGTAGATTTAAAGGTAAAATGCAACCAATTGTCTTTTACTTTAAAAAACAATTATCTCGAATCGGGATCACGACTTTCGAGTACGGGAATTGGAATCGAGAATCTAAAAAGACGTCTCGAAGTTTATGGTTTGCGACATGAACTCAACTGCAAGAAAGAAAAGAATATCTTTATAGTAAAATTAAAAATATGGCACTTACCTACCGCTGTCTTATCATAGACGATGAATCGCCGGCACATAAAGCGCTCGCATCGCACATCTCTAAATTTGACGATCTGGAACATTCCGGAAGCGCTTTTAGCGGTATGGAAGCTGTAAAAATGCTCAACGAAAACACCTACGATATTATTTTTCTGGATATTAATATGCCCGTAATTTCCGGTGTCGAGCTGATGGAATTACAACCCAAAAGACCACTTACAATTGTCACCACAGCCTATTCTGACTTTGCTCTTTCGGCGTACCAAAACGATGCTATAGATTATTTACTCAAACCCATTTCGTTCGAAAAATTCTCTAAAGCGATCGAAAAAGCCAAGATTTATTTCTCTGGCGCGACCACAAAAAAAGAAACCACTACAGATACCAAAGTCCTTTCGCACCGCGTAAACGGACAAATGACGGAAACACTCTTAAGCGATATTATTTATATCGAAAGTCTGGGCAACTACATGAAATTGTACAGCACCAAACTAAAATCGCCCATGATTATTTACGGTTCGCTCTCGAGCATTGCCGCAGAAATTGACAGTACTAATTTTGTTCAGGTGCATCGCTCTTTTATTGTAAATGTGGCTAAAATTAAAGCTGTAACTTTTAAAACTCTTACGATGTTTAACGGTGAAATTATTCCTGTTGGAAGGAAATATCAGATTTTATTGGATAATCTGGAAATTAGATAATTAATCGATTTTTGAAAATTAGATAATTTGAAAAGCTCAACTTTTATGGTTGAGCTTTTTTTGTTTTTGGATTTTCAGAGCAGTATCAGTATTTGGTTGTTGCGATTCATTTTATGGTATAAATCTTGATATCGCTTAAAAGAGCCTGTACCAAAGCTCTAAACTAAAAAATTGCAAATCTCACATTGCAATTATCTAACTAAACCACTAACCGATAATCTCAAGTATCACATGAAAAAACTACTACTTACCCTTACGTTACTATTCAGCTTTGCGGGTTTTGCACAAACGATAAACGGAATCCCTATTCAGAATCTGGATGTAGAATATCTTCAGATCATTGGAAGTTCAGTATATATGTCTTCTAAAGTTAAGATTTCGATAGACATAGGGCAAAGAACAAAATTGATGTCGAGTAACAATGATACGGCGCGTTTGAAAGATAAAAACGGAGAAGTTTTAGTATTTAATTCGATTATCGATGCTTTAAATTTTATGGCCGGGTACGGATATGAATTTGTACAATCGAATATTTTAGTCGAGGGAGGACAAAATGTTTTTTATTATTTGATGAAAAAAAAGTCAAAATAACTATACACAACGATAGAGCAGATTTGCCATTATAAATATTCAAAACCTTCTGCTGAAAGAGCATTAGCAATAGCACGCTACGAAGTACTAGGAATGAATAACGATTCTTTACATCTTTATTCTCTATTTTATTTTGCCCTTTCAGGGCAATTTCCTCTTTTGATTTAATTCGTAGTTCGTTGCACCACGCTATTGCTCTTAGGGATTTCAGCCTATTTTAAAAAGTTTCGGGTACTCATGTTTACCATGATAAATGTTCGAAACCTGCTGCTCTGAAAGAGCATTAGCAATAGCATGTGGTGCAAAGCACTATGAATGAATGATAAACAATTATATTTTTAAGCCCTGTAAGGGCGGAAGCTTAATTTCAAAAAGTTTCATAACGCATATTTGCAATTTGTGCTAATAACAACAAAAATACAAACCCGGAAAACTTCGATTCTAAAAATCGGCAATCGTCTTTTACGTGTAAAAATCCTTTAATTCTCACGGCTCATAAATCATTTTCTTAAAAAAAATGCTTTGATAAACCAATTTTTCTTACATAAATAATTATATTCGCGATGCCACTAATCGCTAAATAATTATAGAAAAAATGACCATTTTTAATTTCCTATTTAGAAAATCTAGTATAGAATGTCCCAGATGCCAAGGGAAAGCTTTTGTGGACTGGGAAGATATTCGACGCCTGAATAAGGAACTAAAGTGGACGCCTGCACCTTGCGCCTATTGCTATGGCTCTGGAAAAGTAGACAAAGAAATGCTGTTAAAAGTTCCTGTAGACTATACATACCTTACTATAGATTTAACGGAATCTGAGATGGAAAAAATAAAAAAAGGCGACGAAGCAACTCTCGAAAAAGGTAAAATGCGCGAAGTTTTTCTAGACAATCTGATAAAATATGGCGAACATCACTACCTAAATAACAAGATGGACGCTGAAAGCATCGCCGATTTATACTTAAAAACCGAAGATGAAAACGCTTTGTTTGCCGTAGAACGAAAATACCTTATACAATATTTTGCAAAAATAATCGAGCTAAAAACATCAGAACTCAATTAATACCAAACCAAAGAAAAAGAACTTAGTGCTTTCGTGGCAAAACAAATAAAAAAACAGGTATAAATACCTATTGTTACAATTCTATTTTAGTGGTAAAATTGCGGTAAATAATTTTTACTCAAGATTTGCCATTTACCGTCAAGGAAAATATTAAATGTTGTCACTTTTTTTTTGGAACCATAAAGTGGGATTTCTAATCGACGCCAACGATTAAAAGTCCCACTTTTTTATACTTTTTTTTAAGAAATTTTTTAAAAAATACAGTACCTCAACAATTTAAAACTGAGCATTGACCCTAATCGAAGCTTTTACCAATTCAATTTTATCATTACGGCACCATAATAACAGAGAACGCGCAAATAACTTATATTATCGATTACGGTAAATTGTTTGTTAATCTTTATATGATCCTGCCGTAGTCTGCAGACGAGAAAAAGGTTTTCTGCTTATTGCCTACTTATACAAAGTACTTCCTTTTAAGCTAGATCCTAAAAATTTCAGGCGTCTTGGCCCTAAAAACAACAGGCGCGGATTATGGAGACTTGATCCCGACACACAACAATTGCTTGAGTCCTATCTGATAGAAATTGATGACGAAATTTAATTATATATTTTTCATAATATAAATTAATATCTCCTCTTCTAGCTCCTTAGATAAATTTTCGTGCTTGAGCTGATGCTGAAAATCGCGCTCTATTTTTTGCCTGAATTTTTCGGCATTTACTTTACTGATGCAATAATCATCACAAATCATTTTAAACCTATCGTCTACCAAATACATGATCTTCATAGAATCTATATATTCGGCAAATTTTGCGTTGTACAATTCATCTGGGAGGGACATAGAATGATTTATTAAATTAAATAACCATGAGCACAAAAAAACACTGCCAATCTAAAATTGACAGTATTTTATACGTTATAATCCAACTAAAAACTATCGTTCTATTTGAGGTTTAGGCAATTTGGCAATCACTTCGTCTATAGAAAATGTTGCCGGTGCCTGACGTGGCGGAAATTTACGATACGTTTCAAGATATTGTGCCACTTTTGATACCGCCGGTAAAATTAAAAAGGCACGGTCCATCATCCATTTTTCATAACCAATAGAGCCATCTACAGCATACTCAAAAGGATCTGCCAATAAATCAATTATAAACGGGCCTCTAAGTTTTACCATTGGGTCACGCCATATCTCCATCCCTTTTGCGTATTGAGCTGCAAAAGTATATTTAAAACGGTCATCGCGATACGCTACAAGATTTCCGTCATCATCAAAATAAACAAAGTCATGGCGATTACTACCCGTTTGCCCTTTTAGATAAGATAACTGATTGTATCCGTCAAGATGTACTTTAAAGTTTTTACCGCCTTCCTGTACTCCATTCTGCGCACTCTGAACCAGGTTTTGATCTCCCCCGGCTGCTGCAACCAATGTTGGCAACCAATCTTCTGCCGAAAATAATCCGGTTAAATTGCTTCCCGGTTTTATCACTCCTGGCCAGCGCACTACTGCCGGAGCACGATAAGCTCCTTCCCAGTTGGTATCTTTTTCTGATCGAAATGGCGAAGAACCTCCGTCAGGCCACTGGTTTTTCATAGCACCATTATCTGTAGACCAAATAACGATGGTATTGTCGGCAATTTTAAGATCGTCTAAGAGTTTTAAAAGCTCGCCTACCATGGCATCATGTTCTACCATTCCGTCAGCCTGAGTTCCTAAACCTGTTTTGCCCAAAGACGAAGGTTTAAGATGTGTAAAAACGTGCATACGGGTACTATTAAACCAGGTAAAAGAAGGTTTGCCTGCTTTTGCTGATCTTGTAATAAAATCTTTGGCTGCTGCCAAAAATTCTTCGTCAACAGTTTCCATTCTTTTTTTGGTAAGTGGTCCTGTATCTTCGATTTTTCCTCCCGCTGTAGATCTGAGTACTCCACGCGGACCAAATGCTTTTTTAAATTCTGCTCCTTTTGGATAATCTGCATTCTCTGGTTCTTCTTCTGCATTTAAGTGATACAGATTACCAAAAAACTCATCAAATCCGTGCGCTGTTGGTAGATATTTATCCTGATCGCCCAGGTGATTTTTACCAAACTGACCACATGCATATCCTAACGGTTTCAGGAACTCGGCAATCGTAGGATCTTCTTTTTGTAAACCTACCGGTGAACCCGGCAATCCTACTTTTGTTAAACCGGTACGATAAGGCGATTGTCCAGTAATAAGTGCCGCACGACCTGCGGTACAGCTTTGTTGCGCATAATACTGTATAAAAACAGCTCCTTCATTACCTATCTTGTCGATATTGGGAGTTGTAAATCCCATTAATCCGCGGCTATAGGCACTAACATTGGTAACTCCTACATCGTCCCCAAAAATAATTAAAATGTTAGGCTTTTTTTGCGCATTCACGGTAGATACTGAGGCTATAAATACACAAAGTAAAGATACCTTGACAAATTTGAAGTTAATTTTCATCTTTTAAATAATTAAATTATTAAACCCTTTTTGACATCTGCTACTCTTCTTTAATTATCATAATTCAATGAGAAATAAAGCAGTATAAAATTATAAGGTCAAAAGCATAAAAATGAAGTTTTGGGAGTAAACTCTGTTTCAAGTTATAAAATGAAACGAGCTTTAATTATGCAACGATAACAAGCACAGTGATAGTGTGGTTTCTTAAATTTCAAAATAAAAAAATCCAAATTCCAAATCTTGCTAAGTTAGACAACTTTGTCAAAGTTTGAAACTTTGACAAAGTTCCTGAAACCAGTAAAAGAGCATAATATAGTCGTTCCTCTAAATGACAACTCATGAAAACGACTGCCCTAGCCCCGATAGAAGTGGAAATCCTTTTGTGCCGGTGTTAGGCACAAAAGATTGAAACGGATTGCTTCGCCAGTTCGCACTTTCAGGCTCGGGTTCGGGATTAGCTCCTAAAAAAAGATTTAATTTTTATAGTTTTAAAGCTTTAAAACATTAGTCCCTCAGAACCTTAGCCACTCAGAATCTCAAAAAAAAAATTAAGCAATATTTCCAAGTCCGTCCGGAAGTGGTCTGTAGGCGTAGTAATGCAAAACTTCTTCGATAGCGATTTTGAGCGCCTCGTTTATGGGAACTAAAATAACACCCATTCTAAGGTCTATTTGGGCCAGTCGCATATAATAGTCGGTAAAAACAGGGACGTATTTACCGTTGTTAATCGCCTCTTCGGCTGCGATGAAATTTTCTTGTTGTTGTTCTTTGATGATTTTGCAGGTTGCCAGGCGTAGTTTTCCGTATTTATCTGTATTCGCAGCATAGCCAAAAAGTCGGCAAATTAGTCCACGATAACGATAATTACTACAGCTTCCTTTATGTTCTAAAACAGAAAGAGGACTATATATGAGGCAATTATGCGTATAAGTCTGGTTCAGAAGTTTTAAAGTTTCCTCGGCTTTGCCATTCAAAAACAAATGAAATGCCCACGGTAAAAATTCTAAAGGAGAGGCATCGATACTGGGCGTAGTACAGCATTTGCCACAGCCCGCATTGCAAAACAAATGCGTCTCTGACTGAAAAGCAGTAATTTCAGTTTCAAGACGATCAAATAATGCTTCAACCTGCCTAACCTTATCTTCTATCGCCATCCTTTTTTTGGTAAGGTAGGCTAATAGAAATGGCTCGAGCTATGATGATGATAGTATTGGGAAAAAAGTGGGAAAAAATAAATTTCAATTAAAAAAATCCAAATTCCAAACTGGAGTAGATATCAAATTCTAAAAATTAAATTCCAAATTCCAAAGTTGTACATTTAATAAACTTTGTTAGACATTGCCCGTGGTTTCAACCACGGGGTACGATAATATCACGCCTCGTATTGTGTTCCCGTGGTTGATAACACGGGCTATATGTAAAGAAGAAATTAAATTAGTTTTCACAAAAGTCTAAAATTTCAAACTTTGTTTCTTTGAACCTTTGCTACTTTGTCCCTTTCCTAAAAACAACTCAGCAACTTAGTGTCTTAGTCTCTTAAAAAAACTAATCGCTCCTGTAGACCACAGCGTCAGGAAAATTAAAACCGGCTGAAAAAACAATCGCATCAAACGAGCATTATCAGTATCAAGACCAAAAGCGCTGGTTCCATTAAGATATTGAGCAATATTGCCCGGAAAAACCAAAACATAAAATACGGCCAGCGCGATGCCTACCTGAACTTTGTATCGGGTTAAAAAAATCATGCTCAATCCCAATGCGATTTCTACAATTCCGGAGAGTATGACCACAAGATCTTTATCAAGCGGCACCCAATTAGGAACCTGTGCCTGAAAATCGTCCCGCTGAAAAGTAAAATGACCAATGGCCGCCGTGATCATAAAAATTCCTAAAAGTATTCTAACAAAAATTTGAGTTTTAGAGGTATGTATATTTTCCATATCGGGTATCAATTATCGTAAAGTTTTAATTTTCAGTTTAAAAGTGAGTTTTATTTAAGTCACATTCTCTCAAATTTACGATAATATGTAGTACGTTATTTGCAAAATTTTACCGGAAATGTTGTTTGATCTCCATGTCATTAGACGTTCTAAACCTTAAAAGAAAATAACTAAATTTTAATACAAAATCAGTTCAGAAATCAAATTTCCAATGGTATTTTTGCGTTTTAGAAATACCACTAAATTTAAGCCCCAAAAATGTATGAAGCGAGAACATTACATTCCCTTTAACAAGGAATTCTTACTCGAACAACAAATTGCTACTTTCTCTGATGATCAAAAAAAGGTCGAAGATTTCAAAAAATTATTTGATATCATCGAACACTATTTTCATTACGAAGCCTTTAATCTGAACCGAAACTTAAAGCAAAATTATGCCTTATTCGATCCGGATTTAAGTCTTAAAGAACGTCAGGCTTTTTTGGGTAAAAGCGATTTTACTGTTTTCAAAGAAACCCTTCTAAAAGTTTTAGATCAGGGTAATTATCGTCGTGTCGATCAGGAAACTCTAGACAAAGCATTTGAGGATTCAGACTTAATTGGCCTGAATCTTTCTATAGATTTTAATGCTTTCAAAGATTACGAATTGTACGTTCGTGGGCATCATCAGGCAAAAGAAAAAGTAAAGAAATATATTTTCTGGAAAAAAGAAATCGACATCGAGTATTATGATCGCGTCCTGATTTACCTCAACTACAACGAAAAAGAATACCTGAGCGAAAACAAAGTCAAACTGGGCAAAATGCCAATTGATCCGGGAACAATTGCCTTAAAAATCTTTAAGCGCGTACCCAAAAACGATCTCGAAACCATTTTTCCTAATGCCATACCAAGAATGTCAACACGAGACAAATTGTTCTTTTGGGTTCCCGGTATTGGCGGCGGAATCTCGTTGTTGAGTACCACTGTAATTCCGGCTCTGATAGGTATGTATGCCGCATATCAGTCTGGCGAAACGATCGATTTATTAAACAGCAAAGCCTCTCTAAATCAAGGCTTAATTGCTCTTGGCGTTTTGTCGTTGTACCTTTTTCGTCAATACAGCAATTTTGTCAACAAGAAAATCAAATATTCTAAAATACTTTCAGACAGTCTTTATTTTAAGAACCTCGGGAACAATAGTGGCGCCTTTTACTCGCTCCTAAATTCATCCGAAGAAGAAGTACTGAAAGAAACCATTTTGGCTTATACTTTTTTACACCAAAGCGAAAAACCCCTAACCGCACAAGAACTCGATGACCAAATAGAATCCTGGTTTAAAACAAAGCTCAACACTGATCTTGATTTTAATGTAAAAGATGCTTTAACCAAACTAAAAAACATTGGACTTGGCATCGAAACCAACGGAAAATGGGAAGTTATTTCGCTAAACAAAGCCCTCGTAACCATAGATGAGTTATGGGATAATGTTTTTGATTATGCCAATACAACTGTAAATATTTAGGAGCTGTTTCCTGCTATCCACTTGTATCTTTTATGGTGAACCCCACCATAAAAGGATACCGCTTCTATAAAGGCTAGGGCAATTGTTTTCATGAGAAATTCCCGCAATCTTGTCATCCCGAGGAACGAGGGATCACACTAGTAATTCCACAATCTTAGTCGAGCTTTTTGTGTGATCCTTCCTGCGTCAGGATGACAAATACTTTGTTTGGGGTTATATTGAACGTAAAGCATGCGACATAAATCAACTATAAGCTTGTCACCCTGAGCGAAGTCGAAGGGCGATCCAATTAGAACGAGGGCTTCGACTCCGCTCAGCCTGACAATTAATACGAAAAGATGATGTTCGTCATGGGGCAACGCATTTTTGTCATCCCGAGGAACGAGGGATCTCCGTTAGTAGCTCGACAATCTACATATACTTTATGTTAGTTTCTTGTGAAGATCCCTCGTTCCTCGGGATGACAAGATTGTGTATATTTCGGTTTTACATTTTATAGTTTTTCTATCTTTATCAAATGGTTACAATATCAAGCAAAAATGAATAATGTAAAAACTTTTTCAATTTTTATAATAACAATATTCGTATCAGGCTTTTTGGTAGGCAGGTTTACACAACAATTTAGATATATAGAACATCTCAGATGGATTTATCATTGTGGATGGATTTCCTGCTATATTTTTCATTTTACAGCTTTAATTTCATCCTTTATCTTCTTAATTTGCCTTCTTAAAAAAGATCTCAATTTAAATGTTAAATATAAATCCCTGTGGATTCTATTAGGATTAATTCCATTTTTAGCTTGGGTTATATTTGCTCTTTATTTTTTTATAAATATTAATTCGATCACTAATACTTAAATACCTCATCAGTATTAACCCCAGTTTGTCATTCAAATACAGTATACAAAAATCCGTACAAATCCGCACTTTCGCACAGCGAATCCGTCTCATCCGCGTACAATTTAAACCCCATTTCCATATAATTTTTTCAATTAATTTTAAGTCAAATTCATAAATCGATCAACGAAAAAGAAATTTGATTAGATTTACGCAACTAACCTCAAAACCAAAACAATGAGAACATTAGATCAATGGTTTGATGAATATGCCGTAAGTCATCAAAACCCAAAAAACAAAGCGATACATTATGTATGTGTTCCCGCAATTTTCTTTTCTATTGTAGGATTATTAATGAGCATCCCAAGTAGTTTTATTGCCAATACGCTACAACTAAATGCGCCTATTATCGAAAACTGGGCCGTTGTAGTCCTGATTTTTGTGCTCATTTTTTATATCAGGTTATCCGTGGCAATGGCCATCAAAATTGCGATTTTCTCAGCGATTTGTTTGGTTGTAAATTATTATATCGGTCAAGTTGTTCCGTTATGGATATTCTCTATTGGCGTTTTTGTCATCGCCTGGATCGGGCAATTTTACGGTCATAATATCGAAGGCAAAAAACCCTCTTTCTTAAAAGATCTTCAGTTCCTTATGATTGGTCCTGCATGGGTTGTAGAGAATTTGTTTTCTAAGAAATAACAAACCTATTTTTCATGAAAGCAGATAAAACTAGTCGAACTGCCCAATATATGGCACTATTTAGAGCTTTGGAAACAATATTAGATAAAAAAGATCGCTTATTTTCAGATCCTTATGCAATACATTTTCTGGATCCAAAATTAAGATTCGCTACGCGCATGTCTAAATATCCTTCAATTAGAAAATACATTCAGAATACGATACAAAAAAAGATTCCCGGTGCTTTTTCTTCAGGACTTGCCAGAACAAAATATATTGATGAATTGCTTCAAACTGCTGTTTTAGATGGCGTACAACAAGTAATAATTCTGGGAGCAGGTTTTGATACAAGGGCATTAAGACTTGATTTCTTAAAATCAATTCCAGTTATAGAAATTGATCATCCCAACACTTCAAATTATAAAATCGAAACTTATAAAAAAAGGATTGGTCAAGTTCCGGAAAATGTTAGTTTTCTTCAAATTGATTTTAACAAACAGGATCTTGAGCAATTAGCAGCGCAGCATAATTTAGATTTTACCAAACCTACTGCCATAATTTGGGAAGGGGTTACCAATTATTTAACCAAAGAAGCTATTCAGAATACTTTTTCTTTTATCTCAAAATTTGCCAAAAACAGTCACATTATCTTCACATATGTACACAAAGAAATAATAGAAAATCCAAAATCATTTGTAGGCGGCGAAAAACTGCTTACAGATCTTGATAAACTTGAAGAACGCTGGACTTTTGGTTTTATGCCGAATGAATTATCGAATTATCTAAATCAATTTAACATCAAGCTCATCGAAGATTTAGGTGCAACTGAATATCGTGAAAAATACCTGCCTAATCGAAATGAAAAAGGCTACGAGTTTTATAGAACTGCCTTAGGAATAAAACAATAATCAGCTACCTTTATAATATGACAAAATCAATACTTCTCGTCTTATTCTTTTCGATAATAAGCTGCTCCCAAAAAAGCAAAGAACAAACTGTACATCTTCCTGAAAAAGTCATCACAAAAAAAGAGATCATCAAACCTGAAACTAAAACAGATACCACAAAAACTATTTTAGAAGAAGCTTTTACAGATAGTACTCAGGTTGGAACGAAAGGAAAATTTAAATTAACCGTCAACCAATTTAGAACGGATGACAGCACGTATGTCGAAATTAATCTGTTCGAAAAAAGAAACAACAAATGGATTACTCAACAAAATTTAGAGTACCTGAAAGATGGCGTAACCAATTGCGAACCTGAACTAAACGATTTCAATAACGACGGATTCAATGATCTTACCTTTAAGTCTTCGGTTGCGGCAAGAGGCGCCAACGAAATTAGAAAATTGCTTATTTTTAATCCCTCCAAAAAGAGATTTGTTTTAATGAAAAATTCTGATCACTATCCTAATCTACAATATAACGAACTTTTAAATTGTGTAGATGCCTGGCTGGTTTATGGCGGAAGTTCGACCGTATTTCTAAAAATAGAAAAAGATAGCTTAAGAGAGTTTGCTAGCGTTTCGCTGGATAATGATAACAGAGAAATTTATATTATCGATAAAAAAGGAAAACGCAAAACGGTAAAAAAAGAAATTGTAAAGGATCTGGAAGTTTATACACGATATAAAAATTATAATCCTTTGACTGAGTAGGAAATAAAAGTTGTAATAACGAGGGACTTCGACTTCGCTCAGTCTGACAATGTTTTCAATGTTTTTTTACGTAATCTTGTTATGAAAACGAGTGTCCTAGCCCCGATAGAAGAGGAAATCCTTTTGTGGCGGTGTTCGCCACAAAAGATTGGAACGAATAGCGGGATTAGCTCCTGAAAAAATGCTTTATCATAACAATCAAAACAAAAAAACATATTTAATTTCTTTAAAATTTCACATTAACTTCATCATTATCAAACCAATACACTGGCGATATGAAAATAGATATAAACGATGAAATTAAAATTGAGAGTTATGACGTTTTCACCTATAGAAGAATCAGACGTGCTATAGGGTATCTGGGTATAAGTCTTCCGATACTTTTAGTTGGCCTTTCATTCATTTCTTATTTTCAAACTTCCGTTCAGCATTCTATCAGTCATTATTATTACACGCATCTTAGAGAGTTTTTTACCGGAACTTTGTGTGCCGTTGGTTTATTTTTAATTCGATATAAAGGTCATGGAAATGCTTCGATCTGGAAAAATGATAATTTACTCACCAATATTGCCGGAATGATGGCTTTGGCCGTTGCCTTCTTTCCAACTACTCCCGCTCCTGAAGAAAATAAAATAGAAACCAGGATCTACACACTAATTCCGTCTACTCAGGAATGGCTCGGCTGGCTTCATTATGGTTTTGCTGCTCTTTTATTCCTGATAATGGCTTTACTGGCCATAAATGTTTTTACGATAGGGCAAAAAAACGAGACCAGAAGTCCCAAAAGCATCTTAAACGAAAATAATATTTACAGAACTTGTGGTTATGCCATCATACTATTTGTTGTTTTGGTGCCAATATCAGAGAAATTAGATCGGTTTGAGTATTCTACTTTGGTTCTCGAGGCATTGTCTCTTTTTGCTTTTGGAATTGCCTGGTTAATAAAAGGGCGTGCATTAGGAGATAGTGGTATAACGGGCGAAATGCTTTATCAGGAAAAGAACAAAATTGATACTGAAAAAATATTAGAAGAATAAAGACTTTTAAACCACCAAATTAAAAATAAACTTTTTCTTACATTTAACAAATTTTATTTTAAATTCTCTGCTTGTTAGGTTACTTTTGCATTTTTAAAATACTAGTAAAAGTTTAGCCCCCCGTTCTCATGAGATTATTATTTGTTCTTGGAATTTTTATTTTATCCTTTTCCGTAAATGCACAGTCTGTAAATGGCGTTATTACAGATACCAACGGAAAGCCTCTCGAAGAGGTTTTAATTCACAATCTTTTTTCGAAAACACATGCCCACAGCGATAGTAACGGGAAATTTACTATCGAAAACAGTAAACCCGAAGACAGTTTACAAATCACCAAACAAGGTTTTATTACTGAAAATATTAAAATCCTGACCAACGATTTACTTACAATTTCTCTCGAAGAAAAACCTTTTTTACTTGAAGAGGTCAAGATTACCAATAACCTGAAATACCTGAATACGATTTCTAAAATAGATTTAGAAATTCAGCCTATCTCGAATTCGCAGGATTTAATGCGCAAAGTTCCGGGGCTTTTTATTGGACAGCATGCCGGAGGAGGAAAAGCAGAACAAATTTTCCTGAGAGGATTTGACTGTGACCACGGAACAGATATTAGCGTATCTGTAGACGGAATGCCTGTAAATATGGTTTCTCATGGCCATGGTCAGGGATATGCCGATCTTCATTTTGTGATTCCGGAAACTGTTGATAATATCGATTTTGACAAAGGTGCATATTTTGCAGATAAAGGCGATTTTACTACTGCAGGCTATATTGCTTTCAACACTAAAAAAGCTTTAAAAAACAGCTCCGTATCTTTTGAATTGGGACAGTTTGATACCTACAGAACTGTTGCTCTATTCAATTTATTAAATACTGAAAATCAATCGGCTTATTTTGCCGGAGAATACATGATGACAGATGGTTATTTTGATGCTCCGCAAAACTTTAACCGTATTAATTTATTTGGAAAATATTCTGCTAAAATTAATAACGGAGATCAGCTTGCCATTTCTGTATCGCATTTTAAAAGTCAATGGGATGCGAGCGGACAAATTCCGGATCGTGCGGTAAATAGCGGTATGATTTCGCATTTCGGTGCCATTGATTCTAATGAAGGAGGAAATACTTCAAGATCGAACATCAACCTTCAATACGATTCGAAAATTGATGATTATTCTCAAATTAAAAATACGGCTTATATAAGCAAATACGATTTTGAATTGTTCTCGAATTTTACCTTTTTCCTAAACGATCCTGTAAATGGCGATCAGATCAGACAAAGAGATAATAGAACCATTGTAGGTTTCCAGTCTGAATATGATCGTAAAATCGATGATCAATGGAGTTTTAAAATTGGGGCAGGATTACGAAATGACAACAACAAAGGTCTGGAATTATCGCATACCGTAAACCGCAAAACTGTTTTAGAATATTTAAGTCTTGGAGATGTAAACCAGACTAATCTTTTCTCTTATGCCAGCGCTGATTTTACAACAGGAAAATGGCTTATTAATACTGGATTGCGTTTAGATTATTTTAAATTTGGTTACGAAGATCAATTGGCACCAACGTATAGCAATCAAACTCAGACAAAAGCAATTGTAAGCCCTAAACTGAACTTTTTGTATACTCAGGATAACACTTTACAATATTTCTTAAAATTAGGAAAAGGATTTCATAGTAATGATGCCCGTGTGGTTGTGGCTCAAAAAGGTCAAAAAATCCTTCCTGAAACTTATGGAGGAGATTTGGGAATTAACTGGAAACCGTTCCCGAGAATGATCATCAATTCGGCACTTTGGTATTTATATCTGGCACAGGAATTTGTATATGTAGGAGATGAAGCCGTTGTAGAACCAAGCGGAAAAACTGCCCGTAAAGGTTTTGATTTTGGTTTAAGATATCAATTTACCAATTGGTTATTCTGGAATACTGATTATACCTACACACACGCCCGTTCTATAGATGAACCAAAAGGACAGGATTATTTGCCTCTTGCGCCTGTTCATACGTTAACAAGCGGACTTTCGGTGAAGAATTTAAAAGGATTCTCAGGAAGTTTAAGAACTCGTTTTTTAGGAGACCGTCCTGCTAATGAAGATAACTCTGTAGTTGCAAAAGGGTATTGCATTACTGATTTCTCTGTAAATTATCAGATTAAGAAAGTTTCGATTGGTATTAACATCGATAATATTTTTGATACTAAATGGAAAGAAACTCAATTCTTAACCGAAACAAGATTAGCCAATGAAACGGAACCTGTAGACGAAATACATTTTACTGCCGGAACTCCTTTTAATGCACGATTAATTCTGAAATATAGCTGGTAAGCACAGTATTTCATTCTAAAATATAAAAACCAAGTATTGAATGTTTCTTATGCGAAACTTCGATACTTGGTTTTTTATTTAGTCTCTACGGGACAAATTCTGCCTTGCCTTTATTTTTTTCTACCAATATTTAATCTCTACGAAATATTCATTTAAATTAAATATGCTGATCTTTAATTTTAATTCACAGATCAAAATCTTTGTAATAAGCTACTCCTTTAGGAGTTAAATATTGGTAGAAAAAATCAATAATGTTATATCAAAAAAATCTTTCGCTAAAGCGAAAGATCGCAAAGGTTTTGTCATTGACGAAGGAGAAATCACACTAGAAACTCCACAATCAAAATCGCCAATCTTTGCCGAAGAACGAGTGTGATTTCTCCTTCGTCGAAATGACAATATTCTGTTGAATTAAGCCTCAATTAAGATTATACTCTGAATCTCAAACAAAAAAGCATAGTAATTAAACTATGCTTTTTAATCCAATATTTATTTTAATTACTTAACCAACTTCAGAATACGATCTAGTTCGGTTATCTCATTTTCTGTAAGCGGCTGCAAAGGTTTTCTTAAATGTCCGCCTTCTATTCCCTGCAGCTGCAATCCTGATTTGATGGCTCTTGGTAATCCTTTTTCGACTATAAAACGCAACAAATCGATTTGCTTGTAGAATATTTTTTGAGCTCCCTGAAGATCATTATTCTGAATAGCATTGTACAAAGCAATGTTGAGTTCCGGAATTAAATTAGGCGCTGCGGTGCACCAACCAATCGCTCCTGCCGCAAAAGCCGAAAGCGACAACGGATTAGAACCGTTATAAAATGCTATCGAATCTCCTAATTCTTTCTTGAGGTAATGCATTCGCTGAACATCTCCTGTACTTTCCTTAATCATAGTGACATTAGGGATTTCGAGAATTCTCTTTAATAATTTTGGCGACATATCTACTCCTGCTGTAGCCGGATTATTGTACGCCATAATTGGGATCGAAATTTGTTTGGCAACTGCATCGTAGTGTTTTACAATTTCATCATCACTCAATTTCCAATAACTCATCGGGATAATCATTACCGCTGTAGCTCCTAGTCATGGTCGGAAGATTATTCTTCCGGCCTTTTTTGTTTTATACTTTAAAAAAAAATGTTTTTATTTATTTTATTTAACACGAATTTTCTTGTTTAA
>NZ_CADCSU010000126.1 GCF_902804475.1 Flavobacterium bizetiae
GTTTTATTATAGAATCATTTTGTTTCATTTTGACTTCTATATTTTTATAAATTTCTTTTTGAATTTTATTATAATAATCTGTTGTATTTAAATATTTTAAAAGTGGTTTTATCAAATTATCTTCAGCTATTTTTTTCTTAGTAGATAAAATAATTGTTTGATAGGTGTAATTTTTACTGGTCATATTATCTTCCAGTACTTTTTTTATATCACCATCTTCAGCCATCAACTTTATTAATTCGAAGTTTTCAGGCTTATTTTTAATAAAATTATATACATCTGCCACTGGTTTAACTTCAATAATTTTTAAATTTTGGGGTTGTTGAATCCCGACATTATTCTTTAAAAATAGAGTATCGCCTTCGTTAATCTTAGAATTGATTAATTCAATTTTAGCATACAAATAATCTGTACTCCCAAAATTAGGTGCTACAATAATTTCGTGTTTGTAGCTTTTTTGAGTACTATCTAAAAACCACCCCAAACCAAATCCGGCCAAAAACAAGATCAAAACAATAATCCAGTTTCTAATAAAAAACTGGATTATTCTAAAAATAGAAGTGCTGATTCCCTGAAAAAAAATATTTATTTTTTGTGAAATCACACTTAAATCAATTTCTTGATCTTCATTGTTTGGGGGTACTTTTGTACTCATTTATAGATTTATTTTACGTTGAAAATTTGTTCCAAAATTTTAATTGTGATCAGGTAAGTTGGTTTTACACCTGTAGTTCCTAATCCGCCAGAAGCTAATGTACTTCCTGTTTCAAGCGGATTATCTGAGGCGTAATACGCGTAACGAACTTTGATATCATGCGGAACACTTTTTCTAATTTTTGATGCTGACTGAATGGCTTTTTGGTAATAAGATCCTTCCATTTCAAGGCCAATAACTCCCCAGGTCGATTCGTGAAAGAATTTCAATAAATCCCTGTTTTGTAATGATGTTCCTAAAACCGTAACCATCGCACCTTCAAAAACTGCAATATCGTTTCCTTCGAACATTGCTCCTGTTAATTCATTTTCGAAGAAATAATTATCCGCAGTTCCCTCATTTATATGTGCTGTAGGAATCATGATATCTCCTTTTCCGCCTTCCAGAATTCCGGCTTTACCCATTATCGAAACTGATTTTACATTTAGTAACGTTTCTTTTTTATAAGGTTTTAAAAGCTCATCTATTGTTTCGTAAGCCTGCTCACCAAAAGCATAATCCATTACGATAATAACCGGAGCGGCTTCGTCAAGAACTGTTTTTGGAAATGCTGTTTTTGACCAGTCAATTTTTGCAGTATCAAAAATCTGAACGTCGATATTCGTTCCTGAACTATCAGGTAAAGAAATCATTCCGTTTTTTAAAGCCAGCTCTTCAACATGACTTCTGGTTTCCTTAGCGCCTGATTTGCTTAATTCTTCATAAATATAAAAATCAGACTTGTCCTTGAATTTTGTTTTTAACAACGGTGTTGCAAAAATAGAATTCATCACACTATGCATATTCGCACTTATTACGTGAATTGGACGTTTTAAAAGGCTATTTGCCTTAAGAACTTCCTTGATGTTCGTTGCCCAGATTTCACCGTGAATATGGTGCCCTAAACGCTCTCTTAATACAGGACTAAAAGTTATGGTACGTTTATTATTATCAATAACTTCTTCGATCGCTAATTTTCCTAACCAATAAATTACATGCAGGAAACGATCAGGAGCATTTTCTGATCCAAAAGCATCATAAATATCCAGAACCTCTTCAAAAGTTCGTGCTAAAATATTGGCAACATGCGAGATTGCTTTTTCTTTTTCGATTTGAGAAAGCTTTTTGGTTTGTAATACAGCTTGCTCTAATTTTAACCAATCGCGCGAAACTTCGCCTCCGTCATCTAATAAAACCCTGTTTTTGATTTTATGCGATTCTATGAAAATAAAAGTCAAATGGGTCAGGATATCATAAATATCTGATCTTCCGCGAGTGATTTCAACATTCATTTGTTCCTCGTCGATTCTATAGCAATTACGTCTTCTTTTTGGAGGAACAATCGCTTGAAAATGCGATTTAGAATAACCTTCATCCGAAGTTAAATTGATAAAACGACATTGCTCGATACCTATTGGTAAACGCTCTATAACGTACAAAAGTCCGTTAAGTTCTACTTTTTCTTCGCCTATGTTTCCGTATATTTCCGGACGTAATGCTAATAATGATTCACGTAAACTATCGCCCGAAACTCCCATTGGTTTATAAAAACCACGGTTGAATAAGTGACGCATTGTAATGTACATTTTTTCTATCGCTGCAGATGATTCCTGCGCTCTTGATCTTGATATATTTTTAGTTTCTTTCATGCTATTTTATTTTAAAATCTTCTGTTGAAGAAGATGTAATATCTATAATTATTAAGCGAAATTAGGAATTTAAAATGTCAATTCAATTCAAATCTATTCATGTCATTATTTGATAACATTTATTTTAAACTAAGATTTACAATTTGGATAACTTCACATTCTGCAACTTTATGTGGTCCTTCCATAAAAAAACCTTTTAATCCTGTTTTTATTTTTTGTTTGTGAAATTCTTGATTCATTTCATTTACTATCCACATTTTAGCTTTTCCGAAAGCTGTAACACGAATAGATTTGTCTAGAATAACCTGACCGTCTTCATCTAAAAACTCTGGCCAGATCATCCATATTTTTTTTAGATTTTCATCTTCAGAATACATAAAATCTGAGCGATAACCCTGAGCAGGATTTCCTGTTTTTCTTCCTCCTTCTTCTGGTGACAAAAAACGATATTCGACTATAAAATCACATTCGCGATTTTTAATTTGCTCATAAGATATATGATTATCCATTTTCTCTATTTCAAATTATCAGCAATGTCTCTATTATTCGATAATCTCGGAATTTTATTTTGTCCCCCTAATTTTCCTTGCGATTTCATATAATCCTGAAATCCGTTTTTCGAAACTTTGGTTACAACCACTTTTCTCAACACATTTCCGGTAATTAAATCATCATAGTAAATGTTTTGCTTTCGCATTGAATCATCGATAGCTTCGCCAAAAGCTTCTAAATTTTCTGGTTCATTTTCAAATTCAACCAACCATTCGTGATAAGGCAATCCGCTTGAAGGATTTATTTGAGGCGCAACCGTAAATTCGTTGATAACAATTTTAGTTCCTTCTGTCGCTTCTTTCATTGCTTTTTCGACTTCGTTGGCAATAACGTGTTCACCAAAAGCTGAAATATAATGTTTGATTCGGCCCGAAACGATTACACGATGCGGAAATAATGATGTAAACTGAACTGTATCGCCAATATTATAACGCCAAAGTCCCGCATTTGTAGAAACGATCAAAGCATAATTTACGCCAATTTCTACTTCGCCAACTGTATAGCTTTTTGGATTTTCTGAAAAGAATTCATCGGCTTTTATAAACTCATAGAAAATTCCTGAATTCAACAACAACAGCATTCCTTTAGATTTTTGTAAATCCTGATACGCAAAAAATCCTTCGGAGGCAGGAAACAACTCAATACTGTCTACTTTACGGCCAATCATTTTTTCGAATTTAGCACGGTAAGGTTCGTAATTCACTCCTCCGTAAATAAATAGATTGAAGTTTTTAAACAAGTCCCCTATTTTTTTTCCGCCGCTTTTTTCCTGTAATCGCTCAAAATACATTTGTACCCAAGACGGAATACCGGAAATTATGGTCATATCCTGATCAATAGTTTCTTCTACGATAGCATTTACTTTGGTATCCCAATCTTCGATGCAATTGGTTTCCCAGGATGGCATTCTATTCTTTTGAAGATATTTAGGCACAAAATGAGCTCCAATTCCGGACAATCTTCCAAATTTGATTCCGTATTTTTCAATTAAAATTGGACTTCCCTGCAGGAAAATCATTTTTCCATCAACAAAATCAGCATTTCCGGTTTCGTATATATAATGTAAAATTGCATTTCTCGAAGCTTCGATATGATACGGCATTGATTCTTTGGTCAGCGGAATATATTTTGCTCCCGAAGTTGTTCCTGAAGTTTTGGCAAAATAAAGTGGTTTCCCTTTCCAGAGAATATTTTTTTCGCCCATTCGAACTTTGTCGATATAAGGTTTTAAATCTTCGTAATCACGAATTGGCACACGTTTCCTGAAATCATGAACCGTATTTATTTTATCAAAGTGATGATCTGTACCAAACTGGGTTTCTTTGGCACTATTTATTAAACTTTTAAAAACTGCTTGTTGTGTTTCGACCGGTTTACTGGCCCAAGCCTGTGTTTTATAGTATATTTTCGTGGCAAATAATTTTGCAGCTACTGATTTAATAGACATTTTTTACGGTATTATTTCTTGTCACTTTTGTTTTTACTTCGAGTTTTTTCGCCCGACTCCTTCTCCATCTTTGCCACTTCTGCCCTTAATTTAATTTCTTCTTCAGAGGCTTTCATATTTACTTCCGAAACTTCATCAGTTTCTGCCATAATAGAGTCTTTATTGAATTTTGCATACTCTAATTCGCCTTTTAAAACCTTCTGAATTCCTTTTATATAGGCTTCATTTTTCTTTAAAGCAATTTCTAACGAATCTGATTTGATGGCCAGTTCGGTTGCATTCTTCTTTAATTCAGATGAAGAATAACCCGGAATAAATTCGCGCAAAGGCGTAAAAGCAATGATGAAAGTAGTAATTAAAATTAGAAATATTCCTCCTAATGTGAACGTTACGAACACATTCATTAAGTTGAGTTTGAACGAAAAAATTTCTTCGAAAGTATCTTCATTCAAAATTACCAGTCGGTTTTTGATGAATAAATTTTTTCTGAAATTGAACTTTTTCTTGGTCATTATGGTTGTTTATACGAGCAAATATAATAATTAATCGCCTTGTTGATACCTTACAAAAATGAAGGAATAGGCTCATTTTAAGATTTTATAAAATATTTAACGCTACCGGAAACTAATATTTTAATCCAAAAACACTTCTTCTTCGTATATTTCTATATACATTTGCATAAAATTAGAACATAATTTGCTTCGGCATTAAATATACAATCATGGGAAGATTAGGTCTTACAGAAATCCTTGTAATAGTAGGTATTGTGATATTACTTTTTGGAGGTAAAAAAATTCCGGAATTAATGAAAGGTTTAGGAAGTGGAATTAAAGAATTTAAGAACGCTGCTAAAGACGATCAAACCCCTCCTGCACCTTCTGCTAAAAAAGAAGAGGAAGAAATTAAATAAGAAATTATATCCTTATTATAAAACCCCAAATTACGATGTAGTTTGGGGTTTTTATTTTATCTAAAAAAACTTACTTTTAGAGTCCCTAAATCAAATAACAATAATAATGAAAAACCTACTTCTTATTACTGTTGCTTTTTTGTGTCTCAAAAGTTATGCACAAAAGCAACCCTTTCCTGCCAATGTAGTATTTACAAATGGCCTAATGGCATCAAACAAAAATAGTCTCGATGCACAAAACAATTATAAAATCTGGAAAGATAATTTTGTTACAAGCTGTTCAAATGGCCGTTTCAGAGTAAAATTTGACGATCCTTCGCAAACTGTTTCTGAAGGAATTGGTTACGGAATGCTGCTTGCTGTTTATGCCGCCGATAAAACATTGTTTGATGGTCTTTGGTTGTATTATAAAGACAATGTAAATTTTAATGGTGTAATGAACTGGAAAATTAACGGCTGTTCTGGAATAAATGGTGCAAATGGTGCGACAGATGCAGAACTTGACGCTGCCTTTGCGCTTATTGTTGCCGATTATCAATGGGCAAGTAACGGAACTTTAAATTATAAAAGTGACGCGCAAATATTGATTGCTACTATAAAATCTCATGAAATTGAAGCCAATACTTTTGTTTTAAAGCCTGGAGATCAATTCGGCGGAAGCCAAATTACAAATCCCTCTTATTTTTCGCCAGCCTATTACAGAGCTTTTGGAACTTTTTCAAATGATATCACTTTTTGGAATCAGGTTGCCGCAAAATCTTATACAATTATCAACAATAACTTAACTGTAAATAATGCTGTTGGTGGGTTAGTTTCTGACTGGTGTCAGGCATCTGGAGCTTATTCTACTATAGCTTCAGCCAATGGTTACAATAGAGAAGGAAAAGCGTATACTTATGATGCTGCAAGAACTCCATGGCGTATTGCTGTTGATTATTTATGGTATGGAACTGCTGATGCAAAGGCTTACGCCAAAAAATCATCTGATTTTGTACGCATAAATCTTGGCGGATCTGCCAATATCAAAGACGGCTACAACCAAAACGGATCTTTAAACGGGCAATGGCATAATGCTACTTTTGTGGGTGCATTTGCCTGTGCAGCAATGGCGGGTGAAAATCAGGCACATTTAGACGCTTCTTATAGCGACTTAAATAACTTAAATGAACCCAACAGTTATTTTAATCATACATTAAAAACATTGTATTCTTTTTTATTGACAGGTAATTTTTATCTGCCACCAACGGCCAATTTATCTACTGGAGATTTTGATTTAGAAAAATCTACTGTTACGCTTTTCCCAAATCCGAGTGCCGATCGATTTACTGTTCATGCACCTCAGCAATCTACCATTTCTGTAATTTCTCCTTCAGGAAGCATTATTCATCAGCAAAAAACAACCAATGAAAATACAGAAATCAATTTAGCCAATCAATCTTCCGGAATTTATTTAATAAAGATATCCAATGATGATTTTAAAAGTGTGACTAAAAAAGTGATTTTGAAGTAATTTATAAAAACTAAAACTCCCAAATTACGAATCATAACTTGGGAGTTTTTTATTTCTACTTTCCAATTTTGGAATTTGGAATTTATTTTTTAGAATTTTTAAAGTACCATCGTCAGCTGAATTCTCTTTCTATCTTCATCAACCTCAGTAACCTTTACATCTACATGTTGATGCAATTTTACTACTTCGTTTACATCGCTTACAAAACCGGCTTTTAGTTGCGAAATATGAACCAATCCGCTTTCTTTGATTCCGATGTCGACAAAACAACCAAAATTGGTGATATTGTTAACAATTCCCGGTAAAATCATTCCGGTTTTTAAATCTTTGATTGATTTTACATTCGCATCAAATTCAAAAACCTTAGCAGACTTTCTTGGGTCTAATCCGGGTTTTTCAAGCTCTTTTATGATGTCTTTTAAGGTAAGTAAACCTATTTCAGGTGTAATATAGTTTTCGGCCTTAATTAAGGCTGTTTTCTCTTTATTAGCAATTAAGTCATTTACAGATAATTTCAAATCTTTTGCCATCTTTTCAACAACCGGATAAGCTTCCGGATGTACCGCCGAATTATCCAACGGATTTTTTGCATTCGAAATTCTGATAAAAGCTGCACCTTGCTGATACGCTTTCTCGCCTAATCGAGGCACTTTTTTCAGTTGTTTTCTATCTTCAAACGGACCGTTTTCTGAACGGTATTGTACGATATTTTCAGCCAGCTTCTCTCCTATTCCACTCACATAACTTAATAAGTGCTTACTTGCTGTATTGATATTGATACCAACCGAGTTCACGCAACGAATTACAGTATTATCTAATTCTTCTTTAAGTTTAGTTTGATCAACATCATGTTGGTATTGCCCTACTCCAATTGCTTTTGGATCAATCTTAACCAATTCGGCTAAAGGATCAGAAAGTCGACGTCCGATAGAAACAGATCCACGAACCGTAACATCATAATTAGGGAATTCTTCTCTTGCAATTTTTGAAGCCGAATATACCGAAGCTCCAGCCTCTGAAACGATGAAAACCTGCAACGGTTTGTCGAATGCAATTTTTTTGATGAAAAATTCGGTTTCACGAGAAGCCGTTCCGTTCCCGATAGAAATCGCATCAATTTGATACGCATTTACCATCGAACGGATTTTCTTAATCGCCATCGTTTCCTCGTTTTGAGGCGCATGTGGATAAATGGTTTCATTGTATAATAAATCGCCTTTTTCGTCCAGACAAACGACTTTACAACCACTTCTAAATCCTGGATCAATGGCCAAAATACGTTTTTCGCCTAAAGGCGGCGCTAATAATAACTGACCTAAATTGTTCGCAAAAACCTGAATCGAATTGGCATCGGCTTTTGCTTTTGCTTCCTGTAATGTTTCGTTTCCAATCGCCGGATTTAATAATCGTTTGTAACTATCTTCGATCGCTAATTGCAAATGTGCCGTTATACTATTTTGTTTTTTAATGACAATTTCGTCAATAACATCGTATGCTTCATCGATATCAACATCAACTTTCATCTTAACAAAACCTTCGTTTTCTGCACGAAGCATTGCTAATAAACGATGAGATGGTGCTTTTGTTAATGGTTCTTCCCAATCAAAATACTGACTGAATTTTTGAGCTCCTTCTTCTTCAGCTTTCTTTTTTACAACTTTGGTTCCAATAGTTGCTTTGCGCTGGTATAAACGTCGTAATTGTTTACGAACATAAATGTTTTCATTAATCCATTCGGCTACAATATCTCTTGCACCTTGCATTGCTGCTTCTTCATTAATCACATTTTCATTAAGATATTGTGTCGAAATAAAATCGACATCAACATCATTTTCAGACATGATAATTTTTGCCAGAGGTTCAAGGCCAAACTCACGGGCAACATCTGCTTTTGTTTTTTTCTTCTTTTTGTATGGAAGATAAAAATCTTCTATTTCTTGTAAATCAAAACTTTGCTCGATTTTCTGTTTCAATTCTGGCGTAAGCGATTTTTGTTCTTCGATTGATTTTAGAACCGCTTCTTTACGTTTTACTAAAGTTTCGTATTCTTTTTGAAGTTTGGCAATTTGCTCAATCTGAACTTCATCAAGATTTCCGGTTGTGTCTTTTCGATAACGGGAAATGAACGGAATCGTACAATCTTCCTCTAATAATTTAACCGTGTTTTGAATGTTGATTGCTGCTGTTTGTACAGACTTTGCAATGAATTGAATATTAGTCATTCTTATTTATTTTAACCGCAAAATTTACAAAGTGTTTCATAAATTTCGCAATGGTTATGTATTTTTTTTAACTGTCCGATTCTATCGGACAGAAGCTATTCTTTATTATTTCTTCTTAATTGGCTTTAACACAATGCTTGCTTTGCTAAAATCTGCAGATGCGTTATAAACTTTTCTATATTCCTGATAAATCTCTTTTGGATAATTTATTGCTTTGTATTTTTCGTCAATGGTAATGATAACCTGATTTCCTTCTACTTTTACAGTCGATTTAAACGAACAATTTTTAGCCTCATCATATTTCATTTCTTTATCTATCACTAAATCATTGTAGTGATCTACCTGATATCCTTTTGGAATATTAAAGATAATATTATGATGGTATTCTTTTGTATATTTTAAATCAATGTCTGTTTTTCTTGTGTTTTCCTGATAAAGGTTAGCTTGGTTTCCTATCACTTTTCCTAAATTAACCATTAACAAGTTTCCTGCTTTTTCAGTAAATGATTCTACAGACTCAAGCTTTGAATTAATTACAAACGGCGTATTGGTATAATTATTTTTAAATTCTAAATTTTCGGCTTTATGTTCTAAAAGTTTGACATCGACATCATCAATCGAAATATCTTTTACAAAATCTGTAAGCTCCTTTTTTTCTTCATTATTAGCCAAATCGTTGTACGAATAACGCAGCATTTGTCCTGTATAACCTGTCATTGATAATTTTTTATCTATAGTAACTTTTGTTAAATCAGGATTCAAATTTACTACTGATTCTGTAGCTATTTTAGTAAAATCTGATGAAACTACCGGAGCGTAAATATAACTCTCTTCTTTCTTTTTTACATTATATCCTTTTGCCTTTGTGTCCTGATACTCGTAGCTTGGATTTCCATAAGCCAGATATACCTCATTTGGTGAAATAAATTTATTTAAATCTCTAAAATAAAAATTAATATCGGTAAATTCATAAAACGTTACAATCTCATCATCCAGATCTCCTATAAAACGATCTTCGGTAGCAATGATTTCGTATGGAATTTTTAGAATATCAAAAGCATATTTATAAAGAAAAATAAAATCTCTACGAGCTAATTTTGAGTTTCCTTCTGTTATTTTAGTTTTATAATTAATTGTTTCTCCTTCTGCATAAGGTTCAAAATGAGTTCTGATATATTCGTCCAGAATGGTTAATTTTTCGTCATTCGTTTTATCTTTTATATTTAATTTCTGAATCAGCTTTTTAACATCTCCGTTAGAAAAAACATATGGCTTATTTCGAATGTAATTTTTAAAATAAGTTTCCCATTTTTTATTACTCATTTCTGCAGAAGATCCGGTTATTAAATAAAGTACTTTAACCAGGTTTTTAAATTTTTTAGAACTTCTCTCGTTTACAAGTGGTTGTATATTATCTGCGGTATAAAAAATCTTTCCTCTTACCTTATTATTTTGAAATTCGTCAGACGCATATACTCTCGACATCGCAGATCCCGAATCTGTAAGTGTAAATTCAGCATGAAGTACCGGCGCATCTTTTTGATAAATTTCGATTCCGTTTGAAGTTGGGTTTTCTTTTACAATAAAATAATACTCTAAAATATCCCCTTTTTCTACTCCTTCAAAAACAATCGATTTTACGTTTTTTAGGTCTGAATTTACAATCTGACTTTCAGATAAAACTTTTATATCTCCGTTAGGTTTAATTACTCTTGCATGAAAATCTTTAGTATCACGAATTGTCGTATTATCGTCGGCAGTTACTTTATTGTATTTACTAATTTCTGAAGACTCGTTTATTTTAACTGCAAAATGTTCCATTTTAAATTTTGCAAAACCATACAAATTGGCATTAATTCTGGTATGAACCCATCTTTTATCAAATAAAATTACGGCTGGTTGTTTCTTATATTCTTCTGGAATTTTTGCAAAAACAGGAACGGCATCCCATGTATAACTTTTAATTTCTTGTGCGTGCGTTTTTATAAAAACACTAAATAATAGAATGAGTAATATTTTTTTCATTATTTTTTTATTAAGATGATAGATTGGTTGTATTGGCTGTTTAATTCGTTTACTAAGGAGTTCCAGTTCTCAAAATCAGTCGTTTCGATAACTAATTTTTTAAGTGCTAGTTTTTGAGATACGATCAGATTTTTTTTGTCTTTTTTATACGAAATATCAAAACTTAAAATCTCATTTTCTTTTTTACTGTTCTCCGGAATAAAATCAAACTGATAATTGTCTGGTATTTCATATACATAAGTAAACTCATTTGTAAACACATTGTCGTTTTCGATAGCAAGTTTTCGTTCTTTAACGTCGATAATGTATTCTTTAAAAGGTGCTAATAAAATAGGTTTTACGATGATCTTATCTCCTATTTTTTTTATCCAAGAATCAAGTTTAAAGTTATAAACAAGCTCAGCATCTTTATCTTCATATTCGTGTTTTTTGACTTCTGTAGTTTCTATTTCGAGTTTTGGATTGTATTGTGCTAAACCATTTTTTAAAATCTCATCTTCCTTTTGTTTATTAGAGGATAAAACATTTAAAAAGTAGCTTTTGTTAAAACCTGTAAGTGATAATTTTGCTGTTCCCAGAACCGTATCGTCATTAATTTTTAATTTAAGATCGCCTTTGAGTCGGTTTTCTTTTTTATCTACCACGGGAACTTTTTCAATAACAAAATCGGTTTCAGATATTCCGATAAGTGCTTCTTTACCCTGAATCATTGCAGACGGAAATGTAAACGGACAAAAAGAATCTGTCCCATCAACAAAATAACGTTGCTTATCGATTTTTACAGCTGCTATCATATGATTGCTTACCAATGGCGTAGGAACATCGGTAAAACTGTATGGCTTATCTCTGGTGCCTATCCAAACCAAATTAGATTCTATTCCGGCATTTTTAAACATTTCATTTAATAAGTTCGAAATGTCTTTACAATCTCCATATTTTTTATCAAACACTGATGCCGCATCACGAGGAATAAAACCTCCCATTTCGTACTCAAAAGCAACATAATGAATGTTTTCCTGAACCCAATTGTAAATTGCTTTTGCCTTGTCTTTAGGACTCTTTTTGTCTTTTATTAATTCTGAAGTTTTACTTTTAAGAGCAGTCTGATCTAATTTGTTAATATCTTTTACCAACGAATAATACCATTTATAGAGATGTTCAACATCCGGAAAAAGTGTTTCTTTTTTATTATCCTTCGTATAACTTTTGATATAATACACGACATGAGGAAGAAAATAGGTAAAATTAGGCGATCGGTTTTCTTCTTCAAAAGCAGGCATATCTGTAACCTTCCAGGTATAAACATCTAAATTACCTTCTTTAGTTTTTTCGAAAACAATTTTATCCTGATGCTCTCCAAAGAGCTTGTAACCAATTTCTATTGACGGATCTGCTTTTATTTCGAATTTTGATGCAACAGTTTGCAATTCATGCTGAAAAACAAAATACGATAATAACCTTGGTTCGTTTTGCTTTACTTTATAAGAGTATTCAATCTTAGATTTGTCTTCGACGTAACTAAAATCAAAGTGTTTGTATTTATTATCACTATAAAAAACATCGCGCTGTTTTAGCTCATTGGTACTAATATCATACTGCGATAATTTATTTCTTTTGTTTGTTTTCGCATTAATTGTAGCTCCTTTTATATTCGAAATTTCACTAAAATTATCATACGGAATATTTATAGAGTACTCATTTACGTTTTTACTTTTTGCAATTTCTCTCTGTTCTTCGATAAAAGATTCTATTTCTAATTTACTTTTATTGGACAAATAAACAATTTCATTACGATAAAGTACTTTTGATTTTTCTTGCGCGCACAAAAAATGACACGAGAAAAATGCCAGATAAAATAATCTTTTCATTAGGTTTTTGATATAATATGTG
>NZ_CADCSU010000127.1 GCF_902804475.1 Flavobacterium bizetiae
TAAACAAGAAAATTCGTGTTAAATAAAATAAATAAAAACATTTTTTTTTAAAGTATAAAACAAAAAAGGCCGGAAGAATAATCTTCCGACCATGACTACAATAGAATGCCTCTTTTGAATGTTTTTGTTTGATGTAAAACCTATTCTTTATTTAAAATAAAGTCTTTAATAATTTTCTCCATATTTGATGGGAGATCTGCATTTTTAATTTCAAAATGGCTTATTTTCATTTCGGTAAACCATTTTGACCAATATGCTCTGATTACTTTTTCTTCGTATGGATTCTTTTTATCCGGATTTATTCCTAAAACTAAAACTTCGAGATTTGATAAATCAGTATTTGCTTTTATAAAACCAAAATTCTGATCATGAAATTTTGTATCCCAATCCTTAGTATTTAATCCATTTTTGCGAATTAGTTCCGGAGTGATATAAGTGGTTCGGTTTCCTTCTTTCATAACAGTACTTTCATAAAACATATATCCATCAGTTAAAACAATAAGTATGTTTCGGTACTTGTTTTCAATGCATTGATCTTTTACTTTACTGTCAAAAAAACTCCAAATATCTGATCCTACATATTTATTATCTTTTATGGCCGACTCGTAAATTTTTGATGTCTGAGAAGCATAATCTGAATTTATAGAATTGAGTAACTCTTTTGATGCATTATTTTTATCAATGCTAATTCTCAAATTTTGAGCAATTGTATTAATTGCCGGATCAAGAGGTTCAGGGTTAAAAAACAATTGCATTTTATCATTAATCTGTCTTATTCTTTTTGATTTTAAATGCTGTGTAAATGCTTCAGAAACTGATTTTATATAGCCTAAATCTCTCTGGTAATATTCCATTGTTGGGTTCGGATTTTTTTTAAGACTAATCCTGTCCGATAAATCAAGAAGTATACTAATATTGTAATCTTCTGAAACGGTATTGTTTGAAACAATTTCTTTTTCAGTGGATTCTTCTTTGCTCGGTTCTTTTTTGCACGAAAAGGTAGAAGCGATTAGGAAAGATATTGTAATTAGAGTAAAAATGTTTTTCATAGCCATTAATTTTTTGAATAAACTAAATGTTGAAAATCGGGATCGACCAGGTTTAATTTGCTTAAGTGTTCTTCTGAAAACAAATCACAGCTTTCCAGTAATTCGGTTTTTTCTGTATAAGGCAACGCAATTTCTGTGTTAATAGCCTGAAACCATCCTTCTTTATATTGATGATGATAGTGCAGATATTCTTTTACAGGAAATACAAAACCATCAATTTTAGACTGAAGTTCAGATATTTTTCCGTTTATGGTAACTATTTGCTGTTTAAAGTCGTTGACTTTGTTTACATAGTCTGTTTTTAGTTTTTCTAAATCGATGAGGTTCTCTTTTTTTCCTCTTATAAAAGCTCTTATTTTATCGATGTTTTCAAACTCTTTCATTACAAAATCAAAAACGAGTCCCCAAATAATATACACCACAAATCCCGCGAAGATGATCATCCAAAACTCTGCTTCACCTAATGCAATATTTAAATTGTAAGGTGCAGAATCTGTCGTTTTATTAAACTCATATATTTTCTTTTCTATTTGATAAGCTAATAAAGCATCAAACAAAAAAGTTGTTACAAAAAGGGCAATCATTCTAAAAACGTTTTTAATTCCTTTTCCTTTTTGTACCATATGAATGACATAGCCTAACCCCATAAATACAAACGGAATTGTAATTACTAAAACTCCTTCGAGCCAGCTTGCTTGGAATGAATTGGTTAAAGCATTTGCATCAAAAATAGCAGCTGTTAAACTGTCATTAGCAAATTCTTTGAAAAATGCTGAATAAGATGCCGAAATATAGAATACTAATACATATAGTGTTATGGGCAGTAATAAAAATAAGCCAATATAAAATTGTGCCTTTAGGCCTTTTCCATCTTCGATTCCGTATTTGTCGGGATTGCGTTTTACTTCGATGATTTCGTTTTTTATCTGATCGATTTCGGCATTAATATCCTGTTCTTTTTTTTCGTAAATTCCTATTGCAGTTTCAGATTTTTTAAGTTCGGTTCTGTTTTTTTCCTGCTCTTCTTTGTAGGGCTGTTTTAACCGGACTTGTTCGAGTTTTTGTTTTCGGCACTGATCTTCAAAACTCATATACAAATTTTGCAGGCAGGCTTTGAGAACAATAGGTTTTCCGGTTGCTTTTATCGATGCAGCAAAACCACTCTGATAATATGTTATTCTAATTTGTTCTTTGTCTTCTTCATTTTCGTCTGAAGTTTTAAGATGAGAATCTTCTGTTTTTTTTAAACTAAATAATTGTGCAAGTGGTTTCATGACTTAGGAATTTAATTGACTAATGATTTCTTCTTTTTGAACATTTTTCTGAACACAATCAATAAGATAGCTTGATAAATCATTGATGTTTTCATCCAGAAAATTAAATTTTCGGCAATACTTTTTTAGCATATTTTCTTCGTCATCGGTAATTTTACCATCCGCCCAAATGATTCTTGTAAAATCGTACAAGTATTCGATTTTCGTATTTAAGTTTTCTGGTATAATCAATTCCGTATTTATGGGATTAAGAAAAAGTTTATCGAGTTCCTCTCTAGGAATTCCGCGTTCATCTGCAAAATGATACAGCATTTGAAGTTCTAAAACATCAAATTGATCGTCAGATAATGCCATTTGATATAATCTTAAAAAATGGCTTTTTAGTTCTAGTGTTATCATTGGTTTTGGGTTATTTTTTAGATAAATTTTCGCACGCAATTCCGTCATTGTCAGCATCTAAATTTTTATAACAGTTTCTATTACTGTTAAAAGTTGCCTGGGCTTGTCCCTGAGTTTTAAAATCACCACAGGTTTTGGTTGGACAATTTGAACTTGAATCTGATGAGTCTGATGATTCTGAGCAAGAAATTATAAGTCCTACAACTATTAAGGCTATAAATATTCCGGTATATTTTATTCTATTATTCATGATTATAAATGTTTTATTGTAAAGATTAAGAATGCGGTGATTCCTATAAATCCAAATAGTACAAGACAGCCGCTATTTTGATATCGTACTCCTGATATGCCAGTTTTTACAGAATATCCGTTTTTACTAAATGAACCCATCTTTGTTCGTAAACTCGGAGAAATCCCTGATTTACTGATATTAAATCCAAATCCTCCTCCGAGTTTTATTCTTTTTTGAAATCGAAAGCCCATTAATTTTAGCTTTTATGGCATTCGTTGCAACAAGTTTTACAACCATCTGATTTAGAGTATGTTTTTTTTGCTTCTTCAACTGCAGGTTCACAGCTAGAAAAACTTCCTAAGAATTTCTTACTTATGATGCTTTGAAAATATTGGCATTCATCTGTATGAACTTCATGATCTCTACTTGATTGTGCAGTGTTATTTACGTAATAATTTTTCATGGTTTAATTTTTAATTGTTAGATTATGATTTTTAATAATTCAAACTTAAACCTATTTGAAACCAGTATTTTACGGAAATCCATAATCACTATTTTTTTAATTTGAGTCATAAAAAAAGCTCCCGAAGGAGCTTTTAGAATTAATAATTTTATAATAAGATTTTAGATAATACCCATATCTTTTGCAATAGAAACCAAATGAACAGTATTATTGGCTTTAAAAAAATCTTTCAGTTTTGAGAGTCTTTTTTCCATTGCACTTTTGCTGTTGGGTTTTATGCCCAAGTCCTTAAAAATTTGAATGATTTCGTCTTGCGGAGTTCCCGACGACAAATGTTTTAAGATTTGAATGTCAAGATCGTCTATTTCGAAATTATTTTTTTCCTGAAGCGCAGAAGCAACTTCATGCGAAATAAATTTTTGATCTGAAGTTGAGGTAATATGAATTGCTTTTTTTAAATCTTCGATACTGTTTCGGCCTTTTAAAACGAAACCATCAATATCAGCATTTTCGAAAAGAGATTTAATGCGATGACTTTTATCTTCTACAGAATAGGCTATGATTTTTATATCGGGCTGAAGTTCACGAACTTTTTCTATAAGTTCATCACCGCAGGTAATTTTTACTTCGCGATGATCCTTTTTAAAAGAAAGATCACTAATTAATAAATCAAAAGGTTCATTGTCCAGAATTGCTTTTCGTATTTTTAGAAAAGCATCATCACAATATTTTGCATGTTGAAAATTTACAATATCTAAATTTTTTAAGGTTTGCTCGATTCCTAAATTTATATCTTCGAGATCCTCGGCAATTATTACTTTTTTAAACATAAGGCTTTTATTTAGGCAGAGTTATTTTTACTTTAAAACCTTTATCGGGTTCAGAGTCAAAAGTAATAGTTCCTTTTATGGCCAGAATACGGTTTTCCATATTTTGCAGACCATTTTTTATAATTTTATCTTTTTTGCAGCCTTTTCCATTATCTGTATAATCAATAAAGACTGTTTTTCCGTTGCTTTCAAACTTTACAACCACCAATGATGCCTGACTATGTTTTTTCATGTTCACCATTAATTCCTGCAAAATTCGATGAAGCGTAACCTTCTTTATATTATCGACTAATTCCCAATTGACTTTTTCAATATTGTTTATAATGACGTTTGTAATGTTGCTATTATAGGTCGAAAGCATTTCTTTTAAGTTAGCCGCATAATTTGCCGTAACATCAATTGTGCTGTTTTCTTGCGAAATTCTACGAACGCGCGAATAAATATTGTCTAATTTCTGGACCAGTGTTTCCTTAGTATTTTCGCTTGTTAAAGGTTGTGTTTGAGTAAAAGTCATTGCATGAAAAACATCGTTTGCCAATTCATCATGAATATCTTTGGCAATACGGGTTTCAGTATCATATGCAGTTTTTATTTTTTCGATTCTGCTTCTGTTTTTATAATATCGTATCAGAATAACAATAACAATTATCAAAAATATAACCCCAATTCCGGCGACAACTTTTTGATATTTTTGTTCTTGTAGCGATAATTCATTTTCTACTTTTTCTAAACGCAATTTCTGATTCTCGTCTTTTTCTTTTTTAGAATCGTATTTAATCCTGGCAAACTTATTTTTAAAGTTGTTTCGAACCTTTATGATACTATCATTTATAGCAATATAGTTTTGTGCATATAGTGCATTTTTATTCCCGGTTTCAGTGGAAATTAAAAAGGATAAAGCTTTTAGTCGTTCATCGACGCTATTAAATTTCGTAGCAATTTCATAAGCTGATTGTGCATATTGAGTCGATTTTTTAGAATCAGCCTTAGAGTAAAATTCTGCTAAGTGTAAATTGCTTTCGATGCTTCCGTAAAAATCATCAATTTGTCTTCTTAATTGATAACCTTCATTCATTAACGAAAATCCTTTTTTGGCCATTCCGTTTTTAAAATAAGCATAACCCAAATTGTCTAGTGTTCCTGCTTTTCTTACAGGTGCTTGTTCTAAAAGTTTTTTTTTAATTATTGATTCTAAAATTTTGATTGCCGTCCCGTACTTTTTTTGTTGAATATAAACGACAGCAATATTGTTTAAAGGAGATTGTTTTGAGACTTCGTCTGTACAATCTTTTAAAGCTTCTTCATAATAAAAGATAGCATCACTATATAAGGAAAGTTCTTTATCTGCAATACCAAATAAGTTATTAATCGAAGCGCTGTAAACATCTTTCTTTTTAAGGTAAGGCAAAGCTTCGGTTAGTGTTTCTTTACTTCCATAATAATCTCCATTTATTTGCTGAATAGAGGCCATTTGAATAAGATTGTAAACAATATTTGCAGAGTCTTTTATTGTTTCAAGATTTATTTTGGATTTATTAAAAGAATAGAAAGCACTATTAAAATTCTTATTCTGGAGGTCTGTCATTCCCTTTTTTTGAAATTCGACAGCCACTTTTATAGTTGATGTTCTATCTATAGGTTTTGTATTTTCTTTTTTGCAGGAAAGAAAAAATAAGAAAGTAATAAAACAAAAAAACGGGGATCGTAACATAAAATGTACTTTCCCCGAAAATAGTAATTAATTATAAATTAATAACTTTTTATTACTTTTTTATTGTTTTGGCGGTGGTGGTGGTGGAACTGGTATTGGTAGATCTCCAGGTCCGTCAGCATATGCTGGTACTTCAGGTTTAATATTCGCTTTAGTATCTTCGAAATCGTCAGAAGTGCAAGAAATTACAGTCGTTGTCAATAGTGCAAACGCACCCAAAATAAATATTTTTTTCATGATTTTATGAATTAAAAATTGGACATGGGTATTGCTGTCCGGAACTTTTCCGGAGGTTGATTTAATGCAATACCAAATTGTTTTTTTGGGAAGTGAAGTGCGTAGAACTATAAGAGGTTGATTTATACTTCCCGGATAAATCTTGTCTTACGGTTTTCCGTACTTTTAATTGAACTAGTTTTGTATTTTTGTTTTAATCCGATATCGAATAAGAACTAATTCTGAGGCAAAGTAACAACGGCTTTGAGCGTGATTTGAGAAGGAATTCCGGGAATTCCGAAGTATTTTTTGAAGTCCTGACAATTCCGTAAAAATCCTTGAAAATCCAAATGAGAAATCCTTAAAATTCCAGAAAACCCATGCCAAACAATACTTTTGAAGATTATAAAATTGCTGTAAAAAATAAATATGAAGACGTTAGAAACAGCGAATACTTTGTTTATTTAGATAATCCGACAAGAGCTAAACTGCGCAATTTGTGTTGGGAGTTATTTCAACAACAAAACAGAAATCAGGATGATTTGAATGTCTTTAGTACTTTATTGGGGTTAACTTTTGATATTAACAGAAGAAATAAGTTTGATGAACAAATCGATAAGTTTAGACCTATTGAAAAATATTTTAAAGGAGAAACTGATCCTGCAAATGTTCATGCAGTAAATATGGCTGCAATTTTGGTAGACTTCGAACCAAGACCTTTTAATAAATTTAGAATTCACAATTTATTTCCCGATGATATTAGTGATGATGACTTAGCCTTAGAAAATCAACCAAAAAAACAAATTGAAAGTTCAGGAGATTTAGAGAATTTTCTAGATGAAAAGGAAAGAGAAAAAGGAATAGAAAAGGGCATAGTAGATGAAAAGCAAGATATTGAAGTAAAAGAAAGTGAAAAAGTAGAAGAAATAGAAAAGGAAGAAGTAGAAAGTACTATTGAAGAAATAGTATCGAAACCACAAGCAATTAATGCTTTTGTTTCTATTCAAAAAAATCCTCGAATTAAGTTAGGACCAAGAATTAGAAAAGCCGTAATAGGCGTCGCTCTGGTTTTGTGTATTGGGTTTCCGATTATCTTTTTTGCTTTTCCTGCGAAAGGCTGCATGCAATGGTCGGGTGATCATTATGATATTGTAGATTGCGATTTGAAAGCAGCAGATAATAATATAGAACTTCTGGATCCGAATCAGATTGATTTAAAAAGAATTAAAGTATGTGATACAACATCTTTTTTTAGAAATGAAAAAGCGGTTGTATTTTATGCCAGATCTCGGGATTCATTAGAATGCTTTAATCAAATAGGATATCATCCGGAAAGACGTAGTCAATACTTAAGACCTATTACAAATTATATGATTGGCAAATACGTAAGTAATACGCCATGTAAATAATAGTGTTAATTAAATTACGTAAATAAATTCTTTAATCTTAAAAGGAATTATGTAAATCAAACCGAAAATTATAGAACATTGTTGGAGGACTTTAAAACTAATTTAGCATAAAATAATTTTAAAGAAATCAAACATGAAAACTAAAAGAATATTATTCGGAGTATTATTGAGCATCGGTTTATTTGCAGCATCTTGTAGCAGCGATGACAATGACGGAGAAACAATCGTTCCAATTCAAGGTAAATACAACCTAAGCCAAACAGGAACTATTATTGATGGTAAAGAAGTCTTAATTGACGCTCCACAAAACCAAGCTGGTTGTAGCAGAGATTATTTAGACCTAAGATTAAGTAACGCAGCAGTTATTGGTGATTATGATGGAAGTGATTGTGCTTTAACAGAAACTACAGGAACTTATGTAAGATCTCATAATGATTTAACGCTTACTATTGGTGCTTTAAGTTCAACTAGTGATATCATGAATCTTACTAATAAAGAACTGAAAATTAAAAACAAAACTACTGGTGTTATTACGGTTTATACCAGATAATTTATCAAAGTAATTTTTTTTTAATTCCTTGGGAGAATTAAAAACGAAAACGGAAATGACTTATTAAAAGTTATTTCCGTTTTTTATTGTTTTAGATGTAAACTTAAACTACCGGGATATAGATATCAAAAGTAGCTCCTTTATTTTTTTCGCCTGTTGCGGTGATCGTTCCGTTATGGTTTTCTACAATTTTTTTCACGATAGCCAATCCAATTCCTGTTCCCGTGTATTCGAGTTTTCCGTGTAAACGCTGAAAAACCTCGAATATTTTTTTGCTGTATTGAGGTTCAAAACCAATACCATTATCAGATATACTGATATGGCAGTAAGTTGTTTCTTCAGCTAAAGTGTCATTATTTATATTTACGCCTTTGGTAAATTCACAGTTTATTTTTATGATAGTAGGAATATCAGGATTGGCAAATTTCAATGAATTACTAGCCAGATTATACAATAATTGTCTGAACTGAAACGGAATAATACTTGCTTCGCAGGTATTGTCAGTTTCTATTGTAGCTCCTTTTTGTTCCAGTTCTTCTTTCAAATCTTCTTTTACCTCATCGATAATTTTAGAAAGATTCACTTTCTCAAATTTTCTTTCCTGAATATTGGTTCTCGAGTAGGAGAGCAGATCATTAATAAGCGTTTGCATTCGCTGCGCTGCATTTTGCATGCGCTGAAATTTATCTTTTCCGGAATCTGATAAATTCTCAGATTCTTTCTCGATAATTTGGGTTGCAAAAGTTTGAATTTTTCGCAACGGTTCCTGCAAATCGTGACTTGAGATATAAGCAAACGACTGAAGCTCTTTGTTCATTTGCTCCAGCTCGACATTTTTTTGCTCCAGTTCTTTGGTACGCGCCGTAACTTGTTTCTCTAATTCCTGAGTAAAAGCTTTTTCTGTCTGAATATCAGTAAAAGCGCCGACCCATTTTATGATTTTATTGTCTTTATTTAAAACAGGTTCACCAATTGCCGAATGCCATCTATACGTACCATCTTTTCGTAAAACCCTAACATCTGTTTTATAAACTTCGCCCGTGGCAAGGCTGTGACTCCAGGTTTTGGTATTTTGTTCAAAATCATCCGGATGAATCATCGCTTTCCATTCCGCTTCGCCAGCAGGAACTACGCCTGTATATTCCAGCCATTTTCCGGAAGTAAATAAAGCATTTCCTTTTTCATCGGTTTCCCAAATAAGCTGCGGAATACTTTCGGTCAGCGATCTGAATTTCTTTTCGCTTTCCTCGATTTTTTTTCTGGTTTCTACTTTTTCGGTTACATCAATCAGCGTCATTTTTATGCCTGAAATTGTATCGTCTAATTCGCGTTGCGGTGCATATTCAAAATCGATATACATTTTACGTTCTACATTTCCATCATTCAAATAAAATAATGATTCTGATTCTGAATGTACATTTCCGGTGGTGTAGACTTCGTTTAAAAGTCTGGCATATTTTTGTTTTTTAAGTTCCGGAAATACATCTAATATGATTTTCCCCTGAACATCGCTTTCATTTTTTCTCCAGATATTTTTTAGCATGGCACCATTGACCATTTCGATCACCATGTTTTTTCCTTTTAAAATCGCTTTTGGTACAGGCGATTCCATCACCAGTTTACGGAATCTTTTTTCGCTTGCTTCAAGTTCCTGCTGATGATTTTTCTCGTCGGTAATATCTCTTACCGTTCCTAACAATCTTTCAGAATTACCTTCAGCATCGTAAAATACTTTTCCTTTGGCTTCTACCCAATGAATCGATTGATCATCCCATATTACTCGGGCTTCATAATGAATGTTGCCTAAAGCAATTGCTTCTTTAAAAGCTTTCTCGCGTATGTGCAAGTCATCAGGATGAACATGGCTAAGAAGTTGCGCATGAGTAAGATATTCCTGACTCTTATATCCGGTAACAATTTCGAGATAACGATCAGAATACTGGAGATCTTTTGTTTTTACATACAATTCCCAGGTTCCCAATTCGCTGGCATCGACTATAATATTTAATCTTTCTTCGTTTAATTCTGTTTTTTTTCTGGTTTCAACTTTTTCCGTTACTTCGGTTACAGTTACTATAATTCCCGAGATTTGTCCATTTTCTTCTTTCAAAGGATGATAAAGAAAATCAAAATAGAAAATTTCAGGATTTCCAAATCTATTAATAGGTACGGGAACTTCATATCCGTGATACGGAACGCCTGTTGTAAAAACAGTATCTAAGAGATCACTTACGGTTTCTTTTACTTCTGGTAAAGAATCGAACAAAGGTTTGCCAACAAAGTTACTTTCTTCTTTTCCTACCAATTTTAAATAAGCCTCATTGGCCATTTCTGCAACATGGTTTGCCCCGCGCAGAATAGTAATTCCAACAGGAGCTTGTTTTACTGTATTTCTAAAACGTTTATCGGCTTCTTCAATTTTTCTTCGGGCATTTACCTGCGGAGTATTGTCCAACACCCAAATGGCCACTTTTGTTACCTTTCCTTCCGTATTTTTTAGCGGAGCATAAACAAAAGTCACGTAAATCGTTTCCTGTTTTCCGTGTCTGATGAGCGGCATTGCGACCTCATTTGCATAAAACGGTTCACCTTCTGCGATTACTTTTTGCAGCGGAATTTCGTAAGCCGATCTTACCTCAGCAAAAGCTTCCCAATAATGTTTTCCTGCAATTTCTTCGTATTTTTTTCCAGCAACTTCAATAAAACTTTCGTTGACAATTTCGCTCACCAAAGTTTCGGCATCAAGTACGCAAATACCAATTGGCGATTGCGATACCATGCTACGCAGGTTTTGTTCGCTTTCTTCGATTTTTTTCTTGGCGAGATTCAAATCGGTCAAATCGACACCAGTATTCATTACACCATATACATTACCGTTTACGTCGTAGATAGGCGTTAAACTATAATTAAAATAATAAGTGCCTAATATTCCATCAACAGTAAGATCAAGAGGCGTATTTTGTGTATGAAAGGATTTTCCGCTGGTTAAGACCTCTGTAATTTGTTCAAAAACCAATTGATTGTCCAGTTCAGGAACTACATCTTTAAATGATTTTCCGATAACGTCATTACCTTTTCCCCATATTTTGATAATAGAATCATTGGCCAGTTCTACAATCATTTCTTTACCCACATACAAAGCAATCGGAAAAGGCGCATTTTCGACCAATTCTCTTATTTTTTGCTCGCTTTCTTCATTCTTGGCCCGGGAAATAACCTGATCTGTAACTTCGATCGCAATACCTACAACGCCGGATATTGTACCATCGGCATCATTAAGGGCCTGATATACAAAGTTGATATAAGTATCTTCTATTTTTCCATTTCTGGGAAGTTTAACAAGTTGCTCATTGGCAACAAATTTTTCGCCCGTATTGTATACATTATCCAGTACATCTTCAAGATATTGATTTCTGGTTTCCGGCAAAGCATCAAAAACGGGTTTGTAAAGAATCTCTTTGGCTTCGACTCCCCAAAGCTGAATCATCTGTTCGTTTGCAATTTCTACAATATGATCTTTACCTCTCATCACACACATGGCAACAGGTGCCTGCATGATATTATTCATAAACTGGGCGTTACTTTCTTTAAGCGCCTCGTTTACTTTTTTCTTTTCAGTAGTTTCAATAACAGTAACGAGAACACCTCCAATTTCGCCGTCTTCTTTTTTTATGGGACTGTAAGAGAAATCAAAATAACATTTTTCATCAAATCCGTTTCTGTTTAGAACCACCATAAAATCGGGTGAGCTAACCGCTTTACCTTTCATTACATCGCCAAACATAGGGCCTATTGTATCCCAAATTTCGGCAAATGTTTCTTTCGAACTAATTCCTAAAGCTTCAGGATGTTTGCTTGAACCCAAAATAGGACGAAACCCGTCATTATAAATTTGAGTATAGTTTTCTCCCCAGGCAATATACATTCCAAACGGATTGTTGAGAATCACAGCAACCATGGTTTTAAGACTTTGAGGCCATTTTTCAGGATCGTCTAAAGTTGTTTTACTCCAATCTTTAGCACGTATCAGTTTGCCCATTTCGCCACCATCGGATAGAAAATAATGTTTATGATCTGTAAAGCTCATTCTAAAAACGAATTAGGGTTGAAGTATAAATTGCTCTCTTAGAGGTTGCTTAAAATCATTTTCGGATGCTGTAACAAGAGCATTTTCGATTACTTTTTTTAATTGAGAAAATTCGCCTGGTTTGCGAATATAGTAGGTCGCGCCTTTTGCATACATGAGGTCGACAATATCATTGTCCAGCGAAGTCGAAAAAATAATAACAGGAAGATTTTTAAGTGCTTCGCTTTCTTTTATTTCTTTCAGACATTCAGAACCATTTTTGCGGGGCATATTAAGATCCAGAAAAAGCAGGTCCGGTAAATTATCTCCGGAGTGATCACCTAAAAAATCCATAAGCTGTACGCCATCATTAACAGTCACAAGAGATACCGGAAGCGTTAATTCATCCAGCGCTTCTTTAAAAAAATCGCAATCATCTTCGTCATCATCTGCCAGCAATAAATTGTAATTCTGTTTAATCATTTTGAGTCTTATAAATTTTTTATTTTTTAAAGAATTAATTCCCTTTAAATTTGATACTGTATCTGTTTTTGAGTTCAGTTTCTCTTCATTAGAGATTAACTTTAATTCAAAATCGATTTAATTCTGCTAAGATAGAAC
>NZ_CADCSU010000128.1 GCF_902804475.1 Flavobacterium bizetiae
GATTTCTTTTTTATTGGAATTTTTAAATTACATTTGAAACGAATCAATTTGTAATTTATGAAGAATACCACACTCCTCTTTTTTATTCTCATTTCCATTTGTCTTTCATCATGCACTACAGCATCCTACAGATTTGCCACAGGACAACGAACCGGAGTTGATTTTACCTCTGGGAAATGGCTTTTAAACGAACTCGATTGCCCGAGCAGCTCTAAAGACAGACTAACCGAAAAGTCCTTACAATATTTTAAAAAACATTTAGGCGAAAGACTATTTTACATTCACGATGTTAAAGGTTTATTGGTTACCCAAAAGATCAATTTAAATCCAGGCAAAACAAAAATAAAAGAATTAAAAGACGGAACCGGTTTTGATTTCTTCATTAATATTTCAACCAGAAAAAACAAAAGCGATTTTTCTTCGCTCGAACTTTATCAAAATGACTATGACCGAGGAAGAAATGAAGGATCTGTAATTGTCGAAATTTACGATCTAAATTTACAGCAGATTATTTATTCTCAGAATGTAATTGGATCTACTTCAAAAGTAACCGATCCACCTAACGGAAACACACAAAAATCTGGCAAACTTGTAGACAATATTATGTTTTATAAAAACACCGATCAATTAGTAGAAGGTGCTTTAAAACGAATATTTAAAGATTTAGATAAAAGATCTGTTAAGTAAAGAAATTCCAAATTTTAAATTCCAAATTCCAAACCTTCTACTTCACTCAAGATGGCGGAAAAACTTAAATAAAATTCCAAAAGCAAAATCCCAAATTCCAACAGTACAATTGGAATTTGGGATTTTTATATTACAGTTAATTCTTGTCAAAATTAATCTGCTATATTTGCCGCAAAACTAAATTTTCGTTCATGAAAAGAATTATATGCTTTTTGTTTTTGTTTCTTTTATTTTCCTGTAATACTACTCACTATTTTGTATACAGTAAAAATCACACCTACGGGATAGATTTCTCTAATGGTAAATGGCTAGTTGGTGAAATTGAAGCTAATCCATATGCTAAGGATAAATTGACCACGCTGGTTTTAAAAGACTTTTCAGAATATCTTGGCGAAAGAGTAAAATATTCATTAACCGAAAAGTCATTACTATTACCTAAACAAGTTCCTCTCAATCCTAGCAAGTCAACAATATTAGAGTTAAAAAAAGGAGCCAGTTTTGATTACTATGTCAACATAAAATGCAAAAACGCAAAAAATGATTTAACCGGCTTTGAATTTCCAGATCATTTTTATTATAAAAAACAAATGTCTTTTGCAGAAGTAACTTTAGAAGTCTACGATTTAAATCTTGGAGAAATAATTTATTCACAAACATCCGGAGGCTCTATTGAAGATGAAAATAGCTTTACAAACAAACCAACGACTACTGTTATAGTCGGTTGTTATAATAAAATCATCAATGATATTAAAAAGAAATCAATCAAAACAATGTCTAAGTAAGTTTTGATTTAATCAAAAAAAATCCCAAATTCCAACAGTACAATTGGAATTTGGGATTTTTTATTTTAAGATTCCAATGATTGGAATTTAAAATTTCTTTATTTCGTTAATTCTAGTTTTTCTGCAAAATAATCACAGAAATCTTTCATCGTATCCGACATCTTTTCATCGTCTGTAGCACGTTTAAAAGTATCCGACATCGCTACTAAAGTCTGGTGAAAGAAAATCTTCATTTCATCTACCGGCATATCTTTTGTCCATAAATCAATACGCATTGTTTCTTTGGCTTTACTGTCCCAAATAGACAACATAATTGCTTTTGCTTCTTCCGCCTGAACGCCGCCATCTTGCGCACTCCAGGTTAATTTTTCCGGCACACGGTTTTCGTCTAATTCTATATTGAATTTAATTTCTGAGTTTATTGTATCTGACATTATTTCTTAGGTTTATATTTTGATTGTTCAAAAATCTCTTTTGCATTTGTTTTTAATAATTCGGGCAATGTTACATTCGAGTTATTCTTCATGTAAGATCGCACCATTTGCCATCCTAACCACGCTCCAATTCTTCCGGGAGAATCATTGTCGATTTCTAAATAAAATTTAGAAAACGGAGCAGGCGCAATAAATCGGGTATTTAATTTCGGATCTTCACTGTATAACATTTCACTTTCGACAAAAAAGCGCCACATATAAGCTTCATTTTGCTGACACCATTTTATTTGTTCAGGCAAGTAACCTATTTTTTCAGCATCTGTATAATCCGGCAAAAGCAAATCTTTTGCATACAATTGTTTCCCTTCGAAAATCATTTGCGAAACTAAATTTTTATCTGGAAAAGCAGGAATGTTTCTAAAAGCAAAACTAGACACCACATCCGGCATAATTTGTTTTTCTTCGAAATTCTGCTTTAAGTAATTTGGAAACTCATAAAACTTATGTTCTTTTCCTAAATATAATTCTAAAGAAACAATTACAAGACTATCAGCATAAATTGCTTTAGAAGTATAATCCATTTCTCCAATAAGAGTAATTACTTTAGGCGTTTTACTCTTTGGGAAATAATACTTTACATGCTGAAACAACTTATTGAATTCCTGACGAACCGGTTCAAAATTGGCGTATTTTTTTTGTACCTCAGTATAGACTTCTCTCCATAAAGGATCCTGCATCTTTTTAAGCCAAACATCATCCTCTGTACCTGCCGGAAAAAAGAAAGGATATTGTTTTTTCAGCTTTCCTAAATCTTCTGGTTTCGTTTCAAAAAACGCTTTATCAAATCGTTCTACTTTAATATCAACCGGGATTTCTTCGACCTCTTTTTCTACTTTAGTTTTTTGCTCACAGGACAAAAAAAACAAGCACAGAACCACTACAAAGCGATAAATTTTCATTTTATTTTAATTAGATTTGTGTTGCTGGATTTTAAGTAAACGCATACTTAAAAATAATTCTGCAAATATACATCCCTGTATCTTAAAACCTGAACTATTATGGCTAAAAAAAGTACCATTCAAACAGAAAAAGTAAATATCCACATTGTAGAGTGGTTAAAAAATTATGCTAACAATGCAAAAGCAAACGGTTTTGTAATCGGAATTTCAGGCGGGGTTGACTCTGCCGTAACTTCTACCCTGTGTGCTCAGACGGGTTTACAGGTTTTATGTGTAGAAATGCCAATTCACCAGGCTCCCAATCAAGTTTTAAGAGGAAGGGAACATATCGAACAATTAAAGAAGCGTTTTCCGAACGTTTTGGATGTAAAAACAGATTTAACTGACACTTTTGAAGCTTTTAAGAGCGCAGTGCCTACAACAAAAGATTCAACAAAAGTTAATTTATCGTTAGCTAATACTCGTGCACGTCTGAGAATGACCTCTTTATATTATTTAGCGGGAATTCATGGGCTTTTAGTAGCAGGGACAGGAAATAAGGTAGAAGATTTTGGTGTAGGATTTTATACCAAATACGGAGATGGCGGAGTCGATTTAAGTCCGATTGCCGACTTAATGAAGTCGGATGTTTATGCTCTTGGAGAATTTTTAACGATTCCGGAGTCAATTTTAACAGCTGCTCCAACTGATGGATTATTTGGTGATAATCGTACCGATGAGGATCAATTAGGAGCAAGTTACGACGAACTTGAATGGGCGATGTTGGCCGCGGAGTCAGGAAAAACGCCAGCTGACTTCAATGGGAGAGAAAAATCTGTCTTTGAAATTTATAAACGTTTAAACACCAGCAACAAGCATAAAATGGATCCAATTCCGGTTTGTATAATACCAAAAACGTTAAAATAAAACATTTTAACATTTGTCTGCAATTAATTACAGAATTTATTTATTAATTTTACAGTTCCAAAAACATGAACAATTCTAAAAAAGGTAAAAATTATGATTAAAGTATGTCTTGCAGACAATCATCCTGTGACTCACTTTGGCGTTAAGTCTTATTTTAAAGACCACGATCAAATTTCAATTGTTGCCAACGTAGGCAATTTTTCAATGGTTAGAGATATCCTTCAAACGAAGGAGATTGACATCCTAATTCTCGATCTTGAACTTGAAGGCCTTTCAAGTATCTTCGAAGTAAAATCGATCCTGAAAAATTTCCCAAAAACAAAAATTGTAATTTTTAGTGACCTCGCTGAACAAATGTATGCTCCAAATGCAATCAAAGCAGGAGTTTCCGGGTATGTACACAAAACAGAAAAACTTGAAACTTTAGGTCTTTCTATTATTAAAGTACACGAAGGAAAAATTATCATCAACGAAACTGTACGTAAAAACATGGCTCTTATTGCTAAACAAAGCAAAAGCGAACGTTTGTACAGAAAACTTTCAAATCGCGAGATCGAAGTTTTACGTTACTTAAGTGATGGTAAGAAAAACAATGAAATCTCTAAAATCTTAAACCTGAACGAAAAAACGATCAGTACTTACAAATTGAGATTACTAACTAAATTGAATGTTACTAATTTAGTTGACTTAGTAAACAAAGCTAAGACTTTAGAAATTATTTAATGGTATCTCGACATTACTCGACCTAGTTTTTTCGAGAATGCATTAACTAATTTCGAGTAATCGACAACCATAGACAAAAGCTCTGTATTATCTGAATTATCAGGTTTTATAGAGCTTTTTAATTCTTCGATGATTTTGCCCACCAAAAACCAACGCATAGACATAATTGTTTCTGTCACATATTGCGCAATGGTTTCGTGTTTCATTTTCGAGAAAATATTCTGCCCTTCCCAATCGTGAAGCGTCAATCGCTCATCTTCCATTAAAATATCAGTAACTTCCTGAGCAAAATCAGGCTGCAAACGCATTAAATATTGCTCAAGACTGAATTTCTCATTCTGATTATAGAACGCAATTAAGTCCGTAAAGATATCACGGAACAAACTATTAGAAAGTTCTACCTCATCTTCCTGCAAACTCAAATAAATACGCTGGTACACTTTGTATGCTCTCATTTCTGAAACCATTACCACTTCACCTTCGTCATTATTCTTTAAATGCACATCTTCAAATTCTTCGGTATTATTTCCGTAAAGCAATAAAATCTCAATTACTTTTCGTTCTAAACGATACAAAATATCTACTTTTTCTGTAGGCTCCCCTACCGGATATCCCGGTTCGCCCGGATAATCTTCCGGCGGTCCAAATCTTGGATCTTCAGGATCTCCTCCAGAATATCCTGCTTGTGGCGGCGGCTGGTTTCTAAAAACTTCAAAAGGTTTTTGTTCCTGTTTTTGTTTTTTAGCCACCTCAGCAATATCTTTTTGAATCAGCTGAGCCAAAGTACTCACCAATACCTGTTCAGAAATATCCATGATTCTGGCACATTCCTGAGTGTAAATTTCACGCTGAATACGATCCGGTATTTTAGAAATACTCACCACCATATCCCTAATTAAATCGGCTTTTTTTATAGGATCGTTTTTGGCCTCTTTCATTAAAAGAGACGCTTTAAACTGTATAAAATCTTTACTATTTTCTTCTAAATAGGCAACAAGATCGTCATGCGAAGTTTTTCGGGCAAAACTATCCGGATCTTCTCCGTCAGGGAATGCACAAACTCTTACATTCATTCCTTCTTCAAGAATCAAATCGATTCCTCGAACAGATGCACGCAATCCGGCAGCATCTCCGTCAAAAAGAACGGTAATATTTCTCGTTAGTCGATTTATCAAACGAATCTGATCTGGCGTTAAAGCGGTTCCTGATGAAGCCACAACGTTCTCGATACCAGCCTGATTAAACTGAATAACATCTGTATAACCCTCAACCAGATAACAATTGTTTTGTTTTGCTATAGATTGTTTGGCCTGAAAAATACCATAAAGCACTTTACTTTTATGGTAAATATCACTTTCTGGCGAGTTCAGGTACTTCGCCGCTTTTTTATCATTGGTTAAAATACGTCCTCCAAAACCTAAAACACGTCCGGACATACTTTCTATCGGGAACATTACACGGCCTTTAAAACGGTCGAAAGGGCGATCCTCTCTTGGTATTGTTAAACCGGTACTTTCCAGAAATTCCAGTTTATATCCTTTACCTAAAGCTTCTTTGGTTAAAGCATCCCAGGTTTCAGGCGAATATCCTAAACTAAACTTTTTGATGGTTTCATTGGTAAAACCTCTTTCTTTAAAATAAGAGAGTCCAATTGCTTTTCCTTCTTCCGAATTTAAAAGTGTTTTATTAAAATAATCTTTTGCAAATTCTGAAACCAAATACATACTTTCGCGAACATCCGTCATTGCTTTTTCGGCATCTGTCTGTTCGGTTTCTTCTATTTCAATATTATATTTTCTGGCAAGATATCGAATGGCTTCCGGATAGGTAAATTGCGAATGCTCCATCAAAAACTTGACAGAGTTTCCTCCTTTTCCTGTACTAAAATCTTTCCAGATCCCTTTTGCAGGCGACACCATGAACGATGGAGAGCGCTCATCCGAGAACGGACTTAGCCCTTTATAGTTACTCCCGGCACGTTTTAAGTTAACATAATCACCAATAACCTCCTCTACACGAGCAGTTTCAAAAACAGAATCAATAGTAGCTTGTGAAATCAAAACGTAAAATATTTTTAAAAATTTGAAGTCTGTAAAAGTACACAAATGAATCTTGAAATTTGGCGATTTAACATAAAAAAAGCACCTCTTTCAAGGTGCCTATTTACTAACTAATTAAACTGCATTCTTAATTCAAATCAACTCTTATTCCTAGCGAAATGTTATTTTCTTTCACTAAATTATCCTGAAAAAGCGGATTTAAATCATATTTTGCATACAAACTAAATGCTCTGTAACCAATGTAAGAACTTATTCCGTAGATAAAATTATTAACATTATAATCTCCTTTTATTGTTGTTTTATAATCTAAATCGTCCTGATCAAATTTCAGGATTTGTTTTGATTTTACATTAATTCCGGCGTAACCTCCAATTCCGAAACGGAAACTTCTATGGGTTCTAAAATATGTTTTTCCGTTACTTACCTGAGGTCTCGAAAAATCGAATTCTAAATGCAATGGCAGCACTATATAAACATTTCTAAAACGAGATTCATCAAGATTTACAGGATTGGTCTCTAAAACTGTCTGGTCTCCATTTACCACAAAACTTCTGTTGTCTGTTGGGCGAATGTTATTGTACATTAACGAAAGTCCGTATTTGGCATGTAATAAATTGTCATTTTTCATTAATCTGCTGTTATAGGTAAAACCCCATTCGTAGAAATGCGAACCAATGAAACTGTAATTAGAATCCTGAAGTTTGCCATCGACCATCATATTATTCAAACCCATTGCAAACACAAATTGCGACGTTGTTCTTTTTTCTCCACGAATCGAATCCCTTCCTTTTTTACCCTCTCTCCATATTTCATCATTCCAACGAATGACCAGGCTATGCTTCATGATAGAATCTCCCTCTTTGATTTTTCCGTCCACTTTTTGTTGCACCAAATCATTAAGTTCATTTTGTGCCAATGTTACTTTTTCCTCAATAATGGTAACTCTGGCTTCTGCCAATTCTTTCTTGCGCTTGTCTGCTTGTTCCTGAGTAATTTTTCCTTCAGACAATTGAACGTTTACAGCTTCTACTTCTTCTTTTAAGGCTGCTTTTTCTTCTTTGGTAACCTTTTCTATTTTATTGGCAATTCTCTTTGCTTTTGATTCAAAGGTTTCCTGTCCCAGCACCTTAGTAACAAATAAGAAAATAAGAGCAACGAGATAAAGTGTCAAATTTTTCATGATTGATTGATTTTTTTAAAATTGATTGTGATTGATGATGATGATTTAATTATTAATCGTGAATTGTAAATTATTAATTGATATTGCCATTAAAAAATTATTCTTGTTGATTTCGATTCGCCAAAGCCACTTTTACCGTTTGGTAATTTTTATTGACTTTTGTAATCATTTTTTCTCTAAACGAAAGTTCTAATTCGCCGTCGACCTGATTGAGTAAATCATTAGCATTGATTTTTACTTTTGATTTTGGTTTTGCCGAATTTTCTGCTACAACAGTTTTTTCGGCTGATTCTAATAATTGGTCTACTGTTTCTTTTTTAGAAGTTTCGACAGCTAAAGACTGATTATTAAGAGATTGTTTTGGTTGATTGTTTTTGATGATGATTGAAGACTCCGCTATTTGATTTGATTTAGTTTTAAGGGTTTTATTTGGTTTTACATTTAGATTTTTTTCTTCTTTTACTGAATTTTGGTTTGCTGCTTTTTCTGAAACTGCTACTTCTGTCTTTACAGGATTTATTATATCTAAATCTGGTTTTACAACAGTATCTTTCTGTAGATTTTCTTTGATGACTACATTATTTTTTGGCGTTTCAACAACACTTTTTTTCTGATTAAAAAAGAATGTTCCCACTAATAAAAAACCCACAATACTTGCAGCGATGTACATCCATCGTTTTTTGTTTTTAGGCTGCTTTTTTTCTTCGGCAACACTTAACATTGCGTCTAATCGATCCCAGGCTTTGTCACTTGGTTCAATCTTGCGTTGATTTAGTTTTTCACGGAAATCCTTTTCAAAATTATTCGGTTCCATTATCTTGTTTTTTTAAAATAATAATCTGTGTTTGCAGCATCTTTCTGGCGTGCGATAATTGCGATTTTGATGTTCCTTCGCTAATCCCTAACATCTTTGCAATTTCATTGTGTTTGTATCCTTCTATGGCGTATAAATTGAAGATCATTTTATATCCGTCCGGCAAGGCATCTATTAAAAACTGAATCTGATCGATCGAAAACTGACTATCAGTTGCATTAAAACTTTCTTCGGCATATATTTCATCTTCAACAAATTTTACTTTTTTCTGTACTCTTAAATATGATATACATTCGTTAACCATTATTCGGCGAATCCAGCCTTCAAAACTTCCTTTATTTTCAAATTTATTTAAGTTGGTAAACACTTTCATAAAAGCCGTTATCATTACATCTTCTGCCAATTGAATGTCTTTTATATATTGTCGGCAAACACTTAACATTTTTGAAGAAAACCGACTATAAATTTGCTGTTGTGCTTGTCGATTATTTTCGACAGCCAACTTTATAATTTCGGTTTCATCTTGATGTAACTGGATAATTTTCATTAATAAGCTTTTCGGTTTTTTGGTTTAGTAATAGTCTTCTATTAGCATAGACGAGTTAAGTTTTAAAATGGTTGTATGAGGGTGAAAAAATTTCAAAAAATAAATTCAAAATTCCAAACATTTCAAAAAAAAGCACTGTAATACAGAGTATTATTCTAATTAATAAATTTTCTGATTATCTAATTATTTTTCTTCACTCAGGCAAGATAATCTAAATCATACCCAATCGAAAATAAAAAAACCTTGTACTATTATAAATAATACAAGGTTTCGCTAATAAGATATTTTCTAAGACAGCTGCTGGTTTGTAAATTCTACCAACCGCCGCCTCCACCGCCTCCGCCTCCGCCACCGGAGCTTCCTCCACCTGAACTTCCGCTGCTCCAGCTTCCACTGCTTCCGCTGGAACTAGATGAAGATCCTCCTGATGATGAAGGCGGATTTGGATTAACTCCTGCGCTGTTTACTGAATTTCCAAAACTGGACAGGAACATTGCCGGTTGCATATAAAACGTATCTTGTCCCTGATACCAGGCAGGGTCATATTTGGCCAATTCTAAAATTTCTGCAAATTGTTTTCCCCATTCTATCTCGACTCCTAATGCAATCGCGTACGGAAATAATTTCTCGAACAATTGCGGAGTCAGTTCCGGAGGATTAAGCATGTTCATTCGGTCTTTTTCTGCCGTTTGCATATAAAGCTTAAATCCTTCTAATCGATGCAATGCGTCAGCACCTTTTTGGGTAAACTTTCCTAAAGTTCTTGCATAAATAATATACATCAGGAAAACAGCACCAATAACAATCAGTTGTATCGTATTTGAATAAGGAATCGAAACAAAAAATATAAATAACGCCATTGGTAAAATAAAGAATGCCAGAATAGCTCTTAAAATAAGCATACCAGTACCTATATTATTTTTTGTAAACCAATAGGTTAATCCTGAAACTGCAATAATTAGCCCTGTATAAAAAGGATAACTAATAAATCCGCTATTATTAGAAAGCAACTCATAAGTAAGTCCTGCAATTAGAAAAATAGCAAAACCAATCCATTTTTTTGAGGTATTGTTTTGATAAAATTCTTCCAGCTTTACTTGTTTAGTAACGGTATTAAGCCATTTAGAATATGCTTTTTCAAAAATCTTGTAGTTAGAGTCGGATACTTTTATTTTATCCTTTTTGGTAAAACCGCTTATTATATCAGATTCTTCAGTGCTTAATTTTTGCGATTGTCTGTTTAAAACCTCGATCTCATAAGTATGTTTGTTTTTAAAAACACCATTTTCTACCGTAGATAAAATTCTAATTGCGCCTTTTACCGAAGCATTTATCACAGAGGCCATATAGGCTTTACGCGTAATTTTTCTGTCGTATACATATCCTACAATTGCAGGAGACCAATCAAAAGGCGGCATAAATTCCGGCATCAACGTTTTCTTAACAGGATCTTTGCCGTATTTTTTCCAGCTAAAAAAGAAGAAAAGTGACATTCCTATTCCGTAAATAACAGACCACAAGTTTACTTTTATTTGCTTATAAAATGAGTTTGCTTCCTGCAAAAAAGTAGGCGGATCAACAATTCCTTTAGGAAATGATGCAGCAACCGTTAAACCTTCATAGTTTTTAAGTTCTACAGTGGCAAAACTGGCAACGGTTTGATCCGTTTTTAAAGAACTAACACAATCTGATGCTTTAGATCCGGATACTCCGGTGTAACAATGTAAATTTTCGAATTTGTGACCTGACGGAAGAGTGATTTCACAGGTTGCTTTATCAATAGGCAAATTCCATCCGTTTCCGGTTACATTCCAATACAACTCATCATATTGGTCAAAATACCCAATCTGAAAAGGAACGGTATAAGTAATTTGATAATCGTAAATTCCTCTTTCGAGATCGATATCTTTATTTCCTATGTAGATTTTCCAGTCACCGGATTCTTCTTTCGTAAAATAATTTTCTGTAGCGCCATCTTTTTTTACAGAATGTATGGTGTATTTAACATCGATTTGATTACCGTCTTTATCTCGTCTGCTTAGTGGCAGAACTCTTAAAAGACCGTGTCTAAAATCACGACCTTCGGCATTTATTGTAATATTTTCGGTTACATTTATATTACCAGATTTTTCTATTTGAATTTTTACATCAAAATTTAAAATTCTTTCCTGGGCCTGAACCTGATAGAAAACAATAGAAAAAAGAACAAAGAATATTTTTCTTAGCAGCATATTATAATACAATTAAAACTGAACTTTAGGTGTTTCTCTCTGCTTTTCATCTTCTATTTCAAGGAAGTTTCTCTTTGGAAAACCAAAAGAATTAGCCACAATATTACCCGGAAAAGATTCTACCGCAATATTGTAATCTCTAACTGTTGCATTATAATATCGTTTTGATCTTTCTACTTCGGTTTCGATTTCGCTCAGCTCTTCCTGCAAACTCAAAAAGTTTGTATTGGCTTTTAAGTCAGGATAATTTTCTGCCAAAGCAAAAATAGTTCCCACGGCATTACCCAATTTCTTGTCGAATGCTAATTTTTCATCTGCAGTACCAGCATTTAGTGCTTGATTACGCAGACTTACAATATTGGCAAGGGTTTCTTTTTCGTGGGTTAAATATCCTTTAACGGTTTCAACCAGATTGGGAATTAAATCAAATCGTTTTTTTAGAATAACATCGATTCCGCTTAACGCTTCTTCGAGCATATTGCGCTTAGATACAAAGCCATTGTAAAGTATTATAAGATAAATAGCTAAAAGGACTACAAGCGAAAGTATTATGAGTAGAATAACCATATTTTATTATTAAATTAAAACCGAATTTAACAATAAAAATATTAAGAATAGAGGCTGAGATTATTTTTTTCTCTCAATTACGTAGTTTACCATCAAAATAAGAGCATCTTTAAACTCTGAATCCTGAAAGTTCTCCAGTAATGAAAGTGCTTCTTGCTGAAATTGCACCATTTTATTTTCGGCGTAAGCCAAACCATTATTATTTTTTACAAAGGCAATTACTTCTTTAACTCGTTTTTTGTCTTTGTTATGGTTTTTGATAGAGTTTATCAGCCATTTTTTTTCCTGTGGAGTACAAGTATTCAAAACATGAATTAAAGGCAATGTCATTTTTTGCTCTTTAATATCGATTCCGGTTGGTTTACCTATGGCTTCTTCGCTATAATCGAATAAATCGTCTTTGATCTGAAACGCCATTCCGATAAGCTCACCAAATTTTCTCATATTTTCAACCTGGGCATCATCTTCAATTACAGATTTTGCTCCAAGCGCGCAACATGCTGCAATAAGTGTCGCTGTTTTTTTTCGGATGATTTCATAGTAAACATCCTCAGTAATATCTAATCTTCTGGCTTTTTCTATCTGAAGTAGTTCTCCTTCGCTCATTTCGCGAACGGCAACAGAAATGATTCTTAGTAAATCGAAATCGCCATTATCTATAGAAAGCAATAATCCTTTTGACAAAAGATAATCTCCTACCAAAACAGCAATTTTATTTTTCCAAAGAGCATTAATTGAGAAAAATCCGCGGCGACGATTACTGTCATCTACAACATCATCGTGTACCAAAGTTGCGGTATGAATAAGCTCAATTACGGATGCACCACGATACGTTCGCTCGTTTACAGTGCCTCCTGAAACCATTTTTGCCGTTAAAAAAACAAACATCGGACGCATTTGTTTTCCTTTTCGGTTTACAATATAATAGGTAATACGGTTCAGTAAAGCCACCTTTGAAGTCATCGATTCATGGAACTTTTTTTCGAAAAGTTCCATCTCGTTAAAGATGGGCTGTTTTATTTGAGAAGTAATATTCATTTCGCTCCCAAATATACTATTTTTAATAAAAAAACGTTGTGTATTTTAGGTTAGTATATCAACAATTTATAGAAAAATTAAGAAAACACACTCAAAGTATTCTCTATTAAGAGTCTAATCTAACTTCGTCACTTAAAATCAGGAAAACAACTTAACTTTAAATTGTTTTTAAAAATAAGAATCCTTTTTGCCCAAAAAAAGCATTAAGAACAAGAATCAATCTCGTTTTTAATGCTTTTCGTAGTTTGTGGTTATTATAATGTAGTCCCTACGGGACATATTCGCTTTCGTATGTTTATTTTTATCTACCAATCTTTAATTCCTAACGGAATATATCTCGGAGAGATTAAATGTTGGTAGACAAACAAATTCACAACCTCTATTTTTTGTCCCATAGGGACTATATGAATATTAGTTTTATTTAATCAACCGATCCCTCTTTGTTTGCTAATTGTCCGCAAGCAGCATCAATATCTTTTCCTCGGCTGCGACGTACTTTACAAACTACTCCAATATTCTCTAAAGCTTTTATGTAAGCTAGAATAGATTCTTCTGAAGCTTGCTGAAATTCTCCATCATCGATTGGGTTATATTCGATTAAATTAACCTTACAAGGCACATATTTACAGAATTTCACCAAAGCATCAATCGAAGCTTTATCATCGTTGATTCCTTTCCATACCACATATTCGTATGAAATCTTATTTTTTGTTTTTCTATACCAATATTCTAATGCTTCTCTTAAATCTGCCAGTGGGAAGTTTTTGCTAAAAGGCATGATTCGCGCACGAACTTCATCAATCGCTGAATGTAAAGAAACCGCCAATTTGAATTTTACATCATCATCGGCCATTTTCTTGATCATTTTTGGGATTCCTGAAGTCGATACCATAATACGTTTTGGCGACATGCCCAGACCTTCCGGCGACGTAATCATATCAATCGCTTTAATGACATTATTATAATTCATTAAAGGCTCTCCCATTCCCATAAAAACGATATTCGAAAGCGGATGATTGTGATACAAGCGACTTTCTTTATCTATTGCAATAACCTGATCGTAGATTTCTCCGGCTTCCAGATTTCGCATTCTTTTTAAACGTGCGGTTGCACAAAAATTACAATCTAAACTACAACCCACCTGACTAGAAACACAAGCTGTTGTTCTGGTTTCCGTTGGGATTAAAACAGATTCAACTACCAGGCCGTCATGTAAACGAACGGCATTTTTTACTGTTCCATCGCTACTGCGTTGCATGGTATCAACCTTGATATGATTGATAACAAAATTATCTTCGAGCATAGAACGCGTTGTTTTGGCAACGTTCGTCATATCCTCAAAACTATGTGCTCCTTTGCTCCATAACCATTCATAGACTTGATTTCCACGAAAAGCTTTGTCATTATTAGCGACAAAAAAATCGCGTAACTGATCTTTTGATAAGGCTCGTATGTCTTTTTTCTCAATTTGCATGGTGCAAATTTAAGTATTTGTTCATTTCTAATGGTATAAAGTGCACTACAATCTTAAAAAATGATTCAATTAAAAAAATTTGCAATTTAAATAATTAAGGATTTCGCGATCCTTGTAAGGTTTTATTTCTTAAAATAAAAAATGAAAACGTTATAGCTATAAATAAGATTTTAATAAAATTTTAACAATGATTTTTATCATGCCATTTCCTGTGTATACATAATACATTTGATCCAAGAAATAATACCAATTATTAGTCTATAAAACTAAAGGAGCAGAAAACTTCCTTATTTGAATATTAACTAATGCACCATCAAAATGAAAACAATTAAACCAATTTTATTAACAGTACTATTTACCACATTATCATTATGTGCAAATGCACAAAAAAACTATACAGTTAATACAAAATCAACTTTTGAAGTTGCCGGAACTTCTACAGTACATGATTGGGTAATGAGATCTACAGAAGGAACTGGTACTGCAAATCTAACCGTTAAAGATTCTAAACTAGCAGGCTTAAATAGTTTAACCATTACATTATTAGCAGAAAGCTTAAAAAGCAGCAAAACAAGTATGGATAAGGTGGCGTACGAAGCCTTAAACACAGAAACGAACCAAACTATTGAATACGTTTTAAAATCGGCCGAAAAAATAAACGAAACAACATGGAATCTTACCGGTATTTACACCATAGCAGGTGTCAGCAAAGAGTACAATACTCAGGTAAGAGTAACCGCTGATAACGGAACTTTTACCATACAGGGTTCGAATCAAATTACTTTTGGTGATTTTGAAATGACACCGCCAAAGGCCGCTCTGGGAGTTGTAAAAACAGGAAAAGACCTAACCGTTATCTTCAACATTATTCTAAGCTAAGCGCAACTGGTTTTTTAAGAAAAAAAAAAACTAAAATCTATTACAATACATTCTTAACTATCTCTCTAGCCGTAAAGGCTATAGGCTAAATATTGCCCCTTTTTTCCCCAGAAAATGCTCTTAACATATAGCCTACTCACCAAAAGTTAAGAGCATTAAAACAAAATTGAAAACAACTAAAAAAAGATCATAACATTTTAAACAACAAACCATTATGAAAACAGCAAAAATAAAATTACTAGCCTTCGTTATTTCCTTTTTAGGAATAACATCACTCGCAACTGCTCAAAAAAGTTATACGCTTGACAGCAAATCTACATTTTCAGTTTCAGGTACATCTACTCTGCATGACTGGGAAATGAAATCAGCTTCAGGAACCGGAACTGCAACTCTAACTATTGCAAATTCTAAATTGACGGATATCGAAGCTTTATCAATAACTCTTGCAGCAGAAACTATAAAAAGCGAGAAAAAAAGTATGGACAAAGTAGCGTATGAAACTTTGAAAACAGACAAAAATAAAAACATCAAATATGTTCTTAAGTCTGCCGAAAAAGTAAACGAAACTACTTGGGAATTAACCGGAACTTATACTATCGCCGGAGTTAGTAAAGTAATTAAAACAACGGTAAAAACAACCGTAACTGCAAACGGATTAAACCTTCAGGGATCTAATAAAATCACTTTTACAGATTTTGGAATGAAGTCTCCAACTGCAATGCTGGGAACTATTAAAACCGGACAGGATTTAACACTAAAATTTAACTTAAACTTTAATTAATAAACGCCATGAAAAAAATTTATTTTCTATTTATAGCTTTAGCAGGCACGTTTGCTGCTAATGCACAAGTTAGTTTTGGAAACATGCAAAACCAAATCTCTAGAGGAAAAGACGGTATTAATGTATTCGACGTACAAAAAGACACTAGAGAATTTAAAGGCCTAAGTATTGATCTTGGTGGTGCTTTCAACATGGATTTCCAGGCAACAAATTCATTCAACGACCAGCCTGCTAACATTACAACTACGACTACTACGGCTGCCGGAACTACCACCAGAACAATTAGCGGATATCGTTTAATGAATACTGAAAACAACTTTACTCTTCCCGGGGCTGATATGTATATTGGAGCTCAATTGTTTGACGGAGTAAGAGTAAATTTAGATGTTTATTTAGCTTCAAGACACCACAATGATTCTTATGTAAAAGGTGGATACTTACAAATTGACAAGTTAGACTTCATCAAAAAAGACTTCCTGGCTGATGTAATGAAATATGCTACCATTAAAATTGGACAAATGGAGAACAATTTTGGTGATGCTCACTTTAGAGGTTCTGATAATGGTAATACAATTAGAAATGCATTTGTTGGAAATAACATCATGTATTCTTTCACTACAGAAATGGGTATGGAGGTTTACTACAACAGAAGTGGATTGGTTAGTATGTTAGGGGTTACAAATGGTAATTTGAATCAAAGTAATGAAGAAGTTTTTTATCCTAATGGTCCAAACGCAAACACCACACACAGTCCTTCAATCTTAGCTAAATTGGGTTATGACAAACAGCTTAATAAAGATTTAAGAGTAAGAATAACTGGTTCTTATTATCATAACGCAAATCTTGGAAACGCAAATATATATTCTGCTAACAGATCAGGATTTGGGTATTGGGGTATATTAAATAACAACCCATACAAAAATACTATTACTAAGACCGATGCTAGTGGTACTGTTATTTCTACAACTACTACTGATATTGCTACTAGTTTCAGTAAAACATCTACTCCGGAGGCAACGTTCAACCCTAATTTCAAAAACTGGGCTACAACATACATGATTAACCCTTTTGTAAAATATAAAGGACTTGAATTCTTCGGAACAATCGAATTAGCTTCAGGAGGAGATAAAGCTGGTACTGACGACAAACGTACTGCTAATCAATATGCATCAGAGCTTGTTTACAGATTTGGATCAACAGAACAATTCTATCTGGGAGGAAAATACAATACCGTATCTGGAAAACTATCTAATGCTGATGCTAAAAAGGTTACTGTAGATAAATTTGAAGCAAGCGCTGGCTGGTTTATGACTAAAAACATTTTAGCTAAACTAAACTATGTTAATCAAAAATATAAAGATTACTCACAATTTACAGGAGATCCTGCTACAGGAAATCTAAACAACTTTTATGGTGGTAAATTTGAAGGTTTAGTATTCGAAGCAACAATTGCATTCTAATATAACAAAAATGAAAACAAGATTTTCAATCTTAATTATGGGTTTAGCGATTTTCGCTTTCTTCGGAAGTGCTAAACCCACTTTTATGACAGAAGATACAACGTTGGTAATAAATAAAATAAAAATAGAAATCACTGGAGTATCTACAGTCGGCAAATACAATTGTTCGAATACGTTTTCAAAAAAAGATACTGTTTTTTTGAATTCGAACAAAAAAAACAATTTTAATACAGAGATCAATATGTCGGATTTTGATTGTGGAAACAAAATCATGACTAAAGATCTGCAAGGAACCGTTAAAGTAAAAAAGTTCCCCAACAGTACTGTAACAATCACCGATGTAAAACAATTTGGTAAAAATTACAAATGCAATCTTACTTTTTTGATCACAAACAAAACACTTAAGTACAAGGATTTTATATTGTATAGCTCTGATAACAAAATTCAGGGATCACTTAATTTAAATTTTTCTGATATAGAATTAGAACCTCCCGTAAAAATGGCGGGATTAATAAAAGTTAGAGATGAAATTGTGGTAAATTTTAGTTTATACAAAAACTAACAATCTAATTTACAATTTCGCTTTAAATTGTTTTCATGTATAATTTGTTTTTAAAGGTATCTTGTGGCGAGGTACCTTTTTTTATTTCAAAAAAAACTTCATCCTCTTTTTTTTAATTTATAAAATTTGGCACGAGAATTGTCTTAGCCTCAAAAGGAAAATAATCTTACAAAGAGCTCAGTCATTTTAAAATGTGTATCTTTATTTTTCAGCTTTATAACCTTTAAATTTTATCAACCTAAAAAAAATTATTCATTATGAAAAAACAAATTTTAAGCTTAGCTGTTGTCGCTTTATTAGCATTCGCTGTTCAATCTTGTGAAAAGAAAGAACCAAAACCTGCAGATGATGAATTGACTCTTGGAAACAAAGTTGACACTTTAACAACTGATATTAAAGAGGCAAAAGACAGCGCAGTTATCAAAGCAGAAAATGCTGCTGCAAGCGCAAAAGAAGCTTCTCAAAATGCTGCACAAGACGTAAAAGATGCTACTAAAAAGGCAGCTAATGATGTAGAAAATGCCGCTAAAAAAACCGCTACTGATGTAAAAGACGCTACCAAAAAAGGAGCTGAAAAAGTAGAAAATGCTGCAAAAGCTGCAAAAGACGGTACTGTAAAAACAGCCAAAGAAGTAAATGAAGCTTTGAAAAAATAGTTTCTTTTCAATCTCAAAATCAGAACCACTCGTTTTCGCGGGTGGTTTTTTTATGCAAAAAAAAGAAGCGATATTTTTGTATTTTTGCTCTTTAAATTTAGAAGACTACAACATGCATTTTATATCACAGGAATTAGAAGATTATATCGAACAACATTCTGAAAACGAACCGGAATTATTAGCAAAACTTAATAAAGAAACGTACCAGAAGATACTTTTACCAAGAATGTTAAGCGGCCATTTTCAGGGGCGTGTTTTAAGCATGTTGTCTAAACTAATTCGTCCGGTTAATATTCTTGAAATTGGTACTTATACCGGTTATGCGGCTTTGTGTTTGTGCGAAGGAATACAGGAAAACGGGCAATTACACACCATCGACATTAAAGAGGAATTGGTAGATTTTCAGCGTAAATATTTTGATGCATCGCCTTGGGGAAAACAAATTTTTCAGCATTTAGGTGAGGCGGTTGATATTATCCCGACTCTTGACGTAAAATTTGACTTGGTTTTTATTGATGCCGATAAGGAAAATTACCTGAATTACTGGGAAATGATTGTTCCGAAAATGAACAAAGGCGGCATCATTTTGTCTGATAATGTTTTATGGAGCGGAAAAATCCTGGAACCTGTTCACCCTAATGATGTAAGTACAAAAGTACTTTTAGAATATAATTTACTATTAAAGAATGATCCTAGAGTAGAAACGGTTTTATTGCCTATTCGTGATGGGTTGACGGTGAGTAGAGTACTTTAAAAAAGGTTCTGAGTTTCTGAGGCACTTAGATACTAAGTTGCCAAATGTATAAAAACAGCTGAAGCAAAAGGCAATTCAAAAATATAAGTAATGAATTATACGAGTGAGATAAATTCCGAAGGTTTTGCAATTATTAATGATATCTATTCTGAGAACGAAATCGAAAAATTGATTTCATTAATTGAAGATGTAACCGAAAATGATTCTGAGAATGCCACTTTTAGAAAATCTCAGGATTTATTCGCTATCAGACAATTTCATAAAGAAGTTCCGGAAACTTTAGATTTTATTTTTAATGAAAATCTGAAAGAAATTATCGAATCTAATTTTGGAAGCGGCTATTTTATAACCAAATCCATCTATTTTGATAAACCCGAAAAATCGAATTGGTTTGTGGCCTATCATCAGGATTTAACCATTTCAGTCAATAAAAAAATTGAGGCTGCAAATTTTGAAAACTGGACCGTAAAACAAAATCAGTTTGCGGTGCAGCCACCCAAAGAAATTTTAGAAGATAATTTCACCATCCGAATTCATATTGATAAAACGACTAAAGATAATGGCGCTCTAAAAGTCATAAATAATTCGCATTCTAAAGGAATTTTAAGAATTGAAAATCTGAATTTTGAAACTGAAAAAGAAACCATCTGTGAAGTTGAAAAAGGCGGAATTATGATTATGAAACCTTTATTGTTTCATGCATCGAACAAAACTACCAATAACGAAAGAAGAAGGGTTATTCATATCGAATTTAGCAAACAACAGCTTCCCGCAGGATTAGAATGGAGTGAAGGCACAATTCTCCAAAAGAATTAAGACACTAAACAAATAAGGTTCTAAGTTTTCTCAAATAAAAAACTTAAAACCTTAGTATCTTAGTAACTCAGAACCTTTTCAAAAAATTTTATCCCGGAAAATATTGTGGTTTTAGTTTTCGGTAAACTAAATAAATTAAAAATCCGAAAAGTGCTCCAAAGAAATAACCTGTCAGGATATCTCCCGGATAATGTAATCCTAAATAAATTCGGCTATAGGCGAAAATTAATGGCCATAAGAACAAAAATCCAAGATACTTGAAATGACGTTTTAAAACCAAATACAAAAAGGTTGCTACTGCCATTGTATTGGCCGCGTGTCCTGAGAAAAAACTATAGGATTTACGAACCTGAACAACGCGTATAATCGAATTGATATCGGGGTTGTTGCAAGGACGCAAGCGTTGAAATGTATATTTAAACAAGTTCGTGGTTTGATCTGTAAAAGCAATTAAAATTGCTATAAATAACAATACGTACAGGGTTTGCTTTCCTCCTATTTTTTTGTAAATCAGATAAAACATTAATAAAAAAAGTGGAATCCAATTACGTTGATCGGTGATGATCAACCATAATCCATCATATGTTTTTGAACCTAAACCGTTAAGGTATACCAAAAGACTGGTATCTAATTCTTTTATTCTTTCGAGCATTATAATTGACGTTTTACGGGTCCTGAGATAGAATCGATATCTTCTTTTACTTTATCTATTTCTGTGGCCGTATCGCCCAACAAATTCGAAGTTACATTGGTAGAATCTCCTAGTAAGTTAGCTTTGGCATCGTTGATCTGAGCATTGATATTACCTGTGATACTATTCAAAGCATTCTGATCAAGACCATTAGCCTCTGCTCCTTTTTGAATTTCACTTTTAATATCATTGGTCGCATTTTTTAGCTGCGCCATTGCTTTACCCATTGTACGGGCAATTTCCGGCACTTTGTCTGAACCAAAAAGCATTAGTACTATAAACAGTATAAAAACTAGTTCTCCTCCTCCTATACCAAACATATCTTTTATTTTTGTGTGCCACAAAGATATTAAATTTTGTAGCTGAGAGTTTTAAAATTTACTTAAAAAAAAAGACTCTTTTCAGCTACCGTCTGGACACAAATATATTTTTAGTTATATTTGATAAAAAGTGCAGACTAGATATTTTGAAAATTTAAAA
>NZ_CADCSU010000129.1 GCF_902804475.1 Flavobacterium bizetiae
TTTATGTATTAAATCATCTAAAATCAGTCAATTAATAGGTGCTGTGTTTGTTAAAAGTAGTAAACAGATTACATTTATTAATGTTAAAAGAAATAAAAATCTTGTTAAAGTTGTATTAATTTGATAAGTTGCGCCAAAATAATTTCAAAATTGATACAATGAAAGAAAAAATTAAAGGGTTGTTGTTACTGATTTTCTTAATGAGTTCTCAGTTTTTTTATGCACAAGAACGAGTGGTTTCGGGAACAGTTTCTGATGCATCAGGACCAATACCAGGAATAAATGTTAATGTCAAAGGAACAAAGAATGGCGTGCAAACCGATTTTGATGGTAAATATTCTATCAAAGCGAAAACAGGAGATGTTCTTTTATTTTCGTATGTAGGTATGCAGGATGTTACTATTACTGTTGGGACATCTTCGGTAATAAATACTAAAATGAAAGAGATTGGAAAAGAGTTAGATGAAGTTGTCGTTGTGGCATATGGTAAGGCAAAGAAATCATCTTACACTGGATCCGCAACACAAATTAAATCAGAACAACTTGAAAATAGACCTTTAACGAATGCACTTTCTGTTTTAGAAGGAAGTACTTCTGGTGTTCAGGTTCAAAGTTCAGCAGGGCAACCAGGAGCAGCACCAGAAATTAGAATACGTGGTTTTAGTTCGATCAATGGTTCGAATACTCCACTATATATTGTTGATGGAGTTCCTTATGCAGGAGATATTAGTAATTTGAATTCAACTGATATCGAAAGCTTAACGGTTTTAAAAGATGCTTCTTCAACATCTTTATATGGTTCAAAGGCAGCGAATGGAGTTATTATAATTACTACTAAATCCGGAAAATCGCAAAAAGATAAATTTTCATTGAATGTAAGTACTGGTATGACTTCAAGATCTATTAAAGATTATGATAGAGTTGATGCTTATCAATATTATCCATTAGAATGGGAAGCCATAAGAAATAGCCGTCCAATGAAGACGCAAGCAGATATTGACGAGGCAAATAAATATGCGTCAGGAAGAGTTGGGCAAGTATTGGTAGTGAATCCTTTTAATGTACCAAGTGGTAGTGTTGTTGGAACAGATGGTAAATTAAATCCGAATGCTCAATTGTTATATCCTGAGGATTTAAATTGGGAAAAACAACTCGAAAGAGCCGGAGTACGTAAAAATGTTGATTTCTCTTATCAGGGAAAATCTGAAAAGTCAAATTATTTTGCTTCTTTAGGACACTTGACAGAGGAAGGATATATTCGAAAATCAGGTTTCGAAAGAACTACAGGACGATTAAATTTAAATACAAGTTTAAATGATTGGTTTAAAACTGGAGTAAACATTTCAGGAGCATTAACGAATTCAAAATTAGGAGTTGATGGGGTAGAAAATACAAATTCGTTTAGCAATCCTTTTATGTCAATGCGATCAATGGGCCAATTTATCCTGTTTTTGATCATACGGAAAATGGTGATTATGTCTTAGATGTTTCGGGAAACAGGGTATATTCAACTACAAGAGGATCTGGAGCGGCTAACGGAAGAAATGTTGTTTATGAAACATTAAATAATACAGATGTCGTTAAAGGTCTTGCCCTTTCTGCCAGAACTTTCTTTGAAGTAAGTTTTTTAAAGGACTTTAAGTTTACTACCAATATTGCAATTGATAAATCGTATTACAATAGAACGTATTCATATAATACTTTGATAGGAGATGGAGCTCCTGCAGGATTAATGGGTAAAGATGATAAAATCTTAACAGGTTTAACCTATAATCAATTGCTTAATTATTCTAAAAAAATCGGAAACCATTCTATTACAGTATTACTTGGTCATGAAAGTTTTGATTACCAAAGAGATTGGACAAGTGGTTCTAAAACGGGTCAGGTGGCGCCGGATAATGTAGAGTTTATAAATTATGCAACAGTAACCGGTTTAACTTCATACACCAGAAATTATGCAACTGAATCTTATTTTTCAAGAGTAGGATACGATTATATGGATAAATACATTTTTTCAGCTTCGTTTCGTAGAGATGGTTCTTCAAAATTCGCTAGTAAATGGGGTGATTTTTGGTCTTTTGGAGGGGCTTGGGTAATCTCTAAGGAAAATTTCCTTGCAAATAGTTCCTGGATCAGTGATTTGAAATTAAGAGCGTCGATAGGAGAAGTTGGAAATGATTCTCATATTATAAGTGATCGTAACGATTCCGGTTCTGAAATAAATGGTTTGAATTATTATGTAAGTCAGCCAACATTTAGTTTAGGAAATGATAATGGTAACGAAGGCGGGATCTTAACTTATGCGGCTGGTGCTCCTGACTTAAAATGGGAAGTAAATACGCAGAAGGATTTAGCGGTAGAATTTGGTTTGTTTAAAAATAGACTTAGAGGAAGCGTGGAGTATTATCATAGAAATACCGATGGACTTATTTTCGCAGTACCAAACCCATTGTCATCAGGATTAGATTATAGAATGGAAAACATTGGGTCTATGTATAATAGAGGTTTTGAGATTTCATTAGACGGAGTAGTTCTTAAAACAAATGATTTTTCATGGAGTTTAAATGTAAATGCGTCAACCATTAAAAATGAAATTACAAAATTGCCACAAAAAGAAATAATTACAACAACAGGGTATAAAAAGCTTGCTGTAGGTCAATCGATTTATGATTATTGGTTAAGAGATTGGTATGGAGTAGATCCTGCAGACGGATATGCATTATATGTTGCTGATCCTGAAAAAATGGCTGCTAATGATAGTACAGGAAGAGTGGTCAATGGAGTGAATGTAACAACAGATCAAAATAAAGCGCTGATGCACTATGCAGGTTCTGCAATACCGGATTTATTCGGAAGTTTTGGTAGTACGTTCAAATACAAAGGACTTCAGTTAGATGTTATGTTCTCTTATCAAATAGGTGGTTTGATGTATGATACCAATTATTCTACTTTAATGCAATCGGGGAACAATTATGGTTCAGCATTTAGTACAGATATCCTAAACAGATGGCAAAAGCCAGGAGATATTACAGACGTTCCTAGATTAGATGTTACTAGAAGTCCACAATCAAATGCACCTTCAGACAGATGGTTAGTAGGATCTGATTATTTATCGCTAAGACAAATTAATCTTTCGTATAAATTACCTTCTGATCTGATATCAAAATTAGAGATTGATAATGCTTCAGTTTATATAAATGGGGAAAATCTTTTACTTTTTACTAAACGTCAGGGAATGGATCCAACTCAAAGTTTTAACGGAACGACTCAAAATAGATACATTCCTTCGAGAGTAATTACGTTAGGTGTTAATTTAAATTTTTAAAAACATGAAATCAATATATATTAAACTGGTATTTTTTGTACTATCGATAGTGATCTTAGGATCTTGCTCAGATGATTTTCTGGATAAAAAACCGACAGAGTTTGTTGACTATGAAGGTGCAACAAAAACGACCGAAAATTTAATGACCCTTTTAAATGGGATTCATAGATCTTTATATATAAGATATGAAAATCAAAACGAATCTGGTTTAGGTGGATTAATGCAACAAACTGATTTAGCAGGAGAAGATATAGTTTTTCCAATCACAAATGGTTGGTTTTTACAGGACTATAATTGGAGTGCGTTCAATAATGAAAATGCACCAGATATTCGTTTCGCTTATCGAACGTATTATCAAATAATTCGAAATGCTAATACAATTATAAATGCTACTGACGCTGCAATTGGTACAACAGCAGATAAAAATATTGTAAAAGGACAAGCTTTGCTATACCGCGCATTTTGCCACTTTCAGTTGGTGCAATTGTATGGTAAAAGATATGTAAATGGCGAAACAAATTCGCAATTGGGAGTTCCGATTATTTTAACTGTTGGTAATGATAATTTTCCGCGCTCTACAGTTGAAGAAGTATACACTCCGATCAATAAAGATTTAGATGAAGCAAATGTTTTATTGGTAGGATATGCAAAACCAAATAATTCTCATTTAGATTTAAAAGTGGCACAAGGATTAAAAGCACGTGTAGCTTTAACTCAGGGCAATTGGGCAATAGCAGCAGATTATGCCAATAAAGCAAGATCAGGAATGAGTTTAATGTCTGTTGCAGATTATGGTGCTGGTTTTAATGATTACAATAATAAAGAGTGGATGTGGGGAAGTCATATTAACGAAGTGCAAACACAGTATTTTGGGAATTTTGGAGCTTATATGTCCAGAAACTTTAGCTCAACAGTAATACGTTCTTGCCCTAAAGCAATTAACAGTAAGTTGTATGCCAAGATTCCTGCTACAGATGTTCGTTCGACTATTTTTAGTAAAGATGGTAGTCATCCAAGTCTTGGACTTTCAGATGTTTTTGCAAAATTCCCGTATACAAGTCAAAAATTCCTTGCCATTGGTACCGGAGATAGTAGATGTGATGTACCTTATATGCGTGCAGCGGAAATGTATCTTATAGAAGCAGAAGCAAAAGCCAGATTAGGACAAGCTGATGCAGCTTCGATTCTTTTTGATTTGGAAAGTAGCAGAGATCCTGAATATGTTTTGTCTACCAATAGCGGACAAGCGTTAGTGGATGAAATACTAATTCAAAGACGAATTGAATTGTGGGGAGAAGGTTTTAGATTTTATGATTTAAAAAGAACAAACGCTTCATTAGATAGAACGGGAGCAAATCATGATTCAGGAATTACAAACGGAGTGATGACTGTACCGCCAACTGATAAAAGATGGCAATGGTTAATCCCTAAAGATGAGATTAATGCAAACCCATTGGTAAAACAAAATGAACTTTAGTCTAATAAAGTGTATTAAGTTTTTCTAAATCTAAAATAGATATTACAAAAAAAGCCGGTAGTTTTAAAACTACCGGCTTTTTTAATAACTAACACAAATATTTTTATTTTACAAATTTGTCAATAATAGCATCTGATTCTGCTTTTGTAGCAGTTGGTTTTAAATCAAATAAAAGAGAATAAAGCGCTTTTCTGTCAACTTTAGCCTCAAGATTTAAATCTTTATGTCTGTTAAAAAGAGTTTGCCATTTGTCGCGAACATTTTTCCAAAGTGCATTGTTTTCTTTCCACCATTTTTGTCCTGCGATACATTTAATGTCTGCAACTTTAGTGTAAACATCCATACCTTTTTCTTGCGCTAACAAAACATCTTTTCCGCTGTCATCGCGAATTAATTTGTCATTGTCTTGCTCATGATTCCATCCTGTAGCAGTAATTTCATGAATGTTTCTTCTTTTCAAAACATTGTAGTCGTTACGTTTTGTTTGCTCTCTTCTTGGTAAAGGTGCATCAGCAACGTTTGCCCAGTAATCGTTTCCGTCTACATGTACCCAAGTAGATGATCCTTCATATCTAGGACTATCATCTACCTGATATACTTTCTGAGTCCATTGTCCTTTTACGGCTTTTTTGTCTAGTTTTTTATATTTCCAGGAAGTTCCTTTATCAAATGAATATAAGTCTGTGTTTTCAAATAACCAATCTTGTCTCCAGTGTTTGATGATCATATCGTCACTCACTATAAGTAAGTGTTGCATTACAATTTTGTTAGGAGTATCTTCTAATAATTCTACCCATTCTAAAGCAGATTCATGTTTAGTTTCTGACGGCTTGTAAGTAAGAGAATCTTTAGGATATTGAAAAGTTTCTGTAAAATTAAATTTCACTTCGTAACAACCACACATTGATTTGATTGATTTAATGTCTTGTTGTTTTTTATCCTGACTGAAACCAAGGCTACAAGTCAAAGCTATAACGGCTGAAAAATAGAGGCTTTTTGAAATCATAACTTATTTTTTTGTTTTTTAAATTTTCGCAAATATATGTATTTTATTTAGAACAAATAAAAATAGTTCATATATTTGCGCCATTATTAAGACTCAATAAAAATAATGAAAATAAAATTTATCCTTTTTGTAGTTTTCCTTTTTTCTCAAATTTCTGTTGCCCAGGAAATTCAAAAAGATAGCGTTAAAACAAATGAATTATCAGAAGTTACAGTTACTACAGCAACAAGGACTGAAAGAGTGCTTTCGTCTTTGCCGTTACCGATGACTGTTATTACATCTGAGGCAATTATAAAATCTGGTGTTACAAGATTAAATGAAATTCTAAACGAACAAACCGGAATTATTTTGATTCCGGATGAAAGTGGTTTTGAGGGGGTACAAATGCAAGGTCTTGATGCAGCATATACTATGATTCTTATTGACGGAGTTCCCCTTGTAGGAAGAAGTTCAGGAGTTTTAGATTTATCGAGAATTTCTGTTGGAAATATTGAAAGAATTGAAATTGTTAAAGGAGCATCATCTGCGTTGTACGGTTCTGAAGCGATGGGTGGGGTTATTAACGTAATTACAAAAAGACCTAAAAAAGATATGTTTTCAGGTAATCTTTCTTATCGATATGGTACTTTTAATACCAATGATGCAAACGCTAATTTACTTTGGAAAAAGAAAAAATTTGCTACAAATTTATTTGCCAATTTTTATTCGACTGACGGATTTGACTTAAATAAAAGTACGTGGTTGAAGAATGTTGAAAAATATCACAATACCACAATTCAGCCCAAAATATATTACGATTTTTCAGAAAATCTTAAACTAACTTTTAGTAATCGTTTTTTTAATCAAAAGATCGATAATAGAGCTGTAATTGAAACCGAAAGATATGAAGGTGATGCAAAAGAAAATGAGTGGAATTCACAACTAAAAGTAGAACATAGATGGAATTCCAGATTATATTGGGAATACGAATTATATGCGACCAATTATAAAAATGATGCATTTTTAAATAATCCGGATAATGTACTTTTTGATCGTACCTATTATGATCAGTGGTTGGTTAGACCAGAAGTTAGAACTACTTGGTCTATAAATAAGGACAAATTAACAGCAGGTGTTGGACTTAATTATGAAACATTAGACCGTACTTATTTTGCTAGTAATGTCAAATTTAATTCGCAATATGTTTATCTGCAATATGATTATAATCCAACAGATAAATTAAATATTCTTGGCGGATTCAGGTATGATAATCATAGCGAATATGCCTCACAATTTAGCCCAAAATTAGCTGTAAACTATAAATTTAATACCAACTTTTCTCTTAAAGGATCGGTAGGTTATGGTTACAAAGCACCAGATTTCCGTCAGTTATATTTTGATTTTACAAATCCATCAGTATTATATACTGTTTTAGGATATAATGTGGCCGAAGCTCGCTTAGATGAATTTGCAAGTCAGGATTTGCTTTCGTCAAGAGTAGCCGGAATAGATTTTAATGAACCATTGAAACCGGAAAGTTCGATAAACTTTAATTTTGGAGGTTTTTATAAAAAGAACAAACTTAAAGTAGAAATAAATGCTTTCTATAATTTGATTAGCGATTTAATTGATACTCGTGCTGTTGCTGTTAAAAAAGGTGGTCAGAATATTTTTAGCTATTTTAATTTTAGCAATGTATTTACTTATGGTGTTGAGTTTAACTCTGCTTATGATTTTACGAAAGACTTTTCAGTTTCGTTTGGATACCAATATTTGACTGCTAAAGACAAATCAGTTGTTGATAATTTTGAAGAGCATCAATACATTCGTAATTCTGATTTGCAAACAATTAAAATAGATAAGTCAGATTACTTCGGATTATACAATAGATCGAAACACACCGCCAATCTTAAATTTGCATACACTATTCCGTCAATAAAAACAGACATCAATTTACGTGTTTTATATCGCAGTAAATATGGTCTGTTTGATACCAATGGAAACGGAATTCTTGACAAATACGACAATTTTATAGGAGATTATTTTATTACAAACTTAGCAGCTTCAAAATATATTACAGATAAGTTCATGCTTCAGGCCGGAGCTAATAATTTATTCGATTATACAGATCCAGGTCAAATTCCGAGTCTTTCAGGCAGACAGCTTTATGCAAGAATTCAATATAATTTTTAAATCAACAATAATTTAAATACCATTACTATGAAAACAAATTTCTTAAAACTTTCGCTTTTAGCACTAGTACTTTTTACTGCATCTTGTAGCAGTGATGACGATAATAACGATGATAATGTAATTCCACCAGTTGCAACTCAAAAAGTTTCTGATCTTTATGCGCCACAATCAGGTGGTCAAGGGCAGCCGGTTAGTGGTGACTTTACAAGATTCAGTTTTTCTGAAAATAAAATTGTTACAACTGATAATTGGGATATTGCTTTCCGTGGAACTAGTATTATTGTAAATGGAGGAACAAAAATCAATGTTGATGATGCAGGTGAACCAACAAGAAAAGGATCTGGATCAGTAAGTGCTGTTGGTGGTACATTTGCTAGTGTAACTCTTTTTCCTGCAGCAAATACTTTTGTTCAGGATGCTGCTAAAGTACCAGCATTTCCGGCTTCAGGAGCTAATATATGGTATAACTATAATGATGTAACTCATATTATTACCGCTAAAGCAGGAAAGATATATGTTGTGAAAACACACGATGGAAAATACGCGAAATTCGAAATCTTAAGTTACTACAAAGGGGCACCGGCAACTCCTGCAGCAGATTCGGCACCAAGATATTATACATTTAATTTTGCTTACCAGGCTAACAGTACTACAACATTCTAAGAAAATATTTGCAATATATTATAATGTAATATATTGCCTGAGAGTGATTTTGTTATATTGACAAAATTATTCACGCTAATTTTAGG
>NZ_CADCSU010000130.1 GCF_902804475.1 Flavobacterium bizetiae
GCTGTGAGAAATAAAATAATCCATCGGGTTTTTGCAGTAATAAAAAACCAAATCCCTTATAAAAAAGATTTGGTTTTATCATAGAAATCAGGATGACAAGATTGCGGGTAGCTATTTGAGTAAAATAAAAAATCCGTTAATATCCGCGCTTTCGCGAAGCTAATCCGCATCATCCGCGTTCAAAATCACAATCCACCATTGTTGATTTTTTTCATCCCTTTCCTTCTTCCACTTACGTATTCTTCCTCGTGCATTTGTATAAGGCGAAGCAGTATTAAACTGAATCATTCTTCCCAATGTCCATTTTTCATACCAGGGTATTTCGTAAAGATCGTAATTCGATTTGCTTTTAATCAATGCCAAAATAGATGTTACTGTATTATCTAGTTTTACAACAAGTTCCTCAAAACTATCATCTTCATAATCTTTGTAAAATTTCTGAGCCAGTTTTCCTAATTCATTCCATTTATATCCCGTTTCAGGAAAATCGACAGCCTCGTTATGCTCTTTTTTGTAATTCCATTTCAGGACTAACTCTCCCCATCCCAACAGATACGCCACCAGATTATCAATACTCATTAAGGTGCCTTTGCTGTGACCTTCAAGTTCTTTTAGTGAAGTTAATTCAGCAGGGATGCTTAAAAGTTCTTTTTTAAGTTTATTAAAATTTGTGATTATTGCCGCCAGCAATTCATCTTGGTTAACAGGAACAGCCATACTTAAGAATACTAATTTTTATCTACTCAAAAATACTATAAAGTATTAAAATACACCAGAATTACGAATTCTTAAATCTTAAAAATAGTCTCCTGAAGTTCTTCTAAAGATTTCCCTTTCGTTTCCGGCATCATAAAAATCACAAAAAATAATTGGAACACCATCATTACAGCAAAAATCAAAAACACGGCTCCAGCTCCAATTGTCGAAAACAAAAACGGAACCATAGACGGAATGATAGCAGCAAGAACCCAATGTACCGATGAACCAAAAGCCTGACCGCTGGCGCGCAAATGATTCGGGAAAATTTCTGAAATAAAAACCCAAATTACAGCACCTTGTCCTACGGCATGCGAAGCAATAAATAAAAACAAGAAAACCGGTACCTGCATTCCCTCCCATTTTAAAAAGAAGGCAATCGAAACTAATCCCAACGAAATAATATAACCAATCGATCCTATATACATCAGCACTTTTCGCCCCACAACATCAATTAAGAAAACGCCAATCAGCGTAAACACCAAATTAGTCAAACCAATACCAACGCTGCTCATTAAAGCTGCACTTTCGCCCAATCCTGCTTCTGCAAAAATTCTAGGAGCATAATACAAAAAGGCATTAATTCCTGAAAACTGATTGAACAACGAAATGAAAAATGCTAAAAGCAACGGAAATCTGTATTTCTTCAAAAAGATAGTTTCCCCTTTTTTATCTTCATTATCGTTTCCCAAATGCATTTCGTGCAATAAATCTTCAATTTTAGCCGTCGGATCTACTTTTTCTAAAACCGCTTTTGCCTCTGTAATTCTCGATTTCGAAAGCAGCCATCTCGGACTTTCCGGAATCGTAAATACTATAATCGTATAGAAAAATGCAGGAAAAGCCATGATTCCAATCATCCATCGCCAGGCATTTTCTCCCGCATCACGCAATAAGTAATTAGACAAAAATGCCATTAAAATTCCTAAAACAATATTAAACTGATAAAGCGAAACCAAACGTCCTCTGTCTTTTGCAGGAGCAATTTCAGAAACATAAGCCGGAGCTGCGATCGTAGACGCTCCAATTCCTAATCCGCCTAAAAATCTAAAAAAAGCAAAAGTCCACGGATCATTTGCAAATGAAGATCCAATTGCCGACAACAAAAACAAAATCCCAATCCAGATCAGTGTTTTTTTACGTCCAATTTTATTCGTCGGAATTCCTCCAAAAATAGCGCCCACAACCGTGCCCCAAAGCGCCATTGCCATAACTACAGATCCGTGAAAAACATCTGATGTATGCCATAATTCCTGGAGTTTAGTATCGGCACCAGAAATTACAACCGTATCAAAACCAAATAAAAATCCAGCCAGAGCGGCGGTAACAGACCATAGTAGTATTTTGTTCATATAAGCATTTATTACATTAATTATATCGACTTTATTCACGGATTACTACTTGCAGAAAACGAATAACATCATCAGCAATTTAAATTAAAAATTGAAGGAAATTTCAAAATTCAAAACAGTTAGTAAAACGTTTTAGTAAATTACAAATATATACT
>NZ_CADCSU010000131.1 GCF_902804475.1 Flavobacterium bizetiae
AGACATACTGTAATCTTTCTGTGTACGCTTTACATAGCGTAATTCTTGATCTTTTTCCATAATGATACTTTTTATGTATCGCTATTTCAGGACAAGACATCTGTTAAATATAAAAAAATCATTCATCGAAAGTGGATGATTTTTTTATATTTGTGAAAATCAAATCTAGAATTAATGAAAAAGAATACAGCCCTGCTCCTATTGTTATTGGTTACAACATTTACTTTTGGTCAAAGAAGAGAAAAAATAAAAGGATCTAAAATCGTAACCACTTCAGTAAAAGAAGTAGGAGAATTTGATGGCATTGAAGCCGATGATAATCTGGAAGTTTATCTTGAAAGAGGAGAAAAAAACGAAATAAAAATTGAAGCCGATGACAATTTACATGATATCATCGGGATGGACTTAAGAGAAAAAGTACTTCGTTTATATACTTCTAAAGAAAGTACTATTTTTAAAAAACTAATTGTTCGTGTTACGTATACGAGTTCTCTAAAAACGGTAATAGCAAAAAATGATGCTGTAGTTTACGCTATTCAGGAGCTTCAGTTAGACGATATTACTTTTAATACTTTTGATTACGCAAAATTATTCCTGAATGTAAATTCTAAAAAATTCAATTTATTTGCTGATGATAAATCAAAAACTGAATTGAACTTAAAGTCTGAAGACGCAAATTTACAATTAAGCAAAAACGCATCGATTAAAACATTAGTGTCTGCCATAAAATTCAGATGTGATTTATATCAAAAAGCAGTTGCCAATATTGAAGGGATTGCTGAAAAAGCTACTATTCGTTTAGATAATAATTCAATCTTTACCGGAACTAAATTTACTTTAAAAGATGCCAATATTACAGTAGAAAATTATGCGGTAGGAAGTATTTTAGCAGAAACGACTGTTTCAATCGCACTTGGTGATAAAGCAGAACTTTCTCTTTTAGGAAGTCCGGCCATAACATTGACTCGTTTTTCTGAAGAAGCAAAACTTTTGAAGAAGATTAAATAAAAAAGTCGCAGTATTCAGTTTCAGTTCTTAGATTGAAACTTAAAAACAAAAAGTCCCAATCTTTACGATTGGGACTTTTTGTTTTTAGTCGATTTCAGATTCCCATAAAAAAACTGGAAACTGAAACTGAATACTGCGACTGAATTTATTCTTTTGAAGCCAAATATCTTTCAGCATCTAATGCAGCCATACATCCTGTACCTGCAGCAGTAATTGCCTGACGGTATACATGATCTGCAGCATCACCAGCTACAAAAACACCTGGTACATTAGTATTAGACGTTCCCGGAGTATTTACAATATAACCAGTTTCATCAAGAGTGATATAGTCTTTAAAAATATCTGTATTTGGTTTATGACCAATAGCAACGAAAAATCCTGTAGCAGGAATTTCGATAACTTCGCCAGTAGTTTTGTTCAATGCTTTTATAGCGTGTACTACTTGCTCGTCACCTAATACTTCAACAGTATCGTGGTTTAGTAAAATCTCGATGTTTTCGGTTTTGCGAACGCGTTCTTCCATAATTTTAGAAGCTCTGAATTTTTCGCTTCTTACCAACATGGTTACTTTTTTACAAAGTTTAGATAAGTAATGTGCTTCTTCGCAAGCAGAATCTCCTGCTCCAACAATTACCACTTCCTGATTACGGTAGAAGAAACCGTCACAAACAGCACAAGCAGAAACTCCACCGCCCATTTGTAAATAATGTTGTTCTGATGGTAATCCTAAATATTTTGCAGATGCTCCTGTAGAAATAATAACAGTTTCGCAGTGCAATTCGATTGAATCGTTGATCCAAACTTTATGAATATCTCCTGAAAAATCAACTTTTGTCGCCCATCCATCACGGATATCAGCACCAAAACGTTTTGCTTGTTCTTGCAACTGAATCATCATTTCCGGTCCTGTAACACCATCAACATAACCTGGAAAATTTTCTACTTCATTAGTTGTAGTCAACTGACCACCAGGTTGCATTCCCTGATATAAAACTGGATTCATATTTGCTCTGGCAGCATAAATAGCAGCAGTATAACCCGCTGGACCAGAACCTATGATTAGGCATTTAATTTTTTTGATTGTATCTGACATAATATGATTCTATTAATAATTGATGGTGCAAAAGTAAGTTTTTATTGTTGGAATAAAGAACTCAATTAATCAGTTTTTGCTATTCTGAAATAGAGAATAATGAATAAGGCAGAAATAAAAGAAGCTCATATTGCATGATTCTCAATTATACAGCAAGAAAGTCTTCTTAAATAATGAAAAAAGACTTTTGTCGGGGTGGCAACCTGCGGTCTTCCCGATTCGCAATCGGGACGCGATAACCGTTATGGCTTTTTAATATTTATTAATTTCAATAAAGGAATTCAGTAAAAGACAAAAAAAAGTCTCTCCAAATAAATGAAAAGACTTTTGTCGGGGTGGCAGGATTCGAACCTGCGGCCTCCTGCTCCCAAAGCAGGCGCGATAACCGGGCTACGCTACACCCCGTAAGCGGGTGCAAAGATAGAACTATTTTTGGCTTATCCAAAAGAATTTTTAAAATAAAAACAATTCTTTTTTTCTCAAACTACCTATATCCTTAAGTCTCTTTACGATAACTTTTCAATTAACACGAAAAGAACTAAAAAAATTACCTTCGTATTAAAATGTTATTATATTTACCAATCATAACATTATACTTATTTCTATATGGAAGGTTTTCTTTTAGCTGCGTTATTTTGTTTTTTAATCTATATATTCAATACAATCAAAGGTCGTTTTAACAATCTCGAAAACGACATTCAAAAACTTAGTAAAAAGATTGATCTCTTAAAAACAATTGAAAAAACTTCTGAAACTATTCCGGTTGCGCCAATTCCGGTTGTAAAAAAAGAAGAGTTTAAGATCGAGCCTGAGCAATCTAACCAAAATACTTTTGAACCGGCACAACCAGAAATTGTTAAAGACACAATTCCGGTTCCGATTTTAAAAGAAGAAGTTCAGGAAATTAAACCAGAGAAACCGCTTTTTCCGATAGAATTACAAGTTGCTCCAACGCGCGAAGAAAAAATTCAGAAACCAATAATTCCTGCTGAACCGGAAAAATCATTCTGGGAAAATTTCAAAGAAAAAAATCCGGATTTAGAAAAGTTTATTGGAGAAAACCTTATCAACAAAATTGGTGTTTTAATCCTCGTATTAGGAATTAGCTATTTTGTAAAATATGCCATCGACAAAGACTGGATCAACGAACCTGCCCGAGTTGGAATTGGTGTTTTATGTGGCGCTCTTGTTATGGGAATTGCACACAAATTGCGTAAAAACTACGCCGCATTTAGTTCTGTTATTGTTGCGGGGGCGATTGCGATTTTCTATTTTACAATTGGAATCGCTTTTCATGATTATCATTTGTTCAATCAAACCGTTGCCTTTAGTATCATGGTAATCATTACAGCATTTAGTGCTTTAATATCTTTATCCTATGACCGAATTGAACTGGCAGTACTTTCATTAATAGGCGGATTTGCTGTTCCGTTTATGGTAAGCACAGGCGAAGGCAATTATGTTGTGCTCTTTACTTACATCATCATTCTAAACGTTGGTATTTTAGGTATTGCGTATTATAAAAAATGGAATCTGGTTAATATACTTACTTACCTGTTTACTGTTTTATTGTATGCCGCATGGTTAACTAAAGATTTAAGTTCTGATAAGCCACATTATTTTGGTGCTTTAGTATTTGGATTTATTTTCTATTTCATTTTTATATTAATGAACCTGATCAATAATATCAGATCAAAAGGAGAGTTTTCTAAAACGCAACTGACTATTTTGGCCAGCAACACCTTCTTATTTTATGGTGCCGGAATGGCGATTTTGGCTAATTATCATCCGGAATTAAAAGGTTTGTTTACTACAATTCTTGCTTTACTCAATTTAATTTACGCCTGGTTTTTATACAAAAAATTCGACCTTGACCAAAAAGCTGCTTACTTACTTATCGGATTAACGCTGACATTTATAACATTAGCGATCCCAATTCAGTTTGAAGGCAATTATATTACACTATTTTGGGCAGCAGAAGCCGTTTTATTATTATGGTTGTCTCAGAAATCTAAAATTAATAGTTATAGATTTGGTTCTATAATAGTTCATATTTTAATGATCTTCAGTCTGATTATGGACTGGAACAAATATTACAATGGCGCCTCACCTTTAAGCATCATCATAAATCCTATATTTATAACGGGTGTTTTTGCTACGGGTTCTTTATTTGCAATTTGGTATTTATTAAGAAATGAAACCGAAAACTCAACTATTTTCGACATTAGTTTTAATCCTGGAAAATACAGAAGGATTGTTTTAGAAGTTGGCTTTGTAATTGCCTATTTCACAGGTTTACTCGAAGTTATTTATCAATCAAATCATTCTATCGAAAGTATTTACAGCGCTATAGCATTGCCTATTTTGTATCACTTGATATTCTCTGCTTTGTTTACATCTTATTTAATAAAAAGAAAAACAGAAACCGGATATCAGGGCGCTTTGTTACTTGCCATTGCCAATATTGTTTTATTTACTTTTTGGTTTTCAAATTATCCTTTCCTTGAGCATAAAGACATTATTAGTTCAGGAAACGGAAAATCGATTGCTTTTTACCTTCATTATATTTCGCTAATTATCACGATTTATTTTGGTTATCAATTGTTTCAAATCTATAAAAAAGTCGACTTTACTTTTCTTAGAAGTCGCTATTTTATGTGGATTGCTGCCTTTTTTGTCATTTATATCGCGAGTTCAGAAGTAATGCTTCATGGTCTTGTATTTATGAATTCTCCGGTAACAGTTCAGGACATACAAACAAGTCCTATGTATGCAAGTTACAAATCGAATTTGCCTTATTTACGTGATTTCATAGCCGACGATTATATTGGTTTAGCACGAACTAAAATCATAAAAACAGGATTTCCAATTCTTTGGGGAATTTTAGCTTTTGTATTTTTAATTACAGGGATAAAAAAACAACTTAAATCTTTAAGAATAATCGCTTTATCATTACTGGGACTAACCATTTTAAAATTATTTTTATACGATATCAGTAATATTTCTGAAACCGGAAAAATCATATCGTTTATTCTTTTAGGAATCTTAATTTTGATTATCTCTTTTGTTTATCAAAAAATCAAAGTATTAGTTATTGACGAAAATAAGACTGAACAAAACAATGAAACTAAATAAATTTCTCGCATTATTACTTATCGCAAACCTTTCGTTTGGGCAATATCAAACGAGTGCCAAACTAAAAAAAGTCACTCAGAATGGTTTCAATGAAATTATTTTGTCGCCTGAAGTACGATCATTTTCGAAACAGGATTTGAGCGACATTAGATTATTTGATTCTAAAGGAAATGAGGTTCCGTATTTTTTTCAGAGCAATAATGCCGTTTCATCAAATACTTTTGAAGAATACAATATTGTTTCGAAAACAGTTTATCCTAAAAAAAGCACTTCGATTGTTATTGAAATTCCGTCTAATAAACACAACAATCAGCTTTCGTTATTCATAGCCAATTCTGATGTAGAAAAGAAATATTCTGTTTCAGGAAGTGATGACCAGAAAGAATGGTTTGGAATATCTGATTCACAAACACTTTATGATTTGAACAGTCGATCTGAAACAAGCGTTGTTAAAACAATTTCATATCCGTTAAGTACATATCGTTATCTAAAAATAGATTTTGATGACAAAAAAACACTCCCGATCAATGTTTTAAAAGTCGGGAATTTTAACTCGAAGTTACAAAAAAGCGCTTTACAGGAAATCTTTCCAAAACAATCCATAACAACAGAAATCCCATCAGAAAAAGAAACTCAAATTCGTGTTCTTTTTGATGCGCCACAGGTTATCAATGAGATTTCCTTCGAAATTTCAAAACCAACTTATTACAAGCGTACTGTTATTCTTTACAGGAAAATAAAACGCGAAACCAAAAGAAAATCTCAAATAATAGAGGAAGAAATTACTTCTTTTGAGTTAAACTCAAATACTACGAATACGTTTGTGTTTCCTGACATATTCGAAAAAGAATTTTACATTAAAATTCAAAATCACGACAATCAGCCATTATCAATTTCGAAAATAAAATACTTTCAAAAGCCCATTTCTATCATTGCAGATTTAAATGTTAATGAAAATTATATCCTGAAAACAGGAAATAAAAATCTTAGTGAACCGGAATATGATCTTTCGAATTTTAAAAACAATATCGTTGTCAATTTGCCACAAACAACGCTTTACGACATTCAGCATAAAACCACGGTAAAAACTGCTGTGGCAAATAAATCTTTTTGGCAACAATCCTGGTTTATGTGGCTTTGTATTATTTTGGGCGGAATTACAATTTTATTTTTTACTGCCAGTTTAATAAAAGATTTAAAAAGCAAAAATTAAGAGCGGGACAAAAATTTAACATTTAAATACTTTTTTAAGATTCAAACCGCTTATTTGTTCTTCTATGCTAAAATCGAGAACAAATAGAACGAATTTTCGGTACTATTTTTTTATTATCCAAAAAATTAAATTCCTCAGAACACGCACCATACAACGATTAACCGAAGTTTCTTAAATGTTAACAAAATAGATTTTCAGAAACCATAAATAATTGTATTTTTACGGTTCAAAATTCAGAAAATAAATGGGCAAAATCATTGCGATTGCTAATCAAAAAGGAGGCGTTGGAAAGACTACTACATCGGTAAATCTTGCAGCCTCATTGGGTGTTTTAGAAAAGAAAGTATTATTGATTGATGCTGATCCTCAAGCAAATGCTACATCTGGCCTTGGGATTGATGTAGAATCTGTTGAGATGGGTACCTATCAGATACTTGAACACAGTAACACTCCTAAAGAAACCATAATAAAATGTTCAGCTGTAAATGTTGATGTGATTCCCGCTCACATTGATCTTGTTGCCATCGAAATCGAATTGGTAGATAAAGAAAACAGAGAGTACATGCTTAAAAAAGCATTAGAAAGTGTAAGAGATGAATATGATTATATCATTATCGACTGTGCGCCTTCATTGGGTTTACTAACCCTAAATGCTTTAACTGCGGCTGATTCAGTTGTTATTCCTATTCAGTGCGAATATTTTGCACTTGAAGGATTAGGAAAATTATTGAACACGATAAAGAGTATTCAAAAAATACACAACCCGGATCTTGATATCGAAGGATTGTTACTAACGATGTACGATTCGAGATTACGTTTATCTAATCAGGTTGTAGAAGAGGTTCAAAAACACTTTAACGATATGGTTTTTGATACCGTTATTCAGCGAAATGTAAAATTAAGCGAAGCTCCAAGTTTTGGTGAAAGCATCATTAATTATGACGCAACAAGCAAAGGAGCAGTTAATTATATTCATTTAGCTCAAGAAATTATAAAGAAAAACAGTAAATAGTTTTTATGACAAAAGCAATTAAAAAACAAGCCTTAGGAAGAGGATTATCAGCATTATTAAAAGATCCGGAAAACGACATTGTATCAGTAGATGACAAAAATGCTGACAAAGTTGTTGGAAACATCATAGAGCTTGAAATAAGTGCTATCGAAATAAATCCGTTTCAGCCTAGAAGCAATTTTAATGAAGAATCGTTACGCGAATTAGCCACTTCTATTAAAGAACTTGGCGTGATTCAACCTATTACTGTTCGAAAATTAGACTTCAATAAATACCAGTTAATTTCAGGAGAGCGTCGTTTGCGCGCTTCGACTTTAGTTGGTCTTACACATGTTCCTGCATACATTCGTATTGCGAATGACAATGAATCGCTGGTTATGGCATTGGTTGAAAATATTCAGCGTCATGACTTAGACCCAATCGAGATCGCACTTTCGTACCAACGTTTAATTGATGAAATTCAATTGACTCAGGAACAAATGAGCGAGCGCGTTGGAAAAAAACGTTCTACAATTGCCAATTATTTACGTCTTTTAAAACTTGACCCGATTATTCAAACAGGTATTCGTGATGGTTTTATCAGTATGGGACACGGTAGAGCAATTATTAATATTGAAGATTTAGACATTCAGACTGATATCTACCAAAAAATTGTCAGCCAGAATCTATCTGTTCGTGAAACAGAAACTTTAGTAAAAAATTATCACGAAAGTTTAAAACCAAAAGTTGACGGAAAACCAAAAGCAGATTCTTCGTTTGTGGTGAGAGAAACGCAAAAAAACACTTTTAATGATTATTTTGGTGCGAAAGTTGATGTAAAAGTCGCAGGTAACGGAAAAGGAAAAATTACAATTCCGTTTAATTCTGAAGCCGACTTTAATCGAATTATAAAATTAATAAACGATAGTGAATAAGATTGTCCCCATAAGTCTATTGTTCTTTCTTATAGGAACCGTTTCTCTTTTTGCCCAGGCAAAAAACGAAACGGTTTTGGTTGTTAAAGACACTAGCAAGTTACAAGAAATAGATCCGCTTACACCAGCGAAAGCAGCTTTCTACTCTGCAATCTTACCCGGTTTAGGTCAGGCATACAATAAAAAATACTGGAAAATACCTTTGGTTTACGGAGCAATTGGTACCAGTTTATATTTTTATATCGACAATAATAACAAGTACCGCGATTATCGTAACGCTTATAAGCGAAGATTAGAAGGTTATAATGACGATAAATACCAATTTCTGGATGAAAGCCGACTTGTTGCAGGTCAGAAATTCTATCAACGAAACAGGGATTTATCTGCTTTATTTGTCGTTGCTTTTTATGCTCTAAACATTATAGACGCCAATGTTGATGCTGCCTTAATTCAATTCAACGTAAGCGAAAGATTATCAATGCGTCCGGAAGTATATCCAAACGACATTACTTTCAGACCAAACGTTGGACTAACTTTTAATTACCACTTTTAAATAACACTGGTTATTTGAACTCAAAAATACATACAAAATGAAAATTGCGCTTTTAGGATACGGAAAAATGGGTAAAGTAATTGAACGAATTGCTTTAGAAAGAGGTCACGAAATTGTTTTAAAGAAAGACGAATTCAATACATACGACGGACTTTCAACTGCAGATGTTGCAATTGACTTTAGCGTTCCGACTGCTGCAGTAAGCAACATTTCGAGCTGTTTTAACAATAACGTACCAGTTGTTTCAGGAACAACAGGCTGGTTAGAACATTTTGACGAAATGGTTGCTCTTTGCAACGAAAAACAAGGCGGATTCATTTCTAGTTCAAACTTTAGTTTAGGAGTAAACATCTTCTTTGAACTGAATGAATATTTAGCTAAAATCATGTCACAGTTTGACTCTTATAAAGTAACGATGGAGGAAATTCATCACACTCAAAAACTAGATGCTCCAAGCGGAACAGCTATTTCTTTGGCAAAAGGTGTTATCGAAAATAGCAATTATGCCAATTGGACTTTAGATCAGGCCAAATCAAATGAAATTCATATTGAAGCAAAAAGAATTGGCGATGTTCCGGGAACTCATACCGTAACTTACGACTCAATTGTAGACAGCATCGAATTAAAACATACCGCTCATAACCGCGAAGGTTTTGCTCTTGGAGCTGTAATTGCTGCTGAATGGCTTGCTGGTAAAACAGGAATTTACAGCATGAAAGATGTATTAAATTTAAAATAATCAAATTTTAAAGTAGTAAGGTTTTCAAAAGAACGACCTGAAACTTGAAACATAAAACAAAAAAAACCATGACACTATATCTTTGGTTCGTATTTTTCTTAGCCGTACAAGTAATTCACTTTATAGGAACCTGGAAACTGTATCAGGCAGCCGGGAGAAAAGCCTGGGAAGCTGCAATTCCGGTTTATAATTCAATAATTTTAATGAAAATAATCAGTCGCCCAACTTGGTGGACTTTATTGCTTTTCATCCCAATTATTAATTTAATTATGTTTCCTGTTGTTTGGGTAGAAACCTTAAGAACATTTGGTAAAAAATCTACTTTAGACACTTTCTTAGGAATTTTTACTTTTGGTTTTTACATCTATTATGTAAACTATACTCAAAAATTAGAATATAACGCCAACAGAGAATTAAGACCGCAAAATAAAACTGCTGACACTATAAGTTCTCTGCTTTTTGCTATTATCGTAGCAACATTAGTACACACGTATGTAGTACAGCCTTATACAATTCCTACTTCATCTTTAGAAAAATCATTACTAATTGGTGATTTCTTGTTTGTAAGCAAAGTAAACTACGGCCCTCGTGTTCCTATGACAACTGTTGCTTTACCAATGGTTCACGATACAATACCATTTTTAAAAAGAAAATCATACTTAAGCTGGCCACAATTACCTTATTTCAGACTACCGGCTTTAGAAAAAATCAAACGATCAGATATTGTGGTTTTCAACTGGCCAGTAGATACAGTTCATTATTTCTACGAGCCAAAAGGAAGACCTGGCGTTATAAAACCAATCGATAAAAAATCGAATTACGTAAAAAGATGTGTTGGTATTCCTGGTGACAGTTTATCAATTGTAGACGGTTTTGTTTTTATTAACGGAAAAAAATTAATCTTACCTGAGCGTGCTAAACCTCAATATTCTTATTCAGTTGCATTAGACGGAAAAACTCCGGTTGATTTTGAATCATTAATGAAAGAACTGGATATTACTGATGGCGCTTACATTAAAGATCAGGAGAAAAGAGATACCATCTATTTCAGAGCATTAACAGAAGCAAGTGCTGAACGTTTAAAAAACACTCCCGGAATTACTGCTGTAAAAAGAGAAATTGACAGAGGAAACGACAATGCAATTTTCCCTCATATCAACAAATGGAGCCAGGATAATTTTGGACCAATTTATATTCCTGAAGCAGGAAAAACAGTGGCGTTAACGAATGAATCTTTGCCGTTTTACAAAGAAATCATTACCAAATACGAAGGCAATACTTTACAGTTGGATGGTTCTCATTTTTTAATCAACGGAAAACAAGCTACGTCATATACCTTCAAACAAGATTATTACTGGATGATGGGAGACAACCGTCATAATTCTGAAGATAGCCGTTACTGGGGTTATGTGCCTGCAAATCATATTGTAGGGAAGCCTGTTTTTATCTGGATGAGCTGGGACACTAACGGAAAAGGAATCAACAAAGTTCGTTGGGACCGAGTTTTCACTACAGTAAATGGTGAAGGACAACCGCAATCGTACTTTAAATATTTCTTAATTGTTCTTGCAGCATATTTTGTTGGAGAATATTTCTGGAGAAAAAGAAAAGAAAACAAAGCATAAAACGTTTATTCGTTAAACTGGTAAATCGTTTAATTGTTTCTTAAAAAAGAACGATTAAACGATTTACCGATTAAACAAAAAAATATCATGAATTCCTTATTACTTCCTACCTATTTTCCGTCTATTAGTCACTTTGCAGTTATGGCTCAATCTGAAAATATTACTTTTGAAATGGAAGATAATTTTCAAAAACAAACCAATAGAAACCGTACTTACATCTATAGTCCAAACGGAATTCAGCTGCTAAATATCCCTATTAAACATTCTAAAACATTACATCAAAAAACAAAAGATGTTTTAATTGAGAATGAATTCGACTGGCAAAAACAACATTTTAAATCCTTAGAAGCCGGATATAGAAGTTCGCCTTTTTTTGAGTTTTTCGAAGACGACATCCGTCCAATTTTCGAAAAACAACACAATTTCCTTATGGATTTGAATATGGAAGTTCTAGACATCGTAACAAAGTGTTTACGAATGAAATTAGACTTTTCTAAAACTACAGAATACTTTCATGAAGCCGAAAACATCACTGATTTTAGATTTTTGGCAAACGGAAAAAAAGATCCAAATGCATTCGAAAAATATACTCAGGTTTTTGATGACAAACACGGATTCATCAACAATCTAAGTGTATTAGACTTACTTTTTAATGAAGGTAAATTTGCAATGGATTATTTAAAAACACAGAAACTAGTATAATCTTTCTATTTTTTTTTTGGAATTTGGAATTTTAAAAATTTGTTTATTTTTAAAATCTATTCCATCGAAAGTCTCGCCATAATAGGATAATGATCGGAGTTTTCGAAATCAGGAAAACTTTCAAATCCTTTTACTTTCATTTTACTGTCGGTAAAAATATAGTCAATTCGGGCTGGGTAATATTTAAATTTATAAGTTGCCCCAAAACCCTCTCCTGCTTCTTCAAAAGCATCTTTTTGTTTTCCTTTTATACTTCGGTATACATAAGAAAACGGACTATTATTCATGTCGCCACAAATAATAAATGGGGTTTTGCATTTTTTAATATTCTCTTTAAATATTTCTGCCTGCTCCTGTTGCTGCCTAAACCCTTTACTGATTCGGGTATAAATAAGCTGCGACTTTTCCTGATTTACATTATCAATATTATTCGAAATCTCACTTACATCAGGCGAAATTTTAATCGACTGCAAGTGCATATTATAAACTCTGATTACATCTTTTCCGCGTTTTATATCAGCATAAACCACATTATTATCAGACTTAGGAAAAATAATATTACCTTCATTTATAATAGGAAATTTAGAAAAAATAGCCTGTCCGGTTTTAATCTGATTACCATCTATAAAAATATAGCGATGAGGATACACTTTTAGATCGATATGAGCTGAATTTGAATATTCCTGAATACAAAGAATATCAGGATCCTGTTCGTCGATAAAACTTTTTATATTAGACGGAATATCATCTCGGTCCAGCCATTTAAAAACATTAAAAAGACGCACATTATAACTCATGATCGAGAAGTCTTTTTCATCTTTGATATATTCTTTGGCAGAGAATTTATAAAATTTGCTAATAAAGGTAATTCCAGTAAGCAAAACCAAACCAGACAAAATAAGGCGTTTTTTAAACTGAATCGCCCAATAAATAAAGAACAACCCGTTAAGCACAAAAAAAGCCGGCATAAACAACGTTAGCACCGATAAAAGCGGAAAACTCTTAGGTGCTAAAAATGGTAAAATATAAATACTAAATGTTACTACAGTCAGCACTATATTCAAAAAGAACATTATTTTATTAAACCACGAAAGGTTTTTCATATTCTTATGCTAAAAGGATTATTTTCCAGCTTTAAATAAAAACTCTTTTTCTTCTTTTGTCAAACAATCATAGCCTGACTGGCTAATCTTGTCTAAAATTTCATCAATTTGTTGTTGCGTTTTATCTTTCGTAACAATTCTTGACGTGACTTTTTCGGTAGGTTTTTTGTAATTTTTATGAACTTTTTTGAAAGGGGTCGTAGGGGATTTTTTAAATAGATTTGTAAAGAAATCTAATGTTCTCGAAACTATTTTGCTTAAATCTGTTCCGTTTTGAAGGAGTTTAATATAAACAAAACCAAAAATTGCTCCGGCCAAATGAGATACGTGTCCGCCGGTATTATCTAATCTAAACTGCATTAAATCAAGCACCAGAATTACTGCTGTAATATGCCAAAGCTTAACATTACCAAAAAACATCAAACGCACACCCATTAAAGGCTGATATGTTGTTACAGCAACCAGAATTGCCATAATCGCTGCTGAAGCCCCAACAATTGGAGCTGAAATATTAAAAAAGTAAAAACTCAAGGCAAACGCAACACCAGCAAAGATGGCCCCTAAAATATACAATCCTAAATATTGCTTTTGAGTAAAAAAGGTAAGAAACAAATTGCTCGCAAAGTTTAAAACCATCATATTAAACAGCAAATGCAGAAATGACGCGTGAAAAAAAGCATAGGTTAAAAATGTCCACGGTTTAAACAAAAATATGTTCGGATCCGATGACAAAGCCAACCAGGTTGGATAATTAAAACCTCCTCCTGAATATGAATAAAAGAACACTAAAGAGATCAGAAAACAAGCAATGTTCCAATAAATAACACGCATTGCTATACCACCCAATCTGTACTGTAATTTTAAATCATCAAGAATATTCATAAAAGCTTTTTTTAGTTTTTATTTACGATATTAAAGTTAAAAATTAATTCCAACGATTACTATTAAATTGATTTTTTTTCCAGTACCACATAATTAAAAATCCTGTCAAAGCGCCACCAACGTGAGCAAAATGCGCAATTCCTGTTCCTCCACTTCCAAATAAAGAGCTTCCTCTAAATCCTAAAAACAAATCGACAGCTAAAATTCCCGGCACAAAATATTTCGCTTTAATAGGCACAGGAATAAACATAAGAGCCAACTCAGCATTAGGAAACATAAAAGCAAAAGCTGTTAGTAAACCATAAATAGCTCCAGAAGCCCCTACAACTGTACCGATATAAGAATCTGTAAAACTTGAAAACTGAGAAACAGAAACTAAATCCTGCCATCTTGTGTCTATTTTTCCTTCACTTAAAAGCTTCAAGACCTCCGCTTTTTGATATCCGTTGGCCATTAAAACATTCATCGTATCCTGAAAAGAATAATAATTTACTGCCGTATGTAATAATGCAGCACCTAATCCGCAGGAAATATAAAAGAATAAAAACTTCTTACCTCCCCAAAAATGTTCTAATGCCGATCCAAACGAAACCATTGCAATCATATTAAAAGCAATATGCATAATTCCGCCATGCATAAACATATGCGTTATAGGTTGCCAAGCTCTGAAATTTGGATTTTCAGGAAAAAACATAGCAAAATATTCATAAGAAACTGGCACTAATTGAGAACCAATAAAAAAGATAATATTAATTATCAGTAATTGTTTTACTACGGGAGTCATATTCATCATAAGGCAAACTTTTTATCTATATCTTCAACACGCATGGTGATGAAGGTAGGTTTTTGAAAAGGTGAAATATTTGGATCTTTACAAGCAAACAAACCGTTTACTAAATTATCTTGTTCTTTCTCGGTTAAATAAGATCCTGTTTTAACCGCTAAACTTTTAGCCATAGATTTGGCTATCGTATCATTCTGACTATAACTATTTGCCGGGATTCCGTCTTGCAGATCACTTAACAATTGCTCAATTACAAGAGAAACTTCACTTTCGGTAATATTTACCGGAATTCCGGAAATTACAATATGATCCGTTTGCGCATCTTCAAAAACAAAACCTGTTGTTTCTAAGGAAGGTTTTAATTCTTCGATTAATGTCATTTCATCAGAAGAATAAAACAAATTCAAAGGAAATAACAATTGCTGACTTGAGGCTTGATTCACAGTCATATTAAGCAAAAATTGCTCATATAAAATACGTTGGTGCGCACGTTGCTGATCAACGATTACCATTCCGGATTTTATTGGCGAAACAATATATTTTTTATGAATTTGGTACGTTCCCTGACTCGCCTGCTCTATTTCATTATCATTAAATAATGACGACGTTACTTCTTCATTTTCGAATGTAAAAGGTGAACTTTCTATAGCTTCAGGACTTTCTGTATCTAAACCAACATATAAACTTTCCCAAGTTGCCGTTGGTTCTACCCTTTTTGAATAACCCGAATAAGAAGAACCTGAACTTGAACCTGATGAAAATGACGATGAAGAACCTGAACTGTAACCAGAACCAGATCCCGAACTTGCTTTTGTATAATGTTGATTGGTTTTATCATCCGTAAAAGGATTAAAAGTTCCATCAACCTGAATTGTAGGCGTTTCTGCTTCTAAATCTTTATAATGATATGGTGTATCTAAATTGGCATCGCGATCAAAATCAAGAACAGGCGCAACATTAAATTGTCCTAAACTATGCTTTATCGACGCTCTTAAAATAGCATACAAAGCTTGTTCATCATCAAACTTAATTTCTGTTTTAGTAGGATGAATATTGATATCGATTGTATTGGGCGGAACTTGCAAAAACAAGAAATAACTTGGTTGCGAACCATCTTTCAAAAGTCCGTCATAAGCCGCCATTACTGCATGATGCAAATAACCACTTTTTATAAAACGATCGTTTACAAAAAAGAATTGTTCGCCTCTGTTTTTCTTCGCAAACTCAGGTTTACAAACAAATCCCTGAACATTTATAATCTCTGTATCTTCGTTCACCGGAACCAGTTTTTCATTGGTTTTACCCGACATAATCCCCACAATACGCTGACGATAACCTGCAGCGGGCAAATTATACATTTCGCTGCCGTTATGATAAAACGTAAAATGAATGTTAGGGTGCGCCAGAGCTACACGCTGAAACTCATCCATAACATGACGAAATTCAACCGTATCTGATTTTAAAAAATTACGACGCGCCGGAATATTAAAAAACAAATTTTTAACCGCAAATGAAGTTCCTTTTGGTAAAACGGCCACTTCCTGCGAAACAAATTTACTTCCTTCGATTATAATATGCGTTCCCAGTTCGTCCTGATCTTGCTTGGTTTTCATTTCCATATGGGCAATTGCGGCAATAGAAGCCAATGCCTCACCACGAAAACCTTTTGTACATAATGAAAACAAATCTTCTGCCTGACGAATTTTAGAAGTAGCGTGACGCTCAAAACACAAACGCGCATCGGTCACACTCATTCCTGAACCATTATCAATAACCTGAACTAATGATTTTCCTGCATCTTTAATGATTAATTTAATGTCGGTTGCCTTAGCATCAACAGCATTTTCTAACAGCTCTTTTACGACTGAAGCAGGTCTTTGAACCACTTCTCCAGCGGCAATTTGGTTAGCAACGTGATCAGGAAGTAATTGAATAATACTCGACATTAAGAAAAAATAATTAAAAAGTTAAGGTTAAAATTTTTGAACCAAGAAGCACAAATTTAATGAATTTCTCTTGGCTTTTAGAATAAGTGCTGTCATAAAAAAAACAAAAAACCTGTACTATTTTACACAGCACAGGTTTTTAATATTTTAGAAGAAAAATATTGCTATTCTTTCTCGATTTTTATTGGAGTTTCTTCTATTTGTAGTGCTCCTGAAGACAACAATGGTTGGTTAAACGGGTGCGACATCGAAGCTTGTTGACGAATATATGCCATTTTGATTGCAGCAATTGCAGCTTCGGTTCCTTTGTTTCCGTGAATTCCTCCACTTCTATCAATCGACTGCTGAATATTATTGTCAGTCAAAACGCAAAAAATAACCGGAATATCAGTTTGAACATTCAAATCTTTAATTCCTTGTGTTACACCTTCGCATACAAAATCAAAATGTTTGGTTTGTCCCTGAATTACACATCCAATTACAATTACCGCATCTACATTTTGCGTCTGCAACATTTTTTTCGCACCATAAATCAACTCAAAACTTCCTGGAACATTCCAGCGAATAATTTGTTGAGCCGGAACTTCATTATCAATTAGCGCTTCAAAAGCACCATTGTAAAGTCCTTCAGTTATAGTTTCATTCCACTCAGAAACAACAATCCCAAATCGAAAGTCTTTCGCATTTGGGATCGTGTTTTTATCGTATTCTGATAAGTTTTTATTTTCGGTAGCCATCTGTATATTTTAAATTTTTAAATTCTCAAATACAAATCTACAATCTTAAATCTAAAATCTAAAATTATTATTGCGCTAATCCAATCAATACATCTACAGAAGCTGCTTCCGGAGTTGCATCGTAATTCTCTTTAATATCTGTTAAATACTTCAAAGCGTCTTCTTTTTGACCTAAAGCCAATGCAGTTTTACCAGCTTTTAATAAGAAACGAGGGGTTGTAAAATCGTTTTTATTAGACTCAGCAGCTTTTACATAATACTCTAAAGCTTCTTTTTGTTGGTTCTTTTGAGAATAAGCATCTCCAATTCCACCAATTGCCAAAGCATTAATGATAGCTTCTTTAGATTTAAAGTTACCTAAGTATTTAATAGCCTCATCAAATTTACCAGTATTTAAGTATGCCATACCAGCATAATAGTTCGCTAAATTTCCAGCATCAGTTCCAGAATATTCATCAGCGATTTTTACGAATCCAAATTTACCTTCAGAACCGTTCAATGCTAATTTATATAATGAATCACTTGCAACACCATTAGTTGCTTTATCAAAATTTTGTTGAGCAACAAACATTTCGCTTGCAGCTTCGTCTTGTTTAGGAGCTTCGATGAACTTTTGGTAAGCCAAATATCCAATAGTAGCCACAGCAATACCGGCAACTAAACCAATAATGATTTTTTGATTTTTAGCAACCCAATCCTCAGTTTTTGAAGCAGTTTCATCTAATTTAGAAAAAACCTCAGCTGTTTTGCTGTTTTTTCCATCAAGAATTACTTGTTGTTCTTCATTGACAACTTCTTCTTTAACTTCCTTTTCTTTTGGTGCTTTATATCCTCTTTTATTGTAAGTAGCCATTTAAAATTAATTTAGTGAACGGCAAAAATAAAATTTTTATTGAAACTAACGTAAAAAAAAGTAAATTTATATCTATTTAAAAAAAATAATTCACTAAACAGCTTGTTCTTTCTGTTTATCACCGAAATAATCAGGCTTTAAATCCCTTAAAACCCTAATTATTTGGACATTTCTCAATAGTTCACCTCCTCTTATTTTCTTCATAACAGAAGTAAGCAATCTGCAAAAAGTAATTTTTAGTCACAGATTTTAGAGATTCTCACAGATTAAGCATTTATTGAATTAAATTTGCAGAACAAAATCCTTTTTAATCATTTAATCAGTCGCAGAAAAACCTAATCTGCAGGATAAAGTCATAATCTGGAAACGTTAATTTTTATCATTACAGTTTCAAAAAAAATGTATTTAAACAAAATTTCATTATTCAATTATAAAAATTTCTCTGAAGTCAGCTTTGATTTTGACCGCAAGATCAATTGTTTTGTGGGCAAAAACGGAATTGGAAAAACAAATGTACTTGATGCCATTTATCATTTGGCTTACGGTAAAAGTTATTTTAATCCCCTGGCCGTACAAAACATCAAACACGGCGAAGAGTTTTTTGTTATTGATGCCGAACTGGAAAAGAATGACAGAACCGAACAAATCGTTTGCAGCCTAAAGAAAGGACAAAAGAAAATCTTAAAAAGAAACGGAAAAGCTTACGACAAATTCTCTGATCATATTGGGTTTATTCCGTTGGTAATTATTTCCCCGGCCGATCGTGATTTAATTGTCGAAGGAAGCGAAACACGTCGTAAATTTATGGATAGTGTTATCTCGCAACTCGATTCGACTTATTTGCATCAGCTTATTCAATATCAAAAAGTAATTGTACAACGAAACGCTTTATTAAAGTATTTTGCATTAAACCATACTTTCGACAACGATACCTTATCTATATATAATGAGCAACTAAATAGTTTTGGACAATCGATTTTCGAAAAACGAAAAGATTTCCTCGAACAATTTATACCTATATTTAATACACATCATCAAGCCATAACCGGATCTGAAGAAACCGTACAACTTGTTTACGAAAGCAATTTGTTCGAAAAAGATCTACTCACATTATTAAAGGAGAACATTAATAAAGACCGAGCGCTGCAATATACAAGCGTAGGAGTTCATAAAGACGACTTGTCTTTCGAGATTGATTCTCATCCTATAAAAAAATTTGGATCGCAAGGTCAGCAAAAATCATTTTTGATAGCTTTAAAACTGGCTCAGTTCGAGTTTCTAAAAAAACAAAGTGGTGTAAAACCATTATTGCTTTTTGATGATATTTTCGACAAGCTCGACGAAACCCGCGTTGGTAAAATCATCGAAATGGTCAATACCGAAACTTTCGGGCAGCTTTTTATTTCAGATACTCATCCGGAACGAACTGAAACTATTGTAAAATCGACACATCAGAGTTACAAGATATTTAATTTGTAAGGAGTTTTTTTTTTGCCACGAATTGCACGAATATCACTAATTCTTTGTCTAAAATAATTTAGCCACAGATTATAAGATTAAACAGATTCTGAAGTTTCGACAAAGTTTTAAAACAAAGTTACCACAATCATTGTCATCCCGAGGAACGAGGGATCTCCACAAGAAACTCCGCAATAAAAATCTTCAATCTTTGTCGAGCTACTTATGGAGATCCCTCGTTCCTCGGGATGACAAAAATACGCAGACTAACCTTGAACTTTGTCAAAGCTAAGCAACTAAACGATTATTTAATAATTCTTACTAACTCATGAAATTCGTGATCAACGTTTTTATTTCACTTTCTATTAAGAATTCAAAATCGAAAAATCACTATTTTAGCGATACCATTTTTAAAATTTAATCTCATGAAATTCCACAAAATTTTATTTCTAATTGTTTCAATTGTATTTATTTCCTGTAACGAAAAAAAAGCCAGTCCTTTTGAATCATTACATCCGAAAGAGTTTGCAGAAAAAATTAAAACAACAGATCATCCACAAATTTTAGACGTTCGAACTCCAGACGAATTCGAATCTGATCATATAGAAAATGCCAAAAACGTAAACTGGAACGCAGACGATTTTGAAACAAAAGCAGCAGCTTTCGACAAATCAAAACCTGTTTTTGTGTATTGCCTTAGCGGAGGAAGAAGTAAAAAAGCAGCAACAAAACTAAACGAATTAGGTTTTACCAATGTTTACGAACTAGATGGTGGTTTCCTGAACTGGAACGAAGAAGGATTTGGAATCCCTGCCGAAGTAGCAGCCGGAATGTCTATGAATGATTTTAATGATTTATTAAATTCAGACAAAAAGGTTCTCGTAGATTTTTATGCGGTTTGGTGCGGACCATGCAAGCAAATGGAACCATTTCTTTTAACCATGCAAAAAGAACTGGCAGACAAAGTAACCATTATTAGAATTGATGTTGATAAAAACAAAACATTGGCAACTCAACTAAAAATTGATCAATTACCAACAATTGTATTATACGAAAACAAAGCCGTACAATGGAAAACAACGGGCTTTATCAGCGAAAAAGACTTAAGAAAACAACTGCAATAAAACAAAGAAGATTATGCTAACGAAAGAATCATTGCAATTTTTAGACGATTTAAAAAAGAACAACAACAGAGATTGGTTTCAGGACAATAAAAAACGATACGAGATTTTCAAAAAAGATTATCACCAATTGGTAAGTGATTTTCTGGATGCAATGAAACCGCTTGATCCCTCATTAGAATTATTAGAAGTTAAAAATTGTACCTTCAGAATCAATCGCGATATTCGATTTTCTAAAGATAAATCTCCTTATAAAGCACATCTTGGTGTTTGGCTTTCGTCAGGCGCAAAAGGACAAAATCGTTCCGGATATTATGTTCACATCGAAAAAGGAGCAAGTTTTATAGCCGGAGGATTTTATTCACCAGAACCCGATCAGTTAAAAAAAGTGCGTAAAGAAATTGCTTTTTTCCACGATGATCTGGAAGCTATTCTTAACGATAAAAACTTCAAAAAAGAATTTGGAAGCTTAGATACAAACGAAGGAAATTCACTTAAAAACCCACCAAGAGGTTACGAAAAAGACCATCCTGCCATTGAGTTTTTAAAATTAAAAAGTTTCACAGCAACTCAAAAATATGATATTGCCGAAGTCATTCAAAAAGACTTCGTTGCTAAAATGAGTAAAAAACTTATCGCTTTAAAACCTCTAAACGAGTTTATTAATCGCGCCTTAGAAACAGAGGAAGAATTTTAATGAATTAGATAAAATTTTTGCCACAGATTTCACAGATTAACACAGATTAGAAATCCTTTAAAATCTTTTAATCTGTGGCAAAAAAAAATAAACAGGTAAAAATTACTACGAACTAATTAGTGAAAATTCGAGAAATTCGTGGCAAAAAAAACTACTCCCCACATGACAAAAAGAAAAATATTTTTTCTTGGAGAATCTTATCGCGCTGACGCCATAACCTGGATGAATGGTTTGAAAGAATTTGGAGATTTTGAAATTTGCACCTGGGAACTTCAAACACCAAACAATTCAAAACTCAACCGGTTCAGGCGTATTTTAGAATATGTCTTCTCTCCCATTTCTATTCGCAAAACAATCCGAAAAGAAAAACCAGATATGATTATTGCCGAAAGAACGACCAGTTATGGTTTTTTGGCAGCAATTTCAGGAATGCATCCTATTGCAATTGCACAACAAGGCCGAACCGATTTATGGCCGGAAGGTTCTGTTTTATTACCCTTAAAAAAAATCATTCAGAAACACGCTTTCAAAAAAGCCGATTTAATTCACGCCTGGGGTCCGGTTATGACCATTTCAATGAAAGCAATTGGCGTTGATATGAATAAAGTTTTAGTTATTCCAAAAGGAATCGATCTATCGCTTTTTTCTTCTTCTATCAATAATTCAAACAAAATTGAAGCTATTGTAACACGATCTTTACAACCCGAATATCGTCATGATTCCATATTGAAAGCGTTCGCTATTTTACATCAAAAAGGAATCGATTTTTCCCTGACGATTGTTGGCGACGGAACTCGTTTGCAATTTCTAAAAGATCTAGCTCAGGATTTACAAATCGAAAACAAAGTAATTTTCACAGGAAGAATCCCAAATACTGAACTTCCTAAATTATTACAACAATCAAACCTATATATAAGTATGCCCATCACCGAGGGAGTTTCAGCTTCTCTATTTGAGGCAATGGCTTGCTGTTGCTATCCCGTAGTTTCGGATATTCCCGGAAATCAAAGCTGGATCAAACATCGCGAAAACGGACAATTGATAGCAATTGATAACATTAAAATGCTGGCCGAAGAACTCATTTGGTCTTTTGAGAATACTGAATCCCGAAATAATGCTATTATTCAGAATAGAAAATTTGTCGAGGAAAATGCAAATTATGATATTAATATGAAGATTATCGCAGATAAATATCATCAGTTGCTGAATTCTCGAAAGTAGTTTAACCGCAATCCCGATAACTATCGGGAGCTAAGATTTTATCTCACTACACTTTAAAAAAAAACAAAGTTCGCAAAGCTTTATCAATACAATGCTTTGCGAACTTTGTGTTTTACAAAACTACTCTCACACAAACTTTGTGAACTTTGCGTAAATCCTTGCGAACTTTGCGGTTAAAAAAAAATTATAATCCTTACTTTTGAACTCAGATTATAAAAGCCTTTTATTTATGGAAATTCAATCCAATTTTTCTTTAAAAAACTACAATACATTTGGCATTGAAGCCAAAGCAAAACAATTCGTTGCCGTTCATTCTGTTGATGAATTAAAATCTGTTTTAGAAGAAAACAAAAACGAGAAAAAATTTATTCTAGGCGGAGGAAGTAATATGCTTTTAACCCAGGATATCGATGCTTTGGTAATTCATATTGATTTAAAAGGTAAAAAAATCATCAAAGAAGATGATGATTTTGTTTGGGTTGAAAGTCAGGCGGGAGAAACCTGGCACGATTTCGTTCTCTGGACAATCGATAACAATTTTGGAGGTTTAGAAAATATGTCGCTGATCCCGGGAAATGTAGGTACAACTCCAGTTCAGAACATTGGCGCTTACGGAACCGAAATAAAAGACACTTTTGTTTCGTGCGAAGCCATGAACATTGAAAGTCAGGAAATAAAAACTTTCACTAATAATGAATGCAATTTCGGCTACCGAGAAAGCATCTTTAAAAATGAAGTGAAAGATCAATATATTATTACGTCTGTAATTTATAAACTCACTAAGCGCAATCATAAAATCAATATTTCTTACGGAGATATTACAGCCGAATTGGCTAAAAACAACATTACCACACCCACTTTAAAAGATGTCAGTAATGCTGTAATTGCCATTAGACAAAGTAAATTACCAGATCCGAAAGAATTAGGAAATAGTGGAAGTTTCTTCAAAAACCCTATTCTTTTAAAATCTGATTTCGAAAAAATTCATCAAAACTTCCCTGAAATGAAATTCTATGAAGTTTCTGAAACCGAAGTAAAAGTTCCGGCAGGCTGGCTAATTGAACAAGCAGGCTTTAAAGGAAAGCGTTTTGGAGATGCCGGAGTTCATAAAAATCAAGCTTTGGTTTTAGTAAATTACGGAAACGCAACGGGACAGGAAATTTTAGCCGTTTCGCAAGACGTTCAAAAAACAGTTTTCGATAAGTTCGGAATTCACATTGAAGCTGAAGTTAATGTGATTTAAAACACAAATTTCACTAATTGGCACAAATTTGAAATTATTGTCAGACTGAGCGAAGTCGAAGTCCTTTTTATATCGACATTCCTCTCGAAAACTCAGGATCTCACAATGTGGCAAATCGACCCTAAAAAAGAAAAAAAAATGTATACACCAGACTTATACAAAGACGAAGATCCGGAATCGATCAGAACTTTTTTGAAAGAAAATAGTTTTGGTATTCTAATCAATCAAACTCACGGAAAATTATGTGCAACACATATTCCGATAGAACTTGAAGTTAATGCCGACGGAAAAGAAATTTTACAGGGACATCTCTCAAAATTGAATCCGCAAGCAGAAGGTTTTGCAGAAAACGATCAGGTTTTAGCCGTTTTTACAGGACCGCATAGTTATATTTCTTCTTCTTGGTACGATCACGAAAATGTACCCACATGGAATTATATAGCCGTACATGTTTATGGCCGAATTAAGATTGTAGACGAAGCAACCTCTATAGAACAACTAAAAAAATTGGTTGACAAATACGAAGCTGGTTCTGAAAATCCGGTTCGTGTAGAGAATTTATCGACTAAAACAATGCGCGAAGCAAGAGGAATTTTTGGTTTTGAAATTGAAATTGATGAAATTCAGGCTACCAAAAAACTATCACAAAACCGAGATGATCACAATTATAAAAACATAATTTCAGAATTAGAAAAAACAGAAAACCCTCAGGCTATTGCTGTTGCGAAAGAAATGTCGAAATGCCGAAAGTAAATCGGCTTTAGCCATTGAAATCTAGGAATTCATAAGTACATTTGCACTCGCAAGATTCAGAAATTAAAAGACATTAAAATCAGATGCTTATAACTTTATTTTACTTCTTTATTGCTATCGTTTTTATCCAGATTTTCTACTACTTAGGAATTTTTGGAAAGTTTGCTTTTAGTAAACCACAAGAAATTACATCAAAAAAGTTACCAGTTTCGGTAATTGTGTGTGCTAAAAATGAAGAAGAAAACGTTAAAAAATTCATTCCGTTATTAGCAGAACAAGATTATCCTGATTTCGAAATTGTTTTAATAGATGACGCTTCAAGCGACGAAACCTTAGAAGTTTTTGAAGAATTTGAGCAACAATATCCTAATATTCGCTTAGTAAAAGTACAAAACAACGAAGCTTTCTGGGGAAACAAAAAATATGCTTTAACCTTAGGAATCAAAGCTTCTAAAAAAGAATATTTGTTATTTACAGATGCTGATTGTTACCCAACATCAAAAAATTGGATTACAGCAATGACTTCTCAATTTACCATGAACAAAACTATTGTTTTAGGATATGGAGGTTACGAGAAAATAGAGCGTTCTTTATTGAATAAAATTATTCGTTTTGAAACTGTTCTAACAGCTGTACAATATTTTTCATGGGCAAAACTTGGAGTTCCGTACATGGGAGTTGGAAGAAATTTAGCCTATAAAAAAGAAGAGTTTTTTAATGTAAATGGTTTTATTGAGCATATCCAGATTCGTTCAGGCGACGATGATTTGTTTATCAATCAGGCGGCAAACAAAAACAATACGACCATTTCATACAATCCGGAAAGTTTTACATATTCTAAACCAAAGGAAACTTACAGAGAATGGTTTACCCAAAAAAGAAGACATATTTCGACTGCACAGTATTATAAATTCTTTGATAAAATGCAATTGGGTCTGTTTTTCATCTCACAATTATTCTTCTTTATATCAGTTATAGTATTATTGGCATTTCAATTTCAATGGATTGCTGTGTTGGCTATTTTAGCGACTCGTTATACTATTGCCTGGATCGTAATTGGATTTTCGGCAGGAAAATTAAAAGAAAATGACTTAAAAGTTTGGTTTCCTATTGTAGAAATCATGCTTATATTCACGCAAATTAATATCTTTATAACTAATATCTTTTCAAAACCTGTATATTGGAAATAAATTCTAAAATAGAAAAAGCAAAAAAAGGCGATCAAATTGCCTTTACTTTTTTATTAGATTATTTCTGGAACGAAGTGTACGGCTTTATGCTAAAGCGTACTGAAAACGAAACTACTGCCGAAGATATCACTATTGAGACCTTCTCTAAAGCTTTTGACAAAATAGGATCATACAATCCTGAATTTCAATTCAACACCTGGTTAATTGCTATTGCAAAAAACGTTTATATAGATTTATTACGTAAAAAGAAAACCAGTCTTTTTATAGAAATCACTGACAACGAAGACCAACAAGCTTACAATATTGCTGACCCTACTCCGTCAGCTGAAGACGCTTTAATTAAGGAGCAAAATCTTTCCCGCCTGCTACAATGCATCAAAGAACTGAAACCACACTATCAGGAGGTAATTCAGTTGCGTTATTTTCAGGAAATGACGTATCAGGAAATCGCACTTAAAATCGATGAACCTCTGAGCAATGTAAAAGTAAAATTACTTCGAGCTAAAAAATTATTAGCAGAAATAATCGAACGTAATAGATAATTTATTATCTTTAGGTAAAGAATAGAATATAATTCATTTTATTCTTAAAAAAGTAAATTATCCACACATTAAAACAACAACACTTTCGTTGTTTGCTAAACCCAAAACCTTACCGCTTATGATTTAAATGTTACTTAACCTTAAAATCCATAAATCATGTCTAAATCAAGTATCTACGAAGCAAGCTGGACCAATCTTGTTTTCGAAAACAAAAACAAAGAGTACGGTGCGTATCAATTACGCCAGGAGAATTCAAAAACCACTATTACTGCTCTTTTTATGGGTTTGCTTTTATTAGCCGCTTTGGGAAGTGTATCAGTGTTAATTAACAAATTCAGGACAGTAGAACCTGTAGAAGATCCAATTCCTTATGATCCTATTACACCCGTAGATCTAACTCCTATTCCTGTTCAACCAGTAGCACCGGAGCCTATTGCGCCTCCACAACAAAGCCCTGCTGCTTCGACCCCACCTGTTGGTGTTCAGTTGTCGAACCCAGTTGTAGCTACAGTAGATCAGTCAATTCCGGAAATTGCTACGAATGTAAATAATACTGTTGCAGTAGAAAATCCTGCTGGAACAGGAACTGCTACTCCTACTAACGTATTACCAATTACTGGCGGCGGCGGTGAAGTTGCACCTGTTACTAACGAGCCTATACCACCTGGTCTTTTAGACAAAATGCCGGAATTTCCTGGAGGAATGGCTAAGTTTTATACTTATGTAGGGAACAATTTCAACAGACCGGAAATAGATGCTGAAAGAGTATTAAAAGTATATGTTTCATTCGTAATCGAAAGAGATGGTTCTATTACTGATATTATGGTAAAAAACGATCCTGGTTACGGTATTGGTAAAGAAGCTGTAAGGGTTTTAAAATCACTAAAAACAAAATGGGTTCCGGGAGTTTTAAACGGAAAACCAGTTCGAACTGCCTATAACCTTCCAATTACGATTAAGGGATAATAATAATAAAAACAGAAAAGCAGAACTTAGGTTCTGCTTTTTTTTGCTTTTACAATTTATCATTGAGAGATTAAGGAAATTTAAAACTTCTGTTTGATTATTAATTTTAAATTTACCTCGCAAAGAAACTTAACTATTTTATCCTTAAATGCCATTTACCTTTTCCCATCCTGCAATAATTCTTCCTCTTAAATATTTACCTAAAAATTGGTTTTCATTAACCGGGCTTATAATTGACAGCTTAACTCCCGATTTTGAATATTTTATCAGGATGAAAGTTCAAAGCAATTACAGCCATACTTTTTATGGAATGTTTTGGTTTGATTTGCCTTTAGCAATTTTGCTTTCTTTTATATTCCACAATATAGTCCGTAATTATTTATTCTTTAATTCTCCTAATATTATAAAATCGAGAGTATTAATTTTCAGCACGTTTAATTGGAACATTTATTTTAAAAAACATTGGATCATAATATTAATTTCCACAATAATTGGAATATCTTCTCATCTTTTTTGGGATGGTTTCACACATAATCATGGCTATTTCGTAGACCATTTTTATTCATTAAAAAATAGCTTTTCATTTTTAGGAAATGAAATCCCCATCTGGAAAATGCTGCAACACACAAGCACATTATTAGGCGCCGTAATTATAATCGTATCATTTTTTAAGCTTCCAAAAAACACAATTTCTGCATTAAATAATCATCAAAAATATTGGACAACCATTAGCATACTTACCTTGACAATTTCAATATTACGATTTATGATTAACTTAAAGCTTTTATCTTTAGGAAATATTATTGTAACTGTAATTTCAGCTTTTATGATTTCATTAATTATAACTCCATTCTTAATTAAAGTTAAGGGAAGTTCGAAAAATTAACAAAATCAATTACTTTTGCTACACCTTAAAAGGAAAATCAAATCTATCAAAATTAAAAACTAACAAATGGGAATATTTTCAGCTATTCTAGGCAACGCTGGTTCAGTAAGTCAGGAAGATTTACTTAAAAAATACGGACAACTTTTAACTGATAACGAAGAAATCGAAATGGGTTTTAAACTTATCCGTGATACTTTTATCTTTACCAACAAGCGATTAATTCTTGTAGATGTACAAGGAATTACCGGAAGCAAAACAGAATATAAATCTATCGCTTACAAAAGCATCACTCGTTTTAGCGTAGAAACTGCAGGAACTTTTGATCTTGACGCCGAGTTGAAAATTTGGGTTGCCAGCGAATTACAACCAAGTATTGTAAAACAATTCAACAAATCTGTAAATGTATACGATGTACAAAAAGTATTAGCTTTTCACGTTTTAGGCTAATCTTAAAATAAAAAACCCGATAAATTTCTAAGAAACTTATCGGGTTTTATTTTTCTATCAAAAAGTATTATTTCTTTTTTGCAGTTGTTTTTTTCGTAGTTGTAGCTTTTTTGGTTGTCGTTTTCGTCGCTACAGGTGCAGTATTTACAATTTTTTGTTGCACATACGGTTTATACAAACCATCTTTTTCTGCTCTTTTCTTAGCATCTTCAGCTCTTTGTTGAGAATCCGGGTGTGAGCTCATCATCTGATCGATAAAGGACGCTTGTGATCCTTCGCTCATTTTAGCCAAAATTCTAAAAGCAGACTCTTCAGCATTTACATCATAGCCATTCTTTTTCAGGAAATTATATGAATACAAATCGGCCTCAGCTTCTTGTTTACGGCTAAATTTACTATCAATAATAGAACTTCCTATTTTCCCTAACTGACTATCTGTAACAGCTGCAACCTTTGTAGATTGCGATGCCGCAGCATCCATTAAAGCTTCTTTTTTATAAGCCGCTTTTATTGCATCTCTCGAATCATTATTGGCAACGTGACCAATTTCGTGTCCGATTACCGCAAGAAGCTCATTATCATCCATAATATCCATTAAACCTGAATACACACGAACGCTTCCGTCAGCAGTTGCAAAAGCATTAACTTCTTTTAATTTATAAACTTTATAATTTAAAGTATATCCGTCTCCAGCAGTATATTTTCCAAAAACTCTGTTTAATCTCAAAGTGTAAGGATCTGTTGCACTTGCCACTTCATTTTCAGTATCCATTTTATCTACTGCAGCTTTAGAAAGTGCAGCTGCATCGGCATTACTAAAAGTAAAACCAGTAACTCCTTTTTGAACAGCCCCAATCGCTTTATCGCCAAAATTAATCTGCGCATTCATTTTAGTAAAACCAAAAGTGGCAAACAAAACTCCCAATACAATAAATTTCTTTTTCATGTTTTATATTATTACAATTTAACAACAAATGTATTACAATGTTTAGGTTTTTCTATTTCAATTAAGCTCATTTTATAACAAATAAAGATATAAATATTAAACGATTAAAAATCAAGGTTGTGCTATAATTATTCTTCAAATTCAAATAAACAAACAAAAATTAGTCAATTGTGTCAGCATCATGATTTAAACACAATAATTTAACATGGGCGTATAATTATCATCAAAATCAATTTTTCAAACTAAAAAAAGATCAATACCAAATTAAATCTTAAACGAATCATCAAATAAACTACATTCATTATCTTTGTACTTTGAATTTTGATATATGGAAACAGTCATTGAAAATATACCAACTGGAAAACCTAAGTGGTTAAAAGTAAAACTTCCAATTGGACAAAAATACACTGAACTTCGCGGTTTGGTAGATAAATACAGCTTAAACACCATTTGTACCTCAGGAAGTTGCCCAAATATGGGTGAATGCTGGGGCGAAGGAACAGCTACATTTATGATTTTAGGAAATGTTTGTACGCGTTCGTGCGGATTTTGTGGTGTAAAAACCGGAAGACCTGAAACGGTAGATTGGGACGAACCTGAAAAAGTTGCCCGTTCTATAAAAATCATGAACATTAAACACGCCGTAATTACAAGTGTTGACAGAGATGATTTAAAAGATGGTGGTTCTATTATCTGGATTGAAACTGTAAAGGCCATTCGCAGAATGAACCCAAATACTACTTTAGAAACTTTAATTCCTGATTTTCAAGGAATGGAAAGAAACTTAGACCGAATTGTAGAAGCAAATCCTGAAGTAGTCTCTCACAACGTTGAAACGGTTCGTCGTTTGACTCGTGAAGTACGTATCCAGGCGAAATACGATCGTAGTTTAGAAGTTTTACGTTACTTAAAAGAAAAAGGTATCAACAGAACCAAATCCGGAATCATGTTAGGTCTTGGTGAAACTGAAGAAGAAGTTTTTCAAACCATGACAGATTTACGCAATGCAAATGTTGATGTAGTTACAATTGGTCAGTATTTACAACCAAGTAAAAAACATTTACCTGTAAAAGAATTTATTACGCCAGAACAATTCGCACGATACGAAAAATTTGGTCTTGAATTAGGTTTCCGTCACGTAGAAAGCGGTCCCCTTGTTCGTTCTTCATACAAAGCACAAAAACATATTTTATAAAAAAAGATTATTCGTTTAACCGGTTAATCGTTTAATTATATCAATAAACTAAAAGATTAACCGGTTAAACGATTAAACAAATAAACCAAAAGATTGAAAACAAGAATTGCTATTAATGGTTTCGGAAGAATTGGTAGAAATTTATTCCGTTTACTTTTAAACCATCCTGATATTGAAGTCGTTGCTATCAACGATATTGCTGATAACAAAACCATGTCTCATTTGATAAAATACGATAGTATTCATGGAGTTTTACCCTTTATCGTTAGTCATGACGAAACAGGAATAATCGTTAATGAAAAACATTATTTGTTTTTTCACGAAAAAAGCATTTCAAAATTAGACTGGAAAAGCCATAATATTGATTTCGTAATAGAATCTACAGGAAAATATAAAACTCACGAAGAGCTAAATGCTCATCTTGAAGCAGGGGCTAAAAAAGTAATACTATCGGCTCCGTCAGAAGTTGATACTATCAAAACGGTTGTTTTGGGTGTTAATGAAAATATTCTTGACGGAAGTGAAGATATTATTTCCAACGCAAGTTGTACTACAAATAATGCTGCCCCGATGATAAAAATCATCGATGAATTGTGCGGAATCGAGCAAGCGTACATCACAACGATACATTCTTATACCACAGATCAAAGTCTTCACGACCAACCACATAAGGATTTACGCCGTGCGAGAGGCGCAAGTCAGTCAATTGTTCCAACAACTACAGGTGCAGCTAAGGCATTAACAAAAATTTTTCCTAAATTGCATGAAAAAATCGGTGGTTGTGGAATTCGCGTTCCCGTTCCCGATGGTTCATTGACCGATATTACGTTTAATGTAAAACGTGCTGTTACGATTGAAGAAATAAATAAAGCATTTCAAGAAGCCTCAAAAACAAATTTAAAAGGAATATTAGATTACACAGAAGATCCTATCGTTTCTGTTGATGTAATTGGCAACACACATTCGTGTTTATTTGATGCACAACTAACCTCTGTTATTGACAAAATGGTAAAAGTTGTGGGTTGGTATGATAACGAAATTGGCTATTCATCAAGATTAATTGATTTGATTTTGCGTACAAGAAAAATATAAGATTCATTGTAAAAGCATTGCATTACATGAAATACCACTTTTTTATTCTTTTTTGTTTTTTTAATTCATTTTTGTATTCTCAATCCAAAAAGAATACAGATAGTGTCTCCTATTACAACAACTTAGTAAATAAAAATCTGGGCAATAAAAAATACAAAGAAGCTGTTTTTTATACTCAAAAGTCAATTAATTTCTGCGAATCGAATCACCAACACGAAGGTTTGGGCAATCAAACTTTTAAGCTTGGCAAAATTTACTACAAACAGCATCGATATGATGAAGCCTTAAAAAGCTTTCATAAAAGTGTTGCATCATTTGACAGCGTAAAACCAACTTGTACCAAAGTTTTGGCGTTGCATTATATTGGCGTAGCGAATACTGCAAAAGGCGATTATGAAACTGCTGCTATTTATTACAAAAAAGCCGAATCGCTTTTGAATCAGTTAAAAATGACTGATCATGCCGAAGTTTTGAATTATCAAAAAGCATTGGCATTAAAAGCAAACAAAAATCTTCCTTTAGCAGCAAAAATATTTCAGGAAATAACAAAAAAGCCTGACAATCCGCATATTCTAAAAACAAAAACGGATGCATATTATCAACTCGGTTTAATCGAAACGCAACTTAAACGAAATGATTCTGCTATAATTTATCTGGACAATGCTTTAGAATACAATTCAAAAAGCAATAATCTGGCTCAGAAATCAAAAATCATTTTAGCGATAAGCCAATATTATAAAAAGAACAAAAATTTTGACCTCGCCTATTCTTATCTGGACGAACATTATCAGTTAGAAAATTATATCTTAAAAATAAAAAATGCCAAACTTGATCTTAATGAGTTTGAGAAATTCAAAAAGAATCAATCGTTAAACAATACAATTAAACGCGAAAGCGAGGAAAAAATTCAGCTAAAAACTTATCGTTATTCTAAATTGGTAAGTATTTTGGCCATTGCACTTATTTCGATTTTATCCCTTTTAAGTCTGGCATTGTATAAAAACAATATTATAAGAAATCAGAATAATTTACTTTTAAGAGAAAAAAACAAAGAACTTATTTTAGCTAAAAATAAAGCTGAAAAAGCATCAAAAGCCAGATCTGAATTTTTATCAACGGTAAGTCACGAACTCCGGACGCCATTAAACGCCATTAACGGAATTACGCATTTACTTCTAGAAGACAATCCTAAAAAAACACAATTAAAGTATTTAGAATCTTTAAAGTTTTCAGGAAATTATCTCACGACATTTATCAATGAAATTCTGGAAATTAATAAAATCGATTCTACAAAAGTCGAAATAGAAAATATTAGTTTTAATTTAAAAGAGCTTTTATTCAATATTCAAAGCTCCTTAAAAGAATTGGCAACTGCCAACAAAAATTATTTCAACCTCGAAATAGACGAGGCTATTCCGGATAATTTAATTGGTGATCCTACTAAGATTTCTCAGATTATTTTAAACCTGATTAACAATGCTTTAAAATTCACGCAAAACGGTAATGTAAATGTAATTGCAAAATTATATACGAAAGACGAAGATAGCGCTACAGTTTATTTTGAAATTGTAGACACGGGAATTGGTATTCCTGAAGACAAGCTGCAAACTGTTTTTGAAAGCTTTTCGCAAGGTTCAATCGAAGTCAATCGCAAATATGGCGGTACTGGCTTGGGACTTACAATTGTTAAGAAACTGATTGAACTTTTAGGAGGCGAAATAAAACTAAAAAGCGAAGTTGGTAAAGGTTCTACTTTTACCTTTAAATTGAAATTTAAGATTAACAATGAACCTTTGGAAGTGGTAGAAGAAGCAAAACCTTATAACGACAAACAATTAAAACACAAGTCGATTTTATTGATTGAAGACAACAAAATCAATCAGATGATTACGCGAAAAATGCTTGAAAACAAAGCCATTACCTGCGAAATAATCGATAATGGTGAAGATGCTGTTGAACTTTTAAAAGTAAAACGTTTCGATATGATTTTAATGGATGTGCATTTGCCTGGAATCAACGGAACAACAGCTACAAAATTAATCAGGGAATTTGACAAAACGACTCCAATTATTGCATTAACGGCTATTTCGCTTGACGAAAACAGAGACATGCTTTTATCTTTCGGGATGAACGACGTGATCACAAAACCTTTTGTTCCGGATGAGTTTTACAGCATTATTGCAAAGTTTTTTGATTAGTTTTTTAGACTCTATCCCAAAGCTTCGGGACTGATTTTCTAAGATTCTAAGTTTAATTTGACATACTCTAAAATCGTAGCGTCAAAATTTTGCTGATGATTAATAAACGTACTTTTTATTGGTAAGTAATACAATTGCAAAGCCAGTTTAGAATCTTTTAAGCGTACATAATCTTTTTCTGTTGTAATGATTCTTTTATTTTGAGCCTTAGACTGAATCAATTCTAAATCGGCATCAGAGAAATTATGATGATCCGGAAAAGTCAGACATTCATCTTTTTCATTTTTTAAGTAATCAAAAAACGGCGTTGGTTTTGCAATTCCTGCAATAAGCAATTTCGATTCTTCTTTAATTTCATTAACTGCAACTTTTTCATTTTCACCATAAATACAATCATCGTAATCTATAAAAGTAAAATAAATTTGTTGTGAGCAAGTAAGTTTCAACTTCAAGCGAATTGCTGTTTGTTCTTTATCTGATAAATCTTTTGGACATTTCGTGATAATCACAATATTGGCTCTATTGGCTCCGCTTCTGCTTTCGCGCAAATTTCCGGTAGGCAGCATAAAATCATCTGCATATAAATCTCCGTAAGAACTCAATAAAATATAAAATCCTGCTTTTACTTTTCGGTGCTGATAGGCATCATCCAACAAAACAACCTGCGGCTTTTGATTCTGCGAAAGCAATTGTATAATTCCGTTTGTTCTGTCTGCATCAACCGCAACCTGAATGTTTGGGAATTTTTGATAAAACTGAAAAGGCTCATCTCCCAAAATTTCAGCATTAGAACTAGAACTTGCCAAAACAAAACCTTCAGACTTTCGTTTATAACCGCGGCTTAACGTAGCTACTTTATATCGATCCGATAACAATCGAATTAAATATTCGATTTGAGGAGTTTTTCCGGTTCCGCCCACGCTTAAATTTCCAACAGCAATAACAGGAATATCAAAAAATGTTGATTTCAGAATTCCTTTGTCAAAAAGAAAATTTCTGATTGAAGTAATGAATCCGTATAGAATAGCAAACGGAAAAAGTATTTTTCGAAGTAAGTTCATAAAGTTATTTATCAGAATAATGTCCCATTGCAGAAACTACAAAAACAGTTACAATTTCGTCTTCAACACGATAAATTAAGCGATCTTTTTGATTAATGCGTCGAGACCAAAATCCTGCATATTCATGTTTTAATGCTTCAGGACTGCCAAAACCTTCGTATGGATTTTCTGTAAGATCGATTAAAATTTTAGCGATATTTTTTATCGAAATTTTATTTCCTGATTTTTTATGTTTTTCAATATCCAGATTTGCAATCTTAGTTACTTCAACCCTAAACTTCCCCATATATCATCTGGATTCAGCGTTGTAGTTTCGCCATTTTTAATATTCTCTTCTGCTTTTTTAACTTTTTCAATAAATTCAGAACTGTAAATACTTGCCTCTTCATTAACCTGTCCATATGTTGGTTCAACGATCTCAATACCTTCAACACCTTTAAAAAAAGCTTCAAACATCGCCATAAACGCTTTTCCTGTCTTCGTCTGCTCGTTAACTTTTATTGTAGTCATGACTTATGATTTAGAATTACAAATATACGAAAATCGTACAATTTAGTATCAGTAATTTATACCATCAGTATCACCTATTTATACTTGGTAACCACTTTTAACTAAAACATAGGGCTTTCAAAGTATAATATTTTTCGTTAATTTGTTTGATGAATTTATTTCAGGTTTTAAGCTTCAGGTTCCTATATAAAACCTGAAACAAATAAAACCTGAAACCTGAAACAAAAGAATAATGAAAATCAAAGAAATATTAGCAGTTCTCGAAGAAATGGCACCTTTGGCTTACGCCGAAGATTTTGACAATGTTGGCCTTTTAGTTGGCGATGCTGAAACCGAATGTACTGGAGTTTTGGTTTGTCATGATGCTTTAGAAAACGTAATCGAAGAAGCTATTGCTAAAAACTGTAATCTGGTGGTTTGTTTTCACCCGATTTTATTCTCCGGAATTAAAAAAATTACAGGCAAAAATTATGTAGAACGTGCGATTCTAAAAGCTATTAAAAATGATATTGCGATTTATGCTGTGCATACAGCTCTGGACAATCATTCAGCTGGAGTGAATAAAATATTTTGCGATGCTTTAGGTTTAACGAATACCAAAGTTTTAATTCCGAAACAGAGTTTTATCAAAAAATTAGTGACTTATACCACTCCGGATAATTCCGAGAAAGTTCGAAATGCACTTTTTGAAGCTGGTGCCGGAACTATTGGTAACTATGACAATTGCAGTTTTAATACCGAAGGTTTTTTTACCTTTAAAGGAAACGAAGACAGCAATCCTGTTATTGGAGAAAAAGGAAAACTACATACCGGAACTGAAATAAAAATTGAAGTTGTTTTCGAAAAACATTTACAATCTAAAATCCTCAAAGCGCTTTTTGCGAATCATATTTACGAAGAAGTAGCTTATGAAGTTTACGATTTACAAAACTCACATCAGAATATTGGTTTAGGAATGATTGGTGAATTTGAAACTGAAATGGATGAAAAAGATTTTCTGTTTTTTGTAAAAGATAAAATGATCGCTGACGGAATTCGTCATTCGGCCTTTACAGGAAAAAAAATAAAGAAAGTTGCGGTTTTGGGCGGCTCTGGAAGTTTTGCCATAAAAAATGCCATCATGGCTGGAGTCGATGCTTTTTTGACCGCAGATTTAAAATACCACCAATTTTATGAAGCTGAAAATCGACTACTTTTAGCCGATATTGGTCATTTTGAGAGCGAACGCTATACAAAAAACTATATTGTTGATTATCTTCGAAAAAAAATCCTTAATTTTGCCATCATTTTATCAGAAGAAAATACAAATCCAGTTAAGTACTTATAGAATATGGCGAATACGAAAGAATTAAGTGTTGAGGACAAGTTAAGAGCAATATACGATTTACAGCTTATTGACTCTAGAATTGACGAAATCAGAAACGTGAGAGGTGAACTTCCTTTAGAAGTGGAAGACTTAGAAGATGAAGTTGCAGGTTTAAGCACGCGTTCAGAGAAACTGAAAAGTGAACTTGAGGTTATTGAAGATCTTATCAAAGCAAAGAAAAATGCAATTGATGAGCACAAAGAGGTTATCAAAAAATACACAAAACAACAAGAATCAGTTCGCAATAACAGAGAATTTAATTCTTTGACTAAAGAGGTTGAATTTCAAGAATTAGAAATTCAATTGGCTGAAAAGCAAATCAAAGAAATGAAAGCTTCTATCGAGCATAAGAAAGAAGTTACTTCTAATCTAAAAGAAAAACTTGACGCTAAGAGTTCGCACTTAAAACATAAAAAATCTGAATTAGACGCTATCATGGCTGAAACTCAAAAAGAAGAAATCTTCTTGTCTGAGAAATCAGCTGAGTATTCTGCTCAGATCGAAGAAAGATTATTAGCTGCTTACACTAGAATCAGAACTAGTGTTCGTAACGGTTTAGCTGTTGTATCTATCGAAAGAGGAGCATCTGCAGGATCATTCTTTACAATTCCGCCTCAAACGCAGGTAGAAATTGCTTCTAGAAAGAAAATCATTACTGATGAGCACTCTGGAAGAATTTTAGTTGACAGCGCATTAGCTGAAGAAGAAAAAGAAAAAATGGAACAATTGTTCTCTAAATTCTAAATACGAGTCCCGATTTTATCGGGACTTTTTTTTATCATTATTTTTCTGCCACAGATTAAAAGGATTAAACAGATTAAATTATTCTTACGCTGAAATAAAATCTTTTTAATCCTTTTAATCTGTGGCAAAACATTTTTTACCTTTAGAAAAAATTTAAGTTTTGGGAATTAAAAAAGGAATTCGTTTCATTACATTAAAATCGGTTGGATCATATATTAACCTCTTAAGCTATGTTCGCCCGCAAAAAGCTATTGAACTTTCTTATGCCCTTTTTAGTCAACCCAGAGTTGGTCGATTTCCAAAAGAAGGTTTACCCAAAATATTAAAAAATACAGAAACCGAAACGTTTCATCATAACGAACACCATTTTCAGACGTATATCTGGAAAGGGAATGAAACCAAAATTCTTCTCGTTCATGGTTGGGAAAGCAATGCTTCACGCTGGAAAAAAACGTTACCACATCTTCAAAAATCCGGAAGTACTATTATTGCTATTGATGCTCCGGCTCACGGACAAAGCAGTGGTAAGGAATTTAATATTCCGCTTTATGCTGAATTCATCAACAAAGCGGTAGAAAAATACCAACCGACTATTATTATTGGCCATTCGATTGGTGGCGCAGCTTGCGTTTATCATCAATATTTATTCCCGAATACGAGTATTAATAAAATGGTGATTCTTGGAGCTCCATCAGATTTAAAAACTTTGATAGACAATTATATTGCGATGTTGAGTTTGAACACCAAAATGTTTTCACTTCTTGAAACTAAATTCATCAATCGTTTCAATTTTAAAATTAGCGATTTCTCCGGACAAAAATTTGCCTCACAATTTAATGTTGCCGGCTTTATCGCTCACGATACTTCCGATAAAATTGTTGCTTTTGAAGAAGGTAAAAAAATTGCCAGTAACTGGAAAAATAGTCAGTTTATCGAAACCAAAGGTTTAGGCCACGGAATGCATGATGATGAATTGTATGAGAAGGTAATTGAGTTTTTGTTTTCTGAAGGTTCTGAGACGCTAAGTAGCTAAGGTACTAAGGCACTACGTTTTTTTCTTAAAAACGGTAGTATTGTCATTTCGACGAAGGAGAAATCTTCGCAAGTAACTCCGTAACGAAAACCCAATCTTTGTCGAGCTTCTCACGAAGATTTCTCCTTCGTCGAAATGACAAGATTGCGTGAAATCTATTAATCTGAAATCTAAAATCTGCAATCTAAAATTACCTAAACAACAATCTTAAAATTCTTCAAGAACTCCTTTTCACCTTTTCCTGTTATTATAATTGCTCTTGAATCTTTTGTTCTTCTGATCCAGTCTTGCTCCAGCATTTTATTCAACAACAGAGTTCCTACTGATCCTGCGATATGATTTCGTCTTTCACTCCAATCGAGACACGGTTTTAAGAATATTCTTTTTTGCTTTTGGGCTTCTTCTAAATTAATTCCAAAATCTGAAAACCATTTTTCTCCTTCGGGACTAATTTCGAAAATGTTATTCTTTTCGATTATTATTTTTTGATTTATTAAACTATCGGCTAAAGCCACTCCTATTTTACCCGCCAGATGATCATAACAAGTTCGGCAATATTTTATTGGGAGATAATTTTCTGTTTTCTTTTTTGATGAAATCTCCGGCTTCGGAATAAGGTTTGCCATTGCTTCAACAACGTAAGCCACTTCTTTACTAGAAAATCTATAATATTTATGTCGGCCTTGTTTTTCGACAGTCAGTAAATTTGCTTCAAGAAGTTTACCCAAATGCATGCTCATATTTTGCGGCGATGTATTTACAGCAACTGAAAGTTCTGTGGCTGTAAAAGCTCTTCCGTCTAACAATGTCCACATAATGGCTGCACGCGTGGCGTCTCCAATTAATCCTGCCGCTTTTATAAATTGATCTTCCATTTTAAGTTTTCATAGTTAAATACAGAATGAAGTATTCTCTTGTAAAGTTAAATAACTTTGCTAAAAACAATTTAGATGAGCCCTGCTTTATTTCTTCAGCCGACTGAAGTTTTATGTTTTTTATTTCATGAATATAAAACAATCACGCTTTTAGAAAATAATATAAAATACGAACCCTTGATTAATACCAGATTACCAAAACATATCTGGATTTCGATAAAATAAAAAACAAAATATGATAGCTGTAATTTTTGAAGTGATTCCTAACGAAGGGAAAAAAGAAGAATATCTGAACATCGCTGCAAGCCTTCGACCAGAATTAGACCATATCGACGGATTTATTTCAATAGAACGTTTTCAGAGTTTTAGCGATGCTGATAAAGTTTTATCGCTGTCTTTCTGGAGAGATGAAGAAAGTATTCAGCAATGGCGAAATCTAGAAATGCACCGTCATGCTCAGGCAAAAGGAAGAAATGAAGTTTTTAAAGATTATCTTTTAAGGATTGCAACAGTAGTTCGTGATTACGGAATGTTTGAACGAAAAGAAACACCTGAGGATAGTTCGTCATATCATGAGTAGAGGTTCAAAGTGATAGAGGCTCAGAGGGACAAAGGTTTTTTTTAAGGTTCTGAGGCTCTAAGGTTCTGAGCTGCTAAGTTTTTTTAGACAAACAACTTATATAATCTAAAGATCTAATAATCTAAAATTCTAAGAAGTCTAAATTTTACCTACTTTTGCAGTATGGAAGAGAATTTAAAACGTCTTAATAAATTTATAGGTGAAACAGGTTATTGTTCTCGCCGTGAAGCTGATAAACTTATTGAAGAAGGACGCGTAACAATAAATGGTGTTGTGCCTGAAATGGGAACTAAAGTTTCGCCAAATGACGAAGTGCGTATTGACGGAAAACTGATCGTTGAAAAACACGAGAAATTGGTTTATCTGGCTTTTAACAAACCGGTTGGAATTGAATGTACAACGAATCTTGAGGTTCGTAATAATATTGTAGATTATATTAATTACCCTAAACGTATTTTCCCTATTGGAAGATTGGATAAGGCGAGTGAAGGATTAATTTTTATGACGAATGACGGTGATATCGTAAACAAGATTTTGCGCGCCAGAAACAATCACGAAAAAGAATACACGGTTACGGTAAATAAACCTATCACAGAACGTTTTATACAACGTATGGGAAATGGTATTCCGATTCTGGATACTGTGACCAAAAAATGTAAAGTGGAGCAAATTAGTCAGTTTACTTTTAAAATCATTTTAACGCAGGGTTTAAACCGCCAAATTCGTAGAATGACCGAATACCTGGGTTATGATGTAACGGCGCTTAAACGTATCAGAATCATCAATATTTCGCTTGATGTTCCGGTGGGTCGTTATCGTGATTTGACTGATGATGAAATTAAAGAATTAAATCTGTTAATTGAACCTTCTAGCAAAACCGAAGAAGCAAGTTTACCAAAACCTGAAGCTACAAGACGAAGAACTGATTTTTTATCTAAAGATGATGTACCTAAACGACGAACAAACTTTATATCAAAGGATGATCCGAGATTTAAGAAAAAAGGAGATTATTAAACTGATCTTATAAAAAAAATCCCCTTTCGCTGAAACGAAAGGGGATTTTTCTTTTATACAATGTTTTAAAAAATCATTTTATCAAAACCATCTTCTTCTTTTAAACAAAAAGACTCCAAAAGATGATAAAATAACGGACACTAAAAGAAGGATCCAAATTCCGTATTTACTTTCCTCTAAACCGTTTGGCACGTTCATTCCGTACAAACTGGCAATTAATGTCGGGATCATTAAAATAATAGAAATTGAAGTCATTTGCTTCATAATATTATTCATGTTGTTCGAAATTACCGAAGCATACGCATCCATCATTCCGGTAAGGATGTTGCTGTAAATATTTGCGGTATCTTGTGCCTGACTTAACTCGATATCAACATCTTCTAATAAATCCTGATCAAAATGTTCTCTTTTTGCTTTTAAATTTTTTATTCTGTGAAACAAAACATCGTTTCCTTTTAAAGAGGTGATAAAGAATACAAGACATTTTTCTATTTGCAAAAGCGCTTGCAATTCTTCGTTTTTGATTGATTTCTCTAAATTATCTTCGGCCAGTTTTATCTTTTGATTGATTTGTTTCAGGTATTTTAAATACCAAACACTTGAGGACAATAATAATCGTAAAACGAGATCGAAATTGTCTTTTATATGGATGTTTTTGCGGTTGGTATATTGCACAAAATCCGAAATGATTTCTGTTTCGTAAAAACTAATGGTAACGCAAACATCTTCTTTAAATATTAGTCCTAAAGGGATGGTTTGAAAAGGCAGTTTGACATCATTACTTTTTACAGGAATACGCATGATGAATAAAGTCCAGCCATCTTCAGATTCCATACGAGGTCTTTCGTCGATATCTTCAATATCATTATAAAAGGCTTCGGGAATATTAAGTTCTTCGAGTAAGTATTTTTTTTCTGTTTCTGAAGGAGATTCAATGTTGATCCAGCAGTTTGGAGTCCATTCCTGAGTCTCGATTAATCCGTTGTTGTTTTTGTAAAAGGCTTTCATTTCAAAATTGCAGGGTTTTATCATAGCATTTTGAAATAATTCAAAAGCTATTTTAATTTAATACTAACGAATAATAATCGTCCATTGGAGAAGTTTTTTTTAAGTGGTGCAAAAGTATCTTTTATTTTTTAGAACCAAAAGTTTAAAGGTATAATTAAATACTAAAAAACCGTCTTTAGTATATTTCTAAGACGGTTTTTCAAATTGTTGTTATTTCTTTAAAAACTCATAATACAAAGCTTTTGATAAAAATCCTGCACTCTGATAATTCTGAATCATTTCTTCTCGAACAATTTCAGCATTTCCACCGTCTAAATTATTCTTAGAAAAATATTCTCTTCGGGCTTCATCATTAAAATTCAAACTAGTCAAGAATATAGGCTCCGCACATTTATTTACAGAGATATTATAATTTGTTATCAAATTTCCCCAATTTACAAAACTGCATAATAAAACCGTTCCGTAAAAATACCATACCATCTGATTTGCCAAATACGCATTTGTTTTTTGTTTGGTAATTTTTAGAAAAACAAAAACTAACCCTATAATAGCTAAAATTAGAAAAGCATAAACTCCTAATCGTTTATAGGTTAATCCCTGAACCGCAATATACTCAGAGTTTTTAATGAATGTACTTGCGATCAAAAGTCCGTTTAAGACGATCCAAATTTTGGCTAATTTTTTAAGATTAGCTGCTTTTTTATCAAAATTAAATCCTCCTTTAAAATAGAATAATATTAAACCTACTGCCATAATAATCGAGAAGATTACTGAATTTACTCTTTCGTGGGTATCAGCACTTAAATTTGGGTTCTTTACAACTTCAAAAAATTGTTCGTAGTTATAGGTTGCAATAAATACCAAAAGCATAATGTTTAATAATACCAGCGTAATCTCGCCACTTTTTCGCTCGAAATCAATATCTAAAAACGAGAATGTACTTTGGTTTTTGATTTCGGCTATATTATCGAAATCATTATCCAGCATTGCATTTTTCTCGTATGAAAGATCCGGTACCCAATAATTCCAGAAACTAAAAGAAATATAGAATCCCAAAATACTTATTAATAACAATTGAACAATATCAATATCTAAAGTATAATCTGTAAATAAAGAAGAGAAATGGTTACTTCCAAAAGAATATACGATAAAAAATAACCCAATAAAAATTGCAGGAATAACAAAGAAGGCAACAAGTTTTTTAGCAAAATCATTATGAATTTTCTTTTCCGGAAGCCATTGGTTAAACATAAAAATGCGACCTACGGAAGCAAATGCATTCAAGAATACCAATGGAAATATCTGTATAATTTTAAGTTTAGATTCCTGGGTTTTAAACTGTAAAAAGAGAATTGACATTGCCAAAGCCAGAAAAGAAGCAAAGTCTCCGTACCAGGCAAAGGCAAGACATGACAAAACCGAAGTTACGACCAAAATCAAATGTGATCGGTCTGTAAAGCGATCCTGAAAAAAATAGCAGATAAAACCAGTTAATACTAGTCCGAAAATAGCGAGGTTTACTCCTACTGACTCGTTGTAAAAAAGCAGTGCAAATATCAAACTGCTGGCTAAAATAATTTGGTGTTTTTTCATGATTTTAATTTTTAAAAGTACTTTGTGTTTCAAAGTGTTTAGGTAAAAAAATATAGTTATTACGATTTCATTAATTTTTCAAGGTAAGAAAGGTGTTCTTTGAAGGCCGCACGTCCTCTAGGAGTTACCTGATAAGAGGTTTTAGGCTTTTTATCCACGAATTCTTTTTTTACTTCGATGTATTCTGATTTTTCAAGAGCTGAGGAATGACTGGCCAAATTACCATCGGTGATATTGAGGAGATTTTTCATCTCAGTAAAATCAACCCATTCATTGACCATCAGAATGGACATAATCCCCAGTCTGACACGGCTTTCAAAATCTTTATTTAGTTTATCAATGATTCCCATTGCGTGGATTTATTTGTATTTTTTGAACATTATTAATCCGTACAAGATATGCAAAATACCAAATCCTACGATCCAAAAAACTAAACCATACCCGATATAAAAAAGAGAAATAAATCCTAAAATTAATTCACAGAATCCTAAGTACTTAACATCTGAAAATGTATATTTCTCAGCATTCACAAGTGCTAAACCGTAGAAAATTAAAGTAGCCGGAGCGACTAAACCATAAATTTCGTGGTATATAAGTGCCAGACAAAATAGGCCTCCTGCCAAAAGAGGAACAGCTAAATTGAAAAGCATATTTTTTGTGGCCGATGTCCAGATTGGGAGATCGTATTTTTTGCTTTTTCTGATTGTAAAAAATATGCCAAAAGCAAAAGCGCAAACTAAAATTGCAACCCCAACCCAGAATAATTCTGAAACCAAGTTACTTGTCAACAATATATGTTGGTCAGTAAAATATTCGATCCCGTTTACTTTGAATAATTGATAAACGTACAATCCGCCAATTAAAGCAGACAAGCCCGCGAAAACTCCTGAGAGTCCGCTTAGGGATATAAATCTTGAAGAGCGCTCCATCATGGAACGAATGTGTGCTAAATCTTCTTGGTGCTTCTGATTCATAAATAAAGTACTTTGTAATGCAAAGTTATATTTTATTTTGAATTGACAAGTATAAAAATTAGATTTTTTTATTGGGATTTTTTTTCTACGTGTTTAGATAGATTTACATTATCTAAAAATGTGTAATCCCTACGGGATATTTATGGGTTTCGATTTTTTTTTCTACCAACCATTAGCTACCAACCTTTAACTCCTAGCGGAGTTATTTTGTTGATGAAATAATTTATTTATTGTGTGCGTTTTTTTTTTAACGCAATCTTGTCAGGCTGAGCGGAGTCGAAGCCCTGTAAGTAACTCGATACATAAAATTTTACCGCAAAGTTCGCAAAGGATTACGCAAAGTTCGCAAAATTTTGTGAATTGAGCTTTGCTTTGAGATCGCAAAAGGATTGTGTTTAAAGCTTAACTTAATGACATTGCCCGCTGTGACTGCTGCATCACGCAAAGTTGCGTGAGGGATAGGAGCTGGCTACCGAAGTAGCGTGGATAGCCCGACCGTATTTGCGAAAGGCGCGCATAAGCGGTATGTTAAATAGCGCCTTTTGTAAATACGGTCACGCCCAAAGTATATAAAACAACAAAGCCTACTCGATTGAATAGGCTTTGTTTATATTTATTTGAAGTAAATTATTTTTTGGCACTTCTCATTTTTCTTGCTAAAAGTGTATTTTTAAGCAACATTGCAATTGTCATTGGTCCTACTCCACCAGGAACTGGCGTGATGAATGATGATTTCTTGCTTACACCGTCAAAATCTACGTCACCTTTGATAACGTATCCTTTTGGGTTTGATGCATCTTCTACACGAGTGATTCCAACATCTACGATTACAACTCCGTCTTTAACCATATCTGCTTTTAAGAATTCAGGAACTCCTAAAGCTGTGATAATAATATCTGCATTTTTAGTGAATTCGGCTAAGTTTTTAGTTCTACTGTGGGTTAGAGTTACTGTTGAATCTCCAGGATTTCCTTTACGGCTCATTAAGATACTCATTGGGCGACCTACGATGTGGCTTCTACCAATAACAACGGTGTGTTTTCCGGCAGTTTCTACATTGTAACGCTCTAATAATTGCATGATTCCGAATGGTGTTGCAGGAATGAAACTTTCCATTTCAAGTGCCATTCTACCAAAGTTTGTTGGGTGAAAACCATCTACATCTTTATCCGGATCGATTGCCAATAAGATTTTTTGTTCGTCGATATGTTTTGGTAATGGTAACTGAACGATGAATCCGTCAAGATCGTCATCTTCGTTTAGTTCTTTGATTTTTGCCAGTAAAGCTTCTTCGGTGATGTCTTCCGGTAAACTTACTAAAGTTGAATCAAAGCCAATTTGCTGGCAAGATTTTACTTTACTTCCTACGTAAGTTAAACTTGCTCCGTTTGTTCCTACGATTACAGCTGCCAAATGAGGTACTTTTCCTCCGGCATCTTTTATCGATTGAACTTCGGCTGCGATTTCGTTTTTAATGTCTTCAGCTGTTTTTTTACCGTCTAGTAGTTGCATTTCTTGTAAGTTAAATGTTTTGAGTTAAAAGTGAGAAGTTAACTGCTTCTCTATTATTAATATAGTTAAAAAATTTAAGGTCTAAAATTCCAAGCAACTTGAAACTTTAAACCTTAAACAAATTTTTCTTTATCTCGGCATTCCGCCTGGCATTCCTTTCATGCCTCCCATCATTTTCATCAGGTTTTTTCCGCCCGGACCTTGCATCATCTTCATCATTTTGCTCATTTGGTCGAATTGCTTCATTAACTGATTTACTTGCTCGACTTTGGTTCCGGAACCTTTAGCGATTCTGGCTTTCCTTTTTACGTCGATTATGGCAGGTTTACTTCTTTCGATTGGCGTCATCGAGTGAATGATTGCTTCTATATGTTTAAAAGCATCATCTTCGATCTCTACATCTTTCATGGCTTTTGAAGCTCCCGGTATCATTCCAACCAGGTCCTTCATATTACCCATTTTCTTTACTTGCTGAATTTGAGTTAAGAAATCATCAAAACCGAATTCGTTTTTAGCGATTTTCTTTTGAAGTTTTCTTGCTTCTTCTTCGTCAAATTGTTCCTGCGCTCTTTCTACAAGAGACACAACATCTCCCATACCTAAGATACGCTCAGCCATACGATCCGGATAGAAAACATCAATTGCTTCCATCTTCTCGCCTGTACCTACAAATTTGATTGGTTTGTTTACAACCGATTTAATCGAAATTGCAGCTCCACCACGTGTATCTCCATCTAATTTCGTTAAGATAACTCCGTCGAAGTTTAAGATATCGTTGAAGGCTTTTGCTGTATTTACAGCATCTTGTCCTGTCATGGCATCAACAACAAACAAAGTTTCTTGTGGCTGAATTGCTTTGTGAACACGAGCAATTTCATCCATCATTTCCTGATCTACTGCAAGACGACCTGCGGTATCGACAATAACAACGTTGAAACCGTTTGCTTTTGCATGTTTGATTGCGTTTTGAGCAATCTCTACAGGGTTTTTATTTTCCGGTTCTGAGTAAACCTCAACACCTATTTGATCTCCAACAACGTGCAACTGATTGATCGCCGCAGGACGGTAGATATCACACGCTACAAGAAGTGGCTTTTTGTTTTTCTTAGTTTTTAAAAAGTTGGCAAGTTTTCCTGAGAATGTTGTTTTACCAGAACCCTGAAGTCCTGACATCAAAATAACACTAGGTGTTCCGGAAAGATTGATTCCTGCAACATCACCACCCATTAATTCTGTTAGTTCGTCTTTTACTAACTTCACCAGTAATTGTCCTGGCTGAAGTGTTGTTAAAACGTCCTGACCAATCGCTTTTTCTTTTACTTTGGCAGTAAAATCTTTAGCAATTTTAAAGTTAACATCGGCATCAAGTAAGGCACGACGAACTTCTTTTAAGGTTTCGGCAACGTTTACTTCTGTAATTTTACCGTGCCCTTTTAATATATGGAAGGCTTTATCTAACTTATCACTTAAATTATCAAACATAATTTTTTCTTTATTTGAAGTGCAAAGATAATCTAATTAGATATTTCAGGCAATTTTTATTTAGCTACAAAGTGCGTTTTGATTTTACCGCAAAGTGCGCGAAGTTTTACGCAAAGTTCGCTATGTTTTTTTTTGCTCGCAAAGTCGCTAAGACGCAAAGTTTTTTTTGTTTCACGCAGATTTAGCAGATTTTAAAAATCTTTTTAATCCTTTAATCTGTGGCATTAATTAAAAAAAGCGCAAAGAATAAACCTTTGCGCCTTTGTAACTTTGTTCCTTTGAACCTTCTTTAAAACTGAAAGTAAATAAACGGTTGTGAACCGGCAACTGCTGTTGCATACACGATCCAATATACGAAACCAAGGATAATTGCTTTTCCTATAAGAGGGGTTTTATCGAAAACGAATTTCATTTTTGATGTAATCGCTTCTGGTAAAAAGTGCCAAACATATCCGAAAAGCATTAATCCAAACACATTTTTATATCCTAAAATAATGGCTTGCCAATGTTCTGGTTCGAATGTTAACTGACCAATGTTGTTGATTACTTGCAGGGCTGTTTCGAAATCTCTGGCACGGAAAAAGATCCAGCAGAAAACTACGAAATGGAATGTTATTATAATAGAGAATAATGTCCATAAAAAATTTGAACCTTTGCCTTCTTTTTTGGAAGGAAAAAATTCCATGAATATTTTATGAACCGCTAATGCTAATCCGTGTAATGCTCCCCACACGATAAATTGTGCTCCGGCTCCGTGCCATAATCCTCCCAGAAGCATTGTGGTAAACAAATTGAAATTGGTTACCAATGTTTGATGCTTTTTCTTTGAAAGTAAAAATGTCAAAGAGAATAATATGATGGCTCCAATTGCAATTGCTAACGGAATAAAACTCTCGTTTACATTTGAAATTCCCCAAAGCAATAATCCGAAGAAAAATAAACTTGGGAATAAAAACCCTGCAAATGTTCCTTCTCTGTTTCCTCCAATAGAAATATACAAGAAATCTTTTAACCAGGTTGATAATGAAATATGCCATCTTCTCCAGAAATCAGTAATCGATGTTGATTTATATGGCGTTCTAAAGTTGGCTGGTAATTTAAATCCTAACAACAAAGCAATACCAATTGCCATATCTGAATATCCTGAAAAGTCGCAATAAATTTGAATGGCGTATCCATAAGATGCCATTAAATTTTCGAACGAGGTATAATTCATTGGCGTATCAAAAACACGGTCAACGAAGTTTATCGAGATATAATTTGAGATTACGGTTTTCTTGATTAAACCTCCAATGATTAAAAACAAAGCGTTGTTTACATCTTGTTTTGTCAGGTTTAATTTTTGGTAAATCTGTGGCAAGAAGTCTTTTGCCCTAACAATTGGCCCGGCAACTAACTGCGGGAAAAACGAAACGAAAAATAAGTATTCGATGTAGTTTTTTGTTGGCTTAATTTCTTCACGATAAATCTCGATAATATAACTCATCGATTGAAACGTGTAGAACGAAATACCAACGGGAAGAAAAATATCATGAAGCTTATAATTACCATGAAACATATCATTGAATGTTACGATCATGAAATTCATGTATTTAAAATACCCCAATAATCCTAAATTCAGGATCACACTTATAACAAGGTAAATTTTCTTTCGGCTGTCTTTTGCTTCTTTATAGATAATTTGGCTTAAGCCATAATCTACGACCGAAGAAAGTAATAAAAGTAAGAAGTAAATTCCGCTTGACTTATAATAAAAGAAAAGCGAGAAAAGAATCACGTACGTTAATCTCAAATAAAATGTCTTGCGTAAAAATGCGTACACAAAATAAAATACGAGAAACAATCCTAAGAATAAACCGGTATTGAATAATAGTTTTTCTTCGGGATTGTATATAAACCAGCTTTTAGCCTGTTCTAAAGTAACTGGTCCAAAATTTTGAACAAACCAATTATTGATGCTATCTATTGTAATCAACTTAATTTTTTAATTTAAAATTATCGTATGCTTTTAAAAATGCCTCTGTAAACAAGTCGCCTTGTTTTTCGTATCCTTTTTTAGAATAATGAACCCAATCCGGCCCAATTAATCCTTGAGATTTTAATTGTTGAATTCCATGCATTCCACCAAACTCATCGTATAAATCCCAAACAGCAACATTGTCCGTTTCGGCCATTTTAATTATACTTCTCGCATAATCGAATATGTAAGTATTAGTTCTTCTTCCTTTAAGCAAAGAAGGTGCTGGTGTACTAATAATTATTGGAACATTTATATTCTGCTCTCTCACTTTTTTAATAAACAGACGAATTTGTTCGATATAAGCCGGAGCTTCCATGTGATCGTAACTTTCATTTGTTCCTAAAGAAAGAACCAACATATCAGGATGTAAAGCTTTTAATTGCTCAAAGAACAAAGGATATTTATTATAATCTGAGAACTTTGCTCCGTTTACTCCTATCCCACTATACATGATTCCGGGAGCATCTTTTTCGAGAACAATTCCGTTAAGTACGTATTTGTCTGCATTTTTATTCGGAATCAGGAAGATTTTATCTAATGGTTTATCAGAATGATAGGAATGAGAAAATGAATCAGATTCAAGATCTAAAGAAACAAACTCAGAACTTGTAATGTTTTTAGGTTTTGTTTCATTCGTTAAAATTCTTAAGGTTCTGCCTGCACGAATATTATTTGATTTTAGGTGATTTTCTCTTTTAATTTCGGCAATCGAGATATTATATTTATCCGCAATTGTAGAAATAGCTTCACCTTTTTTTATTTTATGAGTAATAACTTTTCGCTCTGTTGACTGAATTGTTTTGACTTGGGATGATGTTGCCAAATCAAACATTTTCTCATTTTTAGGCGTAATAACATGAATGGTATTAAACCTGAAATTGGCTTCTTTAATATTCAATTCTACTGCAAAACCTCCGTTATCTCTCCATAACGCAATTCCGCTTAAACCTACAGGAACATTTTTGAATGGATGAATGTTTCGATAACTTTCCCATGTTCTGTTCGAATGAAAACGCTCGTTATAAGAACCATTCGTTTTGGCCAATTGATAAGGAAAAACTAATCCTCTGCCGGCATTACCAAACTTTCGTTGAAGATTAAGTCTGATTTCATTGGTCATTAAATCACTCTGAATGTGAGAATCACCAATGTGCACAATACTTATCTTCTGATTATTATGAAGCTCGTTTTCCTTTAACTTCGCAAAAAAACGTTCTAATACTTTTGCATTATAGATTCTATCCTCTGAAAAAGAATCGACTGCTGCTGTATCTACTTTATGAATCATGTTTTCTGTTATTGGAATTGGATCTGGCTTTTGCATTCTATCATTTGTTGAGAAAAAAAGACAACAAAGGAAAATCATTAGTCTAGTCATTTACGCTATCATTTTTTACAGAAACGGAATCTGTATTTGTTTTTCTGACGGCCTTCCGCTTATTAACGTCAGTTTCTCTATTTTCTCGCAATGCTTTATATTGCTCGTAACCTTTATTTAATTGATCGTATAATAATTTACCTATAGCTTTTGCTCCACGCTGGTTAAAGTGTGTATAATCTTTATTGGCTTTTGCCGGAGATTCGTCTACCCATTTTACCATCGATCCGTCACCTCCCATTAAAGTATACAGATTCACGAATCCGGATTCGGTTTCGAGAGCATATCTTTTTTGAGCTTTCATTAAAGGAACTACGGCAGAATCTGTTTTCATTTCCATATCATATTTGGTAGATTTATCAGCCGTTGAAATAATCAAAATAGAAACTCCCGGAAAAGATTCTTTGATTTTATTCACTGCTTTTGTCATTCCCCTTTGATACCATGAGTAATTCTTGGTTCCGTAGTTTAAAACGTTGGTTCCATAATGTAAAATTACCAAATCGTATTTTAAGCTATTATTGAATCCCTGCATTACATTGGCATTAAACATAGAAATTGGCAATCCTGAATTTCCTCTTTGCGAGAAATTATCAACGTGAACTCCTATCCCGTTATCAAAATTAAAGCCATAAATAGGAATTGAATCGGCATGGATGAAATTAGCCTTAAATGCTTTTATACTTCCTGAACTTACTTTTAAGGTATTGATCAGGTTGTTAGGAACAAGACTTTTTCGTAAAGTATCTTTTCCGATAATAAAGTTCACGTTTCCTTTTTTAGATGATCTTCCGTAAAACAATGTTGGGTTATCTAAAGTTGTTGCGTATTTATTTAATCCTGCTTCGTACTGAACCCAGGTCGTATTCGATTTATCGTTTGCAAAAAACACGTGACCGTTTACCCCAAAAGGACTAACTGGATTTTTGATGTTTAAATACGATAATGTTTTCCAGTTTTTAGAATAGGTAGATTTTACAGATCCTCTTGAAGCTGCAGATTCTGAAGTAATAGAAACAAAACCTACTCCATTACCACCAAAACGTTCCTGATAATTAGATCGAACATCCTGCACGATCAAATCACCATCTGTCATAGAATCTCCATAATAAGCGATCCTAACTTTGGCTTGTGGATTCTTTTCAAGCTGATATAATTTTTCATAAAAAGAAATCAGGTACTGATATCCTTTATAATTATCAAAAGTTTCAGATGGAAATTCGATTCCTTCAGCAGCATTAAAAGTAATTTTTTCTCCTGCTTCCTTCTTTTCACTTTCAGAAATACTGTCGCCTTTTAGTGCTAAAGAGTCGTTCGCTACAGATTCCAGAAGCAAACTATCAATAAGGACATTTTTAGAATCTACTTTACTATCCGGAAAAATTTTATCAGGTAAGATTTGTTTAAATCCAATGAAAGCTACGAATGCCAATGCTACAATTGCAAAAGACTGAAAAAAATAAGATTTTGTGTTCACTAGTAATTATAAATTTGAAGAAAGGATATGTTAAAATTTCTATTCAAAATTCCTGTTAATTCCCTATAAAAAAGTATCTGCAAAGATAGAATTAAACATTAATTTACGAATTATTTTTAGCATTAAAATAAAAACAAAAAAAGAGGCTAGATTTATCTAACCTCTTTATCAAAAAAAAAATAAAAAAAACAAAGCTAATGATTCACTAATTTTATGTGTTGTTATACTATATTACTG
>NZ_CADCSU010000132.1 GCF_902804475.1 Flavobacterium bizetiae
CCCTTATATAGTCTAGTTCTTACAAAAAAAATAAAATTATTTTTAAGATGTTTTTTCTTACTTATTTATTTTTAAGATGCGTTTTGCCGTATTTATTTGCTTTTAGTCGATGGTTTTACAGATTTGTTTTGCAGCTTATTTTAGAATATGCTCCAATTTTAACAATATTTAAAACAAAAAATTAGAAAGAAGTAATCTCATACAAAGCTATACTTGCCGCTTGTACAACATTCATGCTGGAGTTTTTCCCGAACATATTGATGTGTACAATTTGGTTCGAAATTTTCAAAAGTTCATCAGAGATTCCGTCAATTTCACTTCCTATCAAAAGTGCAATTTTTCGATTATCAGGAATCACAATTTCTTTAAGAGGTTTACTATTGCTGGCGATTTCCAAAGCAATAATTTCAAAGTTATTTTCAAGTAAATAGTCAACAAGAGTTGCTGTTTCTTCTATTATAGTATGAGGCACGTGAAGATGCGTGCTTCTCGAAGTTTTGTTGATTTTTCTTGGCGTAAGCGGAATATCTTTTCCTAAAAAGATAATATTCTCGACCCCAAAAGCTTCACTGATTCTAAAAAGAGAACCTATGTTTTGCTGAAAATAAATATGATCACAAACCAATGTTATCGGAAATGTTTTTCTCTCAAACTGATTTTCTTCGTGGGTAAGCTGCACTAGTTAAATTTTAGTTGGTAAAAATGTAATTGATAATGTTTGCACCCATTTTCAAGGCTTTTTCTCTAACAGCAAGCGGATCGTTATGTACTTCGGCATCTTCCCATCCATCGCCCAAATCGCATTCATACGTATATAATAATACCAATTTGTTTTCTACGAAAATTCCAAAAGCCTGCGCACGAGTTCCGTCATGCTCATGAATTTTAGGCAATCCGTTTGGGAAAGGATATGGTTTTTGAAAAATAGGATGATTCGCCGGAATCTCGATTAAATTATTATTAGGGAATATTTTTTTAATTTCTTTTCGAATATATTGATCCATTCCATAATTATCATCAATATGAAGAAAACCGCCACCGTTCAGATAATTTCTAAGATTACTAACATCCGAATCGCTAAAAACCACATTTCCGTGTCCCGTCATATGCACAAACGGATACGAAAGCAAATCAGGATTACCAGGTTCAACAGTCGAAGGTTTTGCTTTTATTCGCGTATTAATATTGGCATTACAAAACTTAATTAAGTTAGGCAAAGAAGTTGGATTTCCGTACCAATCGCCACCACCACTGTATTTTAGCAGAGCAATTTCCTGCGAAAACGAAGAAATAGAAACCAATAAAAACAAAAGAAATATTTTTCTCATATAATTTTATATTTTTTGTCATCTCTTTTTTTGTCATCTCGACGAAGGAGATATCACACTAGAAACTCCACATAGTATCGTTAATCTTTGACGAATATGTTTTTTCAATTTCTATACTAAAACCAAATCATTTTTTTCAGGAGCTGATCCCGCTATCCGTTCCAATCTTTTATTTTTTTAAAGGAAAAAAATAAAAGGATTTCCACTTCTATCGGGGCTAGGACAATCATTTTCATAATAACACTTTCGTCGAAATGACAATAATGTTAATCAATTAGAACTTTCATTAAAAAACACAACACTATGACACGCCACAATCGCAGCTGTTTCCGTTCTCAAACGCGTATTTCCTAAAGTCACAGGTTGATAATTATTTTCTAAAGCCAATGCAATTTCCTTTTCAGAAAAATCACCTTCAGGCCCAATAAGCATGGTAACACTTTCATTAGGTTTCAGGATTTCTTTCAATGATTTTTTGTCAGTTTCTTCACAATGTGCAATCAATTGCAAACCCTCATTTTTTTGTTTGATGAATTCCTTAAACGAAATAGCTTCATTCAATTTTGGTAAAAACGTTTCATTAGATTGTTTCATTGCCGAAAGAATAATCTTTTCAAAACGCTCTAAATTAACCACTTTACGCTCAGATCGGTCACAAATAATAGGCGTAATTTCCTGAACACCAATTTCGGTTGCTTTTTCCAGAAACCACTCAAAACGATCGTTCATTTTGGTTGGAGCAACAGCAAGATGCAAACGGAATTTTGGTTCGTCAGTTTTTTTGATAGAAAGAACCTGAACGATACATTTGTTGTCAGAAGCCAAAGTGATTTCGGTTTCAAACAATAAGCCTGAACCATTTGTAACGTGTAATATATCGGAATCTTTCTTTCGTAAAACCTTTATAATGTGTCGGCTTTCTTCCTTATCAAAAGAAAAACTCTCAGTTGATTCGTCAATATCCGGATTGTAAAATAATTGCATAATTAAAATTGAATTCGCGCTTTAGAAACCACTGCAGAAGTTTCAAAACGGCTTGATAAATATTTTTGATATCCTACAATTCCTATCATTGCAGCGTTATCGGTAGTATATTCAAATTTAGGAACAAAGGTTTTCCAACCATATTTTCCTTCACTTTCTTTTAATCTTGTTCTGATACCTGAATTTGCCGAAACTCCTCCGCCAATGGCAATTTGTTTAATTCCGGTTTCTTTTACCGCTAATTTCAATTTATCCATCAAAATTTCGATGATGGTATATTGTATAGAAGCGCAAATATCATTCAGATTTTCCTCGATAAAATTCGGGTTCTCCAGTTTTTTCTTTTGGATAAAATATAAAATCGCCGTTTTTAATCCAGAGAAACTAAAATCTAATCCCGGAACTTTTGGTTTTGTAAAAGCAAATGCTTTTGGGTTTCCTTCTTTGGCATACTTATCAATCAAAGGTCCGCCAGGATAGGGAAGTCCAAGAATTTTGGCACTCTTATCAAAAGCCTCTCCAACCGCGTCATCAGTAGTTTCGCCAATGATTTCCATATCAAAAAAGCCATTAACTTTTACGATTTGAGTATGACCACCACTAATGGTTAAAGCCAAAAACGGAAATTCTGGTTTATCAAAGCCCTCTTCGTCTATAAAATGAGCCAAAATATGGGCATGCATATGATTTACAGCAATTAACGGAATTCCCAGCGCCAATGACAATGATTTGCTAAAAGAACTTCCCACAAGTAAAGAGCCCATTAAACCCGGACCTTGTGTGAAGGCAATGGCAGTTAGTTGATCTTTTTGTACATTTGCTTTACGAAGCGCAGCATCAATGACCGGAACAATATTTTGTTGGTGTGCTCTCGAAGCCAATTCCGGAACAACACCACCATATTGGTTGTGAATTAACTGATTGGCAACAACATTTGAGAGTACTTTGTCGTTATGTAAAACCGCGGCAGCAGTATCGTCGCATGAACTTTCGATGGCAAGAATAAAAACCTCTGAATTTTGCATATAAAGGCACGAATTTTGAATTATATTTGACAAATCAAATATTTGATTTTCTTTTATTATAAGGAGAAGCCAAAATTAAAGAATTTTTATCAAAAACAGTCGTTCTTTGTCTGTTCAAATAAATTTAAAAGAAAACTAAAATAAAAGCAGCTATCAAAAAAGTAAAGAAAATAATATCCAGAACCCTAATTGGGTTAATTTTACTTTTGTTAGTATTGGCTATTACCTTGGCTTTGCCTATTGTTCAGACAAAAATCGCAAAGTATGTCACAGAAACTTTAAATACCGATTTTAAAACCGATATTTCTGTAGACAAAGTAGCGATCAATATTTTTGGAGGTGTAAAACTTAAAAAAGTCCTGATTCGCGACCACCACAAGAAAACTTTAATATACTCAGATCTTATTACTACCGATATTTTAAGCATTAAAAGATTGCTCGATGGTGATTTAATTTTTGGAGATCTTCGATTAACTGGTTTAATTTTTAATTTAAAAACCTATAAAAACGAAGACGAAAACAATATCAATAAGTTTATAAAATCTTTCGAAACCAGTCCGGAAAGAGCCAAGTCCAGTAAGCATTTTTTGCTAACGGCTAAGAATGCGTATATCTCAAAAGGTTCATTTTCTGTAGTCGACGAGAACAAAACCACACCGGTATTTCTTGATTTTAAGAAACTAAACGCCTACATAAGTGATTTTAAACTATACGGTCCCGATGTAAATACTAATATTCATCGGTTTTCTTTTTTAGATCATCGAGGTTTATACGTTTCCAACTTTGCGGGTAAATTTAGTTATACCAAAAAGCAAATCAAGGTCGAAAATCTGGCTATAAAAACCAAGAGAACCTGGATTTACGGAAAAGCTATTTTAAATTATAAAGTAGAAGATTTTCTGCATTTTACAGATAAAGTAAAATTTGATGTTGCACTTGATTCTGCTTCAATTGCATCAAATGATATTCGTTATTTCTTTGATGGATTGGGTAAAAATCAGCATTTTAGAATTAAAGCTAAAATCGACGGACCATTAAATAATCTTAATTTAAAACACCTTAATTTAACCGATACAAATGGTTCAAAGATTAATGGAAACATTAATTTTAAAAATCTTTTAGGGACAAAAGAGCAAAAGTTTGCCATGATCGGTAAATTTGATAAGCTGATTTCCAGTTATGATAATTTAGTGGTGATATTGCCTGGTATTCTTGGGAAAAAACTTCCAAAAGAACTTAAAAGAGTCGGTAAATTTAATATCGTTGGTAAAGCTAAAGTCTCGACAACAGCATTAGAAGCTGATTTTAAAATGATAACCGATCTCGGTAATGGTCAGGCAGATTTGCACATGAACAATATCGATTTTATTGATAAAGCATCGTATTCAGGAAATATAATTCTGGATAATTTTAATGTTGGAGCTTTGCTGGATCGTAAGGATATTGGCAAAACCACTTTAAATTTAGATGTTGACGGTGTAGGTTTTACAGAGAAATACCTGAACACGATTATAAAAGGAGATATCTCTAAATTAGATTATAATAAGTATACCTATAATAATATCGTTGTAAATGGTAATTTTAAATTGCCTTATTATAAAGGACAATTATCTGTAAATGATCCAAACTTGAATTTGACCTTTGACGGATTGGTAGATTTGAGTAAACGCGAAAGCCGATATGATTTTCATATTAATGTAGAAAATGCAGATCTTAGAAAACTAAAATTCATTAACGATTCTATTTCTAATTTCCGCGGGGACGCAGTAGTTGAAGTAACCGGAAATTCGATAGAAAACCTTCAGGGAACGGTTTCTATTAGAGACGCCGTTTATCAAAACCCAAAAGCAATTTATACTTTTGATGAAATAACGGTAAACTCGAATTTCGACGCTGATAAATTGCGTACGATAACCATTAGCTCAGACGATGTTGTAAAAGGAGAAATTGTAGGTAAGTTTCAGTTCGGACAATTGGATAAGCTGGTTATGAATTCGGTAGGGAGTTTGTATACCAATTATAAACCTTATAAAGTTAAAAAAGGTCAGTTTTTACGATTCAACTTTCATGTCTATGATAAAGTGGTCGAAATGCTGTATCCGGAAATCAATATTGATTCGAGTACCGTAGTGCGCGGAAAAATAGATTCAGATCTGCAGGAATTTAAATTCAGGTTTAAATCTCAAAAAATTACAGCAGCAAAAAATACATTCGATAATATCCGAATTAATATTGATAATAAAAATGCGCTTTATAACGCCTATGTTGAGTTAGACAGTATTAAAACGCCTTATTATAAAATACGCGATTTCAACCTGATTAATGTTACTGCAAAAGATACCCTTTTTGTTCGTTCTGAGTTTAAAGGAGGATCAAAAGGAGAAGATTATTTTAATCTGGATTTGTATCATACGATTGATAAGAACAAGAATAATATCGTAGGAATCAAGAAATCTGAAATGAAGTTTAAGGACTATTTATGGTATTTAAACGAAAATGACGGCGAGGATAATCAGATTGTATTTGATCAGTTCTTTAAAAACTTTACCATTGATAATATCATTTTATCGCACGAAAATCAGAAAATTGATTTAAATGGAGTCATAAAAGGAAGTGATTATAAAGATCTCGTCCTTAATTTTGAAGACGTCGACATTAATAAGATTACGCCGCTCAATTCAAAATTTGTATTTAATGGTAACCTGAATGGTAATATCAATTATAAGCAGAACAAGAACGTTTATCAGCCCACGGCGGCCATTTCTATAGATCATCTTAATTTAAATAAAGTAGATTTAGGAACTCTGAAATTTGATATTTCCGGAGATGAAAGCTTTAAAAAATTTACGATAAATTCCTCCATTCAAAATGGTTTTACAGAATCGTTTAGAGCAAACGGAACTTTCGCCATCGAAAATAAAGAGACTTTCTTAGATTTAAATCTAAAACTCGAAGGATTTAATCTGGCCACTTTAGGTACAGTAGGAGGAGATGTTTTGTCTAATGTAAGAGGATCTGTTTCCGGGAATGCGGCAGTTGTTGGTAATCTTAAAAAACCGGAGATCAACGGAAGGCTTTATGTAGAAAAAGCAGGAATGACAGTTCCGTACCTTAATACCGATTATGAATTAAGTGATCGAACGGTTATCGATTTAACAGATGAGAAATTCTTATTCAGGAACAATCAATTAACAGATACTAAGTTCGGAACCAAAGGTTTGCTGAACGGAAGTATCGAACATCATAATTTTGGCGACTGGAAACTGGATCTTACCATTACCTCAAAACGATTGCTCGCGCTGGATACAAAAGACAGTGAAGATGCTGCATATTTTGGTACTGCTTTTATTAATGGTACAGCAAGTATTAAAGGACCAACAGAAAATCTTTTTATAAAAGTAGATGCTAAATCAGAGAAAGGAACCGAAGTTAAAATTCCTATTAACAACGCGCAAAGTGTGGGAGAAAGCAGCTGGATACATTTTGTTACGCCAAAAGAAAAATACAACTTGGCCAATGGTATTATCGAAAAAACAAGAAATTACAATGGTCTTGAGTTAGAATTTGATTTTGATATTACGCCCGATGCCGAAGTAGAGGTAATCCTGGACAGAAATTCCGGTCATGGTATGAAAGGAAAAGGATACGGATCTTTATTGTTTAAAATCAATACGCTGGGTAAATTTAATATGTGGGGAGATTTCCAGGCATACGAAGGAACTTATAATTTTAAATACGGAGGTTTAATAGATAAAAAATTCGCGGTTAAAAAAGGAGGATCTATTATATGGGAAGGAAACCCTATGAAAGCCCAGTTAAATCTTGAAGCCGTGTATAAAACATCTGCGAATCCTGCTGTATTGTTAGAGAACTCTTCTTTCAATAAAAAAGTACCGGTAGAAGTTGTTATTGGTTTAAGAGGAGATTTAACGAGTCCTGAGCCTAATTTTGATATTCAGTTTCCATCGGTGAGTAATGTCCTTAAATCAGAGATTCAATACAAGCTGGATGATAAAGACGTTCGTCAGACGCAAGCCTTGTATTTGCTTTCGACAGGATCGTTTATGAGTCCGGACGGATTTAATCAAAGCGATTTATCAGGAACATTTGCCGAAACTGCTGCAAGTTTATTAGGCGGAATTATTAAATCTGATAATGATAAGATCAATATCGATTTGAATTTTATATCAGCAGATAAACGAATCGGTCAGGAAGCCGATGGTCAGTTTGTGGCTAATATCACCTCTCAGGTAAACGAGAGAATCACTATAAACGGAAAATTAGGTGTACCTATTGGTGGTGTAAATGAGTCCGCAATTGTGGGGGATATCGAGATATTGTACCGTGTGAATGAGGACGGATCTATGAATCTTCGTTTGTTCAACAAAGAAAATGACATTAATTATATAGGACAGGGAATTGGATATACGCAGGGAGTTGGTATTTCGTACGAAGTCGATTTTGATACTTTTAGCGAGTTGGTCAATAAATTGTTCAAGAATCATAAATTAGAAAGGGCAATAAAAAGCTCTTCGGATGATTTGCAGGATTCGTATCTGAATCCTGATTTTGTTAAATTCTCGAATAAAAAAGATGCCGAAAAAGACAAAAAGAAATCCGATAAAAAAGAAGAAGAGAAAAAAGAGCAGCCTAAAAATAATAGTGAAGGTTTAATCCCTGACAACGACTTTTAGACAATAATGTTAAAAATAATCTTAAAAGAAACCATTCGCTACCCCGAATGGTTTTTTTTGTGCTAAATTAGGGGCTGATTTATTTTCTTACAAATATAAAATGATGCCGAATTTTTATAACACTTCATTTATGTATTGTTAATTTTAAAGATTTAATTAAAATAAGCACGTTTTATTATTTTAAATGAAATTTTTACTATCGAAAAACTTATTAACGAAAACGTTTGAATTTAACAGATTTTATTAATTTATGATAAACATCACCTGAAAAGTGGTGAATGTTTGTTAATTTTACACTTTAATACTTAAATAATGCCAAAAACAATAAAAAAAGTTGGTGTTCTAACATCAGGTGGAGACTCACCAGGAATGAATGCCGCAATACGAGCAGTTGTTCGAACGTGCGCTTATCATAATATAGAATGCATAGGAATTTATAGAGGGTATCAAGGAATGATCGAAGGAGATTTCAAAGAAATGGGTCCCCGAAGTGTAAATAATATTGTAAACAAAGGTGGAACGATCCTGAAATCAGCTCGTTCAGTTGAGTTTAGAACCCCTGAAGGTAGAAAAAAAGCACACGAGAATCTTGTGAAAGCCGGAGTTGATGCCTTGGTTGTAATAGGAGGTGACGGAAGTTTTACCGGAGGATTAATTTTTAATTCAGAATATGGTTTTCCTGTAATGGGAATTCCCGGTACAATTGATAATGATATTTATGGTACAAGTCATACTTTAGGATATGATACTGCCTTAAATACAGTAGTTGATTGTATTGATAAAATTAGAGATACAGCAAGTTCTCATAACCGTTTGTTTTTTGTAGAGGTTATGGGTAGAGATGCAGGTCACATTGCTCTTAATGCAGGTATTGGAGCTGGTGCCGAAGAAATTCTTATTCCTGAAGAAGATTTAGGTTTAGACAGATTACTAGACTCTCTTCAAAAAAGTAAAGCTTCAGGAAAATCATCAAGTATAGTAGTTATTGCTGAGGGGGATAAAATTGGTAAAAACGTATTCGAATTAAAAGATTACGTAGAAGCTAATTTGCCTGAGTATGATGTAAGGGTATCTGTTTTAGGACATATGCAACGTGGTGGTTCTCCATCTTGTTTCGACCGTGTTCTTGCAAGCCGTTTAGGTGTAAAAGCTGTAGAATCTTTAATCGAAGGTAAATCAAATTACATGGTAGGTCTTCAGGCAGATAAAGTTGCCTTAACCCCTCTTGAACAAGCAATTAAAGGTAAATCTGAAATTGATAGAGAATTGTTGAGAGTGTCTGATATCATGTCAACATAAAATAAAAGTTTAAAAAGGAAAGAAGTTTATTGTGAGGAAATTAGACTTTAAAGTAGTGTAATAAAAACAAAAGCAAAAATTAAGTAAAATGTCAAAAGTAAAATTAGGAATAAACGGATTTGGACGTATCGGAAGAATCGTTTTTAGAGAAACTTTCAATAGAGATAATGTAGAAGTTGTAGCAATCAACGATTTATTAGATGTTGATCACTTGGCTTATTTATTAAAATATGATTCAGTTCACGGTCGTTTCAACGGAACTGTAGAAGTAAAAGAAGGAAAACTTTATGTAAACGGAAGAAATATCCGTATCACTGCAGAAAGAAATCCAGCTGACTTAAAATGGAATGAAGTTGATGTTGACGTAGTTGCTGAATGTACTGGTATCTTCACAACTATCGAAACTGCAAATGAGCACATTAAAGGTGGTGCTAAAAAAGTAATTATTTCTGCTCCTTCTGCAGATGCTCCAATGTTTGTAATGGGAGTAAACCATGAAACTGCAAAAGCTACTGATTTAGTTGTTTCTAACGCTTCTTGTACTACAAACTGTTTAGCTCCTTTAGCTAAAGTAATTCACGATAATTTCGAAATTGTTGAAGGTTTAATGACAACTGTTCACGCAACAACTTCAACTCAAATGACTGCTGATGGTCCTTCTAGAAAAGACTGGAGAGGTGGACGTGCTGCTAGCATCAACATCATCCCATCTTCAACTGGAGCTGCTAAAGCTGTTGGAAAAGTAATTCCTGCTTTGAATGGAAAATTAACTGGAATGTCTTTCCGTGTTCCTACTGCTGACGTTTCTGTAGTAGATTTAACTGTAAAAGTAGCTAAAGAAACTTCTTACGAAGAAATTATGGCTGTTTTAAAGAAAGCTTCTGAAAATGAATTAAAAGGTATCTTAGGATATACTGAAGATGCAGTTGTTTCTCAGGATTTTATCTCTGACAAAAGAACATCTATCGTTGATGCTACTGCAGGAATTGGTTTAAATTCAACTTTCTTCAAATTAGTATCTTGGTATGATAATGAGTACGGATACTCAAGCAAATTAATTGATTTGTCTGTGCACATCGCAGGTTTAAAATAATACTATATTTATACGCAAAATCCCGTTATCTCAAAATAACGGGATTTTCGTATTTTGTTAGGTCTTTAATTAATGTAAAAAATACACTTTTTATTTAGTTAAAGAAAAACTAATCCAAAAACTAAATAAAATGAAATTAATAGTTGATAGTGGATCTACTAAAGCCGATTGGATTGCAATTGATGATAATGGAAAAGTATTATTCACCACACAAACATTAGGATTAAATCCTGAAATTCTTGAAGGTCCTGAAATTATCGAAAGATTAAATGACCGTTTTGATATTTTACAAAATAAAAAAAATGCTACACATTTGTTCTTTTACGGAGCAGGTTGTGGAACTGACAGAATGAAAACAGAGCTTTCGCAAATATTCCAGGAATATTTTGTTAATGCTATTGTAGAAGTTCATGAAGATACTTACGCAGCAGTTTATGCCACTACTCCAAAAGGAGAAGAAGCGATTGTTAGTATCTTAGGAACAGGTTCTAACTGTAGTTATTTTGATGGTAAAGTATTGCATCAAAAAGTACAATCATTAGGGTATATTGCCATGGATGATTGTAGCGGAAACGTTTTTGGAAAAGAATTAATCAGAAAATATTATTTCAATAAAATGCCTAAAGAACTGGCAGTAGAATTTGAAAAAGAATATGATTTAGATCCTGATTATATCAAAAATAAATTATACAAAGAACCAAATCCAAATGCTTATTTAGCGACTTTTGCTAAGTTTTTAATCAAGCATAAAGACACTGAGTTTTGCAGAAAAATCATCTTCAAAGGGATGAAATCTTTTGTGAAAAATTACATCAAGCAATTTGATAATTGCAAAGAAGTTCCGGTTCATTTTGTAGGTTCTATCGCTTTTTATCTAAAAGACGAATTACAGGAGACATTTGATAAATATGAACTTCAGTTAGGTAATGTTTTAAGAAGACCTATCGACGGTTTGATTGCTTATCACGTTGCTAATCAATAATTAAAAAGTAAGTATGGAAATAGCTATAATAGCGCACGATGGTAAAAAAGCAGATATGGTTCAGTTTTTAAATAAAAACAAAACGCTTTTGCTTCAGGAAAATATTAAGCTGATCGCGACAGGAACTACCGGAAGTAAAGCTGTAAATGCCGGATTTAAGGTAAAAAGAATGCTTTCAGGACCAATGGGAGGCGACGCACAAATTGCTGCGCGTGTAGCCGAAGGTAAAACGCAAATGGTTTTCTTTTTTAAAGATCCTCTTGCAAGCCACGCTCATGAAGTCGACATTAATATGCTTATTCGTGTTTGCGATGTACATAATGTACCTTTGGCAACAAATGAAGCTTCTGCTCAATTATTATTAAATGCTATCGCACTGCAATTATAGAATTTTACATTTTTAGATATATTCTCAAAACCGTTTCATTTACTGAAACGGTTTTTTATTGCCTGTAAAATTCATTATAATAATATAATTGATGATGTTTATTGAAGTATTCTTAAATATTTGATATTCATTGATTTGTAATAATTTTACGTATGTTTTTAGTGTAAATTTGGTCTATATTTATTACTAAATCATGAAAAAACATACTTTAATTGCGATTATTGCTCATGATAATAAAAAAGCAGACATGATTCAGTTTTTAATTAAAAACGGAATTGTGCTTCAACATGATAAAATAAAATTAATTGCAACAGGAATATTAGGGAGAAATGCTGAGAAGTCAGGTTTTAAGGTAAAAAAGATGCTTCCCTGCTTAATGGGCGGCGACGCTCAAATTGCGTCTAAAGTAGCCCAGGGCAAAATTAATGTGGTTTTTATGTTTACAGATCCTTTGGTAACCAATGCTCATGAAGTAGATATTAAAATGCTGGTCAGGATATGCGATGTTCATAATGTGCCGCTGGCTACAAATGAGGCAACGGCACAATTGTTTTTAAATGCTATTGTACAGCGATTATAGAAATCTCTACGTTTACATTTTTAGGTAAACATGCCACCTGAACAGTTTCACGTGCCGGCGCTGTTTTTTCATCAAAATAAGACCCGTAAATAGCGTTTATGGCAGCAAAATTATTCATGTCCATAATAAAGATTGTTGCTTTAACTACATTTTCAAAAGTCATATTTGCAGCTTCAAGAATGGCTGCAATATTTTTCATTACTTGTGTGGTTTCATCGTTTATATTTTCGATAACAAGTTCTCCCGAAGCTGGATTTATAGCGATCTGGCCAGATGCATAAAGTGTATTTCCTGATAATACTGCCTGATTGTAAGGTCCAATTGGAGCTGGTGCTTTGTCAGTAAAAATGATTTTTTTCATAGTAATAGTTTTAAATATAATAATCGGAAGAATTATAGAATCTTAGTTATTATGAAATTACGATTAAATTTTTAAACATAAATTCATAATAACTAAAAAGAGTTATAAGTTTTAAATAAGGAAATTATCGGTTAGAAGTACTTCGTTTGTTCCATTTGATGTCACTAAGCATTCCGGATTTGATTCCGATAAAGAAGTTCCAGTTTGAGTTTACGCCTAGTGGACTCCAGTTAAATGCCATTCTCCAGCTTAATAAGTCTCTTTCAAAACGAAATTGAGTAAAAGTAACCCCTTTTTGTACAAAGTCGTAACCGGTAGAAACCCCACCTTTCCATTTAGGAGTAATATCCATATTGGCAGATATCATAATAGAGTTTCCTGTAATCTTATTTTCGCGATTTATATTCGAATATGTTAATGAATAGGCCATCGTCATATCCCAAGGTATCTTTGCTTTAAAGAATTCGGTAATTACGTCGTCTTCATCATCTTTATCATTGGCGAATTGGCTGTTTCGGCTGTCATTTAAGTCTGTGTTTGTACCAAATAAATCATCTTTACGACCTCCGTTCCGCTCACTCTGCTTATTTTCCTGCTCTTTTCCGGTTCCTTTATTCGAAAACGAATAATTTAAAGTTACGTTGGCACTTGTCATTCTAAACAAACTACCACCATTATCAATATTATAAGTATTAATTCTGGCCCCTCCATTATCAATCGCATAAGGATCTAATGTTGCGCCAAAATTCACATTCATTTTATTGTCAAAAAGTTGTGTTCCACCGCTTACAAGAACCGGCTGCCATGCTAAGGTTTCTTTTCCGTCAGCATTAAAATTATAGCTCGTGCTGAAGTTTAAGTTGTTTAACAGCATGATCTTTTTAGGTTCTGTTTTTGTGCTGTCTCTGTCTCTTACTTTAGCTTCAAAAGTATTGCTTAAAGCAAATGATACAATGTTAGAATTACTTTTACCAGGAGCTCCAAAAATACCACCGTCAAATCTTGAATAAGTCGAAATTCTTCCCGTAGCATCAACTGTATAGTTGTTGTAGTATTGATCAAAACTTGGTGTATACGAATACGTAACAGTTGGACGCATTACGTGTCGAATAGATTGGATTTTTTTATCGCTTCCAAAATTAAACGTACCGTAAATAGTAGTTCCTAAATTCGTACTGAAATTATACGTTCTAAAAGCGTCAAAACCATTAACGGTTGTATTTACGATTTGTCCTTTTTCAGGATCGTAATTTTTATCAATAGTTTTTGTAACCCATGTTTCCTGATAATTAGTAGAGGCACCCGCACTAAAATACTTGAATACTTTAAAGTTCGTACTAATCGGGATACTATGTTGCATTCCTATTTGTGCATCTCTAAACATTTGTGGTTTAAAGAATAATGAATCTGTAGTATTGATATTGTTTTTACCACTTAGGTTATATTGTAAGTTGATGTTTTTAATAAAACCTTTTTTAACCCCGTCTTTTCCAACAAACGGATATACACGATCAACGCTGGCTTGCAAAGTCGGCAATGTCATCTGAATTTGCTCTGTTTGTGTATTTTGAGAGTGCGTTGCTGTTAATGAAAAACGCGCTTGTGGTATAGTATTAAAGGTTTTGTTGTATGAGATCGATGAATTTAAAGTATTATTTAAATTAGATCCTACGTTGGCCTGGTTAATCGATCGCTTAAAGTATTTACTACTACCCATATTTACGGAAGCAGAAAAGCTTGAATTTGGATTTGATTTGGAATCTTTTGAGTGTGACCACTGAATGTTATAGATGTTTTCTTTGCTATAATCAGGATAACCGCGTTCGCTATTAATAAGGTTTTCAAAACGAACATTTAAATTTCCCCGATACTTATACCTGGTTGCGTATGCAGATTCAAAGCGCATGGCATAACTACCATTGGTATAATAATCGGCGAGAACAGTCAGGTCGTAATTATCGTTTAAAGCAAAATAGTATCCCATGTTTTGTAATGAGAAACCTCTGGTATTCGAGTCGTTATAACTTGGTACGATAATACCGGAAACGCTTTTTTCCTTAGTCATTGGGAAAAATGCGAAAGGTAATACTAATGGAGTAGGTACATCAGCAATTACCATTTGAGTAGTTCCTACAACAACTTTTTTGTTGGGAACGAATTTTACTTTATTTGTTCTGAAATAATATTCGGGATCGTCGATGTCTTTTGCAGTAGTAAAACGGGCACCTTTTAAAAAGTAAACAGAATCGTTTTCTTTTTTTGTAATTGCAGCTTTGATTTTAAATTCTCCCTGTTCGGTTCTTGAATTATAGATTAAAGCTTTTTTTGTTTTAAAATTAAAGCGGATAGAGTCAGGCTGAACTTCACTCGGACCTTGTTTAAAATTTGGATATTGTATTAAAACACCGGCAGAATCTCGTATTCGGCCAGCATAAACTTCATCTTTTTCGAGATTTAAAACAATAATACCCGATTTTAGCTCGACATCTTTATAATATAATTCGGCTTCATTATATAAAGTAAGCGTTTTGTTTTTCCTGTCGTACTTCGCGTAATCCTTAGCTTTATACTTCGTAACCGCGTCTAAAGCGTTCTTTTTAGTCTTTACAGTATCTAACTTAATGGTATCAGCTATGGGAGCCGGAGTTATATCTGTAACAGCAGTTTTGGGTTTATCTGTTTGTTTTACAGTTGGTAACGGCTTTTTTTTGTTTTTTATCTCTTGCGAATATAAATTACCACATCCTAATGTTAGGAAAAATGATAATAAAACGATATTAAATAAGTTTGTATGCAAAGGTTTAAATGCTATTTTTGTAAAATTATGGCTTGTTTTTTGACATGTCAAACTTACATATAATTTTTTGTCAAAAATAATCAATTGTAAAAATTATAGCAGTTACGTTTTATTAAAATTAACTTTTAGATTTATGAACAGATTTAACAAAATTAAAGTAATATTTACTTTTTTTCTAACGATATTGTCTTTTTGTGCATACAGCCAGTCAAATGTTTTTAAGGTAACACTTGATGCTGGGCATGGAGATCATGACTTTGGAGCTGTTTATAGCGGACGGATTGAAAAAAATATTGCTTTGGCTATTGTTTTAAAAGTTGGTAAAATTTTAGAAAGCACGCCAAATGTTAATGTAATTTATACTCGTAAAACAGATGTTTTTATTGATTTGGTCGAAAGAGCCAATATTGCAAACAGAGCCAATTCGAATATTTTTGTGTCTATTCACTGTAATGCCAATAAAAATACCGCTGCGGACGGAACCGAAACGTATGTAATGGGTTTAAGTAAACTGGCATCGAATCTTGAGGCAGCAAAAAAGGAGAACTCGGTTATTACTTTAGAGAAAGATTATAAACGTAAATACGAAGGTTACGACCCAAATTCTCCTGAATCTATGATTGGATTGACTTTAATGCAGGAAGAATATCAGGATAACAGCATTTCATTAGCCAGTAAAATTGAAGATAACTTTGAAAAACTTGGAAAAAAACTAAGACAAGGCGGAGTAAAGCAAGCACCTTTTATGGTGCTTCATAAAGCGTATATGCCAAGAGTTTTAGTTGAAACCGGATTTATATCTAATCCTACCGAAGGAAATATTTTAAATTCTGAAGAAGGACAAAATGATATTGCAAAAGCTATTGCTGAAGCAATTATAAGTTATAAAAGAGAATATTTTGGTTCAGGATCTAATGAATCTATTGATGCGCGACCTGTAAGAGACACTACTCCGGTAAAAGCAAAAGTGGTAGAAACTGTTGCAGTTGCCAAAAATACTCCAAAAGGAACGTTCTTTAAAGTACAGCTTATTGCCAGTATCAAAAAGACACCTTTAGAACCTAAAAATTTTAAAGGATTAAAAAATGTAACAATGGTGTACGAAAATAATATTTATAAATATTTTTATCAGGAAACCTCAGATTATACAGCTGCTAAAAAATATTTAGAAGAAGCTAAGGATAAAGGATATGGAGCCGCTTTTTTAGTTGCAACTAAAGACGGAGAAAAAATCAGTATTCAAGACGCTATTAAATAATAGCCTCTAGTTCGAATATTTATACTAATTTTGTACAAACACTAAGAATTTTGAAACTAACAAGAGAAATTAAAACGGCTATTTTAGTCATCGCGTCAATTTTATTATTTATCTGGGGCTACAGTTTTTTAAAAGGCAGAGACCTTTTTACAAATTACAAGACATTATATGTAGAGTATGATAATGTTGAGACTTTGTCACCGTCAGCACCCGTTACTATAAATGGACTTTCAATAGGTAAAGTAAGTAAAATTACAATTAATGAAGTAACTGGTAAATTATTAGTTGAACTTCAGTTAAAAACAGATTTTCCAATTTCTAAAACAAGTAAAGCTGCTTTGTATTCGCCAAGTTTAATTGGTGGAAAACAAATTAAGATTTTGCCAAACCTTGCTGATAAAGATCCGGCTGTAGAAGGGCAAACGCTTGAAGCTGCAGTAGAATTAGGCTTAACAGAGTCACTTGGAGGGAAAATTGAACCTATTCAGCAAAAATTAGATCTAATGCTTTTAAACATAAATACTCTGGTATCCGGATTAAACAATGTTTTAGACAAGCAGGGTCAGGAAAATTTAAAAAAATCATTAGCAGAATTAAGTCAGACTATGGAGCAGTTTCATAGAGCTTCAGGAAGTTTGAATTCTATTCTGGATACTAATAAAGGTCAGATTAACGGAGTAGTGACAAACTTTAATAAAATGTCAAGCAACTTCAATAAAATATCAGATTCTTTAAATAAAGCTGATTTAGGAAAAACAGTTAGAAACCTAAACCAGACTTTGGCTAAAGTTGATGGACTTATGAGTAACTTAAATTCAGGAAAAGGTACAGCTGGTAAATTATTAAGTGATGATGCTTTGTACAACAATTTGGCTAAAACCTCAAAAGAGTTAGAGTTATTGTTGCAGGATGTACGTTTGTATCCAACACGTTATGTAAATGTTTCTCTTTTTGGAAAGAAAAATAAACCCTATGTAGCACCGGCAGAAGATGCCAATTCAACTGATAAAAAATAATTGTAAATGAGTTATTTAGATAATATTTTGTTCGCCATACTTCTTATAGTTGGTTTCGGTTTTTTTGCAGCGAGCGTAAAAAAGATCATCCGAAACATTAACTTAGGAGTAGATGTAAATCGAAAGGATAATTCTAAAGCGCGCTGGAAAAACATGGCATTGATTGCTCTTGGGCAATCAAAAATGGTGAGACGCCCTGTAGCTGGAATTCTTCATATTTTTGTATATGTAGGTTTCATAATTATTAATATCGAATTACTTGAGATTATTATAGATGGGTTATTTGGAACTCATAGAGTTTTTGCGCCTTATTTAGGAGTAGTCTATGATGTTTTAATTGCTTCATTCGAAATATTGGCAATACTTGTCATTTTTGCTGTAGTCGTTTTCTGGATCAGAAGAAACATTATAAAATTAAAACGTTTTATAAATCCGGATCTAAACGGATTTCCTAAAAGTGATGCAAATTATATTTTGTATTTCGAGACTGTTTTAATGATTTTGTTTTTATTGATGAATGCGTCTGATTTGCATTTGCAGAATGTTCCTGGAGGATTTTCGCATTTTCATAAAGCAGGAAGCTTTCCGATAAGTCAGTTTATTGCACCAATGTTTAACGGAATGTCTAACGAATTGGTTGGATTGCTGTTTGAAGTTTTTTGGTGGTTGCATATTGCAGGTATTTTAGTTTTCATGAACTACTTGTACTTCTCAAAACACTTACACATTATTTTAGCTTTCCCAAATACCTACTTTGCTAATTTAAATCCGGAAGGTCAGTTTGATAATCTGGCTTCGGTTACCAAAGAGGTAAAGTTAATGATGGATCCTAATGCAGATCCGTTTGCGGCTGCTCCGGTTGATGAAAATGCTGCGCCAAGTAAATTTGGAGCAAGTGATGTTCAGGATTTAAACTGGGTTCAGTTGTTAAACGCTTATACTTGTACAGAATGCGGTCGTTGTACATCATCTTGTCCGGCGAACCAAACAGGTAAAAAATTGTCTCCTCGTAAAATTATGATGGATACAAGAGATCGTTTGCAGGAAGTTGGAAAAAACATTGATGCCAATAAAGGTGTTTTTGTTCCGGATAACAAAACATTATTAAACGATTACATTACTCCCGAAGAATTATGGGCTTGTACTTCGTGTAATGCTTGTGTCGAAGAATGTCCTGTAAATATTAGTCCGTTGTCTATTATTATGGATATGCGTCGCTATTTAGTGATGGAGCAAAGTGCTGCACCAATGTCACTAAATGCTATGATGACTAATATTGAAAACAATGGTGCGCCATGGCAATACAGTCAGCAAGACAGGTTAAACTGGAAAAACGAGAATTAAGATTTATTGTTTAATCGGTTAGTTATTTAACCGTTTAATCGATTTTAAAATAATTTCGGTTTTAGTTTTTGTTCATCGCTTAAAGGTGATTAAACAAATAAACGATTAATCGATTTAATAAAAGAATAAGATGTCAGAAAGTTTAGTAGTACCAACAATGGCAGAAATGCTGGCTCAGGGAAAACAACCAGAAGTTTTGTTTTGGGTAGGTTGTGCAGGAAGTTTTGATGATAGAGCAAAAAAAATTACGAAAGCATTTGTACGCATTTTAAATCGTACGAATGTTTCTTTTGCGGTTCTTGGTACTGAAGAGAGTTGTACGGGAGATCCTGCAAAACGTGCCGGAAATGAATTTTTGTTTCAGATGCAGGCCATGATGAATATCGAGGTTTTGAATGCGTATGAAGCCAAGAAAATTGTTACGGCTTGTCCGCATTGTTTTAATACTTTAAAAAATGAATATCCTGAATTAGGAGGTCAATATGATGTTGTGCATCATACAGAATTTTTGAAGTCATTAATGGATGACGGAAGATTAACAGTTGAAGGAGGTCAGTTTAAAGGAAAGAAAATCACTTTTCACGATCCTTGTTATTTAGGAAGAGCTAATAAAATTTATGAAGCACCAAGGGATTTAATCGAAAAACTTGATGTAGAATTGGTTGAAATGAAGCGTTCTAAAGCGAATGGTTTATGTTGTGGAGCAGGTGGAGCACAAATGTTTAAAGATGCTGAACCAGGAAACAAAGAAGTAAATGTATTGCGTACTGAGGATGCTCTCGAAGTAAAACCGGATATTATTGCAGCGGGTTGTCCGTTTTGCAATACGATGTTAACAGATGGTATTAAACACCAGGAGAAAGAAGGGCAAGTTAAAGTAATGGATATTGCTGAATTAATTGCTAATGCGCAGGATTTGTAAAATAAGGTTCTGAGTGGCTGAGTTGCTAAGGTTCTAAGTTTTGAGCTTGAGGCTTTTTCAAATCTAAAATCTAAAATCTAAAATCTAAAATTAAAAATGTATATACCTTTTGAAGATTTACCAGGCGAATCCAGAATCTGGATTTACCAATCGAACAGAAAATTTTCTGAGGAAGAATTTTCTGAAATAGAAACCGACCTGAAAGCTTTCGTTGAAAGCTGGGCGGCACACGGAACAAGTTTAGAAGCTTCGTACCAACTAAAATACAACCGATTCATTATTTTGGCTGTAAATCAGGATGTACAAGCGGCTACAGGGTGTTCTATTGATAGTTCGGTAGAATTTATTCAGAGTTTAGAGAAAAAACATAACGTTGATTTGCTAGACAAAATGAATGTTACTTTTAAACTGGGTGAACATATCGCACACAAACCATTAATTGATTTCAAGAAAATGGTAAAAGACAAATCGGTTTCTGAGAATACGATTGTTTTTAATAATCTTGTAAACAACATAGAAGAATACAACGAATCTTGGGAAGTTCCTGCTGCTGATAGCTGGCATAGCAGATTTTTCTAAGAAGAATTTCTAAGATATTTTAAAAGGTATGAAACTTTAAAGTTTTGTACCTTTTTTTGTTTCTGGAAATGAAAATCTTCGCAATCTTGTCATCCTGACGGAGGAAGGATCACACTAGTGACTCGACAAAGATTGACGAATTACTGTGAGGAGTTTCGTATGTGATCCTTCCTCCGTCAGGATGACAACATCGTGGAAAATGTTCTTATAAAAACTAAAACCTCTAATCTAGCCCCGATGGGAGTGATATCCTTTTTTGCCGGGGTTCGGCAGAAAAGATATAGCGGACAGCGGGACGGATCGTTCTTTTGAATGGAAATCTTTTGCTCCCTGAAAAAAATAAAAGTTATTTACTGAAACACTTGTAGCGAAGGTTGAAGATCATAAAGGATGGAATTCTTGAATTTTAGACTAATTTTATGAAAATCTAACATTAGTGATACTCAATGAAACGCTATTTTTGAGTACTTTCGTAGTATTAAATTTAATACATGAAAATAGCTATAGTTTGTTATCCGACATTTGGCGGTAGTGGCGTAGTTGCTACAGAATTAGGTCTTGAATTAGCCAGACGCGGACACGAAATCCATTTTATTACTTATAGTCAGCCGGTTAGGTTGGCACTTTTGAATCCTAATGTTCATTATCACGAAGTAAACGTTCCTGAATATCCTCTTTTTCATTATCAGCCTTATGAGTTGGCTTTGTCAAGTAAATTGGTCGATATGGTGAAATTGTACAAGATTGAAGTCCTTCACGTGCATTATGCTATTCCTCACGCGTATGCGGGGTATATGGCGAAACAAATGCTGAAAAATGAGGGGATTAATCTGCCAATGATTACAACGCTGCACGGAACTGATATTACGCTGGTGGGAAATCATCCGTTTTATAAACCTGCGGTAACGTTTAGTATCAATAAATCAGATTATGTAACTTCTGTTTCTCAGAGTTTGAAAGATGATACGTTGAAATTGTTTAAGATCAGGAATAAAATCAAGGTGATTCCGAATTTTATTGAGTTGGATAAAATGAGAAAAGATCCGCAACAGCCTTGTCATCGTTATGTTATGGCGAAGGAAAATGAGCGCATCATAACGCATATTAGTAACTTTAGAAAGGTAAAACGTATTCCGGACATTATTAAGATTTTCTATAATATTCAGAAAGAAATGCCGGCCAAATTAATGATGGTGGGTGATGGTCCTGAAAAAGAAAAAGCCGAGGTTTTATGTATGGAACTGGGTATTTACGACAAAGTAATTTTCTTTGGGAACAGTAATGAAATTGATAAGATTTTATGTCTTACTGATTTGTTCCTGCTTCCGTCTGAAACGGAAAGTTTTGGTTTGGCAGCTTTAGAAGCAATGGCTTGCGGAGTTCCGGTAATTTCTAGTAATTCAGGTGGTTTGCCAGAGGTTAATTTTGATGGTATTTCAGGTTACCTGAGTAATGTTGGGAATGTCGAAGAAATGGCGGCCAATGCAATTAAAATTCTTAAAGACGATAAAACGCTGAGTGAATTTAAAGCAAATGCTTTAGAGGTGGCGAAGAAATTTGATATTCAAAATATTCTGCCTAAGTACGAAGCTTTGTATCAAAAAGCAATAGACGATTATAAAGAGTAAAACACAATTTAAAAATACGCGTAAATGAAAAAAGTAATTTCGGTTGTAATAGTTTTTGTTTTGATGTCGTGTGGAGCTAAAAAAACAACAGATTCAGGTTCTAAAGTCTTGTATGAGGTTTTAACGGAACAATCTGATGGTGGCGGAAATATTAAGTTTTTCGAAATTTTGACAGAACCTAATGAAATCAAAATGTTAGAAAACGATCCGCTTTTGAAAGAAAAAATGAAACACGATGATATTAGCAGTTCGAATTATGTGATCTTAAACATGGGTGAGAAAAACACCGGTGGTTACTCTATTGGGGTTGAAAAAGTAGAAGAAACAGATAAGAATATTATCATTACGGTAAAAGAAATTAGTCCTGCTGCAGATGCTATGGTAATGCAGGTAATTACTTATCCTTATACGGTGGTAAAAGTGCATTCGAAAAAAGAGATTATTATAAAGTAATTTACATGCGAAATGTGAAAATTTCTGACTGAATTTAACCGCAAAGCACGCAAAGTTTTTTTCTATATGTGGCTTATATAAAAACGCAAAGTTCGCAAAGCTTTATATTGACTTAGCTTTGCGAACTTTGCGTTTTTATAAGTGATCCAGAAAAAAAACTTGCGTGCTTTGCGGTTAAATTAACTTTATAGCTAAGACTTGTTCAGTCTAATAAAAACAAAAAAAATCCTGTCGTTGAAAAACGACAGGATTTCTTTTACAATTATTTTTTAGTTTTAATTTTAGAATCTAAATTTAACTCCTAAACCTACATCAAATCCAAAATTGTCATCGTCATAATATCCTGATCCAATTTCTGGTCTTGCATCTATTGAAAGTGTAATAGGCGCTTCGCTAAATCTGTATTCTATACCGATGTCTCCAGCTGCAAATACATATGTTCCGCTGTCTTTATATCTAAAATTGTTGTTGTTGTAACTGTGATCCCAGGTAGCAATACCACCACCAACACCAGCGTACCAGTTAAAACCTCCGTCAATGTTCCATACCCATTGGTAAAGACCAACTGCTTTAATAGCATCTACATTGCTGCTGTTTCTAAATCCTAAATCAAATTCAAGTCTGTTTTTTTGACTTAATCCTAATTGATATGATACCTCGCCACCAAATCCGTTATTGTCTCCTAAACGCAGTCCTAAAGCGTGTTTTGAAATTTCTTGTGATTGGGCCGTAAAAGCTAATCCTAATAGCATAATGGCAGATAAAATGATTTTTTTCATAAAAATGGTTATTAATTTTTTTCAAATGTACTTTGATGCACAACGTTCAAACGTATAATATTTTTGAAAATTGTTATATAATTCACATTTTTGAAGAATAACCAAAATTTGTTAAAAGCCACTATATCAGTAATAATGCATGATTTAGCCGGTTTTGGAGCATTTTTTAGGATTATTTTTTTAGGATGATAGAAGAGATTAATTGCGAAGTTAAAATGTCTTCCATTTCAAAAAGATTCTCTTCTTCGGTAAAATTACTTTCGGTATACGAATATAATTTCCAGCGTTTTTTATGGTATTCTAATGCGGTTAGATTTTCGACCCAATCGCCGGAATTTAAATATAAGGTAGAGCCGTTTTTGTTTTCTTTGGTAATAATTTTAGGTTCGTGTATGTGTCCGCAAATTACATAATCGTATTTTTTTTCGATAGCCAAATCTGTCGCTGTTGTTTCGAAATCAGAAATAAATTTGACGGCTTTTTTAACGCTTGCTTTTATTTTTTTAGAAAAAGAATAAGGTTCACGACCTAGTTTTGTCAAACACCAATTGGCAAATCGATTGCTTAAAATAAGATAATCATAACCTAATCCGCCTAGTTTTGCAATCCATTTTGAGTGCTGAACCGAAGCATCGAAAACATCTCCGTGAAAAATCCAGGCTTTTTTATCGTCTAGTTCTAAAACCAGTTTATCGACCAGAGAAAAATTTCCCATATTCATGTCGCTGAATTTTCGAAGAATTTCGTCGTGATTTCCGGTAATATAATACACTTTTGTGCCCTTAGATGCCATCCCGATGATACGCTGAATGACTCTTAAATGTGCTTTAGGGAAGTATGATTTTCTAAACTGCCAGGCATCAATAATATCGCCGTTTAAGACTAATGTTTTGGGTTTAATGCTTGATAGGTAGTTGTTTAGTTCTTTAGCGTGACTTCCGTAAGTTCCCAAATGGACATCTGAAAGAATGACCAATTCGACATTTCGTTTTTTCAATTTTTCTTTTTTTGAAGTTTAACAAATAAAAGAAACTTTGGCGGGCTTTATTTTATCAAAAGGTTATCAATTTGGCTACAATTTTAATAAATTGTGATTTTTAAACTACTTAACCTTTAGTTAATAATACGTATTTTAAATTTTTTAATTTAATTCATAAAACTTACATTTGCTCAAAACTAATTACAATGGCAGGAAATAGCTACGGCACCCTATATAAAGTTACAACATTTGGAGAATCTCATGGTGAAGCTTTAGGCGGAATTATTGATGGTTGTCCATCAGGAATTGAACTTGATTTAGAAGCAATTGAATTTGAAATGTCCCGAAGAAAACCAGGACAATCAGCAATTGTAACACAACGTAAAGAACCGGATGCAGTGCAGTTTTTGTCTGGTATTTTTGAAGGTAAAACTACCGGAACTCCTATAGGTTTTATTATCCCGAATACGAATCAGAAATCTGATGATTACTCTCATATAAAAGACAATTACAGACCAAGTCATGCTGATTATGTATACGACCAAAAATATGGTTTTCGTGATTATCGCGGTGGCGGAAGAAGTTCTGCAAGAGAAACAGCAAGCAGAGTAGTAGCCGGGGCCATTGCAAAGCAAATGTTGCCGGAAATTAAAATTAATGCTTATGTTTCGTCTGTAGGGCCAATTCATTTAGATACACCATACCAGGATTTAGATTTTTCTAAAATAGAAAGTAATCCAGTTCGTTGTCCTGACGAAAAATCAGCAGCGATTATGGAAGAATACATTCGTGATATCCGCAAACAGGGAGATACTGTTGGTGGAGTAGTTTCATGTGTAATTAAAAACGTTCCGGTTGGTTTAGGTGAGCCGGTTTTTGATAAACTTCATGCTGAATTAGGAAAAGCAATGCTTTCTATCAATGCTGTAAAAGGTTTTGAGTACGGAAGCGGATTTTCTGGTTCTGAAATGAAAGGAAGTGAACACAACGATTTATACAATCCTGACGGAACAACAAAAACAAATCTATCAGGAGGAATTCAGGGCGGAATAAGCAACGGAATGGATATTTACTTTAGGGTAGCTTTTAAACCTGTTGCGACTATCATGCAAACTCAGGATTCATTAGATAATAAAGGAAACATAACACCAATGACGGGTAAAGGCCGTCATGATCCGTGTGTTGTGCCGCGTGCCGTGCCTATTGTAGAGGCTATGGCAGCAATTGTTTTGGCTGATTTTTATTTAATCAACAAAACATATTAATAAAAATTAAGACAGTGAGGGTCTTAATATTTTAATTCTAAATAAAAAATTAATGCAAGTAACAGAAACTAAAAAAAAATCATTCCTTAAAGGGTTAACTGGGCAAATAGTAATTGCAATGGTGCTTGGGGCAGCGTTAGGAATTGTGATTCATAACTCAATTTCGCAGGAAGCTGCACTGTCTTTTAGTAATAAAATAAAAATGCTTGCAACGATCTTTATCAGATTAGTGCAAATGATTATTGCTCCTTTAGTTTTTACTACATTAGTAGTAGGAATTGCAAAACTGGGTGATATAAAAACGGTGGGAAGAATTGGAGGAAAAGCACTTGCGTGGTTTTTTACAGCTTCTTTCGTGTCCTTATTGATTGGATTATTTTTTGTGAACGTTTTAGAACCTGGAGTTGGTTTAAAATTAGAGCACGTAGATATGGCTGCGGCTTCTGAAGTTACAGCAAAAACAAAAATATTATCGGTTGAAAATTTCGTAGAGCATATTGTTCCTAAAAGTATTTTTGAGGCAATGGCAACCAATGAAATTTTACAAATTGTAATATTCTCTATCTTTTTTGGTTTAGCAGCAGCTTCATTAGGAAGTACAGTAAAACCAATTATAAATGCTTTTGATAAAGCGTCGCATATTGTTTTAAAAATGGTAAACTATGTAATGAACTTTGCTCCAATTGGGGTATTTGGTGCTATTGCAGGAGTTTTTGCTATTAGAGATGCAGAAGAATTGATCATTACTTATTTTAAATTTTTCGGATCATTCTTAGTCGGAATCAGTACATTATGGGTAGTCTTGATTCTTGTAGGGTATATGTTCCTTAAAGGAAGAATGACGGAGTTATTAAAACGTATTGTTGGGCCATTAGCAATTGCTTTTGGAACAACAAGTAGTGAAGCAGTTTTTCCTAAATTAACGGAAGAATTAGAAGATTTTGGTGTAAAAAACAAAATTGTAGCATTTATGTTACCGTTGGGTTATTCGTTTAACCTTGACGGAAGTATGATGTACATGACTTTTGCCAGTATTTTTATTGCTCAGTTTTATGGTGTTCACTTAGATTTAGGAACGCAAATGGCAATGCTTTTGGTTTTAATGTTAACCAGTAAAGGTATTGCAGGTGTGCCAAGAGCAAGTTTAGTAATCGTTGCGGCTACTTGTGGTATGTTTAAAATTCCTGTAGAAGGAATCGCCCTGATCTTGCCAATTGATCACTTTTGTGATATGTTCAGAAGTGCTACCAATGTTTTAGGTAATGCTTTAGCAACTTCGGTTGTAGGACAATGGGAAGATGATAAAGAAGATACTATTGAAGGACTTGAAGAAGTATAGTCCGGAAAATTAATTGATACTTTTTAAATAAAAAACCGTAATGAGAATGCTTTCATTACGGTTTTTTATTTATTGCTATTTGTGATTGCTTAGAATCATGATAAGTAGGATAAAAATATTGATTATTATTACTTTACGTTATCAAAAAACATACTGCTATTTTGAACTTATAAAAATGTATATTTGGATAAACATTTCCCAAATTATGTCTTATTACAGGTTTTATTTTTTAGTTTTTGTTTTTCTAAATTTATTTTGTCCTGAGCTCGTTGCTCAGACTGGTAGCGTATCAAATGAAATAGTTAAAGATTTAACCAAAGAAGCCTGTGATTTTTTAGATGATACCAATTACGAAAAGTCTTTAGAGAAATCCGGTATAGCCTTACAGCACGCTTTTAATATAAAAAATGATACCTTAATTTCCCGAAATTACAATATCATAGCAATTAACTTTCATGAGTTGGGAGAACTTGATAAAGCAGATTTTTTTTACCACAAAGCTTTATCTTATGCTAAAAGATCTAATATCGTTAGTTTACGAATGATGATTACCAGTAATTTAGGGAACTTGTGCTTTTTTGAAAGAAAATTATACAGAGACGGAATTGCTTATTACAAAGAATCATTAAAATTTGGCGATAACTCAAAATATGCTGAAGAAGTTGCGATAACCAACCTTAACATCGTTTGGTCTTATTTTAAGATTGGAAATTTTAAAGAAGGCTTGCCTTACCTGAAGTATATCAATAAAAATCAGAACGATTTAAAAGGAAAGTCAAATGATATTGCGTTGAATTTTTTAAACGGAATGTATTGGTCGAATGAAAATAAAAACGATAAGGCAGATAAATATTTTTCAAAAGCCATTTCTTATGGAGAGTCTATAGATGAAAAAACAGATTTGTTGTATGCGTATTTAGAGTATTCGAAGTTTTTAAATAAGATTGGTAAGTTTGAAGATGCTTATAAAAATATGCTGTCTTACAATACGATCCGGGATGAAATGACCAATAAAGAAAAACTCAAGCGCGCTTCGATTGCGGGTTTTAATCTTGAGTTAGACGAGTACAAAAGACAAATTGATAAAATCGAAAATGAAAAAGATTCGCAATATCAAAGTCTGAAAAAATCCAGGATTATTGTCATCTTGTTTGTGCTGATCTCCTTCATACTTGTTTTTCTTATCATTACGCTGATTAAAAATATCAAGTTTAAGAAAAAGCACAATTTAGAGCTTCTAAGGGCTAAAGAAATTGCAGAGGAAGCCTCGATGCTTAAAACCCAATTTATTTCGACTATAAGCCACGAATTGCGTACTCCGTTGTATGGTGTAGTCGGAATTACGAATATGCTGCTTGAAGAACACAAAGAATTGTCAAGAAGCCAGCATTTAAGTTCCTTAAAATTTTCCGCCCGATATTTATTGTCATTAGTAAACGACATTCTTCAAATTAATAAAATTGAAGAAAATAAAGTAGTATTAGAGAATCTGACCTTTAATATTTCGGATGAAATTACAATGATCAAAAATTCCCTTTCGTTTTTATCTCAAAAAAACAACAATACCATATCCGTATCTATTGATCCTGAGATTCCGGAATATTTAATTGGAGATAAATTAAGGCTGGCGCAAATCCTGATGAATTTAGTGAGCAATGCCTTAAAATTTACCAAAGATGGGGAAGTCGAAATCATTGTAAAACTCAATAAGATAGAAGGAAAGATGTATTATCTTGATTTTTTAATTAAGGATAATGGCGTTGGAATTGCGATCGTTGATCAGGGTAAAATCTTCGAAAAATTTGTTCAGGTAGGCAGAAAAGACGAAGATTATCAGGGAACAGGATTAGGACTGAGTATTGTAAAACGATTACTTGGACTTTTTGGAAGTACAATTAGTTTAAAAAGTAATATTGGCGAAGGAACTTCATTTTCGTTTGTGATTCCTTTTGAGCATGATCCGCAAAAGACTAAAAAGATTATAGATGAAATCGAAGTAGATTTAACGTCGAGCGATGTTTATAAAATACTGATTGTCGAGGATAATCTGATCAATCAGCTGGTTACCAAGAAAATTATCGAAAAGAATAATTATATCTGTAAAGTCGTTGATGATGGTTTTGGAGCTTTAGAAATATTAGACAAAGAGGATTTTGATCTTATTTTAATGGATATTAATATGCCTTTGATGAATGGATTTGAAACGACTAAAAGAATTCGTTTAAAAGGCATAAAAACGCCTATTGTAGCCTTAACCGCTTTTGATAAAGATGAAATAACAGATGAAGCAATTTCGTCAGGAATGAGCGATATTATCATCAAACCTTTTGAGCCGGTAAAATTGTTTAAAATTATAAGTTACTTAATACACGAAGCAAAAAGCGAGACGAGTATAAAAAACTAAACACGAATTTCAGCAATCGCTGCTAAAATCTCTCTTGTTAAATTAATTTACAAATTAATTTAAACGATCGAAATTGGTGCAGATTTTTGAAATTCGTGTTCGGAATTATTTAAAATATTTAGCTGATACGATTAATACCAGCGTTTTTTATTTTGTTTAGAAGCGTTTGATTTTCTTGATTTATGAGCGCCGCCGCTTCGGTTTGAGTTTTTAGGCTTTTCTTTTGCTGCTTCTTCAGGACTTCCGGCATGCCATTGATAAGGATGATCTGTAATTGTTTTTACATCTACTTTTATCAATTTCTGAATATCTTTCCAGTAACCGTGTTCGTCTTTACTACAAAACGAAATCGCAACTCCTCCGTTTCCGGCACGACCTGTACGTCCAATTCTATGCACGTAAGTTTCAGGAATGTTAGGTAAATCAAAGTTGATTACGAATGGTAATTGATCAATATCAATTCCCCTTGCAGCAATATCAGTCGCCACAAGAACGCCAACTTCTTTATTTTTAAAAGCATCTAAAACGCGTTGTCTTGCATTTTGTGATTTATCTCCGTGAATAGCTTCAGCAGGAATATCTTTTTTACGCAATGCTTTTACAACATTATCAGCTCCGTGTTTGGTTCTTGAGAAAACCAAAACGTTTGATAATTCTTCGTTTTTTATAAGGTGGTAAAGTAAATTTCTTTTTTCTGTTTTTTCAACAAAATAAACACGTTGCTCTACATTTTCTGCTGTTGAGGAAACTGGAGAAACTTCAACTTTTGCAGGATCTTGCAGAAACATTTCGGCTAATTCGCGAATAGCAATTGGCATTGTAGCCGAAAATAATAAAGTCTGACGGTTTTTAGGCGTTAGTTTTACGATCTTTTTTACATCGTTTATAAAACCCATGTCCAGCATTTGATCGGCCTCGTCTAAAACTAAAGTATGCAAATGATCCAGGTCAAGGAAACCTTGTTTTTGTAAATCTAATAATCTTCCTGGTGTAGCGACTAAAATGTCAACTCCGTTTTTCAACGCGTCAACTTGCGGGTTTTGCGATACTCCACCAAAAATCGTCAATTGAGTCAGGTTAGTATATTTGGCATAAGTATCAAAACTTTGTCCAATTTGAACCGCTAATTCACGAGTTGGAGTTACTATAAGGGCACGAATTACTTTTGCTTTTTTTGATGAGCCTACAATTCGGTGTAATTGATGTATGATTGGGATGGCAAATGCAGCAGTTTTTCCTGTACCGGTTTGGGCACAACCAATTAAATCCCTTCCTGCCAAAACAATCGGAATAGATTGTTCCTGAATAGGAGTAGGGTTTAGGTAGCCTTCTTCAAATACGGCTTTTTGTATACTTTTTGAAAGTGATAAATCTTCGAATAACATATCTTAGGTATTAAGAATTTAGTTTTAAGTACTAAAATTCTGTGCAAAGATAGGTTTATTCGATCAATCGTTTATTTGATTCTTGTTTTATTTGGCAAATGAACTCGTTTTCAGTACGTCATCTTCCGGTAAATTACTCTTTTTCGTTATTGGCTTTAATGAAATCAGTTACTAAATAACCAATCAATTTTCCAATTAAATTATTGTTAGGAGAATCCGCTAAATCTGGTGCGCCTTCGCAAATATGCAAATAAGTAGCGTTTTTATTTTGTCCGAAAAAGGAAATGAACTGACGTAATTCTTCTACCGAAAACCCGCTTATTGTCATAGCGCTGCTGGCAATATTAGGAATCGCATCCAGATCAATTTCAATACCAAAAGAATCGGTTTTTATAAATTCTAATGCTAAAGCCATTTCTCTGTCAAAGTCTTTTTCTTTACGAATGTTTACACTGTCGTAAGTATTGTAACGAACGCGGTCTTCTAATTTTTTGATAATGTCTAAAACACTTTTGGATGTATAGTTTTCGTGTAAACCAAAGATGAAATATTTTTTCAGGAAACCTTCTTCGTAAGCATAAGAAAATCCGTTTCCGCTATGACGGCCTTCCAGAATCCTGAAATCAGAATGGGCATCAAAATTTATGGCATTTATAGGTTTTCCTTTGGCTAAAGCCGAACCTTTTATATTTCCGTAAGCATTATTATGACCTCCGCCTATGATAATAGGAGTTTTTCCTGCTTTGATGATCGTAAAGATAATATGCGAAACCTCTTTATCAACTTTTTCAACTAACTGACTTAATTTTGATCTGTCGTCGATATCATTAAAATCCAGATTTTCGACCTCACGCATTTCTTCGGCAACATTAATATGTCCTAAAACAATAATCTGGCTTCCTTTAGAAAAACGATTGTGTTGTATGTTGGCAATACTCTTTATGGCGCTTTCCCATGCCGATGCTGCACCGGGTCTGCCGTAATTGGCGCGCACACCAATATCCTCCGGAATTCCGAGTAATACATATTTAGCTTCGCTTTCTTTTAGAAAAGTAATTTTATCAACTCCTTTAGGAATGATAATCATCTTTTCTCCAAATTTTATTTCACCACTTCGATGATTTGTAACTTTTGCTAAATCATTAATAGTAAACGGGACTAATTTCTCCATGAAAAAAATTTATTTTCCAAAAATAATATAATTGTAGTAACTTACGTTATAACCTTATATTAATTCTTAAATTTGTTTTAAAGAAAATTATTTTAAATATGGAAAACCCAAAGAACAACAACTCAAGTCTAAAAGCGGTAATCGCAGTTTTAGCAGTCCTACTAATTGGTAGCTTAGTGTATATTTTTAAATTATCATCTGATACAGATGTAGTTAAGACGGAACTTACAACAACTTTAACAGAGAAAGAATCTGTTATGAAAGATCTGCAAGAGCTAAAAACAACTTATGATGCTGCAATCGCTGAAAATACTTCTATGTCTGATGAATTGATTCAGGAAAGAGATAAAGTAGTGGCTTTGATGGATGATTTGAATAAATCAAAAGGTGATGTATCTAAATTTAGATCTCAAGTTCAGGCAATGCAAGGTAAAATGAAAACTTTAGTTGCTGAAAACGACGAATTGAAAAAGCAAAATGGTGTTTTAACAACTCAAAGAGATAGTACAATTGTAGTTTTAGGTGAGTCTAAGAAATATAATGAAGTATTAGTTGGTCAAAACGAAGAATTGGCTAAAACTGTTGAAAAAGGTGCTAAGTTATCAATTTTGAATACTAAGACTGCTGCTTACAAATTAAGAAGCTCTGGTAAACAAATTGAAACAGACAAAGCAAGTCGTGCTGACGTTTTAAAAATTAGTTTTACTATTGCTGAAAACCAAATTGCTAAGTCAGGAGACAAAACGTATTATGTACAAGTTATCGATTCTAAAAACAATGTTTTAGGTGAAAAGAAAACAGAAAACTTTGGTGAAAACACTTTGACTTATAGTTTTAAAACTACTGTAAAGTATGAAAATAAAACTGTAAATGTTGTAGAAGATTTACCAGGTAAAGATTTCGCTAAAGGAGCTTATTTTATCAATGTTTATGATAATGATGAATTAGTTTCTAAAACTAGTTTTAACTTAAGATAATACAACGTCGCTTAGGTAATAATACCACTAAAATATTAAAGGTCTGTGAGTTTCACAGACCTTTTTTTATGGCATAATTCGATCAGCAGTTGATAAAATATGCCGTCAGGCATTAAATATTGGTAGAAAACAGAAATGGTACAATGAATTTAGCGTGCCGTAGGTACGGCAATAGCTAAAATTTATTGCGTACCTACGGCACGCTAAGGTATGCCGAAACTATATTTCTACCAATATTTAGTGCCTAATGGCACAAATTGCAGATTCTCAATTCCTCATTACGTAAAAGAAAATTTCTTTTAGAAAATTTCTCCGTTTAGAAACACACTTTCTATTAAATTACTCCCAAAAGCGTATGGAATCTGGTAATAGGATGAAATCGGTTTGGTAAGGATTAAATTGGCTTTTTTGCCCTTGGTGATACTTCCGTGGGTTTCAGAGATTCCCATTGCGTATGCGCCGTTTATCGTTGCGGCATTAATGGCTTCTTCAGGAGTCATTTTCATTTTGATACATGCAGTCGCCACCACAAAATTCATATTTCCGGATGGAGTAGAACCTGGATTAAAATCTGTGGCTAATGCCAATGGAAGTCCGGCTTTTATCATTTCGCGCGCAGGCGTATACGGAATACTTAAAAAATAAGAACAGGATGGTAATGCTACAGGCATTGTTTCCGTGTTTTTTAAAGCTTCGATGTCTTCCGGGTTCATAATTTCAAGATGATCGACAGAAAGGGCTTTAAATTTAATTCCGGCTTGTATTCCTCCAATAGAATTAAACTGATTCACGTGAATTTTTGGCTTTAAGCCAAATTCTATTCCTGCCTGCATAATTTTTTCTGTTTCTTCTACAGAAAAATAACCTGTTTCGCAGAAGATATCAACATAATCAGCTAATTTGTTTTGGGCAATTTCAGGTAACATTTTAGTGATGATTTCGTCGATATAACCTGCTTTATTGTCTTTGTAATCTACAGGAAAGGCATGTGCACCCAGAAAAGTAGCTTTTACAGCAATCGGATAATTTTCGGCCAATTTTTTAATTACGCGAAGCATTTTCAGTTCGCCTTCTATGGTTAAACCGTAACCAGATTTTATTTCTACAGCTCCGGTTCCTAAATGCATCACTTCTTCCAGGCGAACTTTCGATTGTTCGTAGATTTCTTCTTCTGAAGTTTCGTTGAGTTTTTTAGCCGAATTTAAAATTCCACCACCGCGATTGGCAATTTCTTCATAAGTAAATCCGTTGATGCGGTCTACAAATTCCTGTTCGCGATTTCCCGCATATACAATATGTGTATGACTGTCGCACCACGATGGCAAAATAACTTTGCCCGTTGCATCGATAATTGTATCGGCGTTGATTTCAGGAAGATTATCCATTGATCCAAAATCATGAATCAAATCGTCTTTTAAAATTAAAAAAGCATTTTTGATGGTGGGAAGAATAGCCATTTCAGCACCTGAAACTTTAGCAATTGAAGTTTCGCGAACCTGAAGCAGTTCTTGTATGTTGGTAATTAATGTTGTCATTGTTGATAGTGTTATAAAACACAAATTTCACAAATTATCACGAACTAATCCGTGAAATCTGTGAAATTCGTGTTTTTATTTTTTTTGTTTTTCTATTCTGAAACCGTTATTTCGAACATTTTGCTCCAGTTTTTACCAGTTACAAAAATAGTTTTCGTTTTTGGGTTGTACGCGATTCCGTTTAAAACATCATCTTTAGTTACATCTGGCATAAATTTACGTAAACCTGACATATCCAGAATTCCTTCAACAGCTCCAGATGTTGGGTTTACCACTGCAATTGCGTCTTTGAACCAAACATTCGTATAGATTTTTCCGTTAATCCATTCTAATTCGTTGATGGCTTTGATCTTCGAAGTTCCAGAATATACATTGATATAATCTACCATTTTTTGAGTTGCAGGATCCATTTTCCAGATTTTCTCTGTTTTATCTGTTTGGTAAATGTATTTTCCGTCATTTGTCATTCCCCAGCCTTCGATATCTTTATCGTAGGCAAAAGTTTTTTCTTGTTTTAAGGTATTAGCATCATAGATAAAACCTGTTTTGTTTTGCCAGGTTAACTGGAATAATTTACCATTGATAAAGGTAATTCCTTCACCAAAATATTTTTTCTCAAGATCTACTTGTTTGTAAATTTTACCTGTTTTGTAATCGTATTTTCTGATGTATGATGCGCCTTCCTGTCCTGTACTTTCGTACAAAGTGTCTTTGTAGAACTCTAAACCTTCAGTAAAAGATTTTGTGTCGTGAGCATATGTATTTACGATTTTATATTTTAAAGCTTTTGCTTCGACATCAGATACTAATTCGATTCGTTTGGTCGCATCAGAAGAGTTTGATCCAAAATAAACGGTTGCTTTTATGTATTGGTATCCTAATTTTTGATCTTTTAAAGGAAAATTAAATTTGGAAGCTCCTTTTGTGCTTCCCACTTTTTTATCATTAACAAAGTAAACAATGCTGTCGATTTCTTTCGATTTTGGGTTCAAAATTCCAACAGAAAGCGCTTCTTTTTGGGTAAAATGAGCCGGAAAAGCAGAATCATCAATATTAAATAAAGAATTTTCACCTTTATTTTTATCTCCACATCCAATTAATGTGATTCCTAATAAAATGACAGTTAGGAAGTTATATTTTTTCATAGTTTAAAATTTGAATAAGCCAATATACAACGATATTTTTATAGCAACAAAGGTCTTGCAAAAATATAAAAAGATTGTATATTTGCACCGGCAAGTCCTACACGACCAGCTCCTGCAGACTCCCCCAGGATGGGAACATAGCAAGGGTACGTGGTTGAGCGGTGCGATGTAGGTCGCTTGCCATTTTTTTTTATCCCGTTCTTTCGGGATTTTTTTTTAGAATTAATTTAAAAGTGGTCTTCCTTATGGAGGATTTTTTTATTTTTGGTGCTTCGTAAGTTAAAAGTTATTGGAGTAATCCTAAAACTGTGGAGGGATAAAAAAAGTTAACCGCAAAGAACGCTAAGTTTTTTTACTCTTAGTTTTTTGTGAAAAGGCAAAGTTCGCAAAGCTTTGTGGGCTCTGCGGTAAAAAAAAGTGATCTCTCATAACTTATAACTCAAAACTCATAACTTTTCAAAATGAATAAAGTCGTTTTAATTACCGGAGGATCCTCAGGGATTGGAAAATCAATTGGAGAATTTTTACAAAAAAAAGGTTTTGTCGTGTACGGAACGAGCAGAAATCCTGAGAAAGTTTTAAATTCGGTTTTTCCGTTGGTGGCTTTAGATGTTCGTAATGCCGATTCTATAAAGGTGGCGGTATCTAAAATTATTGCGAATTCAGGTCGATTAGATGTGGTAATTAATAATGCTGGTGTTGGAATTACAGGGCCTCTTGAAGAAATTCCGACCGAAGAAATCAGAAATAATTTTGAGACCAATTTTTTTGGACCTATTGAAGTGATGAAAGCGGTATTGCCACAAATGCGTGAACAGAAATCTGGCTTAATTATTAATATTACTTCTATAGCAGGATATATGGGATTGCCATATCGCAGCGTATATTCGGCATCTAAAGGGGCTTTAGAATTAATTACTGAGGCTTTGCGTATGGAAGTAAAGTCGTTTGGAGTTGAAATAACAAGTGTTGCACCAGGTGATTTTGCTACAAATATTGCTTCAGGGCGTTATCATGCGCCGGTTGTAGAGGGTTCGCCTTATGCAAAAGTGTACGGAGAAAATCTGGCAACGATGAATGAACATGTTGATGCGGGAAGTAATCCTAATGAAATGGCGGAAGCAATTTATAGAATTATGCAGCAAAAAAAGCCAAATGTTCATTATAAAGTAGGGGCTTTTATGCAGAAGTTTTCGATTGTTTTAAAACGCGCATTACCGGATAAAGTCTACGAAAAAATGCTGATGAATCATTATAAGCTATAAAAAAAAATACGGGAGCAAAATTTGAAATTATTTTACAGGAATAAATATTTCGAATTTTGCTCCTTCGTTTAATACTCCTTCTGCTCTTATAAATCCTTTGTGGTTTTCTACAATTCGTTTTACTATGGTAAGGCCAATTCCGGTACTTTTTGACGGTTTGGTGTGTAAGGCCTGAAATAATCCAAATATTTTTTCGCTATACGATTGGTCAAATCCAATGCCGTTGTCGGCAATGGTTATTTTGTGGTATTTGGTCAGTGGTGATAGTTTTTCGAATTCTCCGTTTGTTATTGCTGCAGAAACGGTTATGATTAAATCTCTATCTGGGCTTGCGAATTTTAATGCATTACTGATCAGGTTGTATAATAATTGCCTGAATTGAAATTCGATTACAGATAGTTTTCCTAATTCTTGTATGTCGAAGGTTACATTTTTGATTTCTAATTCTCCGGTGAGATCGTCAATTACATCTTTGGCGATATTGTTCAGATCTTTTATTTCAAATTTTCGATCGTCAAATTTGGTTTTAGAATAGAGGAGTAGATCATTTATTAAATTCTGCATTCTAAAGGCTGAAGTACGAATTTTATGAAACGCTGTTTTGCCTTTTTCGGATAAATTATTGATTTCTTCGCGCTCAATAGTATCGGTAAAAAGCTGAATTTTACGCAATGGTTCTTGCAAATCGTGACTTGAAATGTAATTGAAAGCTTCGAGTTCACTGTTCATTTTTTCGAGCGAAATGTTTTTTTGAATTAACTTTTTCTCGATATCTGAGTTTAGTCTTTCGATCTTTTTTTTCTCGCCTTCGGTTTTTGCTATTATCTGATTTTTCTCTTTCAGGATTGTATTATTTTCATCTTCCTGCTCGACTGCCGTAAGGTGAAATGAAATTAAATCAGCGAATAATTTGAACATTTCGCTTACTTTAAATTCTTTCAGGCTGTTTGGTTTTGGATCGATAGCGCATAATGTGCCAAAAAAAGTCCCGTCTTTACGCATTATTGGAACAGAAATATAACTCTGAAGTTTGTACATTGCTGGCGTATGATGATTGTGATATTCGGGATCTTCGCTAACATTGTCGATAATTACGGGTCTCAGGTTTTTTCGTATATCGTCGCAAATTGTGGTTTTAATTTGTAACTCGTCGCCTGGTTTTAGGCCAAAAAGAACATTGTCCTGTACGCTGCACGTAATCCATCGATCGTCTGTAACTCTTGCTACAGCTGCAAAACCCATTCCTGTGGTTTGGCAAATTACGTTGAGTAATGTAGGGACAATTGATATTTTTTCGATATTAAGAATATCTTGTTTAAAATGATCTTCTAGCACTTTTATGGGGTGTTTTTTTATTTTTTAAAAATACAAAAATAAAATTAGCTTTTTGTTTCTTGTTCTATGTTGTTTGGTTTTGATGATTAGGAATTATTTTTTTTAGTTTTTTACCTTATGGAAATTATAAATTGTAATTTTGCACGGAATTTTGCGTGAAGGATAGAGGCGGTATCCTTTTGTGAAGTGAAACGGAACAAAAGATAAAGCCGAATCCCGATAGCTATCGGGAGACCCGGAGGGACACGCCCAAAAAAGGAACACAATTAAATAGATATAATTATGAAATTTTTTATTGACACAGCTAATTTAGCTCAGATTAAAGAGGCACAGGCTTTAGGTGTTTTGGATGGTGTAACTACTAACCCATCGTTGATGGCAAAGGAAGGAATCACTGGAAAAAACAATATTTTGAAGCATTATGTAGATATCTGCAATCTTGTTGAAGGTGACGTAAGTGCTGAAGTTAATGCGCTGGATTATGATGGAATGATCAAAGAAGGTGAAGAATTGGCTGAATTACATGATCAGATTGTAGTTAAATTACCGATGACTAAAGAGGGTGTAATGGCTGCAAAATATTTTTCTGATAAAGGAATTAAAACGAATGTAACTCTTGTGTTTTCTGCAGGTCAGGCTTTATTGGCTGCAAAAGCCGGAGCTACTTATGTTTCTCCTTTTATTGGTCGTTTGGATGATGTTTCGACTGATGGTTTGAACTTAATTCAGGAAATCAGAGAGATTTATGATAACTACGGTTACGAGACACAAATTTTGGCAGCTTCTGTACGTCATACAATGCATATTGTAAATTGTGCTAAAATTGGTGCTGATGTTATGACTGGACCTCTTTCTGCAATTTACGGATTGTTGAAACACCCATTAACTGATATTGGATTAGCACAATTTGTAGCTGATTTTGAAAAAGGAAATAAATAAGAATCAGATCTTTATAGTTTAAAAATCGTCATCCTTGTAAAAAGGGTGGCGATTTTTTTTTACTTTTATGTGTCTCAAAAAGAAATACATATGAAAAAAGTGATCTTGATTTTTGTGTTTTTGTTCGTTGGTTTATCTGTAAATGCTCAGGCTGCTAAAATAAAAAAGGAGGTCAGTGAGGCAGGAGATGTGGCGAGTTTTGAACTGGATTGTTCGGTGCAGTTTCAGAGTCTTGCAAAAGGATTGCGCTATAATATTACGAGGCACGAATTTAAAGGTCCGGAATTGAAAAATTCGTACCGATTGTTGTTGGTTATGGATGGGTTTTATTCGAAAACGCTGAATAAAACGATGACTATCTCGGCGGTATTAACGGACGGAACGATTATCGAGGCTAAAAAGATTATTGAAGATGATGGCTTTTTTGATGGTGCGTGTACCTTGAAGATTAAAGATCCTAAAGCGCTTTTGGAGGCGAATATAGATAAGGTTATTGTTCATGCTGATAAAGATGTTGTTTATACATTATCGGCGAAGAATAAGGCTGTTTTTAAGCAGAATCTGAGTAATGTTATTAATGCCAAATAAAGGTTCAGAGGTTCAGAGGGGCAAAGGTTGTTGGGCTTATGTTTTTTTTAGAGCATAAAAAAAATCCCAAATTCTAATTTTGTGGATTGGAATTTGGGATTTTTTATTTTGTATGTTTTGGCTTAGTGACCTCCTCCGCCACCTTCTACGTGGTTGATTCCTTGTCTTTTTAAGATTTTAGGGCAATAGAAACCGTAGAATCCTAAATAAGCAAATCCAAGAAGTGGAACGATGTAAGAGAAGTGAGTCCAGGTGATTCCGAAGATTCCTCCTGGGCTTGTAAGGTCAATATCGCAGATACTTCCTTGAATTAATGGAATAACTCCTCCTCCTAAAATCATCATAATAAGGAATGAAGATGCTTTTCCGGTGTTTTTTCCTAATCCTGCAATAGCTAAATCGAAAATCGATGGCCACATGATTGATAAGAATAAACCTCCTGAGATAAAGAAGAATTTAGCAATTGATGGATCTGGCCATACTAATCCTGCTACCATCATTAATAATCCTGATATTCCGAAAAGCATTAAAGTTTTTCCGGCGTTTTTACCACCTACAAAACTTACAGCGATAAATAATAAGATCCAGATTGGGTAGATATAGAATGCAGAAACGTCGTGAGCAGCAAAAATGTTAGCTCCGATAATTACTCCAAATGCAACTGCAGGAACGATGAATTTTAATGCTGTGTTTACTAAGTTTGAAGTGTTGAAAACGTTAACTCCACCATTCCAACGACCAATCATTAAACTTCCCCAATAAAGGGCAATAAATGGTGCAATGGCATCTTCAAGAACATTACCAAACTCGGCAGTGTGTAATAAAGCAGGTAAGTTACTAATGATAGTTACCTCTGTACCAACGTAAATGAAGATTCCTAACATTCCTAAATATAGTTGTGGATAATCTGAAATGTTGAATTTTTCGTGTGCTACTTTAACCACTTCTTCCTCTTCTTTTGCAGGATCTTCGATTTTAGAGAAGTTCATGAAAACGGCCACAGCAATAAATGCAAGACCAAGAATAACGAAAGGTAATTTGATATCTTCTAATGAAAGTGATGTGTTTTTGTTGTCACCCATTCCGAATAAAGCGATTCCTAATAAAATTGCTCCAATTGTAGTTCCGAAAGAGTTAATACCTCCAGCTAATGTCAAACGGTGAGCTCCTGTTGCAGGGCTTCCCATTTTAATTGCCAATGGATTAGCTACAATTTGCTGGATTGAGAATCCTAAACCTACAGTAAATAAAGCGGTTAAGAAAAATGGAAAACTTTCCATTGTTGCAGCAGGAATGAATAAAAATGATCCAACTGCTGAAAGAAGTAAACCTGCAGAAAGGGTTTTTTTATATCCGAATTTTTGTAAAACATCTAATTTTAAAGATACTAAGAAGAAAATCATTGATCCTACGAAGTACGCGGCATAAAACGCCCAAGCTACTAGTTGTGACTGAACCTGAGATAAAGTAAATACTTTTTTGAATACGGGAATCAGGATATCATTGGCTGAACCAACAAAACCCCAAAAGAAGAAAACAATTATCAACGAGATAAACTGTCCCCATTTGGTTTGAACATTTTCTGAACTCATAATTTAAGAGGTTAATTTTTTATTTTATTGTTTTTTGAAGACCGTAAATATATTTGTTAAGTATATCAAAAAAAAATAAAAAGGCACAAATAATGTTAAATTTAAACCAACGGCCTCATTTTTTCAACAATGTGTTAATTTTTACCTACTTAGAAAATGAATTTAAAAGTTAAAGTTTATTCTAAAATTTTGTTTTTGACCTCTTTGCTGTAATTTCTGCCTATCGGAATGGTGTAAGATTGTATCTGAATACGGTTTCCTTCGATAGATTTTACCTTATTTAGCGCAATTACGTAAGATTTATGGATGCGCAGGAAGCGATCAGCAGGCAATTCTTCTGACAAAGATGTAAGTGATTTATGGGTAATATAAGTCTTATCAGGGGTAACAACTTTGATGTATTCCTTCATTCCTTCTACAAACAAAATTTCTTCAATATTAATCTTCATCATTTTTTTATCGACTTTGATAAAAATATGCGAATCGCCTTTTGTGGTTTCGACTTTAATATTGTTTTTTAGATTGTATTCGGTGGTGATTTTATTAATGCATTTTATAAAACGTGGTAACGGAATGGGTTTTACTAAATAATCTAAAACATCAAGATCATAGCTTTCTGCGGCAAACTCCCTAAAAGCTGTGGTGATGATAACTTTGGTTTTGTTTTCGATTAAGCTAATGAGCTCAAATCCTGTCATCATTGGCATGTTGATGTCAAGAAACACGGCATCGACAGTAGTACTGTTTATAAAATCGAGCGCTTCTAAAGAATTATTGAATGTGCCAATGACTTCAAAATCTGTAAAATTTGTAAAATAATTTTGCAGGACTTTGATCGCTAATGGCTCATCGTCAATCAACACGCATTTAATCTTCATTTTCAATAGGTATTTGCAAACGAATTATATAGTAATTTAATTTCGTTGTATGTTTTAAAGTGAAATTGTTTTTGTAAATTAATTTTAATCTTTTTTTTGTGTTCACTAAACCAATTCCGCCTTTAGCATTTAGATTTTGTGAATTTACAAAATTATTTAAGATTTCAAAGTCTAACATTTTATTGTCGATAACTTTACAATTGATCTTAATTTTTAAGTTATTATTGTTGATTCCCCCGTGTTTAAAGGCGTTTTCGACCAATGAAATGAATATTAGCGGAGGCACAATAATATCTTCGATATTCGATTCGAGATTAACCGTAACTTCTACATTCTCAAAGCGTAACTTCTCGATTTCGATATAATTTTGAATGTAATCAATTTCTTTAATTAATGGAACAAATTTGGTGCCTTTTACATCATATAAAACATATTCCATCAAATTTGATAGTTTTATAATAACATCCGGAACCTTATCTGAAGATTCTAATGACAAAGCATATAAATTATTTAAGGTATTGAAAAAGAAATGCGGCTGAATTTGATTTTCAAGGTACTTTAATTTGATTTTAAACTGGTTTTCTCTTAATGACCTGTTTCTTTCACGTTCTCTCAACCAGGTTAAGGTCAGGTAAACCGATGAAGCCATCGCTAGAACGTACAATTCGCCAATACAAACTGCCAGGATATGATTAATATCAAAAGGATGATATTCTCTATTGGCTTCAGGCCAGATGTTTTCGGATATAATATAATAGGTTAAAACCGTTTTTAACAGATAGATTCCAAAAAGACTTGTTATTAATGCGAGGGTATAGGTAATGTATTTTTGTTTCAATACATATTTTGGTACTAAAACAAAAAGATTAAAATACACTAAAGGGATGTGTAAAGAGAATTCGATTAGGTTAGATTTAAACGAATAAGGATAGTCATTAAAGTAAGCTCCCCATCGTAAAAAATTAAGAGTGAAATAGCTACCCCAGAACCATACGTGATTCTTGAGCTTAATATCAAATTTTAATTTTTGAATTTCGGTCAACTTTAATTTGGGGATTTAGATTTGGTTGTTTGGTATCCTGGAAATATTGTGCAACTTTAAACAATTACTGGGTAAAACGCAATTCTTTTGAATAAAATTTTATAAAAAAAGACATATTTTATATTATTTGTGTGGTATATCGTTTTCGTAAAACATATTGTTGATTGTTTTGTGTCGTTCGTTTAAGGTTTTGTGCCGTATGTTTAAAATGTTTTATTTATGTTAATTTTAACAATAAATTTACCGCTTAACCAACAAAACCATGTTAAAATGAAAAAAATTATGTTAATCTTTATGATTGTATTTACGGCGCAGCTCTCGCTTGCTCAGGTAAAAACAGTCAAAGGCTTAGTTAGCGATCAAAACGGATTGCCGCTGCCTGGAGTAAGTATTATTATTCAGGGTACGAAAACCGCAACCCAGTCTGATTATGATGGAAAATTTACGATACAAGCATCTGCAGGAGATGTGCTTGTTTTTTCGTTTATCGGAATCAAAACTGAGAAAGTTACTGTAACACAATCAGCTACAGTAAATGTTGTGCTCACAGAAGATGCACAAAACTTAAACGAAGTTGTTGTTACCGCATTAGGTATCAAGAGACAGAAAAAAGAATTGGGTTATGCAGTTCAGGACATTAAAGGTGATCAGCTTAATAAGGTGATTACAACCAATGTCGCTTCGGCACTTTCAGGTAAGATTGCCGGTGTTGATATTTCTATGCCTGCCACAGGAGTTGGAGGAAGCTCCAGAGTTATTATTAGAGGAATTTCAAGTATAGGTGAGAGTAACCAGCCACTTTATATTGTTGATGGAGTTCCTATTGATAACTCAGGTTTGAATAATGACACTGCCGGAGCCAGCAAATGGTTTGACGGAAGAGATAACGGAGACGGAATTTCAAGTCTTAACCCAAATGATATTGAAAGTCTTACTGTATTAAAAGGTGCAGCTGCGTCAGCTTTATATGGTTCAAGAGCGTTAAACGGGGTAATTTTAATTACAACTAAAAAAGGAAGTAAAGGGAAATTACAAGTAGAATTAACGAGTGGTGTTAGTTTTGACCGTGTAAATGCAAAATATGATGATTTTCAAACTGAATATGGTACGGGAGGTCATGGAGTTTTGCCAGATCCGACAAAAGCACCTAGCGAAGTTTACGGATATACGACCAGTGCCTGGGGACCTAAATTTTCAAATAGTGTAGGAACACAAGTAAAAATATTTGACGGTTCTATGCGACCTTATGCAAGGGTGGAAAATAATATTCAGGATTTTTTCAAGACCGGTGTTACAACAACAAACGGAATTGCACTTTCTGGAGGAAGTGAAAATGCATTTCTTCGTTTTGGATTTAATAACCTTAAAAATGATGATGTTGTTCCTAATTCTGGTTTAGAAAGAAACAATGCCAGTTTAAATGGTACATTAAAATCAGATAAATTTACTTTAGATGCTAATGTAAATTATATGGTAGAGACTACAAATAACAGACCAGGATTGGGTGATTCACCAAACAATGTGGGGTATTCTTTAAGTGGTCTGGCGCCAAATATTGATCAGGCGTGGTTGAAAAATTATGGAAATCCGGAGACAGGAGAAGTTTATAAATGGAATAATAATATTTATCAATTGAATCCTTATTTAACTGTAGATGCAAACCACAATACTTCTAAGAAAAATCGTTTTACCGGGAATGTTGCCGGAACGTATCAACTAGAAAAATGGGTTGCGCTGACTTTTAGAACTGGTTTAGATACTTACATTTTTGATTCTAAAGATTTTATGGTGCCTGGAAGTACATGGCCTGGAAGAGATACTGGTTATCTTAGAGTAGGTGATATCACCGTTTCTGAAATGAATACGGATATCATTGCTACTTTTAGCGGAATTAAATTAGCTAATGATTTGACTTTTTCAGGAATTTTAGGAGCAACCAGAAGAGATTTTAGAAGATCTGAAAATTCTAGTGAGGGAACCAATATTATTCAGCCGGGAACAGAGTTTATTAGTAATTTTTCAACGCAGACAATAAATGCACCAATAGAAACAAGAACAAGAACAAATTCTGTTTACGGTTCTGCAAAACTGGATTATAAAGGGTATCTGTATGCTGAGTTTACAGGAAGAAATGACTGGTTTAGCGTTATTAATAAAGATGCTTTCTATCCGGGAGCTTCATTAGGTTTTGTATTCTCGGATGCATTTAACATTCAGGGAGATACTTTTTCTTATGGAAAATTAAGAGCTTCATGGGCAAAAGTTTCTAATGCTCCGGGCGCTTATAAAAATGCATTAAACTATACTACTTATTCTTCTTACGACGGACAAAGTGTGGTAAATGTTAAGAATACATCGGCACCAAATGCAAACCTGACTTTTCAAACGAAAAAAGGAATCGAGTTTGGTTTAGAAACAGCTTTCTTTAAAAACAGATTAAAAGCTGATATAACGGTGTATCGTGAAGATACATCTGATCAAACACTTGATTTAGCTTCTTCATCAACATCAGGATATGAATATCTTTCTGTAAATGCCGGTGAATTGCGTAACGAAGGTATTGAGATCTTTTTATCTGGTTCACCAATAAAAACTAAGGACTTTGAATGGGGAATTGACTTAAACTATTCTAGAAATAAAAACTCAATTCTTTCTTTACATCCTGAAATTAATACGTACACAATTTCTGAAGCTCGTTGGGCTAACGCAGCAATTGTTGCTCAGGTTGGCGGAAAATACGGTACTATCATTGGAAGAGATTTTGAAAGAACACCTTCAGGAGAAATGATTGTAAATGCACAAGGTATGCCTGTATATACAGATAATAAAGTAGTTTTAGGAAAAGGAGTTCCGGATTGGTCAGCGGGTTTAACCAATAGATTTACTTATAAAGGAATCACGCTTCAGTTTTTATTAGATATGAAATTTGGTATGGATGTATATTCTATGACAAATTCAGTTGCTGCAATGAGAGGATTATTAGATATTACTACAGAAGGAAGAGATGCGTATATCGCTGCAAGAACTCAAGCTGCTGCAAACGATCCTAATTTCGACATCAATAATTGGGTTCCTACAGGCGGTTATGTAGCAAATGGAGTGGTAAATACAGGAACAGCTCAGAATCCTGTTTATGTAAAAAACACTAAACCTGTAGATCCTCAGGAATACTGGAGAAATGTTACAGATGCTACTCCGGCACCATTTATTTATGATGCTTCATATGTAAAATTAAGAGAGGTAAGTTTAGGGTACAATATACCTAAAAGCGTTTTTGGCGGAGCAAAAATAAATTCAATTTATGTTTCTGTATTCGGAAGAAATCTATTGACATTCAATAAAGATTTACCAAACGTTGATCCGGAGTCTATGTATACTTCCGGAAACGGACAAGGTTTTGAATATGGTTCATTACCATCAAGACAATCGTATGGTTTTAATATTAAAATTACATTCTAAAAAAGTAGATTATGAAAATCAAATATATAATAGCCATGCTTGCAGTTTTTACGGTAGTTGGCTGTACAGAAAATTTTGACGAACTGGAAAAAGATCCTGTGGCGTTATCAGCCAATCCGGGAGGTCAGCTTTCATTTACCCAATTGTGTATGTCTGGAGACGGATACTATCAGCATAGAACCAATTTAATTTATGCCGGAGGTTTTGTGCAGCATTATTCTGGTTCGTGGGCAGTAACAAACTACGGTGGTAAATTTAATAATTCAGAGGAATATGCGGTAGCTTTATGGAGAAACGTATATGCTCACGAAATGAAAAGTGTTGTTGATATTCTGGATGTAACCGGAAAAGATCCTTCGGCTGTAAATATGAATGCAGTTGCTAAAATTATGAAAGTAATGGTGGCACAGCGATTAACAGATATTTATGGTGATGTACCTTATTCAGAAGCTGGTCTGGCTTTTTCTAAAGGAATTGTAACACCTAAATATGATAAGCAACAAGATATTTATGCTTCATTTTTTAGAGAATTAGAAGAAGCTTATAACCAATTAAATGTTGGAAAAGATCTGATCAAAGGAGATTTGTTTTATAAGGGAGATGTTTCAAAATGGAAAAAATTAGCCAACACTATACGTTTGCGTGCGGCGATGAGAATTTCTGAAGTAAGCCCGGCTGAAGCAGAAAAACAAGCAAAAGCGGCGTTGCAAAATGGCGTTTTCGAAAGCAATGCTGATAACTGTATTATGCAACACTTAGATTTTCCGTTTAGTGATGATCCAGCCAGACTGGACTATAGAGGAAACGGATTGTCTTATGGTTTTATAGGAAATGAGCAGGGAGATCATTTTAGTTCATTACTAATAGATTATCTAAAAAATAACGGAGATCCAAGATTGACTATGATCGCTACTCCTAAAACCAGTAGTAGTATAGTTCCTGGAGCGCCACTACAGCCGGGAGAAACATTGTACGAAGGTGTTAAACCGGGAGTGTTTAGATGGGAACTTTCCGGAGGATCAAATTCAGCTTCGGGTATACAGCCTTATTTAAAATTAAGAACAACTCCGTTCCTGCACGTAAGTTATTCAGAAAGCCAATTGTTACTAGCTGAAGCTGCTTTTAGAGGATGGGTTTCAGGTTCTGCTGCAGAATATTACAAAAAAGGTGTTGAGGCAGGAATTAAACAATTGTCTATTTATGGTGCGGCTCCTGCAAGTCAGGCAAGCATCGACGCTTATGTAAATGCGAAACCTTTATTGCCTGGTACAGAAAAAGAACAAATTGGAACACAAATTTGGATTACTTACCTGTTTAATAGTATAGAAGGATACTCGAACTGGAGAAGAACAGGATATCCTCACTTAATACCAATAACAAATTCAGATTCAGGAACGGGGGGTATTGTGCCAACACGTTTGTACTATCCAAGTGATGAGCTACAAAAAAATGAAAAAAATTATCAGGAAGCTTTAGCTAGATTAGGAGGAAAGAATGACTGGTTTGGTAAAGTTTGGTGGGATGTAAACTAAAAAAAAATCTCAAAATATAAAGTTATGCCTAATAAGGTGTTATTTTCATTCTAATTAAAATTAAAAACAACAAGTTTAAATTAAAAATTATGATAAAAAATAAAGCCTTATTAGGCATCCTTTTTTTTATAAGTTCTCTATTTTCAGCATACAGCTGTTCAACAGAAAAACAATCTGATTCTGAAAACTCAAAAACTAAAACAGCCAGAGTTGTAGGTTATTTGTCTTCGGATAATTTCAGTAAAATGAATTCTATTCAGTTTTGCCAATTAACGCATCTCAATATCGCGTTTGCAAACCCGGATAAGAATGGAAATTTATTATTTAATGGCGATCTCGATGCACTTATTAAATATGCAAAGGCGGTTAATCCTAAAATTATAATTAGTATTTCACTTGCCGGTGGAGTAATATCAGAAGAACAGGCTTCTAATTGGTCCTTTTTGATAGATAAGCCAGAAAACAGACCTGCTTTTATACAGAACATCGTCAATTTTGTCGAATTGCATCAATTGGATGGAGTAGATGTAGATCTGGAATGGAATGCTGTGACTACAGGATATAGTGGCTTTGTTATCGAATTAAAAAAGAGTCTTGCAGATCGTAAAAAATTAATAACGGCAGCTTTGCCTAATAATTCCCGTTTCGAAAATATAACTCAGGCTGCATTAGATGCATTCGATTTTATCAATATCATGGCTTATGACAGTACCGGTCCGTGGTCTCCCAATAAACCAGGACAGCATAGTTCTTTTGAGTTTGCCAAAGAAGGAATTGATTTTTGGCATAAACTTCAAAATGTACCAAGTGATAAATTAACGCTCGGTGTGCCTTTTTACGGTTATAATTTTACCAATCCTGATGTTACCAGTGCCACTTATAATGAAATTATAATAGCAGGAACTCAATTTGCAGATCAGGATGAATTGGGAAAAATCTATTACAACGGAAAATCGACAATTTCTAAAAAGGTAGAATTTGCTTCTCAAAATACAGGTGGTATCATGATTTGGGAAATAGCTCAGGATTCTTTTGGCGAATATTCTTTATTAGATCTAATTCATAAAAAATATGCAAGCTTAAAAATAAAAACTACAGGAATGTGCGGCAACTAAATTTTAAAAAATAATAATACAAATGTTGTTTAAAATTAATAAGACTTTAAC
>NZ_CADCSU010000133.1 GCF_902804475.1 Flavobacterium bizetiae
ATTATGAGAGTCTAAAATTTATACCAACAAATTTGCCTTTATGAAATTTAGAATCAGGGTTTTATTTATTTTTTTAATCTTAACATCTTATTCCTATTCTCAAGAAGGAATACCAGTTTATTCAGATTATTTATCAGATAATTATTACTTGATTCACCCCTCAATGGCAGGTGCTGCCAATTGTGCTAAAATAAGATTAACAGCCAGAAAACAATGGTTTGGTCAGGAAGATGCACCGCAACTTCAAACCTTAACTTTTAATGGTAGAGTAGGCGAACGATCAGGAGCCGGAATTATTATTTTTAATGATGAAAATGGTTACCATTCGCAAAAAGGAGTAAAGCTTACTTATGCGCACCATATTATGTTCTCCAGAGATGAAATCGATCTTAATCAGCTTTCATTTGGTATTAGCGGAGGAATAATTCAGAGCCAGCTGGATGAAACTAAATTTGGAGGAACTTTTGACCCAATTGTTTTTGGTCAGATTCAAAAGGATTCTTATTTTAATGTTGATGTTGGAGCTTCCTATAATTATCTTGATTTTTATGCCCATGCAACCGTTCAGGGATTGCTTGAAACCAGAAGGGAATTATATGCAGATTACGAAAGCGATAATGTTAGAAAGTTTTTGCTGAGTGCCGGATATGTTTTTGGTAAAAGCAATAATATTACCTGGGAGCCATCGTTTTTATTTCAGTTATTTGATAAAACAAAAGAAAAATCTATTGACCTGAACATGAAAGCTTATAAAAATATGGATTTTGGTAGCTTGTGGGCTGCGTTATCGTACAGAAGAAGTTTTGATGGCGTACAATATAGTAAATCAAATAACGGAATAGGATCTCAAAAACTACAATACATTACGCCTATAGTGGGTGTAAACTATAAAAACTTTATGTTTGCTTATACATATTCTCAGGTTACCGGCGATGTGAAATTTGACACTGGCGGATACCATCAAATTACTTTGGGAATTAATTTATTTTGTAAAAAGGAACGTTACGATTGTAATTGTCCGGCCATTAATTAAATTTTTATCATGCTTATTAAAACTGTAAACGGAAAAACACCATCTATCCCGGAAGATTGTTATGTTGCTGAAAATGCGACAATTGTTGGTGATGTTGTTTTTGGTGATTCTTGCAGCGTTTGGTTTAATGCTGTAATTCGTGGTGATGTAAATTTTATTTCGATTGGGAATAAGGTAAACATTCAGGATGGAGCCATTATACATTGTACCTACCAAAAACATCCTACTATTATAGGAAACAATGTTTCGATTGGCCACAATGCGATCGTGCACGGATGTACGATTCATGACAATGTTTTGATTGGTATGGGTGCCATCGTAATGGATAATTGTGTTGTAGAAAGCAACTCAATTATTGCTGCGGGAGCTGTTATTACCCAAAATACAATTGTACCTTCAGGAACTATCTATGCTGGTGTTCCGGCAAAAAAAGTGAAAGATATTGACCAGTCAGACTTTGCAGGCGAGATCGAACGTATTTCGAACAATTATGTAATGTATTCAGGTTGGTTTAAAAACGAACAGTAAGAATAAAAATCCAAAATAAAAATTCCAAATTCTAATAGCGCTTCAGGCATTTTGGAATTTGGAATTTTTTATTATTTGAAATTTAAATATCATAAGTTGATTCGTTCGAAAAAAGCATTTTTATAGCTTTCGCTAATAGGGATTCGTTTATCACTAATTAAAACTTTATTTTTCTGAATCGATTTTACATGTTTTATATTGATGATATAAGATCTGTGAATTCGCGAGAAGCCTTTACTTGAAAGCAAGTTTTCCAGCTTTATTAAACTGATTAAAGTCAGCGTGAATTTATTATCTGTGGTGTAAATTTTGACATAATCTTTTAAACCTTCGATAAATAAAATATCTGAAAAATTCATTTTTACGTTTTCGTATTCTGCTCTTACAAACATAAAATCCTGTTCTAATTCAGGAGCAGTGGTGTTTTCAGAAATTGCCTGAATGGCTGTTGAAGGATTTAAAACCTGTTGTGCACGTACAACCGATTTTAAAAAACGATGAAACGGAATTGGTTTTACCAAATAGTCTACAGCGCCCAGATTAAAACCTTCTACGGCATAATCAGAAAAAGCAGTGGTAAAAATAACCAAAGGCTTTTTTTCGATTGTATTTAAAAAATCAATTCCTGAAAAGTGCGGCATCTGAATGTCGAGAAAAATCAAATCAACATTGTTTTGATTGATAAATGAAACGGCATCGATAGCATTATTAAAAGTACTAATGAGTTCTAGCGAATCTACCTTTCGAACAAAATCTTCTAATAGTTCTACCGCTAAAGGTTCGTCGTCTATAATTACACATTTCATTTGTTGAAGTTTAAATTTAAAAAATCTTTGGCAGTCAAAAGTAGTTTTAAACCAGTAAAATAAGTTCTAAAATTATCATAAAATACTGATTGAGCTTAAATTATCCGTTTACGGTAATTGTTTTTCTTAGTGTGTAACCGTCTGTAAGATTGCCTGTTAGTGTTGCTAATTCATCAGCTAAACTGTCCGAAAATACGTTGTCTTTTGTGTTCGAAGTGTCGGCCTGACCATGAGCGGCATAATTGGTACTCGAATACACGGTACTCGAAACATTTTCAGGAAAAGCAATTTGGGTTACCAGTAATGATGCGCCGCTATTGCTTAAAACTTCGACATGTACATGCGGTGCTCTGCCCTGATACCAACCCGGAAAAATCGAAATAAACGATACTTCTCCTTTTGAATTTGAGGTTTGTCTGCCTCTTAGAAAATGAACTGAGGTATAATTAGTTTGTTGCATTGAGGTTCCGCCATATTCTGAATAATTTCCATCTTTATCGCAATGCCAGACATCAACCAAAACACCCGCTAATGGCGCGCAATTATTGTTTTTATTTTCGATGACTAAATTAATTAGCAAAGCAATTCCAACGCGGTCAGATTTTATGTTTTCTAAAACTAACTGGCTTGGTGTTTTAATAGGAAACGGACCTTTGGTTTCTGATGGCGAAACAGAGCAGCTTCCATCTCCGGATGCGTTCGTGTCAGCATCATCATGATCACTTTTAGAACATGATTCTAATAATTTAGAAGCCGTGGCCAGAGAAGCAATTCCTAAAATACTGTTTCGGATAAATTTTTTTCTGTCCATACTTCTTTTGTGTTTAATTTATGGCCGTTTGAATTTTATCTAATTTTAAATTCAAATGCACACGATAATAGTGATTGTCTTGTGTGATGTTCAATTCGTGTGCGTTTGGATAAAGCAAATCCAGTCGGTTTTGAATATTTACCAATCCAATTCCTGAGTTTTCAGGATCTTTAACATAGTTTTCAATTGTGTTTTCTATCCAGAAATCAAGGCTGTTTTCAAGAATAAAAATCTTGATTTTTACATGCGCGGCACCTTTGTAATCAGTCCCGTATTTAAACGCATTTTCAACAAACGAAATGAGCAATAAAGGTTCGATAAACTTATTTCTGGTATCACCATGAACATTGATCACAATGTCTTCGATATTGTTGAGCCTTAGTTTTTGTAATTCTATATAATTCTGGATATAGTTCACTTCTTTTTCTAAAGCCACCGTTTTATTATCTGTTTCGTAGAGCATATAGCGCATTAATTCTGATAACGTTACGATGGCATCAGGGACCAAATCAGATTTTTTGTGTGCCAGAGAATAGATACTATTTAAGGAATTGAATAAGAAATGCGGATTGGTTTGTTTACGCAAATAAATCAATTCAGTATTCGTTCTGTGTGTCTCGGCAATTAATTTGTTTTGTTGGTTATTATAAAATTCTGTAAGCGTTCTGATAATAGCGCTTATGGTAATAATTAAGATATAAAAAAATGAAGGCCCAATTTTGAAAAATAAAGGCTGTCTTGTTGCTAACACCGCAGCTCTAACTCTTCGTCCTTTATACATTAATTTAAAATCTTCAGGCGGTATGTTGTGCATCATATTGCTTGGCTTTAATTGTCTTACCTGCGAAAAGTCAGGAATAAAATAATTAATCCTTATAATCATAAACAATAAAATAAGAGCAAATACAAATACAAAATACAGCCAGTATTTTTTTTCTAAAAGTAATACGGGAACCAAATAAAAGTAATTGAGATAGAACAGGATAATTCCTGTAGCCCATTGTACATAAAAATCATTGTTGATCCTGAACGGACTTTCGTAAAACTGAATTAATGAAGTCAGTATGAAGAAAACCCATATGATGCAATGAAATAAAATTTTATTTGAACTCGTATTTCTGATAGTATCGATTGTCATTTATAATTTAATTTTTAATAAAATTAAATCATTTTTGGTTACAGTTGGTGATATGTTCTGATTGAGTTTGTCTACTACTAAATGCGCGACCTTTAAGGCGTCACTTTCAGTAGTAAAACTTTTAGTGTCGCTTATTACCGGAATCACAGACTGCCTGATTATAATTTTATTTTTAAAAGCAATGGAATAACCCCAACCTGACGTAGTTCTAAAGGATTCCGTTTTAAAATTTTCATTTTTTACACAAGCAGTAAATAGTAAAACCGGTAAAAGCAACATTACATTCTTCCGGATTTTACTCCAGAAGAATTGTTTTTTATGATTAATTGTCGTCGTCACTTTGTTTGTCTAAAGGTTTAAACTCCCATGCATCATCAAAATAGGTAGAACCTACTCTTCCAAGCATATAGAAACCACGATTATTAATGGCAAAACCAACTGCGTCTGTTCTGCTGGCACCTTCCATAGGGGTTCTTTCTACCCATAAATCTGTTGCCGGATTGTATTCCCAGGTTGTTTTTACATTTTCTCCACCCACGATATATCCTAATCCGTTCATAGAGAAACTAGACGCGTTAGAACGAACAATAGCATATTCATCATTATACGTATAATCATCGTCTGTATCTTTATCGATGTCACGCTTTCTGGTCCATACCTCCGTAGCAGGATCAAATTCCCAGAAATCTTCCTGATAAACCCCGTTGTTAATTCCGGTTCCAAAATATACTTTGTTTGCAATTACAAAAGCAGTAGCATTACGACGTTTGTTTCCGCTAAATCCATTTACAAGAGTCCATGTATTGGTTTGGTCATTGTACTGATAAAAATCTTTAAGGTAATTTCCATCATACCCCGTTCCAAAATAAGCTTTTCCTCCGGCTTGAAAACCTACGGCTGCATAACGTCCCGTTCCTGCAAAATCAGCTTTTTGGCTCCAGCTATTACTTGTAGGATCGTATTGATAAAAGTCTTTTAATTTATTGGTTCCGTCGTAACCCAAGCCAACATATCCTTTATCGCTAAGTGTAAAACTAGAAGCAGAACTTCTTCCAATTCCTGTAAAATCTGCTTTTTGTTCCCAATAATCTCCGGTAGAATTGTACGCCCATAAATCTTTCAAATAAACGTCGCCGGTATAACCTGTTGCTACATAAGCAAAATCTCCAATAACAAAACTGGTTGCACTAGATCTTGCAGGACCATCAAATGCCGATTTTTTAATCCAGTTTCCTATCAAATCATCGTCGTCATTGTCGTTGCTGCAGCCTATAAAAAAGAGGCTCGAAAACAATGCCGCGAATAATATTCCTTTTTTCAAATTATTCATAGTGTATTAAATTTATTTATTGTTTGTATTTGATGCCAACTCCTAAAACGTAACCATTACCGGTATTAAAATCATAAACATTATGATTGTCATTATCCTGCAGGTTGTATTTTTTATTAAAATCATATCCGGCTTTAAAATTAAAAAGCCAGTTTTTATCTACATTTCTTTCGTATTCTAATGCTGTTGTCATTTGCGATAAGCTTACTTTCGATGCATTATTGTTTAGAGTGTTTTGCTGATCTAAACGATAAAAATTACCATTGAAATTGTTGTTGAGACTGAACTTATTTCGAATATTATTAGAGTATGAAATCTTTGAATCCGGAAACCCAATTAGTAAAGAACTTTGATCGTTTATTTGATAATTGAATCCTAATGTGGGCATGAATTTCGGTGTGCCAAAAATGGTTGTCCGGGCAACTCCGATACTAATAAATGTCTTCGAACTCAATTGCTGCTGAACTTCAAAACTTCCTAAAAGCGAGAAATCATCAGTATTTAAATTGCTTTGAAAATTTACCATTGGAGTAATCGAAAAATTCAGCTTTGTTGTATTGGAGATTTCATGAGAAAATCCAAACCTGTTTTTGATCTGATTGAATTGATCCAATTGCTCGTACGCAGTATTACTGCCTAATTCATAATTCACTTTCAAATTCGAATATTCTAATGTGTTTGTTATTTTATTCTTTGCACCTATGTTTTTGTTAAACGATATTCCAATATTGGTTTCGTTAAATTTAATTTTATCAGTAGGTTCTGTTTTTACATTCGCACTTACTGAAAAGTTCTCCTGAGCTTTCATGTTGAAAATTGAAATCAAAAAAAACGAACAAATTAAAAACCTTGTTTTCATTACTTATTTATTGGTTCAAAAGTAGGTGGCTAGTGGTTTTAAAAAAAAGAAGATATATGTACGGTACTTTTTGATAGACTAAATGGCCCTTTTTAAGGCTGAATGAAGTATTTGATGGTATTGATGCATTGTAGATGTTTTTTTGCTTTTTATAGTCTAAAAACACGTGGCTGTATATGTTATAGTGTGGTGCAGGAGAGTGCAATTTATATTTGTTCAAAAAATTGAATATGCACAAGTTTATATTGATGTTGTTTTTGGCGGTTACCGCACTATCATGCGGAACTGATTCTGATGCGGGTGACTTTGTTGTAGGATCAGATTATCTCGCTGTGGGTAATAAAGTGATTTTAATTGATACCGTTACAGTTGAAATGTCTACGATAAATTTCGACTCGCTTATTACTTCAAGTCAAAACCGTATTTTGATTGGCAATTATGAAGATCCAATCTTTGGGAAAGTAAAATCGAACAGTTATTTTCAATTGGCAGGAACTTCATATGTATTAAATAGTAGCGGTTCTGATACCGAAACGACCAATTATGTTTTTGATTCTATTTCGATGATTCTAAAATATGATAACCATTATTATGGTGATACTACTAAAGTGCAAACTTTTAATATTCATCGACTCACTCAAAAAGTAAAACCGAATACAGATGATAAAAGCTTCTATAATAATTCGGCTTTAACTTATAGTGATGAAAGTTTAGGAACAATATCGTATAAACCCAGGCCAATTGAAAAAGACTCTATCAACATTAAAATGAGTGATGCTTTTGGAGCTGCACTTTTTCAGAAACTAAAGAAAAGGGAAATTACAGATTTTGATAGTTTTAATGAATATCTAAAAGGTCTTGTTCTTGTGCCGGTAACTTCAAATTCTGCCAGCGTCATAGGTTTTCATATAGAAACAAGCAAGGTCAGGCTCTATTACTCAAAATATCAGGCAGACACAGAAGAAGTCCCGTTTATATTAGATTTTACTATTACAGACGCCTCTAAACAATTCAACGCCATTTCATCTGATAAAACGGGAACTTTACTTGAAAATTTACCTAATTCCAGCAGTAAGCTCTCAAGTGCCTTAACAAACAGGCAGGGATTTATACAGTCGGGTTCAGGTGTAGCGTGTAGAATCGATTTTCCGAATATCAAACAGCTTAAAAAAATAGCTACCAACGGAGCAATTGTAGATGCTAAAATTCTCCTCAGGCCAGTTAGTAATACTTATTCTGAAAAATACCCATTGGCCGATTCTTTAAAGATTTACATAGGTGATAATTTAAATAGATTAAGCGGTTCGTTACTAAATTCTGCGGGTAAAACAGTTTATGGTATTCTTAATAAAAAAAGTGATGAGTTTAATGAAAACATTGGATACACAATTCCTATTGGTACTTTTTTACAGAAAGAAATGCTGAAAAATACAGACTCGAGATCTTCTCTTGTACTAACATTGCCTTCTATTTCTAAAGCCGTAGATCGAATTGTTTTAGGAGATCAGAAAAATTTAAATAATAAAATCCAGCTTAAAATTTATTACATCTCTTATTAAATGAAAAGTAAAATAATATATCTAAGTTGCTTCATGGTATTGTCGCTAACTTCGTTTTCGCAAAGTATTTCAAGTTCACCATATTCATTATACGGAGTAGGTAGTGTATATGATGCTGATTTTGGTATAATTCCGGCTATTGGTTCATCAGGAATTGCTTTACCATCAGATACTTTTATAAATAATCTGAATCCGGCATCGTTAGGCTATTTGCCTCAAAATCACTTTATGTTTGATATTGGCGGAAAAGCAATTTCTACAACCTATCAAAACAGTTCTAAAAGCGAAAGCCGTAATAATTTTCAGTTTTCGCATATTGCATTTGCTTTTCCGGTTACTAAAAATTCAGGATTTAGTGTGGCTTTAAAACCGTATTCAAGTGCTGCATTTAAAATTTCAAACTTAAAAATACCTATAGAAAATAGTCAGGATTATTACTATCTGACCGCTGCAGGTTCTGGCGGATTAAATAATTTTGATTTCTCGTACGGATATCGATTGGGGAAAAAATTATCTGTAGGAGCATCGGCAGCTGTATTGTTTGGAAATACAAGTGATAACAGAAGCTTTTTGATCGAGAGTTCAGTTACCAGTATCCAGAAAAAGACCACGTACAACGGTTGGCGCGGTACATTGGGGGCGCAATATAAAATTGATTCTACTTTAACTGTTGCAACGACTTTTAAGCTCCCAACTCAAATTAAAGCTTCAAAGGTGCAAACGGTTGAGACGATTGCAGATGATGTTATTACTACAGTAGAGTCTAATGTGGCATCAGATACAGATGATTATTATATGCCTTTAGAAATGGGTATTGGGATCAGTAAACGATTTAAAAATAATCTGAACATGACATTAGATTATGAAAAAAGTTTATGGAGTAATAGTAACCAGTCTGAGTTATATGGCAATTTTGTGAATCAGGATCGATTTGCACTTGGGTTTACTTACAGATCTAAAAAAAATGTTCGAAAATATTGGGATAGAATTCAATACGCGACGGGTGTAAACTTCGATACTGGTTATCTTGAGGTTGATGGTAAACGAGTAAACAATGCGGCCATTTCTATCGGACTTTCTTTACCGCTTGAAAACACATATTCGGCTCTGAATATTTCATATTCGTACGGACAAAAAGGAAGTATTTCAAATGATTTAATTAAAGAAAACTATCATAAGATATCTCTTAATTTATCATTAGACGGTATATGGTTTATTAAACGAAAAATAGATTAGGCTTAAAAGTCTTTTTCGATTACAGGATATTTATATTCTAAAATTGATTTTAAAACTTCAGGATTTGAATTGACATAAAATACAGGATCGCTTTTTTGATTGTCTGTAAAACCAACTTTATCGCGCAAAATATTTTGAGTTTGTCTTGCAACAGCTTCTCCGGAATCAATAATCTGAATGTGCTCCGGCAGTATTTTTTTTATCTGAGGAATTAGGTAAGGGTAGTGGCTACAACCCAAAACAAGGTAATCAATATTAGCATCGATCATAGGTTGTAAATACGATTCTAATAATTGAGTCATTTCAGGAGAATTCAAATTACCATCTTCAATAAGCTGAACAAGTCCGTAGCCTACTTGTTCGATTATTTTAGTGTTCTGGAACATCTCTGCTGTTTTATTGAAGAGTTCACTGTTTAGTGTTCCTTTTGTCGCTAAAATCCCAATTACTTGTGTTTTTGAGTTGTTTGCGGCTGGCTTTATAGCCGGTTCAATTCCTATAAACGGGATATCATAATCTGCACGAAGTTCTAATATCGCATTTGTTGTTGCGGTATTACAGGCAACGACAATAAGCTTGCAATTCATGTCAAGTAAAAAATCAACATTTTTTTTGCTCAGCGCTACAATCTCTTCTTTTGTTCTCTGACCATAAGGAGCATTTTTACTATCGGCTAAATAAATAGTTTGTTCGTTTGGAAGTAAGTCGTGAATGGCGCTCCAGATGGAAGTTCCTCCAATACCAGAATCAAAAACGCCTATAGGATTGTTATTCGTCATGTTACAAATTTAGTGTTTTTTGAAATAAATAAGTATTCCAATTTACGTGAAATGTGCGAATATTTCGGTTTTTTAGTTTTAATTAAATGTAAAAAAAAACTGCTTAAATCTTTACAGGTTTAAGCAGTTTTTTTTATTTTAAGAAATCTGTTTTTTAGAATCCTAAATCTTTTTTTACATCAGCAGTCAAGTTTGGACCGTCAGCTAATAAAAGAGTAGAACCATCTAATACGTATTGGAAACCTTTAGCTTTTCCAACTTTTTGGATAGAAGTTCTAACTTTTTCCATTAATGGTTTAACGATGTCAGTTTCTTTTTGTTGTAATTCTTTTTGAGCGTTGTCTCTGTAATCAACAATTCTTTTTTGCATGTCCTGAACTTCTTTAGAACGCTCAGTGTTTACAGCATCAGTTACAGTTGTAGATTCAGTTTCATACTTTTTGATTTTTACTTGATATTCGTCAACCATTTTTTTGTATTCTGCATCGTATGTACCACTTAATTTTTGTAATTGGTTTTGTGCATCCAGCATTGCAGGCATTTTCGACATAATCTCGCTAACATCAACATGAGCTACCTTAGCTTGTGCGTTCATTGTGTTACTTGCTCCTAAAACTAAAATGGCAGCAATTAGTAAAGTTTTGATTTGTTTCATCATTTTTAAAAATATTAATTAATTATTGGTCGTATTTGATTTTTGTGCGTCGGCTTCTTTTGCTTTTTTAGCCGCTTCTCTTTCTTCTAAAATTTTCTTTCTTCTCTCTTCTAATTCTTTTTTACGTTCCTCGTAAAGCTTTTGTCTTTCTGCCGCTTTGTCTACTGCAGGTGTGGCTGTTGCTTCGGGTTTTGCTGTCGCATCAGTTTTAGCTGCTTCTGTTTTGGTAGCGTCAGTTTTGGCTGCTTCTGTTTTAGCAGGTTCAGAAACCGTGCCATTTTTTTTAGCTTCTCTTTCTGCAGCAATTGCTTTTCGTCTATCGTCGTATTCTTTTTTCTTAGCTTCTTGTTCTAAGCGTCTGTCTTCAATTAGTTTTTCTCTGGCAGCTCTCTTTTCATCTAATGCTTTTTGTCTGTCTGCCATTGCCGGATTTTCATCGATAGCATTTTCTATGCTTTCTTTGGCTTCCTGGTCTTTTAATTGTTTTTTAGTCAGTTGCTCACGCTTATCAGTTCGGTTTAAAACACGAATTACCTGATCACTGATGTCAAATTTTTTATTACTAAAAAGCATTGTCAAATCAGATGATTTATCAAATACGAAATCATAATTCTTAGCTTCGGCTATATCCTGAACTGCGGTAAAAACCTGGTCTTGTATAGGTTTTGCCAATGCAGCTTTTTGATGAATCAAGTTTCCGTTAGCTCCAAATTGTTTTTCCTGATAGGTCAGCATTTCATCTTCCTGAAACTTAATTTCCGTTTCTCTTTCATCAATAAGTTCTTTGGTAAGTAAAGCCCTTTCGGCTTTAAGGCCATCTTTAAGCTTACTGATGTCAAGTTTTTTGGCTTCTATATCTTGTTTCCACTTTTGAGCTTTTAACTCTAATTGAGCTTTAGCTTCTTTATAATCTGAAACATTTTCTAGAATATATTCCATGTCGATGTAGCCAATTCTGGTCGTTCTCGTTTGAGCCTGACTTGCATAGGCTACGATCAAAGCTGAAAATATAAATAAAAATTGTTTTCTCATAATATTAGTCTATTTGAAAATTTCAAACAAATGTACTAAAATTTCTACTAAAACTGTTGTCCAATAATAAAGTGAATTTCTTTACCATGTGCTTTAGTTTCTCCTGGTTGAGGATCGAAACCATAACCCCAGTCAATACCTAATAATCCAAATGCTGGCATGAAAACACGTAATCCAACACCGGCAGAACGATAAAGATCAAATGGGTTATAATCTTTAAAAGTTGGGTATGATGAACCAGCTTCTAAAAAGGCCAACGCATAGATCGATGCAGATGATTTTAATGTAATTGGATAACGTAACTCCATAGAGAATTTGTTATAAATAGTTGCTCCAATTTGCTCATTTCTTGAATTTACAGGAGTTAATGAGTTATTTTCATAACCTCTTAATCCGATAGTTTCTCTACCATCCATTGAATAACTCTGCATTCCGTCTCCTCCTAAATAGAAACGCTCAAATGGTACAACACCTCTTGTTTGATCGTAAGCACCAAGGAATCCAAACTCTGTTAATGTTCTAAGAACTAATTTACCATACAGTTTAGTATACCAGTCTGCTTTAAATTTAATTTTATAGTACTCTAACCAGTTGTATTTCTTTTGATCGACTTTTCCCTGATCTGTATCTGCACTTGCGTAATCAGATCCAACACTTACAATTCCAGACTGACCGTTTACTGTTTCTGTTTTTACGTAATCACCAGTGTTAAGAGGTTGCCCGTCTACACCTGAAGTAGGTGATCCTGTATATTGTGATTTGTATTCTTTTTCATTTTGTAAGTTTCCGTAATCAATTCCGTTAAATAACGAATAAGGAGGCGTTACTTTTGCCGAAATACTAAAGTCTGAACCGTAAGTTGGGAATATTGGGTTAACCCCTTTATTACTTCTTGATAGTCCAATTGTATATGCTAAGTTTCTTGATGCTCCGTTACCAAAAGTAAATAATCCTGTATTGTAATTATTTAAGTCATAATGTTGGTAACTCACAGATTGTGATAATACAAAATAATCATCCGGCACAGTAAGACGTTTTGCTAGACCTACTTGTAATGTTAAGATGTTGAAACTTTTGCTTTTATCTACACTTCTTGTAGCATAGTTGTTTAAGAATTGCTTACTGTAAGAGATAGATGAACTAAATTGTACAGGTTTTTTACCTCCAAACCAAGGCTCTGAGAAAGAGATACTATACGTTTGGAAATAAGTACTTCCTTGTAAACGAAGAGATACTTTTTGTCCGTCTCCCATTGGTAATGGTTTGTACGATTCTTTGTTGAATATATTTCTCGCAGAGAAGTTGTTAAACGATAATCCTAAAGTTCCAATGAAACCTCCACCACCGTAACCTCCCTGAAGTTCGACCTGGCTAGATCCTTTTTCTACAACATGGTATTCGATATCAACTGTTCCTGCACCTGCATCAACATTTTTGAATTTTGGATCAATTGCTTCAGGATCAAAGAATCCTAATTGTCCAATCTCACGAATAGTTCTAACCAATTGTTCTTTACTGTACTTTTCTCCCGGCTTAGTTCTAAGTTCACGGTAGATAACGTGGTCATTAGTTTTATCATTTCCTACTACAGATATTTTATTAAAATAAGCAATAGGGCCTTCTGTAACTCTAATTTCGAAATCAATAGTATCATTTACAGTTTTTACCTCTACAGCATTGATGTTAGAGAACAAATAACCATTGTTTTGGTATAAGTTTGTAATGTCTTCTGCATCAGGTTTTGTTTTGTCAGCGATACGTTTTTCAAGTAAAACTCCGTTATAGGTTTCTCCTTTTTTAATTCCTAAATAACGACTTAACAATTGATCCGGATAAACGGTGTTTCCAAGAAATTTAATATTACCAAAGTAATATTTGTTTCCTTCTTCCATCTTTATTTTGATGGCAAGCATATTTTTCTTCTTGTTATAAGTAACAGAATCATAAATAATACGGGCATCACGATATCCTTTTTCTTTATAAGTTGCAACAACTTTTTCTAAATCGGTTTTGTATTTTTCAGGAATAAACTTTGAAGATTTTAAAATACGAAGCACATTTTTTTGCTTGGTATCTTTCATAGCTCCTCTTAACTGAGAGCTTGTAAGTTGTTTGTTACCAATGAAATCGATACTGCTAATTTTTACTTTATCACCTTTATCTACCCGAACGAGCATGTTTACGTGATGTCCGTTAACGGTATCAAGAGTATTTGTAATAGTAACTTTAGTATTATAGAAACCGTCTTTTTTGTACTTGTTTTCTATATAGTTTTTGGTTGTCGTAATTAAGTTTTCGTTGACAATTTTATTTTTGGTCAAATTGTTGTCCTTAATTAATCCTTCGACTTTACTTCTCTTAATACCAACGAATTTTACTTCGTTTAGCTTAGGAAGCTCAACAATATTAAGGTCTAAATAAATACTGTCATTGTCTATTTTATTGACGTAAAAGGCAATTTCATCAAAAAGCCCAAGTTTACCTAATTTTTTAATAGCGCCACTAATTTCTTCACCGGGTACGGCTATTTCTTGTCCTTTTTGAAGGCCAGAAAAGGTAACAACGGTTTGTTCATTGAAGCTTATTTTACCAACGACAGAAACTTTAGCAAGAATGTACTTTTTTCCTTGATCAAAAGGAACTCTTTCTTGTGCTTTTATTTGTGAAAAACTACCCAAAACAAGTAGGGTAAAGACTATTTGTATTCTTTTTTGTAACACTAAAAAATTATTTAATTTGTTCACTGGTTTTTCCAAATCTACGTTCTCTTTTTTGATAACTAATAATAGCCTCATATAAATCTTGGTCTTTAAAGTCAGGCCACAAGACATTAGTAAAATATAATTCTGCATAGGCGATTTGCCACAGCAAAAAATTACTTATTCTATGTTCTCCACTTGTTCTTATTAATAAATCTACGTCAGGTAAATTTTGCGTGTAAAGATGCTCATTTATAATTGAATCGTCAATAGCGTCTATTGAAATTATATTATTTTTAACTTTATTACTGATGATTCTTACGGCATTTACCAATTCTTCTCTTGATCCGTAACTTAAAGCCAGAGTTAGAGTAAGACGGGTATTATTTTTTGTCTTGTCCATTACATCTAATAGCTCTTTTTGAGCTGATTTTGGTAATTTATCAAGGTTTCCAATTGCATTAAGTTTGATGTTGTTTTCCTGCAAAGTAACAAGCTCTTTTTTTAATGAATTGATTAATATTTTCATTAATGCTTCGACCTCTAATTTAGGACGATTCCAGTTTTCTGTAGAAAAAGCATATAACGTTAAATACTCAATGCCAAGTTTGGCACAATTCGTAATTGTTTTTTTTACAGATTTTGTTCCGTTTTCATGACCAAATGCTCTTAAAAAACCTTGTTGTTTTGCCCAACGGCCATTTCCGTCCATAATTATGGCCAAATGCTTGGGTAAGTTTGTTTGATCTATAGAGTCTAGTAAATTCATTTTATTAATATGCGCAATAGCAAGGTTTTTGTCCAAAGGTATAAGTTAAAGTGATACCTGAAAAGACATACCAGTCATTATTATTTAAATTTCCAAATTTTAATACGTTTGGACTATTAGTATTCGGGTTACTTCCGTCAATATTATCTGTAAAAGTGTAACGGGCTCCTACTTCGGCACCTAAAACCCAGTGTGGTGCTATATTCGATTTTATACCTAATATAATAGGTATAGCAAGCGAACTTCCGTTTTGCTTTTGCATCACGTTTGGATTTGTTATGTTACGGTACAATTGATCATAAAGAAAAAAACTTAATCCCGAATATACATAAGGAGTAACTTTTGTATGATAATCATGCAGGTTAAAATCGAAAAAATTAAATTCTAGACCGGCAGATAGTTCTTTTATGTCGTTTTTGAAACTAAAACCTCTTAGGTTTCTTCCTGTTTCTTTTGAATCCACATCATTTCCGGCTACAGTTGATTGTGTATACGAAAAGCGATACGCATGACGCGGACTTTTATTCCATTTATACAAAACTCCAAAAGCTAGTTTTTCAGGAGCAATATAAGTCGTACTTCCTACGTCACCAACAAAGTTACTTCCACCAAGAAAAACACCAATCTCATTGATTTGAGCATTTAGTGTGATAAAGGGGGAAAAACATAACAATAAATTCAAAATTTTCTTCATTTAATTCAAAATTGCGTGCAAATATAATAATTATCGATACGAATCAACGTTCCTTTAGTTAAATGTGCTTTTTTTTAAATTTACAATATGATTTTGAGACATTTAATGATGATTCGATACATGCAGAACGGCAAAATGTGGTATTATCGTATAGTAGTGAATCACAAAAGAACTTAATTTCTCTTATCTTCTCCCCAAAGTAACTTATTTCTAAGTGTTTTTAGGAAAGTTTCGCCTGGAATTTCGACCATTTTTATTTTAAAGTCTGTTTTGGTAATCGTTAGAACCGAATCGTTTTTTACCGAAGCAATTCTTGAATCTAACGAAACCAGATATTGGTCTTCTCTTCCGGAAACACGAAGTTTAATCTCTGTATTATTTGGTATTACAAGGGGTCTGGCGTTTAAATTATGTGGTGCAATTGGTGTAATTACTAAGCTTTCGACATTTGGCGTTAAAATTGGGCCGCCACAACTTAAAGAATATCCGGTAGAACCGGTAGGCGTAGAAATGATTAATCCATCTGCCCAGTATGAATTTAAGTATTCATCATTTAAATAGGTATCAACCGTAATCATCGATGTAGTATCTTTTCGGCTCACGGTTACTTCATTCATGGCAAAATTCAGATTCTCTTCAATTGCATCGTTTTTGGGGTCGCAAGCCAAGCTGAGTAAAGTTCTTTCAGAAATAGTATAGTTTTTATCAATTACAAACTGTAAAAAATTATCGATACTCTCTTTAGGAACCGTGGCCAGAAAACCTAATCTTCCTGCATTAATACCTAATATAGGAACGCCGGAATTACGAACTAAAGTAGCAGCTCTTAAAATAGTTCCGTCACCACCAATACTAATCAGCATGTCAAAACTATCATCCAGCGATGTGCTCGACGAAAAAGTTTGATACTCCTTTTTAACTAGTTGCTTTTCGTGAAGCATTTTTAGAAAGTTTTCTTCAATAACCATTTCGACATTATTGTTTTTGAAAAACAAAAAAATGTCTTTGATAATGGGTTCCGTACTGTTTTGATAATACTGTCCGTATATGGCTACTTTCATTCTTTATAATTAGATAATGAGGAAATGTGTTAATTTGATAATTTATTAGTTGAGATCATTTTCTAATTTTCTCATTGACCAATTTTCTAATTTATATATTAAGGTATTTGTCTAAATAATCAGAGCGTTCTTTCAGGCTATTGATATAAGCGTCTTCCTGATGTTCTGAAATAATTTCATAACCATATCTTCGATACGTCTGAATAATTTCATTCATTGGTCCTACGCCAATTTTTATCGTAATCTGAACATTTTCAAGATCAGCTTCAGATACAAAACAACCCAGGATTTTACCATTATTGCTTTCTACAATTTGCGTAACCTGACCCATCGAATAGTCTAGAAGTCCTTTTTGAACGATAATTATGCCGCCTTGTTCTTTTAAAAATGGAGTTTCCTGAAAAAATTTCATGATATCTTCCATTTCATAATAGCCAATGTAGGTATTATTTTCATCCAGAACCGATACCACATTGGTATGATTCTTTGCAAAAACTTCTAAAACATCAAGCCACAGCATTGATTTTCGGGCAAAAAAACGTTCCAGAGTATATTTGTAATCAATAACTTTTTTATCTGTGTCAAAAGTTTCAACATCATCAGCAGCGATACTTCCAATGAAAATTCCGTTTTCCAAAACCGGAAAATGTGAAAAATTCAAATCAGCAAAAAAGTCCTGAACCGAGGCTATCGTTTCCTGACTATCTATCGCTCTGAAATCATTGGTGATATAGTTTATAATTTCTGTCATAAATCTGTTAAGGATATTTCATGCAAAATAATCAAAAAATAGCAAAAACTGCTACGTTTTACTTTGTATTTTTGTCGTAACAAATATAGTGTTACTAGAATTAATTATCTATTTATATGACAAAGTTAAGTGTAAATATCAATAAAATTGCAACCCTTCGAAATGCCAGAGGAGGAAATGTTCCTGATTTATTAAAAGTTGCGGCCGATATTCAGAAATTCGGAGCACAGGGAATTACCATTCATCCACGTCCGGATGAGCGTCATATTCGTTATCAGGATGCACGCGATTTAAAAGCAATCGTTCACACCGAATATAATATCGAAGGAAATCCACAGCATAATTTTATCGATTTGGTTTTAGAATGCAAACCCACTCAGGTAACATTAGTTCCCGATGCAATTGGCGCGATCACATCTTCGGCAGGTTGGGACACGATAAAAAATCAGGAATATTTAACTGAAGTAATTCAGGAATTTCAACGTAACGGAATCAGAACTTCGATTTTTGTTGATCCGGTTCTGGAAATCATCGAAGGAGCAAAGAAAACAGGAACAGATCGTATCGAATTATATACAGAAGCTTTTGCGCATCAATACGATTTAGGAAATAAAAACGGAATTGATCCTTATGTTAAAGCTGCAGAATTAGCAAACGAGTTGGGTTTAGGAATCAATGCCGGACACGATTTAAGTTTAGATAATATTCAGTTTTTCAAACAAAATATTCCAGGTTTATTAGAAGTTTCTATCGGGCACGCTTTAATTGCCGAGGCACTTTATCTAGGTTTAGATAATGTGGTGAATATGTATTTGAATAAATTGAAATAATATAAAAAGGAGTAGGGCATGACCCGCAGAAAAAGCGGGTCGGGCTATTCGTTTCAATCTTTCGTTTTTTAAAGAAAAAAACGAAAGGATTTCCACTACTATCCCTCATGCAACATTTCCGGTCGTGATAAACTTTTTACGGGTACAAGTTTACACTAAAGAATAAAATATTTACATCAGCTAAGAATTGATTTATAATTGATTACTTTCGCACTTTTCTTATTAAAATGAAGTGTTGAAAGCTATAATTCTCCTTTTCTTATTCTCCTTTTCTACTGTATTTGCGCAATCTAAAGCCACTATAATAGGAAACATAAAATCTTCTGAAAACGAAAACCTTCCGGGTGCCAGTATTTCTTTAGAAATAAAAAAACAGCACTATTACGCAGTATCTGATACTTTGGGTAATTTTCAGCAAAATATTTCTTTAGGACAATTAAAAATAACAGTAACTCAATTGGGTTATCTGCAGAAATCTCTACATTTTGATTTTATAAAAGACACTCTAATTTCAATAGTGTTAGAAAGGGATATTTCTCTTTTAAAAGAAGTAGTAATAGCCAATGATAAAAAAAAGGGTATTACGAATTTGTCGGGAGGTAAATTATCTTTCAATCTAAAAGAATTATCCTCTGTACCAACAGTTTTGGGTACTACTGATATTGTAAAACTTTTGCAGTTAACACCAGGCGTACAAAATTCAGGAGATGCAAACGGATATTTATATGTAAGAGGAGGGGATCCGGGGCATAATGCAATATTATACGACGGAACTCCTATTTATGGAATGTCGCATTTATTGGGTGTTTTTCCTTTCTATAACACAGATCATATTAAAGAAGTCGAATTTGATAAATCGAGTTCGAATTCAAAATATGGCGGACGTTTAAGTTCTACAACGCTTTTAGTCCCGAATAAAAAAATACCATCTGAGTTGGGTATTCAGGGAAATGTTGGAATCCTGGCGTCGCAACTTACCTTAGCGGTTCCTGTAAGCGATAAAGTGGGTTTTTATATCTCAGGGCGAAAAACTTATATAGATGAAACCGTTGGGCCATTATTACGTTCAGATTCAGAAAGCAATGATGCTCAGGATATGAAATATGGTTTTTCTGATGGGAATGTTACTTTGGTTTCGCAAATTTCTAAAAAGAATTTCCTTTCTGTAGATGCTTTCATTAGTGCAGACGAATTGAAAATAAAAGATGGTGAGCTTGCATTACGAACGAATTTAAAATGGAGTAATTTTACAGTTGCTCCCACTTTGGTAACTACTTTTTCGCCAGTATTAAGCATGTCAAATGCGGTTTATTTTAGTAAATATTCTAATGAACTAAATATGGAGCAAGCTACAATACAGTTTGGAGTTTCTTCGTACGTAAAAGATTTTGGCTTTAATAATGTCTTTCGTTATTCGATAAAAAATATTCCTATCGAATCTGGAGTACAATACGCACATCATAATTTACAACCTCAAAAAGTAAATGTCGAAAATCTTACCAATAATGATACTTCTCAAAATAATATAATTAATGCTGATGAAGTTGCTGTTTTTACAACTGTTAAACCCAAATTAACAGATCGGTTAAATGCTGAACTGGGACTTAGAATTAATTACTATACGTCAGGTTCAAATGACTCATACTTGCATTTTCAGCCTCGTGTTTTATTAAATTATGTCGCAAACGAAAAATATTCTTTTTACGGATCTTACAACAGGCAATATCAATATTTGAGTTTAGTAACCACTTCAAGCGTTGGAATTCCTACTGATTTTTGGATCGCAAGTTCAGACGGAATAAAACCACAATCTTCTGATGAGTTTTCGATAGGTGCAAATCAAAATATTTCAAAAAGTATTTCTTCTTCTTTCGGAGGATTCTATCGATTGATGAATAATTTACTGGAATATCCTTACGGAATAACTCAGTTTAACGAAATCACAACATTAAAAAATGATTTATTAGTTGGAAAAGGAAAAGCATACGGATTAGAGATGATGTTGCGCAAAAACAGCGGTAAATTTACAGGTTGGTTAAGCTATACGCTAAGTTGGTCTGATCGAAATTTTGATGAACTGAATAACGGAAACACTTATTTTGCCAAATACGACAGAAGACATAATCTTTCGGTAGTTGGGATGTATGATTTGAATTCAAAGTGGAACTTTGGTATTACTCAGGTATTTAGTTCGGGAAATCGTTTTACGATGCCAACTTCATGGTATTTTATCAATAATAATCCTGTCAAAGAATATTCAGAATATAATAATGCAAAAATGCCAAATTATCTCCGGACAGATCTCTCCGTTAATTACTTTTTCCTGAAAACAAATAAAAAAGAAAGCGCTTTGAATTTTTCGATTTATAATACTTTTAATATCGAAAATCCAATTTATGTTTTTTTGAATATTCAGGTTAATGAAGATAAAAATAACGTGATTGTAAAACAGGAGAAAAAAGTTTTATACAGAATATTGCCTTCGATAAGCTGGAGATTTAAATTTTAAAAGTCATGAAAAAATACATACTATTTCTCTTTGTTTTAATTGCTGTAAGTTGTTCTAAAGATGATTTTAGCGAACAAAGTAATGAGTCTAAAATTGTAGTCGAAGGATGGATAGAAGAAGGCGATTATGCTCACGTTTTGTTGTCGAGCAGTATTCCGGTTGCCGATGCAATTGATTCTACAAATGTTTTAAATCACGTGATAAGATCTGCAAAAATCACCATTTCTGATGGTCAGACTTCAGAGGTTTTGAGAGTGACAAATGATAAAAATCGCATACCGCCATTTGTTTATTTTGGTTCAACTCTAAAAGGCGAAACAGGAAAACAATATTCATTAAAAATAGAATATTTAGACAGAGTTATTGAGGCAGTAACATCAATTCCGCCATCTGTTGAGTTAAAAAGTGCTGAATATATAAAAAAGGCTGCTACAGATACTATAGGTTATATTTTTGTAAAATTTGATGATCCTGTAAATCAGAAAAATTATTATCAGATTGCTACAAAAATCGATAAAGAAGAACCCATTTTTACACCTGCATTTTATGGGAATTTAGATGATACAAACTTTGCAACTCCGTCAATTTCAATGCAAATAAACAGAGGGCTTTTGCTTTTTTCTAAAACTAAATTCACGCCATATTTTACAGATGGCAATTTGATTCATGTAAAATTAAGAACCCAAAACAAAGACGCCTTAGATTTCTGGAACGGCTGGCAAAACGAAATTGTAAATAATAAGAATCCAATTTATCCTTCGAATACAAGTCTTAAGTCGAATATAAAAGGAGGAATAGGCATTTGGGCAGGATATGGGCAAAGTACTATAATTGTTAGAACACCACCTAAAAAATAATGCCGATTTGAATGGTTTCAAATCGGCATTAAAAGAATTATTAAAAACTATTTATTTTTTAAAAGATGCTGCAAAATCTTTATACTTAGTTAGCAAATCATTAAATCCAGTTGAGAAATAAACGCTTGCTGCTACTTCGGTATTATCATTGAATTTTAAGTACAATACTTCGTCAAGATAAGGTCGTGAAAATAATTCTCCAGTACCATCCCATGTCCAGTAACCACCTTTTGCATACCAAACAGGTAAATCGAAAGTATATTCACCTGATTTATCTGAGTGTTGAACAAGTTCAGCTATTTTAGTTCCATCTTTTTTAGAAACTAAAATTAACTTAAAGTTTTTATTAAAGCCGGCTGCAATACCTTCAGATTGTTTTTTCTCGTTTGCATTTATAGTGGTGTAATATGCTTTGTAATTACTGTTAGCTTTGTCGTAATCCGGATAAGCAGGGCGAACTAAACTTTTGTATAAAGCTTCTCTGTCAGTTGCTTCAGTAGCTAAATCCATATCTGCGATAATTACAAAATTATCCAATAATGTAAATAGACCATTTGCTTTTCCTTTATATTGAGCAAGTTCCTCGTTATTTAGTAAAGCATCAATGTTTGCTGAGCTTCCTCCGTTAAAGTCAACTAATATTTTTCCGTTATAAGTAAGTACCGCTTTCGAAGTAGTTGCTGTACCTTTTTTACCACTCATTTCCCAAACGTAACCATCATTTAGGCTCATTTTGTAAGCAAACTCATCTGGTGCTGGTTTGCTGTTAGAATACTTAGCAGTTTGAGTAAGAGAAGCAGACTGAACGTTATCAATTGTTAATGTTGCATCAGTCGAAGTAGGTAAAAAGAAGTAGTCATATACAGTTGGAGTATGTATCATTTCTTGTTTCTCACTGTCATAGTTCCATTCGCCGTAAGTGTCAGTATTTTTTACTTTAATATCTGATGAAACACTATTAGCTGATAAAACAGCGTTGTTTGTAGTTTGGCTTTTTTTAGCAGGGAAAATAAATTTTAATTCAGTTTTCGAAGCAGTTTTAACCCAGATTTTTTTAGTATTATCCCAGGTATAAATACCATAAACACCAGAAATATTTAAAATTTCTTCAATACCGTTACTACTTTTTCCGTCAAAAATATCAACTTGATCGATGCTAAATAAATGTCCAAGATTTTGAATTGCTTCAATTGCACTTGAGCTTTTTGTTTTGTTAAGCTGAACCAACATTTCGTTTGCTTCTACCTCAAGCTTTTGTTTTTGTTGTGCCGGGGTTAAAGACGAATAAGGTTTTTTAACAAGTTCTGCAATTTGTTCAGCAAGGGTTTTGTCTTTTGTAGGCTCCTCTGTTTTTGGGTCTGTTGTAGGATCTGTATTGTCATCGCTAGAACAAGAGATAGCAAATTGCGAAAGAACTACCGCGCATAAAAGAAATTTTTTAATCATGGTCATGGTTTAAATTAAATGATTAAATCAAAATTTAGTTTTGATTTTTTAATGCCGCAAGATAATGTTTATATTAGTTTTTGTTTTACGGGAAACCGTAACGCTGTAAATATTTTTTTAATAAAATTGAACTAAAAAACATTTGATAAAATTTATTAGGTTACACTTTGCGGGATAAGTTTTACCTTTGTTTTTATGTTTTTTAAAACCAAAATATAAATGTTATACTCAAAAATAGAAGGCGAAGGAAAACCATTTATTATCATGCACGGATTTTTGGGCATGTCTGATAACTGGAAAACTTTGGCAGGACAATATGTAGAAGCCGGATTTCAGGTTCATATTTTAGATTTACGAAATCACGGGCGTAGTTTTCATTCAGACGAATGGAGTTACGAAGCCATGGTACAAGATGTTTTCGAATATTGTCAGGCAAATCAATTAACCAGAATAGATATTCTGGGACATTCGATGGGAGGGAAAGTAGCCATGCTTTTTGCAACTACACATCCTGAAATTGTAGATAAACTAATTGTGGCCGATATTGGTCCCAGATTTTACAAACAACACCATCAGGATATTTTGGCAGGATTAAATGCAATTGATTTTTCTGTAAAACCAAGCCGAAACGATGTCGAAGCAACTTTATCAGAATATGTTCCTGATTTTGGAACGCGTCAGTTTTTATTAAAGAATTTATATTGGCAGGAACCAGGACAATTGGCGTTTAGATTTAATCTGGAAGCTTTTAATAATAATCTCGATGCTATTGGAAAAGCTTTAGATAGTGATTTGGTATTTGATAAACCAACCTTATTTATTCGCGGCGGAAATTCAGGATATATTCAGGATGCCGATTTTGATGCCATTCGTCAGCAATTTCCAAACGTTAAGTTCGAGACAATTCCAAATGCAGGACATTGGCTTCATGCCGAAAATCCTAAACTGTTTTTTGAATTAACGACTGAGTTTTTAAAAGAATAGCGAAGTTCAAATGTTTATAGCCAGAGATTAAGAAGATTAGAATGATTATTTTAATCTGTGAGAATCTTTTTAATCTGTGGCAAAAAAAGCAATAGTTGATAAATATAAAATTCACTACATTTAATATAACTTTAAAAAATCAAAAAACATGAAAATATTACTTAGACTCCTTGTTACTGCGGCCTTGGTGTTGCTAATTGCTAATTTTTTAACCGGTGTACATGTAGCCAGCTTTGGTACAGCCGTAATCGTTGCAATTGTTTTAGGATTACTAAATCTTTTTATAAAACCAATATTAGTTATCCTGACATTACCCGTTACCTTTATTACTTTAGGTTTATTTTTATTGGTAATTAACGCCATCATTATTTTATTGTGTACCAATATTGTTGGAGGTTTTGCAGTCGATTCTTTCTGGACCGCTTTATTGTTTAGTATTATACTCTCTATTCTTCAGTCTATTACTTATAAGATACTTGGAGACGATAAATAAAATAAATATTGAAAGCGTGTTTAAAACGTCTTCAAATACAATGGATTAAAAACTTGGTTGGGTTGCAAAAATTTTATAATTTTGCAACCCAATTTTATTATGTAAATTAAAGAAGAAGATGGATATTAAAAGAGTAGCAATAGACGCTGTGAATGAAACGATCGTAATGACAGTTGTTCACATGGATTATAAAGGTCAGGTAGCAAAAAGAATAAACGAAAAAATGCCATTGGCTACCGTAAAAGGTTTTAGAAAAGGACAAGTTCCTAAAGACCTTGTTGAAAAACAATACGGAAAAGCAATCAAGCAAGAAGAAGTTAAAAAAGTAGTTGATTTGGCTTTAGAGCGTTTTGTTCAATCTGAAAGATTAAATCTTTTAGGAACTCCTCTTGCTAAAGAAAACGAAAACTTTGATTGGGATGCAGAAGAATTAACTTTCGAATACGAAATTGGTTTAGTACCAAACTTCGAAATTGATTTAGAAGCTAAAAACAATATCGTAAAATATATCGTTACTGCTGATGATAAATTAATCGACGGACAAGTAGAGCGTATCCAAAAACAATTCGGAAAAGCAATTCCTCAGGATAAAGTTGAAGCTGATTCAGACTTAACCGGAACTTTCTCAAACGAAGAAAAAGGAATCAATAATACCACTACAATTGCTGTATCTACTTTCAACAAAGCTGCTGCTGATAAATTCATCGGTAAAAAAGTTGGAGACGTTGTTACAGTAAGCACAAAAGGTTTATTTGCTGATGATCACCAATTAATGGATTACTTAAAAGTATCTCATGATGATGTTCACGGTTTAGATATCGAAGTAAACTTTACTATCGAAGCCATCAACGGAGCAGAATTGGCAGAATTAAACCAAGAGCTTTTTGATAAACTTTTTGGTGAAGGAAAAGTAGCTTCTCTAGAAGATTTAAAATCTAAAATCAAAGAAGATGCTGAAGCTCAATTCGCGCAACAAGCAGATCAAAAATTATTATTAGACGTTCAGGATTTCTTGATCGAAAGCACAAAATTTGATTTACCAGCTGAATTCCTTAAAAAATGGTTACAAACTGTAGGAGAGAAAAAACTTTCTGCAGAAGAAGCTGAAGTTGAATACGCAAGATCTGAAAAAGGATTACGTTTTCAATTGATCGAAGGAAAAGCTATGGCTCAAAGCAATATCCAAATTACATTCGAAGACTTGAAAGCTTTTACAACAAACGCTATCAGACAACAAATGGCTCAATTTGGACAAACAAACCCAACTGACGAAGAAGTACAAGGAATCGTGGCTAGAGTTTTATCTAACCAGGACGAAGTAAAAAGACTTTCTGAGCAAGTTGTGGCAGAAAAATTGTTAGAAGTGTTCAAAGAAAAAGCAAATCCAACAACTAAAGAAGTAACTTACGAAGAATTTATTGCTGCGTCTTACGGAGAATAATTTCTAAAACAATAAGTATTTTGAGCGTCAGGAAGTTTTTTCCTGACGCTCTTTTGTTTTAATTTATTTTTGATTACTTTTCAGAAGCTAATCCAGCTATCCGTTACAAGTTTTTTTACGGCTGCCTTTTTTTGTAAGGTAAAAAAAGAGCTTCCGCTGGTCGCTTTTTTTTACCAACAAAAAATAGTTGCCATTTCAAAAAGCTTTTCACTACTATCTGGGCTATCTAAGCAAGCGTGGGAACTTGAAAGAAAATAAACTTGAAACTTGAAACAATTTTAAAAATAAGACAAATTGACATCCTTTAGAAAGAGGTACAACCTTTGATGAAGAATAAACACAGATATTACGTAAAACTTAGAACACTTAAAATATGAACTACGGTAAAGAATTCAAAAAATTTGCTACAAAGCACCAAGGAGTAAACGCAATGTACTACGACAAAATCGTAGCAGCAATGAACCCAACAAACATGACTCCATATATTATTGAAGAACGCCAGTTGAATATTTCTCAATTAGACGTTTTTTCAAGATTAATGATGGACAGAATTATCTTTCTGGGAACAGGTATCGACGATCAAATCGCTAATATCGTTCAGGCTCAGTTATTATTTTTAGAAAGTGCTGATGCATCAAAAGACATTCAAATTTATCTTAATTCTCCGGGAGGAAGCGTTTACGCAGGATTAGGAATTTACGATACAATGCAATACATCAAACCAGATGTAGCGACAATTTGTACAGGTATGGCAGCTTCTATGGGAGCAGTTTTATTATGTGCAGGAGCAGCAGGAAAACGTTCGGCTTTACCACATTCAAGAGTAATGATTCACCAACCATCAGGAGGAGCACAAGGAGTTGCAACTGACATGGAAATCAACTTACGTGAAATGTTGAAACTAAAAGATGAATTATACCATATCATCTCTCAACATTCGGGACAAACTTTTGATAAAGTACACAAAGACAGTGAGCGTGATTATTGGATGAAAGCTGACGAAGCTAAAGAGTACGGAATGATCGACGAAGTATTGAAAAGAAGCTAATTTTTTTTTTTAAAGGTTCAAAGTTGCAAAGGGACTAGGTTCTAAGATGAACTTGAAACTTGAAAAAAAATTAAACTTGAAACAAAAATAAAAGTTAATAGGTTGCTAAGTTTCTGAGGTTTTAGTGATAAATCTCAGAAACTTAGTAACTTTGCAGCTTATGTAACTAAAAAAGAATGGCTAAAGTAGTATTAGAATGTTCGTTTTGTGGAAGAAAGAAGCCAGAAACCAATTTATTAATTGCAGGTATTAATGCACATATCTGCGATAAGTGTATTGAACAAGCACACGGAATTGTAATAGAAGAATTAAAATCAAGCGGAAGTGCGAAACTTGTTGGGGATTTAATTTTAAAGAAACCAAAAGAAATCAGAGCTTTCCTGGATCAATACGTTATTGGTCAGGATCAGACTAAAAAAGTAATGTCAGTTGCCGTTTACAATCACTACAAACGTTTAATGCAACAGCAATTAGACGACGAAGTAGAGATTGAAAAAAGTAACATCATCATGGTTGGGCAAACCGGAACAGGAAAAACATTGGTAGCTAAAACTATCGCAAAAATGTTAGACGTTCCTTTGGCGATCGTAGATGCAACAGTACTTACTGAAGCGGGTTATGTAGGAGAAGATGTCGAAAGTATTTTGACACGTTTACTACAAGCTGCTGATTATGATGTAACAAAAGCCGAAAGAGGAATCGTATTTATTGATGAAATTGATAAAATTGCCCGTAAGAGCGATAATCCATCTATAACACGTGACGTTTCTGGTGAAGGAGTGCAACAAGCTTTATTGAAATTATTAGAAGGAACAGTTGTAAACGTGCCGCCAAAAGGAGGACGTAAACATCCGGACCAGAAATTTGTTGAGGTAAATACTCAAAACATCCTGTTTATTGCAGGAGGAGCTTTTGATGGAGTAGAACGTATTATTTCTAAACGTTTAAACCGTCAGGCAGTTGGATATTCTACTTCTAAAAACGTTGATAATATCGACAAAGACAATTTATTGCAATATATTATTCCAAAAGACATCAAAGATTTCGGATTAATTCCTGAAATTATTGGTCGTTTGCCGGTTTTAACGCATATGGATCCTCTTGACAGAGAAACCTTGCGTGCGATTTTAACACAACCTAAAAATGCGTTAATCAAACAATATCAAAAATTATTCTTAATGGATGATGTTGAATTTAATATTTCAGATGAAGCATTAGATTTTATTGTTGACAAGGCATTAGAATACAAATTAGGAGCTCGTGGACTACGTTCTTTATGCGAAGCCATCCTGACAGATGCGATGTACGAATTACCAAGTTCAGACGATAAAGTGTTGACAATTGATAAAGATTACGCAAAACATACTTTGAATAAAAATTTATTGAAGCGAATGGAAATTGCTTCGTAAATCTTGATATTACTTTGTCAAAGTTTTAAACTTTGACAAAGTTTAACTAAAACCTGCTCATTTTTTTGAGCAGGTTTTTTTTATACTTTTTTTCTTATATATTTGAGTTTGATTATTAAAAAATTAAAGATTATGAAAAGGAAAACTAAAAGCTTTGTAAGAGTAATAATGCTATTGCTTATTGCGTTATTAATGTTTAATTGCCAAAACGATGAAATTTCATTAAATCAATTGCAAGACAAGATTGAAACGGTAACTATTGATGAAGCAAAAAATTTCCTGATGCATTCGAAAAATAATTCTTCAGCAAAATTAATAAACAACGAATTAGAAAATCTTGAATTCAATAAAATTGCACAAGAAAAAATAAAGGGAAGTGATCAGTTATTAACTGTAATTCCTTTTGCAACAAATGACGATCATGAAAATAGCAGGGTTTTGATGTTAAAAATTGATAAAGAAATTAAGAGCGTCGTTTTTACTATGTATCCTGATGATAATTCTGTTAATGAAAGTTTTTCCGGTAAGTTATTTACTTACTCTTTAAGTGGTAATTTTATTAATGGATTCAGAGCCAAGGATGGAATTATTATAAGCCAGTTTTTTGAAAATAATAGTGTTTTAAATATCAATACTGAGAGTGGACAAGTATCTACATTAACACGTAAATCGCCAGTACAATTAAATGAAGTTGTTGTAAAAGGAAAGCCTAAAACGGTAGATGCTATAGATGTGTTTGGTCCCTCTATTTTTAATGATTTTGATTCTGGCAATACTTACTATTCTTGGGATGCAGGAGGAGGATATTCTGGTGTTACGGTACCAACAGTTGTGGAAATTATTGATGGACTTACAGGTAAAGCAAAATGTATAAATAGTCTATTAAATCAAAATGGGAATTTATTCGTTCAAAAGTTATTAGCCAATTTTAGTGGTAAATCTGAATTTGATATAAAAATTAGCTCTGTAGACAAAGTTACGGTTAGAGATGCGCAAGGAAATTTAATTGAATTAAATGGTGAAACTACATATAGTAGTAAAAATCCTTCTTTGATAAATATTTCAATTAGTACTTCCCGATCAAATGACCAATCAGCTCTTGATGCGACCAGAACTATTTTGCATGAATACATTCACGCTGATATAATCAGAAAATTATACACTAGAAATAATATTCCGGAAGCGTTAGCTTTTAATAAAGTCTATGAAAAATATGGCAACCAGCATGGAACTATGGCGGCGTTATATTTATCAAGTATGAAAGAAGCTCTTAAAGAGTTTCATAAAAATGTCCTTACTGAAGATTATAAAAAATATACAAACTATTATGATGAAGCTCCGAGTGATGCTTTTTATGAAGCTTTAGCTTGGGGAGGTTTAAAAGAGAGTAATGTCAAAGCTTGGGAAGATCTGCCAGCAGAAAAAAAAGCAGAAATTGACAAACTTGCTAATAGGGCGATACTTTTAAGTAAAGGAGCACCTTGCTCGAATTAATGTTAAAAATCTTTTTGTTATGAATATAAAATTTACACTTATTATTTTATCTTTTTTTCTCATAAATGCTTTAAAAGCTCAAGAGAAAGTTAAAGACACACTTTTTTTTAAATTGGACAATTATTTGTATCAGTTTAAATTTGATTCCAAACAATATATTATAAAAGACAATTATGACATAAAAGATGGAGCAGTTTATTTTGAAACATTAAAAATTGTTACTACTGCTAAACCGAAAGAAATTCTATGTTTTAAAAAATATGCAAAAACGGCAAATCTTTATATGATTAATAATCCGAAAAAACTGAACGATGTTAAGGTTGGTAAATTATTTGATAATTACGTAATAATGTTAATTAATAAAAAAAATAAACAAACAACGTATACTGAAGTTGCACCTGTTTTTGCA
>NZ_CADCSU010000134.1 GCF_902804475.1 Flavobacterium bizetiae
CAATATTATGATATAAAAGAAACGCCAACAAAGTCTTTATTTTGAAATTAAATTACGGAAGAAACTTAGAGTATCTACCGATTAAACAATTACACGATTTAACGTTAATCAAATTACTCCATAAACTCAAAAACAGCAAATTCTTCCGGTTGATGAAAACCATATTTTAAACTCTTATAATATTGTAATGCAAGATATTCAGTTGTGTTACCGTAATCAATTCTAAAAGCATTCCCTCTCCATTTTGTTCCTGCTTTTGGTGGAGTAAAATTACCGTTTTTAATAGTTTTAAGGCTTGAAAACGGAATCTTAATTTCAGTATTAAAACCTTCAGGAGTTATTTTACTTACGGTTTCTAATCCTGCAATATCAAAATTCATAGCGGTATTCCAACCGCCGCAAAGGGGTGAAATACATTTAAGTAATAGATCATAATTGGATGAAAAAGCATTCACTCCAATTTCTAAATAATTCTGACCATCACCATCTGGATCAATAAAAAGCTCTACCAGATCATCCGTATTAAAAATTTGAGAATCTTTTTTTTGAGGCGTTCCAACGATTTTAGAATCAGTAGAACGATAGGCGATGTATAGGTTTTGATCATTCCACGAAAGTGAAACAAAAGTATCCTGAGAAGCTTTATTTCCAGAATCATGAATCACAAATGGACCTAAGAATGGTGTTTTCCAATCAGATAAATCTCCGTCAATAGTGATCTTGTCGCTTGTTTTATGAATTGGAATAGTTTGCGAATAATTTACTGTCGAAAACATAAATGATGAAACGGCAAGGATCGTACTGATTTTCATAAAATTATTAAAATGAATTTATTGGCTAAAATACAGAAGAATAAATGAATTTTAACAATAAATTTTCCGAATCGGGATTGTAAAAAGAGTCAAAACTTGATTCGAATGTTTACATTTGTTGAAGTTTAAGTTAATGAAATACGCTACGTTATTTCGATTAAAACAAAATATCTACTTCGTATGAAAAAATACTTTGGTGGCGTTTTTATCGCCTTTTTGTTTGGCTTTACGGCCAATGCGCAAGGACTTCTTAATAAGTCTGAAACCGTTTTTACTCATCAGGATTCTTTACGCGGAAGCATTACAAAAGAAAGAGCATGGTGGGATTTAAAATATTACCATCTTGATGTAAAAGTAGATCCGAAAGAAAAAACGATTACAGGCTCAAATACCGTTCGCTATACTGTTTTAACGCCTTATGATAAAATGCAAATAGATTTGCAGGAACCGATGAAGATCTATAAGGTGACGCAGGACGGCAAAGAATTGAAATTTGAAAGAGACGGAAATGCGTTTTTTATTGAATTAGCCGCTGCGCAAAAAGTAGGCGAGACGAAAGAAATCGTAATTTCATTTGGAGGAAAACCTAAAGAAGCTGTAAATCCACCGTGGGATGGCGGAATTACGTGGAAAAAAGATAAAAACGGAAAAGATTTTATTGCTTCATCTTGTCAGGGATTGGGCGCTAGTGTTTGGTGGCCGAACAAAGACCATATGTATGACGAAGTAGAAAATATGTTGATTAGTGTAAATGTTCCGGGGCATTTGACTGATGTTTCAAACGGAAGATTACAAAGCGTTAAGAAAGAAAAAGACGGAACGAAAACCTTTAATTGGTATGTTTCTAATCCGATTAATAATTATGGTGTAAATATTAATATTGGAGATTACGTTAATTTTTCAGAAAAATTTAAAGGAGAAAAAGGCGATTTAGATTGTAATTATTATGTTTTGAGTTATAATTTGGCTTTAGCCAAAGAACAATTTAAAGACGCTCCAAAAATGCTAAAAGCGTTTGAAAACTGGTTCGGACCTTATCCTTTCTATGAAGATAGTTATAAACTGGTTGAAGCGCCGTATTTAGGTATGGAGCATCAAAGTAGTGTAACTTACGGAAATGGTTATAAAAATGGCTATTTAGGACGCGATTTAAGCGGAACCGGTTGGGGATTAAAATTCGATTTTATTATTATTCATGAATCAGGACACGAATGGTTTGCGAATAATATTACCTACAAAGATATCGCTGATATGTGGGTTCATGAAAGTTTCACCAACTATTCTGAAAGTCTTTTTCTGGAATTTTATTACGGAAAAGATGCTGCTGCAGAATATATAATTGGATGTAGAAGAGGAATCAAAAATGATAAACCAATTATTGGTCATTATGATGTAAATAATGAAGGATCAGGCGATATGTACCCAAAAGGTGCTAGTATGCTGCACATGATTCGTCAGGTGATTAATGATGATGCTAAATGGAAATCGATTCTAAGAGGTTTAAACAGTACTTTTTATCACCAAACGGTTACCGGGAAGCAAATTCAGGATTATATCAATACACAATCAGGAATTAACTTTAACAGAGTTTATGCGCAATATTTAACGACTACTCAAATTCCGGTTTTTGAATATATGTTTAAAGACGGAACTTTTGGATATCACTGGACGAATTGTGTTGCCAAGTTTGATATGCCGGTAAAAGTAACTTTAAACGGCGAAGAAATTTGGTTAAAACCAACTACAGAATGGAAATCAGAGAAAACAATCAATAATAACAGAACCGTTGAAGTAAGTAAAGATTTTTATGTAACGAGTTCTAATATTGTGGAATAATTTTAAATTCCAATATTTTAAAATCCCAAATTCCAATTATGTTGGAGTTTGGGATTTTTTTTATTTCGCATAACTTTACGCAAAGACCTTTGTCAAAGTTTAAAACTTTGACAAAGGGTGGAACGCAAACCATTTGGAATTTGGAATTTTAAAATTGGAATTTTTTCTTAATGTTAATTATATATTTTGTACGAATATTACCGTTTTATTTTTCTATTTTAGATTGTATTAATTTGAAAATGAACAAATAAAGCGTAATCCGAAAAGCTAATAGAGTAGGAAACAAATCAAATAAAACTATTTATGAAAAATTTAAAAAACCTAAAAAATGTTGAAATCCTAAGTAAAAATGCTCAAAAAAATATTTTTGGAGGCGTACTTCCGTACGTAAATCCAACAATTGGTTTGTGTGACAGATTATGTGGTGAAGCTGGAGGAGTTCTTTCAAATACACCAGGAAAAGGAGATGTTTGTTTGCAAGGAACTTCTACTTGTTGTTATTGCAGATAAAATATTCTGAGGAATAAGTTAAACTCACAATTTCACTCCTAAAAGTAAACCCGACAGGTTTTTGAAACCTGTCGGGTTTATTATTTTTAGAGGATATTGTTATTCGTAATCTTTGTCAAAGTTTTAAACTTTGACAAAGATCTCTATGCGTAAACCAATTAGAATTTGGAATTTAAAAAATTGGAATTTTACTCTTAACGACTATTCAATTTCGCTTTTTCCTTAATGATATCCGCAATTTTGCGATTCTCGATTTTGCTTTCCAACCATGAAATAATATCCAGATACAAGAAAGCTCTTTTTTCGTAGGTATTTTTTTCGAGCTCTACGAAACGAGCGTGCATTTTTTTGAATTCTTTCTTAATGTCGGCTGGATAAAAATTATTCAGGTTTCTTAAAAATTTAATGATCTCTTTTTGAACTTCGTGTAAGTCATTCATTTTCAATAAGAACTTATACGTGTTTTTAAGATGATTTTCTAAGTAATAATCTTTTCCTAACTCATAATGTGCAATCAAAGACAAAAGTCTCGCAAAACACATTAAATCTTCGCGCATTGATAAGTTCTTGTTATTGATGATCTTATCCAAATAAAGAATACATTCATTGTATTTTTCATTTCCAAAATAAATAGAAGCAATTTTATAGAAAAACAACATTTCATGATGTTCATCAAGATGCTCGCTGTGTATTTTGATCTTCTCTAAAATTTCAGGAATTAGGTATTCGCTTTCGGCAAAAGTTCCTTCCAGAATATGAAGGTTTAACTTATTGTTATAAACGTATAGAAATGATAGCGATGCTATGTTGTCATTTACAGGAAACTTTTCATCCTGAATTGTTTCTTCTAAAAGTGATAAATATTTCTTGAAATTCGATTTGTATTTCAACATATATAATGACTCTAAAAAGTAATGATTTCCCTTTAGAAAAAATACCGGATTCTGGTAAATCATATTGGGGTTGTCATAAAATAAAGTCACCCATTTATAAGCATATTTATAACTGGCCAAGAAGTCCTGAACCAGGAAACTTCGCCATAAATTGGCATTATAAAACCAGTATTTCTCACGGAAACCAAATTTACTTTCGTCTAGCTTGGCAATATGTTTATTGAAATAGTCATCAATATATTTGTATTCTTCATCATTTTTTACATAACCTGTTTTTAACATGATTCCGTAAAGCTGAAGTGATAAATTCGATAATTTGCTTGAAATGGTATTGCGGTAATTTAATTCCTTAGCCTGAATCACCAATTCATCGGCACGACCCTGAATACTTCGCGTAATATATTGCGATTCGATTAGTTTTTCGAATTCAACAATTTCATACGCCATATATTTCTCGTCATTTTCGAGCGCAATGATTTTTGTTTTGTCCAGAATCTTCAAACTCTGTTTGTATAAACCTTTATTATATAGGATACCGGCAAAATCTATTTGTTCACGCAATTGATAACGAATGTTCTGACTCGGAATATTCAGTCGGATACTTACCAGAATTTGTTTGTATAAGTATGATTTTAAGTTAGATAACTGTACTTTTTTTATGATTCCGCTTTTTAAAATAAGCTTTTCATCATAGTGTTCAGATTTATCTAAGATGTTGAATAATTCGATGAATTTCGTATTTGAACTCGTCTCTAAACGGCTTGCAAAAATCTTAAACTGTCTTTTTTCGGATTTAGAAAGTGATTTTATTAATACAAATAAGAAATCTTTTTGATGGTTAGCCATTGTAAAATATAATAATGTAACTTATTGGTTTTTAGTTGTTTAATACGTTATAAATTGTGTTATGAACAGTATAATTTCATTAAAATGAATTTCGTACTGAAGAAGTACAATATATATTTGTTATCAAGATGTGAAATTACATTAAATAAATGAATATGAATAGAGAGAAAGTTCAAATTTTTGACACCACTTTGCGCGACGGCGAACAAGTTCCAGGATGTAAGTTAGATACTAAACAAAAATTAGTTATCGCAGAACGACTTGATAAAATGGGAGTTGACGTTATCGAAGCAGGTTTTCCTGTGTCAAGCCCGGGCGATTTTTTATCGGTCTCTGAGATTTGTAAAATTGTAGAAAATGCAACCGTCTGCGGACTAACAAGAGCCGTAAAAAACGACATCGATGTTGCTGCAGCTGCCTTAAAACATGCTAAAAGACCTAGAATCCACACAGGAATCGGAACATCTGAATCTCACATACTTCATAAATTAAATACCACAAGAGAAGATATTATCGCAAGAGCTAAATATGCTGTATCACACGCAAAATCTTATGTAGAAGATGTTGAGTTTTACGCAGAAGATGCCGGTCGAACTGATAACGCTTTTTTGGCTAAGGTTTGTGAAGAAGTGATAAAATCTGGTGCTACCGTATTAAATATCCCTGATACAACAGGATATTGCTTACCAGAAGAATACGGAGCAAAAATTAAATACCTGAGAGAAAACGTAAAAGGAATCGAAAACGTAATCCTTTCATGCCACTGTCATAATGATTTAGGAATGGCAACTGCAAATTCTATCGCAGGAGCTATAAACGGAGCGAGACAAATAGAATGTACTATTAATGGTATTGGTGAAAGAGCCGGAAACACAGCACTTGAAGAAGTAGTAATGATTTTTAAACAACATCCTTACTTAAATCTTGATACCAACATTAATACAAGAGAATTGAACGAAATGAGCCGATTGGTTTCTGAAAGTATGGGAATGATCGTTCAGCCAAATAAAGCTATTGTAGGAGCAAATGCTTTTGCACATAGTTCTGGAATTCACCAGGATGGTGTAATCAAAAACAGAGCAACTTACGAAATCATGGATCCGCTTGATGTCGGTGTTAATGAATCTTCTATCATCCTGACAGCAAGAAGTGGAAGAGCAGCATTAGCTTACCGTGCTAAAAAAGTAGGTTACGAATTAACAAAAGTGCAATTAGATATTGTATACGTTGAGTTTTTGAAATTTGCCGATATCAAAAAAGAAGTGATTGATGCAGATATTCACCAAATTATCGAAGCTTCAAAAATTGAAGGTGATTTGATTAGAAGCTAGTTAAACAGAAAAAGAGAACAAAGAGAATAGATTAAAGAGAATAGAACAAAGAAGAAACAAAAATAAGGATTTAAATACATAAAGAACGAGACGTTATGAATTTGAAAATAGCAGTTTTACCAGGAGACGGAATTGGACCAGAAGTAATTTTACAAGCCAAAAAAGCATTATACGCTATTGGTGAGGTGTACAATCATGAATTTGTATTTGAAGAGGCTCTCATGGGAGCAATTGCTATTGACAAAACAGGAAACCCATTGCCGGAGCAAACCCTGAATCTTTGTTTAAACACAGATGCAGTTTTGTTTGGCGCGATCGGAGATCCTAAATATGACAATAACCCAAATGCAAAAGTTCGTCCGGAGCAAGGATTATTAAGGCTTCGTAAAGAGCTTGGGTTGTTTGCTAACATTCGTCCTATAAAACCTTATAAAGCATTAATCGATGCATCTCCTTTAAAAAGAGAAATTATCGACGGAGCTGATTTTACTATTTTCAGAGAATTAACCGGCGGAGCTTATTTTGGAGCTAAAACATTAAATGAAGAAGGAACACACGCCTCGGATTTATGTGAATATTCAGAAGAAGAAATTACCAGAATTGCACATTTAGCTTTTAAATCGGCACAAAACCGACGTAAAAAACTAACAATGGTAGACAAAGCAAATGTTTTGGAAACCTCAAGATTATGGAGAAAAGTCGTTCAGAAAGTGAGTGTAAGTTATCCGGATGTAGCTTTAGATTTTTTATTTGTGGATAATGCAGCAATGCAATTGATTTTAAATCCAAAACAATTTGATGTGATTTTGACAGAGAATTTATTTGGAGATATTTTATCAGATGAAGCAAGCGTTATTACAGGTTCTATAGGTTTATTGGCTTCGGCTTCTTTAGGAGAAAAAAATGCTTTGTTTGAGCCAATTCACGGTTCTTATCCACAGGCAAAAGGAAAAAATATTGCCAATCCAATCGCTTCAATTTTATCAGCAGCAATGTTGTTAGAGCATTTTGGATTATTTACAGAAGCAAATGTGATTTACAAAGCTGTAGAAAAAGCAATTGAATACAAAGTAGTTACGGTTGATTTAAAACCAGATTCAAAATTCGGTACAAATGAAGTAGGGGAGTTTGTTTCAAATTTTATTTTCAGCAAAGATGACTTGCTATATTTTAATAATGACAATGTTCATATCGGTCAATCGACAATAGTTTAGGTTTTTTATTAAAATAATGAAATAAATAACAAGAAGTATGTGAAATGTTGAGATTTTATTTTTTTAGTCCTGTAAGTTTTCATACTTTTGTGACACTAAAAAATAAATGATGCAAATCTCAATTATTATTACTTCTGTCGTTGTTGTCAATGTGATTCACACATCTGCATCGGGAATGGTATAAATATAATTGAAAAACTATATTACAAACCTTCCAAATACTGGAAGGTTTTTTTTTGAATAAAAATTTAAAAAAATAATACAATAATGGAATTAAATAAGTACAGCAAAACCATCACTCAAGATCAAACACAACCTGCGGCGCAAGCGATGTTGTACGGTATTGGTTTAACTGAAGAAGATTTGAAAAAAGCACAAGTTGGTATTGTGAGCATGGGTTATGATGGTAATACTTGCAACATGCACTTGAATGATTTAGCAAAAGATGTGAAGAAGGGTGTTTGGGATGTGAATCTGGTCGGGCTTATTTTTAACACTATTGGTGTAAGTGACGGAATTTCGAATGGTACTGAAGGAATGCGTTTTTCATTGGTTTCGCGTGATGTTATTGCAGATTCTATAGAAACAGTTGTAGGTGCGCAATGGTACGATGGTGTAATTGCAATTCCTGGTTGTGATAAAAATATGCCGGGAGCATTAATCGCAATGGGGAGATTAAACCGCCCGGCGATGATGGTTTACGGAGGTTCTATACATTCCGGAAAATGGAAAGGTGAAACATTAAATATTGTATCTGCTTTTGAAGCTTTAGGAAAAAAAGTAAAAGGAGAGATCACTCCGGAAGATTTTAAAGGAGTTATCCAAAATGCATGTCCTGGAGCTGGTGCTTGTGGTGGTATGTATACTGCCAATACGATGTCTTCTGCAATTGAAGCATTGGGTATGAGTTTACCATATAGTTCTTCGAACCCTGCTTTAAGTCAGGAAAAAAGAGACGAATGTCTTGCTGCCGGAGCTGCTATTAAAATTTTATTAGAAAAAGATATTAAGCCAAAAGATATCATGACGCGTAAAGCTTTCGAAAATGCTATTACAATTGTAGCAGTTTTAGGAGGTTCTACAAATGCAGTAATGCATTTAATTGCAATGGCGCATTCTGTTGGTATTACAATTACTTTAGATGATTTTCAGGCAATTAATGACAGAACACCAGTTTTGGCAGACATGAAGCCAAGTGGTAAATATATGATGGAAGATATTCATGAAGTTGGAGGAATTCCTTCTGTAATGAAATATTTATTGAAAGTTGGATTGATTCATGGAGATTGTTTAACAGTAACAGGAAAAACTGTAGCAGAGAATTTAGCTGCTACTCCTGATTTACAAGACGGACAAGAAGTAATCCATGAAATTCAAAAAGCGTTGAAACCAACAGGAAATATTCAGGTTTTATACGGAAATCTTGCTTCTGAAGGTGCTGTAGCAAAAATCAGCGGAAAAGAAGGAGAATATTTCGAAGGCCCTGCTGTTGTATTTGAAGGTGAATTTGAAGTAATTCCTGGTCTTGAGGCCGGAAAAATTAAACCGGGTAATGTAGTCGTCATCAGGTATTGTGGACCAAAAGGTGGTCCGGGAATGCCTGAAATGCTGAAGCCTACATCTGCAATTATCGGAGCCGGATTAGGAAGCACTTGTGCATTGATCACAGATGGTAGATTCTCCGGAGGTTCACATGGCTTTGTCGTAGGACACATTACACCAGAAGCATATGATGGTGGTGGTATTGCTTTAGTAAAAGATGGTGATTTAATCGCGATCGATGCTGTAAAAAATACAATCGACCTGAAGATATCTGACGAAGAATTCGCAGCTCGTAAAGCGGCCTGGGTTCAGCCTCCTCTAAAAGTTACAAAAGGAGTTTTGCTTAAATATGCAAGATCGGTTTCAAGCGCTTCTACAGGTTGCGTTACCGACAATTAATTTTACAAAGAAAAAATCAAAAATCAATACAGTTACAATATCAAAAGTCAATAGCAATTACAATAAAAACATAAAAAATTAATTTTTGCCATTGCCATTGAATTTTGATATTGAAATTGACATTGAAAAAAAAATATACTATGAAAATATCAGGGGCAGAAGCCGTTATTAGATGTTTATTAGCAGAAGGAGTAGATTTGGTTTACGGATATCCGGGAGGAGCCATAATGCCGGTTTACGACGAATTATATAAATTTCAGGACCAGTTACACCATGTTTTGGTGCGTCATGAACAAGGTGCAACACATGCAGCTCAGGGATATGCCAGAGCTACAGGAAAAGTTGGGGTAGCTATTGCTACTTCAGGGCCGGGAGCTACAAACTTAGTCACCGGTATTGCAGATGCTCAGATCGATTCAACACCAATGGTTTGTATTACCGGACAGGTGGGGAGACATTTGTTAGGATCTGATGCTTTTCAGGAAACGGATATTATCGGAATTTCGACTCCGGTTACCAAATGGAATTTTCAGGTTACTGAGGCTTCTCAAATTCCTGAAATTATAGCAAAAGCATTTTATATTGCACGTTCCGGACGTCCAGGACCTGTATTGATTGATATTACTAAAAACGCTCAGTTTGATGAGTTCGAATTTAGTTATGAAAAATGTACAGCGATCAGAAGTTATGTTCCGGTTCCTAAATTAAAATTAGACAAAGTGGCCGAAGCTGCTGCTTTGATTAATAGCGCTAAAAAACCGTTTATTGTTTTTGGTCAGGGAATAATTTTGGGGCAGGCCGAAGAGCAATTAAAAGCATTTATAGAAAAATCCGGGATTCCGGCAGGATGGACAATCCTTGGACTTTCGGCTTTGCCAACAGATCACCCGTTAAACGTTGGTATGTTAGGAATGCACGGAAATTATGCACCAAATTTACTAACAAACGAATGCGATGTTTTAATCGCATTGGGTATGCGTTTTGACGATCGTGTTACCGGTAAATTAAGTACTTATGCGAAACAGGCAAAAGTAATTCACTTTGAAATTGATCCTGCAGAAGTCGATAAAAACGTAAAAACCGAAGTAGCGGTTTTAGGAGACGTAAAAGAAGCTTTAAATGCATTATTGCCGTTAATTGATGCAAAATCACATGATTTATGGCATAATGAATTTAAAGAATTACATAAAATAGAGGTAGAATCTGTTATAAACGAAGAGTTGAACCCAACGAATGGTAAAGGAATTTCGATGGGTGAAACTATGGAAATGATCAATAAACACTCAAATGGTGATGCGATTATTGTTTCAGATGTTGGACAACACCAAATGTTTGCTTGCCGTTATGCTAAATTTAATCAAACCAAAAGTAATATTACTTCCGGAGGTTTAGGGACAATGGGATTTGCATTACCGGCTTCTATTGGAGCTAAAATGGGAAGACCGGATCGTGAAGTTGTTGCTATTATTGGTGATGGAGGTTTTCAGATGACAATTCAGGAATTGGGAACAATTTTCCAGACAAAAGTTCCGGTAAAAATTGTTATCCTAAACAACGAATTCTTAGGAATGGTACGTCAGTGGCAAGAGTTATTTTTTGATAACAGATATGCTTCGACCAATATGATCAATCCAAATTTTGTTGCCATCGCAGAAGGATATTACATTAAATCTAAAAAAGTAACGCAAAGAGAAGATCTTGATGCCGCTGTCGCTGAAATGATGGCTTCAAAAGATTCTTACTTCTTAGAAGTTATGGTCGAAAAAGAAAATAATGTATTTCCAATGATTCCAACAGGAGCTTGTGTTTCTGAAATTAGATTAAGCTAAAGAAAAAAAGTTTCAGGTTTCAGTCCCGATAGCTATCGGGATTGAAACAAATAAAACTAAAAAACAAATGGAAGATAAAACATTTACCATATCGGTATACTCAGAAAATAACGTGGGTTTATTAAATAGAATATCAGGAATATTCTTAAAGCGTCACATTAATATATTAAGTCTAAATGTTTCAGAATCAGAAATAGAGAATGTTTCAAGATTTATTATCGTTGTAAACACAACTGAAAAATGGGTTCAGAATATAGTAGGGCAAATAGAGAAGCAAATAGAAGTAATAAAAGCTTTTTACCACACAGATGAAGAGACTATTTACTTAGAAAATGCTTTGTTTAAAATTGCTTCAAGTTTGTTGTTTGATGAAAAACAAATTCAAAATATCATCAAAGAAAGCCAGGCAACAATCGTAACTGTTTCTCGTGATTTCTTCGTGATTTCGAAATCAGGAAGACGTTCTGAAATTGAAGAATTATATGCAAAATTTAAACCTTACGGCATCATGCAATTTGTACGTTCGGGCAGAATATCAGTTTCTAAAGAAAAAATGGAGATTTCATCATTATTAGAAACATTCAAATAGTATCATCTTAGTTACATAATAATCAATTATTAAATTACAACATTCATTAAATATTAAAAACAAAATGGCAAATTATTTCAATACATTACCACTTAGATTACAATTAGAACAATTAGGAGTTTGCGAATTTATGGAGCAATCTGAATTTGCAGACGGGATTTCAGCATTAGCAGGAAAAAAAGTTGTCATTGTAGGCTGCGGTGCACAAGGTTTGAATCAGGGTTTAAATATGAGAGATTCAGGATTAGATATTTCATATGCATTACGTGCAGATGCAATCGCTGAAAAAAGAGCTTCTTATAAAAATGCTACTGAAAACGGTTTTACAGTAGGTACTTACGAAGAATTAATTCCAACTGCTGATCTAGTTTGTAACTTAACACCAGATAAACAACATACTGCTGTAGTTACCGCCATTATGCCATTAATGAAACAAGGTTCGACTTTAGCTTACTCTCACGGTTTTAATATTGTTGAAGAAGGAATGCAAATTCGTAAAGATATTACAGTAATTATGTGTGCGCCTAAATGTCCAGGTTCTGAGGTTCGTGAAGAATACAAAAGAGGATTTGGTGTACCAACACTTATCGCTGTTCACCCGGAGAATGATCCAAACGGTTTTGGTTTAGATCAGGCAAAAGCTTATGCTGTAGCAACCGGAGGACATAAAGCAGGAGTTTTAAAATCATCATTTGTTGCTGAAGTAAAATCAGATTTAATGGGTGAGCAAACTATCCTTTGCGGATTATTGCAAACTGGTTCTATTTTATGTTTTGATAAAATGGTAGAAAAAGGAATCGAACCTGCATATGCTTCAAAATTAATTCAATACGGATGGGAAACTATCACAGAAGCTTTGAAACATGGTGGTATCACAAATATGATGGATCGTTTGTCTAATCCTGCAAAAATCGAAGCTTACGAAATTGCTGAAGAATTAAAAGACATCATGCGTCCTTTATTCCAAAAACACCAGGATGATATTATTTCAGGAGAATTCTCAAGAACAATGATGATTGACTGGGCTAATGACGATAAAAATTTATTGACTTGGAGAGCTGCTACAGGAGAAACTAATTTTGAGAAAACAGCTCCAACTGATGCTCCAATTGCTGAACAAGAATATTTTGATAATGGAGTTTTAATGATTGCTATGGTTAAAGCTGGTGTAGAATTGGCTTTCGAAACGATGACAGAAGCAGGAATTATCGAAGAATCAGCTTATTATGAGTCATTACATGAATTACCATTAATTGCAAATACAATCGCTAGAAAGAAATTGTTTGAAATGAACCGTGTTATTTCGGATACAGCAGAATATGGTTGTTATTTATTTGACCATGCTTGCAAACCGTTATTGACAGATTACATGAAAACTGTTGAAACTAACATTATAGGAAAACCATTCTCAACTTCTAACGGAGTAGATAATGCTATTTTAATTGCTGTAAACAAAGAAATTCGTCAACATCCTATCGAAGAAGTAGGAGCATGGTTGAGAGAATCAATGACAGCAATGAAAAAAATTGGATAATAAATTGGGAATTACCGCACATTCGGTTGTGGAATTTGCACTGTATCTTTGTTTTGTATGATATTTTGAATTAGTAAGCACTTATTAAAAAAAAATGGATATAGATGCATATTGCATTCACTTAACTTCGGCGAGCAAGTAAGTTAAGTGAAGCTAATCCCTAATGAGGGGTATATTTTATAAAAAAAATATACTTGTTGAATTTTCATTATTAATTAATAAAGCTGCTGCTATTTTCAAAATAGAAGAACGCATTGTAGTACAGAATTACAAAATTAATTGTTATTGAAATTGTTAAAATAAAAAGGCATGGTATTCATT
>NZ_CADCSU010000135.1 GCF_902804475.1 Flavobacterium bizetiae
AACTAGACTTGAAGCATTCAGCGATGGTGTATTAGCGATTATTATCACCATTATGATTTTAGAAATTAAAGTGCCTGAAGGACATGAATTTGCCGATTTAAAACCGCTTATTCCTAAATTTCTAAGTTATATTCTAAGTTATATTCTAAGTTTTATTTATGTTGGAATTTACTGGAACAATCATCATTATTTAATTCACGGAATGACCAAAATAAGCGGAAAAATCCTGTGGGCTAATTTGCATTTATTATTCTGGTTGTCCTTAATTCCGGTTGCAACAGGCTGGATGGGAGAGCATAATTTCGCAAAAGCTTCTATGACTCTATACGGAGTAGTATTGTTTTTATCATCTGTAGCTTATTTTATTTTACAGCGTATTATAATTGTCAACGAAGGAGAAAATTCAATATTAGCAAAAGCTATTGGCAGGGATTTAAAAGGATATACATCGTCTGTTTTATATGTTTTAGGAATCATTTTTTCGTTTTACAACGAATGGATTTCAGGTGCTGCCTATTTAATCGTAGCATTGTTATGGCTTATACCGGATAAAAGAATCGAGAGAGTTTTTGCTTCAAAAAATTAATTTGTTATTTAATTTTTGAAGTGCCATGTTTAAGCTTTAATATTTATTGAGGTGGAAGCTCGGGACGAGCGTTATATTTATAGAAAATTATGCGCGAGTGCCTTAAAAGCTCCAGAGGAGCGATATTGTATTGTTATTAGAAATAAATTTGTTTTAAAATGAAATCAGTTTTTCAGTCTATTCAGGTTTTACCTCAAAACGAATTAGATCTTCTGGACGATTTAGTTACGTTTCGAAAACTTAAAAAAGGAGAACTTTTATTGACAGAAAAGCAGGTTTGCAACGAAATCTATTTTATCAAAAAGGGGATTTTACGTTCGTACTTTTTCAATCATCAGGGAGATGAAATCACCAATTGTTTTGCATTCGAAAACGAATTTATGGCTTCATTTTCCAGTTTTATAACGCAAAATAATGCCGAAGAAAATCTTCAGGCATTAGCCGATACTGAGTTGCAAGTCCTAAGCCGTGAAAGTTTAGAAAAGCTGTATCAATTGGGAATTCATTGGCAGGAAATAGGACGTAAGTTAACTGAAATGGAATACGTAACGTTGCAAAAACGAATGATCTCTTTTCAGAAATTATCAGGAACACAGCGTTACGAAGAATTGTATCAAAACCATCAAAAATATTTGCAATTGATTCCGCTTCAATATTTAGCATCATATTTAGGTGTTACACCAAGACATTTAAGTCGTATTCGTAAGGCGGTTTTATAGGACATTTGTCCGGTAGCAATTTTCATCGGAATAGTATTTTTGTAAAAAAGAAAACACATGAAAAAAATACTGATCATCAACGGACATCCAAATGCATCCAGCTTTAATTTCGGACTTGCCGAATCGTATCTAAAAGGCGCAATTGCTTCCGGAGCACAAGTTGAAACCATAACTATTGCGGCATTAAATTTTAATCCAAATCTGCAATTTGGTTATCAAAAACGAACCGAGTTAGAACCGGATTTACTGGAAGCCTGGGAGAAAATTAAAAAAGCAGAACATTTGGTTTGGATTCATCCCGTTTGGTGGGGAGGTTTGCCGGCCATCACAAAAGGGTTTATTGATCGTTTGTTTCTGCCCGGAATGGCATTTCAATACAGAGAAAATTCAGTTTGGTGGGATAAATTGCTAAAAGGAAAAACTGCCCATATCATTACTACACTAGATCAGCCAGGCTGGTACTACAGATTATTTTTTGGAAGACCAAGTGTCAATCAATTAAAAAAATCTACTTTGGAATTCTGCGGAGTAAAACCTGTAAAAGTCACTTATATCGGAATTATAAAAACGGCCAATGATTTTCAAAGAGAAAAATGGCTTCAAAAAGTCTATGATTTCGGATTAAGAAATAAATAAAAAAAAATTGCCACAAATTTCACGAATTCAAGTTTATATAATTGGCGGAATTTGTGGCAAAAAATAACAAAGACTATTTTAATAAGGCAACACTTTCTTGCCTTTTACTTCTTCTAGTAATTCGGCCATAGCCAGATAAAAAGCACTGCTGCCGCAAATAATACCAATGGCTCCTGCAAAAGTAGCAACAGATTCAATTCCTGTCCATTTTTCCAGCGCTAACAAGAAAAATAAAACAGTCAGAGAAAGAAAAACAAATTGCTGAACTTTACTTGCGCCCCAGGTTCCGTACCACATAAAGGCGGTAAAAATTCCCCAAATAGCCAAATAAACTCCTAGAAAAGAGTTAGGTGTAGCTCCTGCTAATGCGTTTCCGGTATCGGGCAACATCCATATCCCCACCAGTGTTATCTAGAAAAATCCATAAGAAGTAAATGCCGTTGCAGCAAAAATATTCGATCTCTTAAAAGCAATAATTCCGGCGATTATCTGAGCAATTCCTTCATAAAAAATTCCCATTGATATAATTACAGCACTTACGGGAAAAAATCCCATATTGTGAATGTTTAATAAAATTGTAGTCATTCCAAAACCTAGAAGACCTAACGGTGCAGAGTTTGCTAATTGCTTTTTCAATTTTTAAAGATTTAAAATATAATCTGTTAAAAATATATAAAAAATACTACAAAAATAAAAAGTAAAGCAAAAAAATATATTTAGAATTTCTAGTTATACTAACAATTTGAAGTGCATATTACGCATTTAAATCCAGTCCAAATGTCGTACGCAAAAGATCAATGTTTGGATTAATCTCAAGTAAGCGATTGTAGCGATCCTGATCGTTAAGACTACGTTTAATCTCGATAGTTTCGTTTACATTCACTTCAATGGTAATGTCGTGGTTGTGCAAATGACCTTTTAGATGTCCTAAAAGACCGTGAATCTGTCCTTCAAAATCTAATTTAGAACCCTCGTTAGGTAATTCAAAAGTAATTACTGTTCCGTTTAAGGTAGGATCATTAATTAATAATAACGATTGCATGATTTTGTGGCCTTTGTCACCCAAACGTTGCGCATATTTATTCCATTGCACTAACATTTCAGTTTCTGTAAAATCTTCTGTAGGCATTACAGAGGTAGGTTTTACATACGACTGACTAGCTGCTTCCAGTTCTTTTTTCTTGCGAATACTAGACAGAGAAAAGGCAGAGATTTTAGGTTCGTTGCTAACTTCAGCTTGTGGAGTTACCGGAGTTTGAGCGACAGGTTGCGCCTGGCTCTGACTATTAACATTGCTATTTTGCTCCGCGTTTGGAGTTTGGGATTTTAAACCTGGATTTTCTGTTTGAGGTTTTGAAACTTCAACTATAGAATAGCCACTGTTTTTGTAATAAGTAGGGGGAATTATGAATTGCTCAACTTTTTTTTTTCTCCATCAAAGCTGATAGAGGCCAATTGCATTAAACATAATTCAACCAAAAGGCGTTGGTTCTGACTCAATTTATACTTTAAATCGCAATCATTTGCAAGATCAATTCCTTTTAGTAAAAATTCCTGCGAACATTTTTGGGCTTGTATGCCATACATTTGTTGCGCCTGTTCACCTACCTCAAGCAAAGCGATTGTAGCGGGAGTTTTGCTTACCAATAAATCTCTGAAATGCGAAGCCAGACCAGCAATAAAATGATGCCCGTCAAAACCTTTGGCCAGAATATCATTGTAAGCTAATAAAAGGTCCGGGATTTTATTTTCTAAAAGTAAATCAGTAATACTAATGTAGGTCTCGTAATCTAAAACGTTTAGGTTTTCAGTTACAGCCTGACGTGTTAAGTTATTTCCGCAGTACGAAACCACACGGTCAAAAATAGATAAAGCGTCACGCATTGCACCATCAGCTTTTTGAGCAATAATGTGCAAAGCATCGTCTTCAAAATCGATTCCCTGACTTTTCGCAACTTCTGCCAAATGTTCTTTAGCATCTTTTACGGTAATTCTTTTGAAATCAAAAATCTGACAACGAGATAAAATCGTTGGAATAATCTTGTGTTTCTCTGTTGTTGCTAAAATAAAAATAGCATGCTTTGGCGGCTCTTCTAACGTTTTCAAAAAAGCATTAAAAGCTGCCGAAGACAACATATGAACCTCGTCAATAATATAGACTTTGTATTGTCCGGTTTGTGGCGGGATTCGAACCTGATCAATAAGGTTACGAATATCATCAACCGAGTTGTTTGAAGCCGCATCTAACTCAAAAACGTTAAAAGCGAAATCTTCGTTAGGATCATCATATCCTGGCTGATTTATTTTACGAGCCAAAATACGCGCACAAGTTGTTTTACCAACTCCACGTGGTCCTGTAAATAAAAGGGCAGAAGCAAGGTGATTGCTATCAATAGCATTCAACAAAGTGTTGGTAATAGCTTTTTGTCCTACAACATCCTTAAACGTCTGTGGGCGATACTTACGAGCCGATACTACAAATTGTTCCATATTCTTTTTATTCGATAGCAAATATAGGCTGAAAATTGCCAATTCACAAATCTGAAAATCATAAAATATTAGAAGGATTTTGATTGTTTTGAATGTGAGCGAGTAACAGTTTTAAATTAATATTTTTAAATAAGTGCTTGCAGAAATTGAATGCTGATAAAACGGATCCACTAAAGCGAAAACGCAGATTTAGTCGGATTTTTTTCTTGATACTTGTCTTTCTGAGCGGAGTCGAAGGATCGTGATCCTTGTTGCCAATCAAAGTCTTCGCGAGGAACGAAGTAATTTTGTGATATCAAAAAATGTTATCAGGATTATAATTTTTATAAAGCATTGAGGAGAGTTTTTATAAATTATTTTGTGATGATATTTTCAAGTAAAGAAAAAAATATTATTTGTTGATAAGATAAGAAATTAATGAAAAACCGCTCTTAGTAGAGCGGATTTTTCTAAAGTGTGATATTGTCATCTAACCATTTTTTGATATTAGCATGACTTCGAGTAGTACCAGGAAGTTTATCACGCAAAGCATCTTCCAATTTGTGTAATGCTGATAACGATGTCGAGTTCTTCGATGTCAGATATCGATTAAGAAAAGGTAAAACTTCATAACCTTCATGTCTATCAAGAAGTGTGCTGTCTGGAATTCCAGTAATTTTTGCATTGTCATTTTCTGCAGCTGCAGTCCAAGAATAAATGAGTTTTAAATCACTTTTTTTAAAATTTGCCATATTTAGTGGTTTTTAAATTAATAATAACTAAAGATATTTTGATAGTAAAAAAGAATTTTACGGTAATCCATAATTTAGAAATAAATTAGTTTTTTGTTGCAAACTAAGTTTTAGTTTAATTTCATATTTTTATATTTAATTGAATTTTATAAATTACAATGTTATATGCTTAGCTGCTAAAACCATCTCATTCTAAAACCAATTTTTCCATGAAAAAACGCCTTTTACTAATTACAATTGTATTTTGTTCTTTGCAGATTCAGGCTCAAACAGCGCAAGATACGATTGACATCAAACGTGTTGCTTTGGCTTATATTGAATCGCAACATACCCCGAATCCGAAATTGATGGAAAGTGCTCTGCATCCCCGATTGGTAAAAAGATCCGTTTTTAGAAGTAAGGCTGCTCAAAAAGATTATATATCAGAATATTTCGCAGAGAATATGGTCATTCTTGCTGAGACATATAATGTAAAAGGCGATAAGTTTCCTAAAAATCCAAGAAAGGAAATCAAGCTTTTGGATATTTCAGAAAGAACAGCTTCTGTAAAATTACTAGCTGATGCTTGGATAGATTATATGCACATTGTAAAAACAAACGGCGAATGGAAAATTATAAATGTGCTTTGGCAATATAATGATGTCAAACAGCACGAATAGTTAATAAAATTTAAAAGTTCTGGATCTTAAAATTCAGGACTTTTTTGTTTTGTTAATATTAAGAAATGGTAATAATATAAAAATTGTAGGATTATTTTGTAATATGTTGCTGATTTATTCGTTAACTTTAGATGTTTAATCAACTAAAAAAAATATCTATTATGAAAATTAAATCTATTTTATTAGGGATGGGTCTTGCTGTTTCCTTAGTGGCCTGTGGTCCAAAAGATGCAGATATTCAAAAAGACATTAACGCACAAATTAGCGCACTTCCGGGTGTAGAAGTTTCTGTAGTAAAAGGTGTTGCTACAATTTCAGGTACTTGCAACGATGAAACAGTAAAACAAAATGCTGAGAATATTGTAAAAGGAGTAAAAGGAGTGAAAACTGTAGTAAACAATTGCGAAATTCCGGCTCCTGAACCTGTAGCTACTGCTGCTCCGGTTGAAATTAATGCTGATGGTGTTTTGACTACTTCGGTAAATGAAGTCGTAAAAACCTATAGCGGTGTTACTGCCACAGTAAAAGATGGTGTAGTAACGCTTACGGGAGATATCAAAAGAGCGCAATTGCCAAATTTGATAAAAAGTGTACAAGAATTAAAACCTAAAAAGGTAGAAAATAAGTTAACTATTAAATAAGGAAGTCATGAGTGTAAAAGATAAATACAAAGAGTTAACAGATTTAGCTACGAATTTAGGTATAGCAAATTTGCAGGTAAGAGAACAAGATAATGTATTATATGTTGATGGTCAGGCCAAATCAGCAGAAGATAAAGAGAAATTGTGGAGTGCTTACGGAAAAATTGATCCTGATTTTAGATCAGCCGATGTAGTCATGAATATTGAAGTGGCTGAAGGAGCAACAACAGAATATACTGTAAAAGGTGGTGATTCATTGTCTAAAATAGGAAAAGCTCATGGTGTTTCATGGGAAGCAATTTTTGAAGCCAATCGAGATATCATTAAAAATCCTGACCTGATTCAGCCAGGATGGAAATTGAAAATACCAACAGCATAAATTATTTATAAGCTGTTATAGAAAGTCCATCGTAAATGATGGACTTTTTTATTTGTATCGAAATAGCACGCGGATGACACGGATTCGCTAAAGTGAAAACACGGATTGATACGGATTTTTTACTTTTATGAGGAATGAAATATTTGTTGTTGCCAAATTAACTACACAAGTAAAAACAAAAAAGAAGTTAAAATAAATTAGAATTTCGAAATGTTACCAAAAATGGGTAACTTTGAGTTAAATTATAAATGTTATGGGACGAAATACTTCAATATCGCTAGGAAATCATTTTGAAAACTTCATAGAAAATAGTCTTTCTGAAGGAAGGTTTAAAAACGCTAGTGAAGTGGTTAGAGCCGGATTACGACTTTTGGAAGAAGAAGAAAATAAATTAATTATTTTAAAAAAAGCCGTTCAGGACGGAATTGATAGCGGACGTGCTGAAAATTTCGATGCTAAGAAACATCTTGAAAGCTTAAAAGCAAAGCGAAAAAATGGCTAAGTATCATTTAACGAACAAAGCAGTTGAAGATTTGACTAATATTTGGGATTATACGTATGATGAATGGTCAGAAAATCAGGCAGATAAATATTATAATTTACTTTTGAGTTCTTGTCAGGAAATTGCCGAAAATCCAAATCTAGGCAAAAAATATGATAATGTAACAGAGAAATTATTAGGTTTTAAATCGAATCAACATATAATTTTTTATCAGATTATTTCAAACACTGAAGTTGAAATTATTAGAATTCTTCATGGAAGAATGGATTTGAAAAGTAAATTTTAAAGTTTTACAACTTGCGCAATTAGAAAAAGAATAAAAATCCGTTTTTAATCCGCGTTTTTGCAAAGAAAATCCGTGTCATCCGCGTGCTTTAAGATCGCTTTTCTTAAACGGTCTTCGTTTGCATCGCCCCAGTTTCCTAAGGCTGAAATTATAGGGATTAATGTTTTGCCAAAATCGGTGAGACTGTATTCGACTTTTGGGGGCATTTGGGCGTAGATAATTTTTGAGACGAGTTCGTGTTGCTCGAGTTCTTTTAGCTGAATATTTAAAACCCTTCTGGAAGCATCAGGAATTTTTCGTTGCAGTTCGCTTGGCCGCTGAAAGCCTTCGTTGATGAACCATAACAAACGGATTTTCCATTTGCCATACAGCACTTCGCCGATAAGGTCGAGGCCACAATTTAAGTTCAAAGGAATTTTTCTTTCATACATAAATACAAATTTAACCTAATGTTCTAAACTGTACAATAGGGGAAAAATTTATCCGTATGCAATTCGATTTTCCGTAATTGTGAGAACCGGTCGTACTGCCGAAATTTGCCTTTATAAAACTGAACAAATGGAAACAGAATTTAATTTTAATGAGGAGTTATCGGGCAAAGTTGCTTTGGTAACGGGTGGTACAAAAGGAACGGGTAAAGCAATTGCAGAACGATTATTGCAGGCTGGCGCAAAAGTGATTATCACGGCGAGAAACAAACCTGAGTTTGAAAATAACGAAATGCATTTTATTTCGGCAGATTTAAGTACTTCAACAGGGACTTTGAAAGTTATTGAAGAGGTAAGAAGTACGTTTGGGAAACTGGATATCTTGATCAATAATCTGGGGAGTTCAGAAACTCCGGGTGGTGGTTTTGAGGTTTTGAATGATGAAGATTGGGAAAAAACATTTCAGGCGAATTTGTTTGCTCCGGTACGATTAGATCGTGGTTTTTTACCAGATATGATCCAACAAAAGTCGGGCGTAATTATTCATATTGCTTCGATTCAGGGAAAATTACCTTTGCATGATTCGACTTTGCCTTATGCAGCGGCAAAAGCAGGATTGATTAATTATAGTAAAAGTTTATCTAATGAAGTTGCGCCAAAAGGGGTTCGCGTACTTACGGTTTCGCCAGGATGGATCATGACAACATCGGCCCAAAGAATGATGGAAAGAATTGCTGAAAGCTCAAACGGTACGATCGAAGAAGCAACGCAAAGTGTTATGAATGCTTTGGGCGGAATTCCTTTTGGCCGACCTGCAAATCCTGAAGAAGTAGCCGAATTGGTTGGTTTTCTGGTTTCGCCAAGAGCTAATTATTTAACCGGAACTGAGTTTGTAATTGATGGCGGAACAATCCCTACGATTTAAAAATTTAATATAGAAAACGGGAAGATTGAAAGTTTGAAAATAATGGGCTGATATTTATGTCGCTGAGTGAAAAATAGCTTTTGCACTCAGCGACTTATTATTTACCTTCCTTTAATGCTTAAATCAAATAAAAACTTTGCGGTTTCCTGATCTGAGTCGGCTGAGAAGCCAGATACATAAACGCCTTTTTTGCCTGATGTTGATTTAATTCCGTATACAACTGCCTCATCGCCTGGGTCCGAATCCCCTTCGTATCGATACACATGTACAATTTCAAATTTTTCAGGATTTTTTTTAATCAGGTCCGAGTTTAGATTAAAATCACAAGTAAATCCTTTTTCATGTAATTGATCCAGAGCTTTTGAAACAGTTGCGTAGTGATACATTCTAATCATGATATTGAATTTTAAAATTATGGATTTTAAAGATAACTATTTTAAAATTAAAATGTTATGATAATAAGGCTAAAATCTAAAATTTAAAATGATTATTGTTAGTAGATAAAACGCTACTTTTGCACCGCAGACCGCCTTATCGTCGCTCAATTCGTTGGGGGGAGGAAAGTCCGGACACCACAGAGAAGCATAGCGGGTAACGCCCGTCGGTGTTAGAAATAACGCAAGGACAAGTGCAGCAGAAAGTATGTACAGGTAATGCTGTAGTGAAACCAGGTAAACTCTATGCGGTGAAATACCAAGTATATCAGCATTTAAGGGCTTCTCGTCCGTTGTTGAAGGGTAGGTAGCTTGAGTCCAACAGTAATGTTGGATCTAGATAAATGATAAGGCTCTGATTTATCAGAGACAGAATCCGGCTTATAGGTCTGCATTTTTTATATATTTGTGATACTCTCTAATCTATTTTCATGAATATAACCACTCCACAATGTTCTAATAAACCAAAGAAAAGTACCTTTTTTATCATTGTTACCAATCTTACTTTTTGGGTTTTAATTGCTATTATTGCCGGTATTTTGCTCGGACATTTTTCGCCGGAAAATGGCGTGAAGATGGAAATTCTGGGTGCTAAATTTATCGCTCTAATTAAACTTTTTATTGCTCCGATTATCTTTTTGACGATTGTTTTGGGTATTTCCGGAATGGGAAATCTCAAAAAAGTAGGCCGAATTGGGATTAAAGCACTGGGATATTTTGAGGTTGTTTCGACTGTTGCTTTGGCGATTGGAGTAGCTATTGCTTATTTATTTAAGCCCGGAAAAATTGATAAATCAGGTTTGACTTTGGGCGACGCAAGTCAATATACAAATGGTGCCGCCAAAGATTTTTCGTGGCTGGAGTTTTTCTTTTCGAATTTTACATTACAAGTTTTATTGGCGGCGATTGTTTGCGGAATCGCGCTGAATTTTTATAAAAAAAGAGAACAAACGATTCTGGTTCTGGAACGCTTCTCGAAAGTGGTTTTTTTGGGATTGAAATATGTGATGTATCTCGCCCCAATTGGTGCATTTGGCGGAATGGCTTATACTATTGGTAAGTTTGGATTGGGAACTTTAATTCCGTTAGGAAAATTAATGTTGTGTGTTTATCTGACCATGGCGTTGTTTGTATTTCTTATTTTAGGAAGCATTTTGAGATATTATAAAATTAGTATTCTTTCGATTTTAAAATATATAAAAGAAGAACTTCTGCTGGTTTTGGGAACTTCATCTTCTGAGGCCGCTCTGCCAAGTATTATGGTAAAGCTGGAGCAAATGGGATGTAGTAAATCGGTTGTGGGGTTGGTGATTCCTACAGGTTATTCTTTTAATTTGGATGGAACTTCGATTTATTTGTCGATGTCGGTGATATTTCTGGCGCAATTGTACGATGTTCATTTGAGTTTTTTCGAAATTCTGAGTGTAATCGGAATCCTGATGATTACTTCAAAAGGTGCGGCAGGCGTTACCGGAAGCGGATTTATAGTTCTGGCTTCGACTTTGACGGCTTTGCATAAAATTCCGGTCGAAGGTTTGGCTTTTTTACTGGGAGTGGATAAATTTATGAGCGAAGCGCGAGCGATAACCAATTTGATAGGAAATACGGTGGCAACGATTGTAATTTCTAAAAGTGAACGAGATTTTACCGAGCTTAATTTAGATCCTGTTTTAGAGGAGTAACGTTGCTTTTTTTTGTGTAGAATGGCACGCGGATGATACTGATTCGCTTTCGCGAAAGCGCGGATTTACAAGATTTTCATCTAATTTTGGGTTTCTCTCTAGTGTGGTTGCTTCGTTCCTCGCAAGGACAATACGATATTATTACATTACTTTTAATTCGCGCTGATTCGTGTAATTAGTGGCAAAAAAAAACTTAAATATGAAAAGAATTGGAATTTTAGGACTTGGAGGAGTAGGTGGTTATTTTGGTGGACTTTTAGCGAAAGCGTATTACAAATCTGATGATGTCGAGTTGATTTTTATTGCGCGTGGTGAAACCAAAAAGGTAATTGCTGAAAGTGGATTGAAGATTATTACTGATGATTCAGAAACTATTGTACATCCCAATTTGGTGTCTAATGATCCGGCTGAAATTGGCGAATTAGATTATTTAATTTGTGCTACAAAAACGTATGATATCGAAGAAAGTTTGCTTTCGTTACAAAAGTGTATTATGCTAAAAACGACAATTTTGCCTTTGTATAATGGTGTTGATGCACCGGAACGCATTCAGAAGATCTTTCCTGAAAATGAGGTTTTGCAAGGTTGCGTTTATATTATTTCGATGATTTTTTCGCCTGGAACAATCCGAAAGATTGGTTTTTACGAAAAGTTGTTTTTTGGTTCTAAAACGGCTTCGGCTACAAAGTTGAATGAATTGCAGGAGATTTTTCAAAAGGCTAAAATCGAAAGTTATCTGGTAGATAATATTGAGGAAACCGTTTGGGAGAAATTCATATTTATTTCGGCATTGGCATCGGTAACTTCTTATTTGAACCAGAATATTGGCGAGATTTTAAATGATCCGAAAGCTAAGGAAATTTATGTAGAATTGCTGAAAGAAATCGAATTGGTAGCCAAAGCAAAAGGGTTGAAATTACCTGACGATATTGTAAATCAGACTATCTTAAAACTAGAGAAATCGCCTAAAGAAGCGACTTCATCTATGCACAGAGATTATTTGGCGGGTAATAAAATAGAAGCAACTTCGCTTACAAAATTTGTTGTAGAAGAAGGTTTGAAATATGGCGTAAAAACTCCTCTGTATGAAAAAATAAGTAATGTATTGTTGTCTTAAAAATTAGGCTTCGTCTTTTGTGGCACGAACTAAACTAATTCCGGACATAAAAAATACAATACCTAGTATACCGTAAATAATTAACGATTTAATATCTCTTGTTTCGCCTGAAGTACCTGCAAATATAACCGCAGTGTAAATCAATCCTACTATTCCGAGGATGGTAAGTAACCCTCCGAAAAATCTTTTTAGGTTCATGATGTTTTGATTTAAAGTTTTCATTACAAATGTATTACGCAGTTTGCAGGTGGCGTTATACAATTGATTCTAAAACTTATATCATTTACAGTAAAAGATAAATTTGTATGTTAAGGGCAGATATTTTTTGTAAGAAAAAAAATCATTTTTTTGATTGGTTTGTATTGTTTTAATATTATTTTTGACGCAATCAATAAAAAAAATAAATGATAATTAAATCAATGAAAATAAACTACCTGTTCTTAATTTTATCCTTCCTTTTTATTAATGCTGTTCAGGCTCAGGATAATGCTCCGGTTTCTGTCGAGAAAAATCAGTTTAAGGTAAATATGTTGTTTCCCGGCTTTGTTTATGAGCATGGTTTTGATGCGAAAAATACACTTTATTCTGAGGCAAGCTTAGGTATTGGCTATCGTTATAGCAGTTATTATGATGAATCAAGTTGGTATATTCTTCCTACGATTAATGAACAGTTTCGTCATTATTATAATTTAGAAAAAAGAGCGAGTAAAGGAAAAAGAACCGCTCGTAATTCAGGTAATTTTGTAGCTGCATCTGTTTATTATAACTTTAAATCATTAAATACCAACGAGAAATACGGAAACTATGATCCTTCTTTTACGCTAGCTGCACTTTGGGGCTTTCAACGAACTTACAAAGGCAGATTCAATCTTGAGGTGCATTTAGGTCCCGGAGTAAATTTTGATAAATATGACACTGAATTTGTACCCGTTAGTAGCTTTACTTTAGGCTGGGTTATAGGAAAATAATAAAAAATATAGTAGAAAACCTTGAGCAATCAAGGTTTTTCTATTTTAAATTCCAATCCAATATTTCGAGTGCTTTCGATTCTGATTTTTGGATCTGAATTAAAATATTTTCTAAGCCTGCTGATAAAAACATCCATGCTTCGGCCGGAGAAATAATCATCTTTTTTCCAAACAGACATTAAAATTTGGTCCCTCTTTAATAATTGATTATTGTTCAGATATAAATACTCAATAAGAGAAGCTTCCATTTCTGTGAGCTGCTGTACATGATTTTTATTGTTTAAAGTCAGCCTTTCATTATCAAAAATATAAGAGCCAATTTCAATTATATTATTTCCTTCAAGAGTTCTTTTTTGTTCGATTCTTTTTAGAATATTCTGCAAACGCAGAACGAGTTCGTCGACTTCAAAAGGTTTTATGATATAATCGTCTGCACCAAGTTTTAGTCCGATGATTTTGTCTTCTTTTAACTTTCTGGCAGTTAGAAAAATAAATGGAATCTCAGGGTTGATAGTAATTATTTTTTCGGCCAATGAAAACCCGTCCAGTTTTGGCATCATGACATCAAACACACAAATATCAAAAGTTTGGTTTTTAAAATAGTCTAAAGCTATTTCTCCGTTTTCTGCCCAGATTACTTCAAATTGATGTAATTCTAAGTATTTCTTTAAAATTCCGGCAAAATCAAAATCGTCTTCAGCTAAAAGTAGTCTTTTCAAAATAAGGTAATATTAAACTTTTAGTAAAATAGTAAACTGAGTTCCTTTTCCTAAATCGCTCACAACGCTCACTGAGCCCTGATGTGCTTTTATAATCTGATCGACATAATACAAGCCTAAACCTAAGCCTTTTGTATTATGAAGATTTCCTTGTTCTACGCGATAGAATTTTTCAAATAGAAGCGATTGTTTGTTCTTTTCAATTCCAATTCCATCATCTTCAACACTAATCGAAAATTGATTTTGAATCAGATTAGTTTTTATTGTAATCGTATTTGAACCATATTTTACCGCATTCTCCAAAACATTTAAAAGTGCTGTAGTCAGATAAAATTTATCCAGAATAAGATGGGTTTTCTGTGTCTTAAAATGAGTTTTAATATTGATTGCAGGATATGTAATCTTAAAATCATTAACGATCGTTAACAGAAAATCTTCCGTTTCTATTTTTTCTTTTTGCAATTCGATTCCGTTTTCAGCCAGAGAATTGGCCATAACCTGATCGATCAAACTTTGCAAACGATTGTTCTGGCGCGAAATGGTATTGACGATCGCATTAAAATTTTCGTCATTATCACGAATATCTTTTCGTTCTAATATTTTGGTCGAAATCCCCAAAGTTGTCAATGGCGTTTTGAGTTCGTGCGTAATATTATTGATAAAATCGGTCTTGATGTCGTTTACTTTTTTCTGTTTGATTAAAGCTTTTATTGCGATAACAAAAAGCGTAATTAGGGTCAATATTGAAAGCAGGGACAGAATTAAAACAAACGTCATTCTTCCTAAAATAATCATTTCCCAATCGATTACAGACACGTACATGGAATCTTCGGTCAGTAACTTGTAATTTTTATTTTCGAAAGTTCCGCTGGAAGTTCCAACATAACTTCGAACTAAAAAAGCATGGTTTAAAGAAGCCAGATTGCCGTATAATTTGTTTTGGATAAAAGGTTTTTCAGAGAAAATAGTATCGGCTTTTTTGGCGCTTTGGTACAATATAAATTTGTTGAGTACAATCGCAAAATCGATTTTCAGATTGGGTAAATCTCTCTTGAATTTACGCTGAATCTTTTGGGTTAAAACATCATTGTATTCATTTTCTAGGATATAAGTTTTAACGTCCGCTTTGTTGTTTTTTCCCTGAAGATAATTTTCGGATAATTGTTTGTACAACGCCTCTTTTTTAGCAACAAGAACCGAATCGATATCACTATAATTATTGGATATTTTAGCGATTTCATTTTTAATTTCAGTGTGAAACTGCGCCACTTTATAATCGTAAGTCGTTTTTACCAAATAGCATTGCACCGTTGATAATACGATCAAAGCCACGACAGAAAAAGCGATTAATAAATTGATTCTTTGTTTCATGTTTGTTTTTGTTATGGGCCGCGGGTGACACGGATCTAAATGTTTTACACAGATTTTTATTTAAGATTCAAGTTCGATTTTTACAGATTTATAAAATAATAAACCCGTGTCAATCTATTGCGTCCGACAAATCCGTGGGCCATTTTCCCAATTCAAAAATAATGTTTTTGCAACATAATAAACGTATTAACTCCGCATTAACCTTCAATTAACCTACGGAACCTTTTTTTAGAAGCACTTTTGCAGGATTCCAATTTTAAATCCAACCAAAAATGAACCCTTATTTGCCCTTTAAAATTTTCATGATTTTGTTTTTTTTCCTGCTTTCTTTATTCGGATACGCACAAAATGAAACGCCAAAAGATAGTATTTTGAACACATTAAAAGAGGTTGTTGTTGCTCAGAACAAAAAAACGTTTACCAATACAAACGGAAATATAAAAGTTGATGTAGCCAATTCTATTTACAATTCAATTCCGAATACGGTTGATTGATTGTCTAAATTGCCAACCGTTCAGGTGAGTTCTGATAAGGAAAGTATTTCGGTTGTTGGTCGCGGAAATCCTTTAATCTGTGGCTTTAATTTAAAAACTTAATTTAGAAACTAAATTATTGCAAAATGGAGCGAAATCGAGCTATTATAAAATCTCAATTTCGCTCCATTTGAGCTTATTATATTCAAACGAAAATTAACCTTCGTCGTCTTCTGTTGCTTTATTTAATTTGATGGTTAATTCTTCTTCATCATCAGTTGAGTTTAATTCGAAGAAACTAAAAAACGAACCTCCGTAACTTTTCTGAAAAGAGAAATTACTTAAATGTTCCATTTTGGTGTACTTAGAATGTTCGATTATCATCATTCCGTCTTCGTTTAATAATTCTCTTTCGAAAACCGTTAAAACAATTTTTTCAAAAGCCGTCTGATCTAATCCGTATGGAGGATCAGCAAAAATGATATCGTACGAAGTTTTGCAATTGTCTAAAAATTTATACACATCACTTTTTGTGGCAGCGATATCAAAATCATATTCTGATGCTACTTGTTTTACGAATTTTACGCATCCAAAATCACCATCAACAGAGGTAATAGGAGCGCTTCCGCGTGAAGCGAATTCATAACTAATGTTTCCTGTTCCCGCAAATAAGTCTAAAACCTTTAAGCCGTCAAAACTAAAATGATTGTTCAAAACATTAAATAATGCTTCTTTACTCATGTCAGTCGTAGGTCTTACAGGAAGGTTTTTTGGCGGAAAAATGCGTCGTCCTTTGTATTTTCCTGAAATGATTCTCATGATTGAAATAAAATATAATGTTTTTGATTTTGTGCAGTTGAGTAGCTGTTTTTTTGCTGTAATGTGCTTACATCCAAAAATGAAATATGACGAATGTATTTGTATGCAATCGCATAAAACGGATCGTTTTGATTTATGGTGCCTAATAATTCAAGTTGAAAACTTTCCGGGTTTAAACTCAATTGTTCGGCTGTAAAAAGAATGTAATAAAGGAAATCTTCCGGAGTCTGATATTCGAACGAATTGAATAACAACAACTTTTGATTTTGAACAACAATAACTTCAAAATGGGTTGGATTAAAATTAATCACCATTTTTTTCTCGTCGTTGTTCTTTGAGCTTTCAAGGATTTTTTCGACCAAAATACTATTGACATGTTTGTAATCGAAAGAACCAACTGTATCAATTAGAAAATTATTGATGTTGACATACGGAATGTAAACGGAATTCATTTCGTAATTCGAAATTTTATCGAAAGTAAAAAAATCAGTTTCAAAAACTTTGGTGGTGTATTGTAAATAACTCCCCAAATAATTTTCGTCGAATAAAGGAGCCGGAACAAAAGTCGAAAGATTATTGTTGTGAATCACTAAGATTTCGTCATAAGTTTCTTTTAATTCGGGATGATTTTTGAAAGCAGCGCTGTATAATTCTTCAATTTTTGATGTTTTTTGCGTAGTATCAAAATTGACTTCATTAAAGGCTGTAATGGTATTATTTAAAGTATCAAAACAACAAAATGAAAATCCATTCAACGAAACCTGAATAGAAAGCTTTTTGTAATTTTTTGAAGTGATGTTAGTATTTTGCAATGACATATTGATTTACAATTCGTTACCTGTTTTACAAGAAAGAATTTAAGGCGATTACAAACTTACAAATTAAAAAGGAACTATTATAATTGCAATTTCGAAAAACAATTTTAATTGAATTTTAAAGTACGGTTAAATTTTGTTTACCATATAAGTGATATAAGTTCATATTAATTGAGCGCAATAAATACAAAACTTAAATTACTTACATTACTTATATGGTGAAAGAACGTTAGTATTGATGTTTTAGAGTTAGTCTTTAGTTATGGATTATTACATAAAAGCTTTTGTATTGATTCCAGAATAATATGAACTTATATCACTTATATCGTGAAAAAGATTAATTGACATTGCCATTTAAAAGCCCGTACTTTGTAGTTCAATTTTTCCCTATGAATTCATCACTTTTTTACGGCGTTTTACAAAAACGATTTCCTTTTGCGCCCACTTATAAACAGGATATTTTTTTTCAAAAAATCGCTATTTTCTTAACAGATACGCATAACGATACGATTTTTGTCCTGAAAGGATATGCCGGAACAGGAAAAACTACCGTGATCTCGACCATCGTAAACAATCTGGGAGACATTAATAAAAAGTTTGTTTTGCTGGCGCCAACAGGTCGTGCGGCAAAAGTAATCGCGAATTATTCGAATACACCCGCGTTTACGATTCACAAAAAAATCTATTTTCCTAAAAAATCTGCTGGCGGAGGCGTGGCTTTTACCAAGCAATTAAACAAACATAAAAACACCATTTTTATCGTCGATGAGGCTTCGATGATTTCAGACAGCAATTCTGATTCGAAATTGTACGATAACGGATCGCTTCTCGATGATTTGATTTCGTATGTATATTCCGGAACCAATTGCAAAATGATTCTTTTAGGAGATACGGCCCAGTTGCCTCCGGTAAATTTAGATATAAGTCCGGCGCTTGATGTGCAGACTCTTGCCGTGCATTATGACAAAGAAATCGAACATATCGAACTGGACGAAGTAATGCGTCAGGAAGAAAGTTCTGGGATTTTGTATAATGCGACAGAATTACGGGAATTACTGAAAGACAGTTTTATTACCGAATTTAAATTTGATGTAAAAAGGTTTAAAGATATTGTTCGTCTAACAGATGGTTATGATATTCAGGATGCTATCAACTCGGCTTACAGTAATTATAGTATTGAAGATACGGCATTTATTGTTCGTTCGAATAAACGTGCGAATCAATATAATGAACAAATCAGAACCCGAATTTTATTTAAAGAAAGCGAACTTTCGGTTGGGGATTTCCTGATGGTGGTAAAGAATAATTACTTCTGGCTAAAAGAAACCGATGAAGCGGGATTTATTGCCAACGGAGATATTATCGAGGTTTTAGAATTGTTCGGAATCAAAGAATTATACGGATTTAATTTTGCAAGAGTAAAAATCAGAATGGTCGATTATCCGGATCAGAAACCTTTTGAAACGGTATTGTTATTAGATACCATCAAAAGTGAATCTCCGTCTTTAACGTACGAAGAATCAAATCGTTTGTATGAAGAGGTGATGAAAGATTATGAAAATGAAGGTACTAAATTCAAGAAGTTCCAAAAAGTAAAAGAGAACGAATATTTTAACGGATTGCAAGTAAAATTCTCTTACGCCATAACCTGCCACAAATCGCAGGGTGGACAATGGGATACTGTTTTTATAGAACAGCCATACTTACCAAATGGAATCGATCGCGATTACATCAGGTGGTTGTATACCGCTATGACACGTGCCAAAAATAAATTATATTTGATAGGATTTAAAGACGAGAGTTTTGAGGAATAAAAAGGTTAGCCACAGATTTAAATGATTCTCACAGATTTTGAATATTTTGAAAAAATCTTTTTTAATCCTTTTAATCTGTGGCAAAAGAAAACATTTTTACAATGACAACACTAAACGATTTACATTCGATTTCGTCTACGTTTTCGAATACAGATAAAATGCCGGTTTTGTTTTTAGGACACGGCAGCCCGATGAATGCCATTGAAGAAAATCAGTTTGTGGCTGGTTTTCGTAATCTGGCAAAAACATTACCGCAACCCAATGCGATTTTGTGTATTTCGGCGCATTGGTTTACCAACGGAACCAAAGTGACTTCGATGCAAATGCCAAGAACTATTCATGATTTTGGTGGTTTTCCGCAAGCGCTGTTTGATGTGCAATATCCTGCGAAAGGAAGTCCGGAATTAGCTTTAGAAACCAAGAGAATTTTAGATCCCGTTCACGTAGATTTAGACGAACATTGGGGTTTAGATCATGGCGCCTGGAGCGTAATTAAACATTTATATCCTGAGGCGAATGTTCCGGTGATTCAGTTGAGTATTGATTATACAAAATCGGGTCAGTATCATTTTGAGTTGGCTCAGAAATTACAATCCTTACGCCATAAAGGCGTTTTAATTATCGGAAGCGGAAATATCGTTCACAATCTTCGTCTGGTTGATTTCAGGAATTTTGATAAAGACAATTACGGTTACGATTGGGCAATTGAAGCGCGCGAAACGATCAATAATTATTTATTAGACGAGAATTTTCAGCCTTTAATTGATTTCGAAAAAATGAACAAAGCGATTCAATTGGCGATTCCGACTCCGGATCATTATTTGCCTTTGTTGTATACTTTAGGTTTAAAAGAAAAATCAGAAGAACTGAGTTTGTTTAATGATAAGTTGTTAGCGGGTTCTTTGAGTATGACATCTGTAAAAATTATGTAGATATTTTACCGCAAAGCACGCAAAGATTTTTTGTTCGGGATTACGCTTATAAAACGCAAAGTTCGCAAAGCTATATTGATAAAGCTTTGCGAAC
>NZ_CADCSU010000136.1 GCF_902804475.1 Flavobacterium bizetiae
ATATAATACTATTTGTATTACATATTAATCTTTCATAAATCCAAATCATATAACATTATTCAAAAATACTGTAAGACATTCTTGACACAATGTGAATAATTTTACATTATAACATTTAAACGATTAAATCATGAAAAAAATACTTTTAGCCGGAACAGCAATTTTAGGAGCAGGATTACTTATTTTATCTTTAAACTCTTGTAAAAATGAAAACAAACAAGAAGATCCTAAAGAAGTAGCGGAAGATGCAAACGAAGCAAAATTTGATACTCTTAATAATAAAGAAGATGATTCTGAATTTTTAGTGGATCAGGCAGAAATTAATTTAGCCGAGATTGAACTTGGAAAATTAGCGCAACAAAAAGGTACTAATGCAGAAGTGAAAAAATTTGGTAAAATGCTTATTGACGAGCATACTAAATCAGCATCTGAAGTAAGCGCTTTGGCAAAAGCTAAAAACTTTACTCTACCAACTTCTTTAACTGAAGACGGACAAGAAGAGTATAAAAAATTAAACGAAAAATCAGGTCTTGATTTTGATAAAAAATTCGTAGACATGATGATCGATGGTCATGAAAAAGCAATTGACAAATTGCAAAAAGCATCAAAAGATGCTACTGATAATGATGTTAAAGTTTGGGCATCGAATAATATAGCACCGCTTACAGCTCATTTAGAGCATGCGAAATTGCTAAAACAAAATTTAGATAAAAAATAAATTTAATTGGTTATTATTTATTTTAAAAACCCCTCAAGAGTTGAATTGCTTGAGGGGTTTCTATTTTAAAGGTTCTGAGGTTCTAAGTTGCTAAGATTCTAAAGTTTCTTTTTAAGGGACAAAGGTTTTTGTAGAGACACACAGCAGTTCGTCTTTTCTTGCATGTATTATAATTGAATAATTTTTAGATAGATTAAAACCCATCTATTTTCACGAAGCCCCCAAACTTCGCGATAAATCTTTAAGATATAAATATGACAATTACAGTTCTACCTTAGTACCTTAGCAACTTAGAATCTTAACACCTAAAAAACTTAAGAAATATCTCCTGCAATCTTTCTTCCTTTATAAAAAACACCTTCTCTTTTCGGTAAACGTGCTACGGCTTCGGCAGAACAGCTTGCTTTTACCAGGATAAAATTGGCTTCGTTATCTACCGCTGGCCAAACACGGCTTCCGGCATCATTAAGAGGTAAAATTTCATCTTTTGTAGCAATGTGCAAAGATCTGCTTAGATTATATTCGTCTGTCCAGCCGTAAAGCTGAGCGCATAATTTTGCTTTTTCTAGCATATCGCAAGTCCCGAAAGGCTGCCAGTGATCGACAATACTGTCGGTTCCTGTCATTAATTTTACACCATATTTTTTCAAAGTTGGAATTGGCATTATCGTTTTCCCAATCGGAATTCCCGATACTACTCCTATTCCCAGATTTCCCATTTGTTCGGCGATTTTCTCCAAATCTTTTGGATCCATTTTCGCAAGCGCAAAACCATGACTGATATATGTTTTTCCTTGTAATTGTTTGTTTTCTTCGGTCTTTTTAATCATGTATTCGATCGCCGCTTTACCAGATGGTATCGATTCATGCAAATGTATATCGACACCTTTATTATTATCAAGTGCAATTTGAAACATAACATCAAGAGATTTCTCCATATTACCATCAACATTGGTTGGGTCAAGTCCGCCAATGAAATCAATTCCCATTTTTGCCGCTTCTCTTAATAAAGGTTCACATTGCGAATACAAAATCCCGTGTTGCGGAAAAGCAACGATTTCTGAACCAAAGCTGTCTTTATTTTTTTCTAAAGCCGCCTGTAAGTGTTCTAAACTTTTTAATCCACTTACAGGATCAATATTACATTGGCAACGCGCAAAATAACTTCCTTGGCTTTGCATTAGTTTAATGGCTTCTTCTGCTTTATGCTGAGAATCCGGTAACAATTGCGGAATTAACTTTTGCTCCAGCGTGATCATATCTTTTACCGTATAACCTTTTCTTGGCGCTGCATTCCAGGTTCCGCTGCCATAATACGTTTTATCAATATGAATGTGCATATCACGCAATCCCGGAAGCATCAAAAGTCCTTTGGCATCAACGGTTTTCAGTTTCAACGCTGGTTTTGTTGTGGTAATGCTTTTTATTTTACCATTGGCAATATGAATATTGTATAAGGCTGTTTTGGTGGCGATTACTTCATTTTTATCATTATATTCAAAACCATCTTCTAATCGAACATTTATCAAAAGATATTCGTTTAAAGCAGTTTTATTTTCTTCTGGTAAAACTTGTGCAACTGCATTTCCTCCAATTCCTGAAAACAATGCGGCTCCGGTTGCTGCGGCACCTAATCCTAAGAATTTTTTTCGGCTTATTTTATGATCTTCCATAAATTATATATTATCTTCTTTGCGTTTGTTATACGATTTTACAATAACACTCTAATAATCAACAGCATTAATTGCATTGCAAAATTCGTTATAAACTCAAAACGATAACGGTAATATTACGGAGAAAGATGGTAGAAATTATAATTTTTTAAAATCACCGGGAGTTTTTCCGGTATACTTTTTAAATACTTTACTGAAATAGGTATTATCATTAAAACCCAGTTGATACCCAATTTCTTTTATAGACAAATCGGTACTGGTAAGTAAGCGTTTTGCTTCGAGAATAGTTCTTTGTTTGATAACATCGCTTGCCGGCATTTTTAAATATTTCTGCGAAAGGATATTGAGATAATTTGCCGTAATATTTAATTTATCAGCATAAAAATTCACCGAAGATTCTTCATTAAAATGATCATCAATTAGCGTATTAAACCCTTTTATAATTTTTTCTGGTTTGGTTGATGAATCATGTTCCGGAAATTGATTTAAATATTCTTTTTGCAATAACTTCAGCATTAAATGTAAACGCAATAAAAGAATTTCTTTGGTAAGAACATCATTATCAGACAATACTAATTCTATTTCATGCAAATGAATTTTAAATTCTTCAAACTGTTTTTTATCTAAAGACAAACAAGAGGGAACACTTTGCTCAAAAAACGGAAATGATCCTAAATTCGAAAATATAGTAATGACATCTGCCGCAAGCATTAATTGAAAACCGGAAGTATCGACATCGAGCGACCAGTTATGAACCTGCCCTGCCCTGATAAAATAAACCTGATAATCGTTTACTATATATTGAGTAAAATCGACATTGTGAACTCCTGAACCTTTTTCTACAAAAAACACCATGTAAAAATCGTGCTTGTGAGGCTGCTCAAATTCGTTTCTTCCTTTTACGCTATGGCGAAACAAGGTAATCCCCAAGGTTTCTTCTCCGAGTATATTGCCAACAGATAAAACAGGAATCGAATGTTTTTGCAAGAGAAAGTGATTTGTTATTGAATTTCAAAATTAATAATTAAATAGTATCAATTTTGAAAAGAATAAAAAAAGGTCTGACTTAGAGAGTCAGACCTTTTTAAATATTTATTCACGTTGCAATCTTTTAGTTCGCGCAAAGACGCAAAGGCGCAAAGTTTTATTTTTGAAACCTCTGAAACTTTGTCTCTATGAAACTTTGAACCTGCTTTAAAAAACTTAGCAACTTAGAACCTTAGTCACTTAGCTACTTAAGAGAAGCCATATCAATTACAAAACGGTATTTAATATCTCCTTTTAGTAATCTTTCGTAAGCATCGTTTACTTCATCAACACCAATAATTTCGATGTCGGCAGTAATGTTATGTTCTGCACAAAAGTCTAGCATTTCCTGAGTCTCAGCAATTCCGCCAATATTAGAACCTGCAAAACTTCTTCTACCTAATAATAAACTGAATGAAGTTACCGGAAGCGGTTCCATTGGAGCACCAACCAAAGTAAGCGTTCCGTCTACTTTAAGTAGGTTTAAATACGCATCAATATCATGTGGAGCTGATACGCAATCTAAAATAAAGTTTAGCGTTTTAGCATATTTTGCCATTTGTTCAGGATCTGTAGATAAAACTACTTCGTCTGCTCCTAAACGTTTTGCATCTTCGGTTTTAGACAATGAAGTTGTAAAAACCACTACATGAGCGCCCATTGCTTTTGCCAATTTAATCCCCATGTGACCTAAACCACCAATACCTACAACACCTACTTTTTGTCCAGGACCAACATTCCAGTGTTTTAGCGGAGAATAAGTGGTGATTCCGGCGCAAAGTAAAGGCGCAACTCCGGCAAGATCAAGTTTATCTGAAATATGCAGTACATAATTTTCATCGACTACAATACTTTGAGAATATCCTCCAAAAGTTTGTCCGCCTAAATGAACGTCAGGAGAATTGAACGTTAATGTATTTCCCGGATCGCAAAATTGCTCTAAACCATCTTTACAATGTTCGCATTCTCTACAAGAATCGACCATACAGCCTACTCCGGCTAAATCGCCTACTTTAAAACCTTTTACGTGATCCCCCACTTTTGTTACACGACCTACGATTTCGTGGCCTGGAACTATCGGGTAAATAGTTCCGTGCCATTCGTTTCTCGCCGAGTGTAAATCTGAGTGGCAAATTCCGCAATATAAAATTTCGATTTCGACGTCGTGCGCTAAAACCTCTCTACGCTGAATATCTAATGTTTGTAAGGGTGCTTCGGCAGCTTCTGTGCCAAAGGCTTTTATGTTTTTTGTTTGCATGTTTTTGTTTTTTATTTTTAAGGTACTGAGACGCTAAGTAGCTAAGGTTCTGAGTTTTTTTTGTTTTAGAGTTGGTATAGTTTCGCGCAGATTTAAGAGAATTTAATTCAAATCTTTTAAAATCTGCGTGAAAAAAATAATATTTCTCGCAAAGTCGCAGAGTCGCAAAGTTTTCTTCTGCAATGCGTTTTAAGATCATGAGTTCCTATTCACTTAGTAACTTAGTAACTTAGAACCTTAGCAACTCAGCAACTTAGATTACTTTCCAAAACTGAAGTACTCTTCATCGGTTACGCTTTCTAACCAAATTCCTTTTCCTTTGTCGATTTCTGTGATGATGCTAATGTGCGAAAATCGGCTAAAAGGTGTTGCGCCGTACCAATGTTCTACACCTGGTAAAATCGTAATTACCTCATCTTTATGAAGCAAACGAATCACAGAACCTTTTTCCTGATAATAGCCAATTCCGTCAGTTGCGATAAACAATTGCAAACTTGCGTTAATATGCCAGTTGCATCTCGATCCGGGTTCAAAAGAAACTTCTTTAATCATGGTGTTGTCCGGATGAATATTGCTGGTTTGTTTTTTATAAGAAACAGTACCAGTCATAAAAGTATTCGGGACTTTGCCCTCTTCAATAGCGGAAGTATAAAGTGTTGACATAAAATTGATTTTTTGAGATTGGAATTTTATTTAAAATAAGATCTAACAAAACCATTAATTAAGGTTAGATCAACCAAACAACACTTTTACTTTAATTATTTAAAGCTATTATATTGTTCGTCGGTTACTGGTTCAAGCCAGTCTACAATACCTTTTTGAGTATTGGTACTAATAGCAATATGGGTAAATTCATTATCCGGAGCAGCTCCGTGCCAATGCTTTAATTCGGGTTGAATGTTGACAACATCACCTTCCTGAAGTAACTGAATTGGTTTTCCTTCTTCCTGATAATATCCTGTTCCTTTTGTAACTATTAATATTTGTCCGCCGGGATGTGTATGCCAATTGTTTCTCGCACCTGCTTCGAAAACTACATTACCAACGGCAGTATTTAAAACCGGATCATTTGGAACCAACATTTTCACCCATGCTTTTCCTGTAAAATAATCCGCTGAAGCTAGATCTCCTTTTGGAAAAATAGTTTCATTTAATTGATTTTCTGGTTCTTTCATAATTATTTTGTTTTTGTATATCAGTGCTGGAAACTAAATTAGAAAGCTAGAATGCGCTTTATAGAAGTTATATTTAGTCAGCGAAAAACCGATAGAGGTTAATACTAATTATTTCAGGGCAAAAGTAGTTTAGCAACAACAATTAGAAATAACAATATTCAAACAAAAAATTAAGAATATGAAACAATTTACGATCGTAACGATTTTGGGATCGTTCCTGTAAGTCTTTTAAAGTAATTATTAAAATAACTCGGATATTCAAATCCTAACGAATATCCTATATCAGAGATGCTCCAATCCGTGTGTTGCAGTAATGCTTTGGCTTCGCCAATGATTCTCTCCGTAATATGCGCTGTTGTTGGTTTTCCGGTAACTTCTTTTACAGAACGGTTTAAATGATTCACATGTACAGACAAACTTTGTGCATAATCCTGAGGCGTTTTTAGTGCCAAAGGTTCATTTTTTGTTTCTATAGGAAATTGTCTTTCTAATAATTCTAAAAATAATGAGGTAATTCTCGACGAAGCATTTTTATGTTTAAAGAAATTTTCTGAAGGCTGCATTTTCATCGATTCATGCAAAATCAGATTGATGTAATTTCGAATTAAATCATCTTTAAAAACATAATCGGTTTCTTGTTCTTCGATCATTTTTTTAAACAACGAATCTATAAACACTTTTTGCTCAGCCGATAAGGTAAAAATAGGAGTTCCGCCAATTTTAAACAAAGGCGATTCATGAAGACTTTCAGAACGATCATTGGCTTTCAAAAATTCTTCGGTAAAAACACAAGCGTATCCTTCATATTCCGGTGAAATAATTTCCCATGAATACGGAATATGCGGATTTCCGAAGAATAATATCGTACCATCGGTTTCTATACCGCGGTCCGCGTAATGAATTAAACTCTTACTGGTATTAATACATATTTTATAAAAATCCCTGCGGTTATACGTCGGAATCTTACTAATTGTATCGTTTACTTCGTATACTTTAAACCCTTTTAGCTTTAAATCGTTTATACCAAGTTCAGAAGCCTGATAATCTAATTGCTCTTTCATGCAGCAAAGTTATGAAAATCAAACAAAAAAAACAGTTTCAGGTTTAAAATGAATTGTGCTGAATTTAACCGCAAAGATTCTGTGTTGATTTCCAAATTTAAATCTTAATTTTTATTAGTTTTGCTTTTCAAGACAGTCATTGAGCTAGTCTCTATAGCGT
>NZ_CADCSU010000137.1 GCF_902804475.1 Flavobacterium bizetiae
AAATTAGCCAATACTTTATATGAAATACCACTGATGTAATAATCAAATAAAGAATCGTTTATTACTTTTTTCTCCAAGGAAAAAATCAGCATTAAACTTTTAATATCAATATAATCGTTATAAATTTTATCGTCACTTAGTTTTTTATTGAGATGCTGAGCATCCGGCATTTCTTTAATCAATTGCCGTATTACTTTTTTATCTACCAATAAGGTAAAACCAAAATTTCTTTCGTTGACTAAAGTTTCAGTTACTTTTTCCAGATGATTACTATAAATAGAAAAATCTTTTTTATGACCTAAATCTTCCTCTTTTAAAAGATTATAATTAAAAATGAAAAATTCTTCCTCTGTTTTAATCTTTACTATTCTTGTATTTTTCGAAAGCGTATAATCTTTATAAATGGCTGATATACCCGGCGTAACTTCGACAAAGTAAATATTTCCTACACCCAGATTTTCCGGAATAGTAATGATTTTATTGTCCTTCGCCTCTGAACCAATTTCTTGTGCCAGTTTTTGAAACCACTTTGGACTTAATGAATAAAAATGCTTAATATCTTTCATGTTTTCTAAATTGTTTTTTAAAAAATCAGTTTGTTTTACTTTTAAATACCTCTTTTGGCAAATGCCCATGATACTTTTTATATTGTAATGAAAAATAAGACGTTTTAAAATAATTCAACTCATACGCAACATCGCTAATCAACGAATATTTACCGCTTTCCAACAGTTCTTTTGCTAATCTCAATTTTTCATTTTTAAAAAAAGATGCCGGACTCATTCCAAATACATTTAGATATAAATTTTGAAATTTAGAAATAGACATATTTGCAATTTTAGACAAGGCTTTTACACCCGGAAAAGGTTTTAATACATCTGACAACAGATATTCCTGACTATTCATAATAGCAAGTAAATCTTTTTCTAAAAAAGCTCCCGCCTCAGGCATATCTGCATTTAATCTTTCTAATAAATAACCAAAGATTTTATACGTTATTCCTTTTAGCAGAAACTCGTAATTAGAATCGTGCATATTTTGACTTTTTAGCTGAAACAATTGCACATTGCTTCTGCTGTCGATATGCCCGTAATAAACCATTTTTCGTTTTTTGTCGTCAAATATATTTTTGAAATCCTTTTCTACAATCGAGTTTTTAAAATAACCCATAATATAGGATTTACGAATATACAATCGTAACGAAAATGCTCTCTCGCCCACAGAAGATACATAAGTACTTTTGGTACGACTGTCTACAATGGCAAATCCCAGCTTAGATGTATATCCTATTTTATGTTTTACATTGTCTACAAAATGCTTGTTAAAACCGTCGCTAATATCATAGTAAACGACCCAAAAATCTTCTTCGGATGGCATTCTTGTAAATCGCATTGGTTTTTTGAGCGTTAAATCGACAACAAATGCAGATATATCAGGCGAAATTTCTAAAAAATAACAAGATCCGCTAGCCGTATTTTCAGGAAAGCTGACGATTTTATTGTTGAATTTACATCCCAATTTATTCAGCGAATCTTCAAGCCATTTTGGCGATAAAGATGCTGAATGTTTAAATTCCGGTATTGATAAATCCATACTTTCTAAAAAAGACTTTGATATTTTTTTGGACAAATCCCGTACCTTTCATTGAATCGCTTTCCCAAATAAGAAACCGTAGAATAATTTAGTTGACGGGCCACTTCATTAACATTGTACTTGCCCGTTTCTAACATTTCCTTTGCCCTGTTTAATTTTATTTTATAAAAATAAGTTCCCGGGTTTAAACCTGAAATTTCGGTAAATAGTTTTTTAAATTTTGATGGTGACATACAAACCTGTTCGGCCAAATAATTAATGCCAGGAAAAGGCTCTTCTACAATATTTTTCAGAAGCTTTTTAGATTTAAGGATATTCTTTAAATCTTTTGATTTTTTTCTGTCGGATATATCTTTATGCGCTGTTACATGCTGCAGATAATTGCTTGTTAACTGATACACAAGTCCTTTAAAAAATATCTCATAAAGTGCATTATCATATCCTATTTTTCTAAAGTCGCTTATTAAAAACAAACTTTCAGGATCGATCCTGTCTAAACGAATAACAGCATTTTTTTCAGCATTAAGAAATATATTATTTAGCGAAAGTTTTTTATCAATCTGATGCAGTTTTTTCGAAAGAATATCTTTATCAAACAAAATGCAAATAGCAAATATTCTGGTTCCCTTTTGAAAACCATAATGCATATCTACATCACTATCCACTATAGACAGATTGTAATTTAATTCTCCAACCACTGTTGTATTTCCATTCAACACAAAATCGATGTCCTGATCTGTCAGATAAAAATACAACCCCATAAAGTTGCTGTTCTCGTTACGGTATTTTACTAAAATATCCTGTTTATAGGTCTTATCAGATAAGATAGCGGTAATACCATCCTCGACAGGTAAAACGCATTGCGTGCCTTCGTAAATGTCATTATCGCCTTTAACAAAGTTACCTTCTACTGAACCTCCCATTGTCTGTGCAAATAACTCTAACCAACTACGCGAAGTATTGTAATTATGTTCTATAACTGTTTTCATAAAAAGGTCAATTTAAAATCATTTAAATAGTCAACTTCTTTTTTAATAACAGTAAGTTTTAAAGCTTTTCATTTGAGCAAACAGCTCACAATTGAAATTAAACTTTTTATAACCAGTTTATCATAAATACCATTTTAATTTATTTTTAATTATCAGCAATCGTGTAGTACAAAATCGTTCAATATTTTTTTTGTGGTATTATAATTCTGATTTTTCTTATATACAAAACTGTTATATCAAAATCGAGTACTTAGTAAAACGAAATCACGTAACGTTTCACCTATAGTACTGTGCAAAAATAAGATAGCCTCCTGTTTATGAAGTACCAAACAGAATCATAAAAACAACACAAAAAGTTATTTGTCTTAAAAAGAATACATTCGCTATGACTTTCAATTTCTAAAAAAAAATCAGTCGTGCAGAGAAATTAGGGCATTTTAGTTTTATATTTCCTGATGGGATGATTTTAGAACCGTATGAGGCAAAACACCAAAATACTCTTTGTAAATAGTAGAAAAATAGGCCGTTTTGTGATAACCCAACTCAAAAGCCACATCACTAATTAATTTAAAATCACCACTTTCTAATAATTCTTTGGCCAGCAGCAGTTTTTCATTTTTAAAAAATAATGACGGACTTGTACCAAAAATAACATTATACAAATTTCTGTACTTTGTAGCAGACATATTAGCAATATTGGCCAGAAACTCTATTCCTGGAAAAGGAATTAAAAGATTAGATAATAATTGTTCCTGACTTAACAAGACTGCCTCAATGTCTTTTTCAAGATGGTTACTACTTGTAGGCATGCTGGTATTTAATCTTTCTATTAAATAGCCAAGCAAATTATATGCGGCGGCTTTTAATAAAAGTCCATAATTTGCACTATCAATATGCTCTTGTTTTAAATTATGAAGGATGATTTTACTCCTGCTGTCTATGCGGCCATAAAAGAACATTTTTTTCTTTTTATCATCAAAAACATCTTTAAAATCAGTTTCGAATTCGTTATGATTAAAAAACGTTTTGAGATACGATTTACGAATAAACAATCTTATTGTAAAAGCCCTTTCTCCTACTGTAGACACATACGTGCTGCTAATATTATCATCAACAATGGCAAAATTCAGCTTTGATTTATAGCCTATTTTATGATTAACATTGTTGATAATATGCTTACTATAACTGTCGCTTAAATCGTAATAGATAATCCAAAAATCTTCATCAGAAGGAAGTCGTGTAAATCGAACAGATGTATTAACAACAGAATCGATGACGAGAACAGAAACATCAGGAGAAATCTCTGTAAAATAGCCCGTTCCTGACGCAAGTTCATCAGGAAAATATATTTTTTCGCCAACCAGCCTAAAGTCTATTTCGTCAACAAATTTTTGAAGCCATTCTGGGCTTAGGGTATATATGTGTCTAAATTCGTCAGGAAATTTATTCATAAAAATGTTTTATAAAAAACTTTGATACTCTTTTGGAAAAATTCCATACTTATTATTAAACCGTTTGGCCAGATAAGAAATGTTCGTATAATTAAGTTTATCCGCAACTTCACTTACCGTAAGTCCGCCCGTTTCCAGTAGTTCTTTTGCACGCTGTAATTTATTGCTGTAAAAAAAAGCTCCGGGACTTAATCCGGTAATTTTTGTGAACAGTTTTTTATATTTAGAAGCAGACATAAAAGCCTGATGGGATAAAAACTCAACTCCGGGAAATACCTCATCTACATTTTCTAATAAATACACTTTAGAAGCCAGAATACTTTTTACATCATCTTCTATTACTTTACTTATAATGATTTTTTGTGTTAGTAACCTTTCTAGAAAATGCCCTATTAAATTATACGAAAGAGCTCGAAAATACAATTCAAACAATGAATTATCGTACGGAATCTTTTTAAAATCACGTATTAAATCGATACTTTCAATTCCCATTCTTCCCATACTAATAATGGTATTCTTTTCTTCATCAAAAATATCTTTAGAAGCTAATTTTAGTCTGGGTATTTTTTCGACAAATTCCTGCAAAAGCTCCTTATCAATAAAAATGCAGATCACATAAACTTCAGTTCCCTGAGTAACCGCATATCGGGTATCCAGAGCACCATCAATAACAATCAAATTACAATCTGTTTTTCCTAATATGGTAGATTCATTATCTAATATAAAATTTACATCTTTATCTGTAAGATAAAAATACAAGCCTATGAAATTATTCTTCTTATTAATATATTCAAGCAACAAATTATCCCTGTAGGATATATCGATAACTATTCCCCAAATTCTTTCCTCCATTTCTAAAATGTAATGTCTACCGCAGTATATTTCATTATCTGCTATAAGAAAATTACCTTCTATGGTTCCGCCTAATGTATTTACAAGTACATCAATCCATTTGGTTTCAGCAGAATAGAAATGTTGAATAACTTTCATAATGAATGATATTTACTATAAAAGTAACGATTTTTAAGTTAAACTAAAATGTTAATCCCACGAAAAAACCGACATAATAATTTAACGTACAACGAACTATAGAAAATAAAACATTGAAAACTGCAATTCCCTTATAAAATACCCTACAACACAAGATGGATCGCGTCTTCATTTCAAGACGAAAAACCAAAATCAAATAGTCAGGTCTCAAATATCCCGCGTATCTGTACAAAAGAACCCCTGCCCCATTCGCTCAAATGTGGCAAATACATCATTTGTATTATATAATGCTTCAAATTTACTATTCTAATAATTACAGTAAAACTACATTTACACTCTTAATTTTTTACTGATTCTACACTATTAAATACAAAAAATTATATTATCAAAAAATAAGTCATCTAAAAAAAGATAATATCCTTATATCTGTTTCAACAACCTCTACTATAAAACCTAAAATCACATGATGAAAAAACAAATTAAAAAATATGCCTTTTTAATGCTGATTGTTCTGGCAAACGGACATGCTCAAACAAAAAAACATATGGATACTAAAAAACCAATCGAAGATCGAATTTCGCTTTTGATGAAAGAGATGACATTAGAAGAAAAGGTAGGACAAATGAATCAATACAATGGTTTTTGGGATGTGACCGGACCGGCTCCAAAAGGCGGAAGTGCCGAATTAAAATACGAACATTTACGAAAAGGACTTGTAGGATCAATGCTTACGGTGCGAGGTGTAAAAGAAGTTCGCGCCGTACAGAAAATTGCTGTAGAAGAAACCCGTTTGGGAATTCCGCTAATTATTGGTTTTGACGTTATTCATGGTTATAAAACCTTAAGCCCAATTCCGTTGGCAGAAGCGGCAAGTTGGGATTTAGAAGCAATTAAAAAATCGGCGGCAATTGCGGCTGATGAAGCTTCTGCATCTGGTATTAACTGGACTTTTGCACCCAATGTCGATATTACAAATGATGCACGTTGGGGCCGCGTGATGGAAGGCGCCGGCGAAGATCCTTATTTGGGAAGTAAAATAGGTTACGCAAGAATAAAAGGTTTTCAGGGAGAAACTATTGCCGATCTGGCGAAAGTAAATACAATTGCAGCTTGCGCAAAACACTTTGCAGCGTACGGTTTTGTTGAGGCAGGATTAGAATATAATATGGTAGATATCAGTAATTCTAAATTATACAATTCAGTTTTTCCTCCTTTTGAAGCCACGGTACAAGCCGGAGTTCGTACGTTTATGAATTCGTTTAATACATTAAACGGTGTTCCTGCAACAGGAAATGCATTTTTACAAAGAGATATTTTAAAAGGAAAATGGAAGTTTGACGGATTTGTAGTCTCAGATTATGCTTCGATTCGCGAAATGATTGCCCACGGTTATGCCAAAGATGAAGCCGATGCAACCGCAAAAGCGGTAATTGCAGGTTCTGATATGGATATGGAATCGTATCTGTATGTGGCAAAATTAGTTGCGCTGGTAAAAGAAGGAAAAGTAAAAGAAGCCCTAATTGATGATGCGGTGCGCAGAATTTTGCGCGTAAAATTTGAACTGGGTTTATTTGATGATCCTTACAGATATTGTGACGAAAAGCGCGAAAAAGAAGTTGTGGGAAGCAAAGCCAATAATGACGGTGTTCTTGACATGGCGAAGAAATCGATTGTATTGTTGAAGAATGATAAAGGTTTGCTTCCGCTAAAGAAATCCGGACAAAAAATTGCATTGATTGGTGCTTTGGCAAATGATAAAAACAGCCCGCTTGGAAGCTGGAGAATTGCAGCCGAAGACAATACTGCCGTTTCGGTTTTAGAAGGAATGCAACAATACAAAGGCAATCAGCTTACTTTTGAAAAAGGTGCAGATTTGCTTTCGCAGAAAGCTACTTTCCTGACAGAAACAGTTTTTAATACAACAGACAAAAGTGGTTTTGAAGCCGCAAAAACAGCTGCAAAAAATGCCGATGTTGTAGTAATGGTTTTGGGTGAATACGGTTTTCAGAGCGGAGAAGCCAGAAGCAGAACCGATCTGAATTTACCTGGAATTCAACAGGAATTATTAGAAGAAATTTATAAAGTAAATCCAAATGTGGTTTTGGTTTTAAACAATGGTCGTCCGTTGACTATTCCGTGGGCTGCTCAAAATGTTCCTGCAATTGTTGAAGCGTGGCAATTAGGAACCCAAACCGGAAATGCAGTTGCACAGGTTTTATACGGAGATTATAATCCGAGTGGTAAATTACCAATCTCTTTCCCTAGAAACGTTGGACAAGTACCTATCTATTACAACAAATACAGTACGGGAAGACCAATTGATAGTGACAAAAATGTATTTTGGTCGCATTATATGGACGTAGAAAAAACGCCTCAGTTTCCTTTTGGTTACGGATTAAGTTATACTTCTTTCGAATATAAAAATCTTAAATTAAATAAAACTGCTTTTGCAAAAGGAGAAAAAATTCAAGTGAGCGTTGACGTTACAAACACAGGAAATTTCGACGGAAAAGAAGTTGTTCAATTGTACATAAATGATCCTGTGGCAAGTATAGTACGACCTGTTAAAGAATTAAAAGGCTTTGAACTTACAGCATTAAAAAAAGGAGAAACAAAAACAATTCAGTTTACATTAACGGATGAATCACTTGGTTTTTACGACAATAACGGCAAATTTTTGGTAGAACCGGGCGTATTTAATGTTATGGTAGGCTGGAATTCTAACGATGGACTTACAAGCAAGTTTGAACTAAAATAAAAGCTAAAGGATTCTAAATCAAAAAAACTATCCCGAATAGTCTATTTTTTTTACAACTTTACAGCCTGAGTACGATTATCCCTTTCGAGGTTCTTAATCGAACTCAGGTTTTTGGCAATATGGTATATTTAGATAAAAAAGTAAATTATTCTATATTCGTTTTATTAATATTGTTTTCTATATGCTTAAAAAGAATCGGTTTCTAAAATTTCACTTTCATATAAAGTTGATCAACATAATGTTAAAATCTAAATGAAAAATATTAAATACTTTTTTGTATGCTATTTTATAATGATCAACTGCCTGTTTTCTCAGGGCAAGTTTGATACTTATCAGTTTAGAAGCATACAGGAAACAACTACAAAAAGAGCGATTTCGTCTATTATTCAGGACAACAATGGCTTTATGTGGATTGGTACAAACGGCGCAGGTTTGTACCGATATGATGGTGTAAATTATTATGGCTACAAATACGATAAAAAATCCGGTTCATTAAACAGCAATTTTATATACGCCACTTTTATAGATTCTAATAACAACTTATGGATTGGTACCGATGAGGGTTTGTGCCTGTACAATAGAGATTTAGATAATTTTACTAAAATTAATATCGAAGATGTTATTAGAAAAGGATACGATGAACCCATTACAATAAAAACCATTATTCAGGATAATAACGGCAATTTAATTTTAGGGGCATACGGTTTCGGATTATTCAAATTAAATATAAAAACCTTAAAAGCGTCATTAGTTCAGGCCAAAGTATTAGAAAAACCCAACTTTCTAATAAAATCTTCGGTAAAAAATAAACAGGGAATTATTTATCTAGGCACCAGTTACGGCCTTTTAGAAATCGATCTGAACGGAAAAGTAAAACAGGTTTACAAAGACAAATTCAACAGAGAACCTTTGCTCGATGATATCGAAAATCTTGTAATAGATAAATTTGGTTATTTATGGCTGGGCACGACTGAAAATGGCCTTATCAAAATTAAACCGGAAACCGATAACTATCAATTTGAAAATTTTTTCATTACCAAAAACAAAATCCTGTCGATCGTAACCAGTCTGGACTATATAGTTTGCGGTACCGAAAATGACGGATTACTGGTTGTAAATTACAAAGGACAAGTATTGCAAAAATACCTGCATAGTAAGTACAATAATTTCAGTTTAAAATCGAATTCGGTTTGGTCATTATACGAAGACAAAGAAAAGCGTCTCTGGCTAGGGTATTTTAATAAAGGACTTGGCGTTTTTGATAAACCCAACAACAAGTTCAATTCGCTTGAATCACTTGTAAACAATGATAATTCTTTACAAACCAGTTATGTAACATCGGTTATAAAAGATAATAAAGGCAATTTATTAATTAGTAATGAAGGCGGCGGACTTGATATTTATAATCTCGTAAACAAAAGCTATATACACGTAAACAAAAACAATCAGAATTATTATTCGGGTTTAGATGCGGTTGATATTCAAACTATATTTATAGACAGCAAACAAAATATCTGGATAGGAAGCTGGGATCGCGGTATTTACTTTCTAAAAAACGGAACAACGCGATTTGTAAACTACAATACAGCCAATACAACCGGATTAAAATCGAACCGAATTTTTACTTTTTCAGAAGATTCGAATGGCCGAATCTGGATTGGTACTTTTATAAAAGGATTGCATTATTTTGATAATAAAACCAACACATTTATCCATTGCGACGCTAAACCTTTTAAAGATCACGCGCTGGATAATGCCTTTATTCGTAAAGTTTTTGTAGACTCAGATGATGTTTTATGGGTTGGTACAATCTTAGGATTATATCAGGTAAGTTTAAAAGACAATTCCGGTTTTAAAGTAACAAAAATGCGCGACGCGATGTTCAACGATAAAACCAAATACAACAGTATTCAGACTATTTTATCGATTTATGAATCTAATGACAAAACCATATGGATAGGTACAGATGGCGAAGGATTATTTAATTATAATAAAAAAACCAAAAGCTTTGTCAACTATAATGATTTTCCGGGTTTTAAAGAAAAATCGGTTCGTGCGATCATTTCAGACAACAATGGTTCTCTATGGATAAGCGGCGGATCGGGATTGACAAAGCTTGATTTTAAAAATAAAAAAAGCACCAATTTTAATAAAGATGATGGTCTGGTTGATAACGATTTTAATAATAATGCTGTCTTTAAAGATGGAAACGGAGAATTGTATTTTGGCAGTTACGAAGGCGTAAATTATTTTAATCCAAACGAGATCAAAAAAGCAGAAAAAGCACCAAGATTGTACTTTAGTGATTTTAAATTGTTCAATCGATCTGTAAAGCCCAATGAGGATGCATCACCTTTGACCAAAGTAATTTCTGAAACAAAAGAAATTAGCCTGAACTATACCCAATCGGTTTTTACGATTGAATATGTAGGTATTAACTATAATTATTCCAAGAAAAACCAATATGCTTATTACCTTGAAGGTTTCGAAAAAGATTGGAATTACGTAGGAAACAACAGAACCGCGACTTATACCAATCTTGCGCCCGGTAATTATGTTTTTAAAGTTAAATCTGCCAATGCCGATGGTTCCTGGAGTGATGTTCAGTTAGAATTAAAAATTGAAATACTTCCGCCGTGGTGGAAAACCATTTGGGCTTATCTGGCCTATTCTTCTATTTTAGTTTTCCTGCTTATCTATTTTAATAAAATGTATCAAAATCGATTTAAAGCAGGACAAGCCATCATTTTAGAGAAAGAAAAAACCATTCAGTTAGAGAAATTAAACAATAAGAAATTACAGTTTTTCACCAATATTTCGCATGAATTCAGAACGCCATTAACGCTGATTATCAATCCGCTGGAAGATATTCTAAAAAGCAGAAATCTATCTCCGGAAGTGCACAATAAATTGAAAATCGTACACAAAAGTTCCGACAGACTTTCGAGGTTAATAAACGAGCTTATGGATTTTAATAAATTAGAATTCAACAAAATTTTCCTTCAAGCCAAAAAAATTGAAGTTGTCGCTTTTACGCAAAGCATTATCAGCTATTTTAATGAAGAAGCTGCCGCCAGAAATATTACAATTAATTTTGAATCATCGGTTGAAGAGCTCGAAGATTGGTTAGATCCAAAAATGCTGGAAAAAATACTTTTTAATATTATTTCGAATGCCTTTAAATTCACGCCGGATAATGGCGCTATTACCGTTTCGATAGATCAATCTGATGCAGAAAATGGATTAATCATTAACGGAAACAAAGTTCCTTCGTTCTCGATAACCATTACAGATACAGGCTCAGGAATTCGCAAAAAAGATTTAAACCGAATTTTTGACCGCTTTTATCAGGTCAATAATGTTAATAAAGATTATTACGGCAGCACCGGAATTGGCCTCGAGGTTGTAAAAGAATTTACAGAACTGCACAAAGGAAAAATTAATGTTGAAAGCGAAGTTGGTCAAGGCACTAAATTTACCGTGACATTTCCGTTAGGCAAATCTTTTTATAAGAAAAGCGAAATCGTTGATGAAGTTTTTAAAATAGAAAAAAACAAAAATCTGGCAACAATTGAAGCCGCTCCTATTCAGCCAACTGAAGATGAAGCCGAAAATCAATACGATGAAGAAACTGTAGTAGAAAAGGTAAAACCATACACCGTTTTAATCGTTGAAGATAATCCTGAATTAAGAAATTATTTAAAAGAAGAACTCAGCAAATCCTATAAAGTTATTGTAGCCGAAAACGGTAAAAAAGGCTATGAACTTGCTGTACAAAAATTACCGGATTTAATCATTACTGATGTTATCATGCCGGTTATGGACGGATTGCAACTGTGTAAAAACATAAAAGCAGATTTAAAAACAAGTCATATTCCGTTATTAATGCTTTCGGCGAAAGCCATGGTAAAAGACCGATTAGAAGGTATTGATTCCGGTGCTGATATATATTTGAGCAAACCATTTGAACTGGATATTTTAAAATCAAGTCTGGCGCAGCTTATTACCAGCCGCCAAATCATGTTTAAGAAGTTTTACAGCGGTATTACAAAAGACGGCAAAGAAAAAACAACTTCGCTGGACAATGATTTCATTCAGAAAATCCTGCATTTTATCAATGAAAACATTAGCGAACCTGAATTAACTGTAGAACTTTTATCTTCTAAAATTTTCCTGAGCAGAAGTCAGTTGTACCGAAAAATTAAAACATTAACCGGAGTTTCTGTCAATGAGTTTATTCGAAATGTACGATTAGAAAAAGCAAAACAATTGATCGAAAAAGGAAATAATAACATTAATGAAATTAGTTATAAAGTAGGCTTTACGTCTCCCTCCTATTTTGCAAAATGTTATAAAATTAAATACGGACATTTGCCTACGCACGAAAAAAGAGCAAAAGAATAAAGCAATCACTTTACTATAAAATTCAATTACAAAGAGCTTCGATTTTAAAGTCGGAGCTCTTTTTTTGTCAGACAATTTTTTCAAAAGAAGCCATTTTTAAGTCCCAATAAAAATCCATTTATCAAAAATATTATCGTTTTTTTTAAACAAACAATATTTTTTAACTAAAAATTTTAGCAATACCTCAGCAGCTCTTTTCTTCGTTTTAGTCTCTTTTTTAGCTATTTCGGGGTATCAGATGTTCCTTTTGCATCATCTGTTGCACAATATGCTTCATCTATTCTACAATAGGACACCTCTACATTCTACTTTCGTTAAGAAATATTTAAGAAAAAGTTCTTGCGTCATTTTTTCGAATGATGCGCTTGCAAAAGACCTTCAAAATAAATGTTTGCCAACTAATTATTTAACTTAAACTCTAAACCAAATTTTATGCAGAAAAGAACGTTAAAAAAACTATTGTGTTTAATAGTATGCATGTGGGGAAATTTTTTCTTTGCACAAACTGTTAAAGGTAAAGTAACATCAGGAGGAGCCAGCCTGCCGGGTGTTAGCGTAATAGTACAAGGAACAAAAAACACAACAATTACCGATTTTGATGGTAGTTTTGTTTTAAACAATGTAGAGGCCAAAGCTAATTTACTTTTTACTTACGTAGGATACAAAAATTTAATACTGCCTGCCGATACCAAATCTGTTATGCAGGTGGTTATGGTTAATGATCTTGAAAAACTAAACGAAGTAGTTGTAATAGGATACGGAACTTCAAAAAGAAAAGATATAAATGGTGCAGTTTCTTCTATTAAGGCTTCTGAAATTCAGGACAAACCTTTTGTTTCTATCGATCAGGCACTTGTAGGTAAAGCTGCAGGTGTAAACGTTACTCAAAATTCAGGGACACCAGGAGGAGGAATCTCTGTACAAATTCGTGGAATTACTTCTATCAATGGTAACGAACCATTATATGTTATTGACGGAACACCGGTTTTTGCCGATAAAAACAACGACTCATTTTCGTTCAGTGCATTAGGCGGTGGAAACGGTCAAACTAAGAACTCAGCTTTGTCTGGTATCAACATTTCAGATATCGAAACTATTGATATCTTAAAAGATGCATCGGCAACAGCAATTTATGGTGCGAATGGTGCAAATGGAGTTGTCTTGATTACTACTAAAAAAGGAAAAAAAGGAAAATCGAAATTTACTTATGAAACCTACATGGCGACTCAGCAGGTAAGCAATACTGTAGATGTTTTAAACTTACCTGAATATGCTAAATATCAGGCGAAAATTTTCAAATTAAATGGTGAGCCAGTTCCGTTTCAATATCAAAGACCTGATTTATTAGGCAACGGAACCAACTGGCAGGACGAGCTTTTTAGAACTGCTACATTGTACAATCATCAATTGTCATTCTCTGGCGAAAAAGACGGAACACGTTATTATACCTCTTTAAATTATTTTGATCAGGAAGGAATTGTTTCCAACTCTAATTTCGACAGATTATCAATGCGTTTAAATGTAGATTCTAATGTAAAATCATGGCTGAAAATTGGTAACAACCTATCTGTAAGCAAATCATCGCAACAAGTAGTGAGAAACGACGACAGAGGTGGTTTGGTAATGAATGCTTTAAGACAATCTCCTGAATTACCGGTTAGAACTCCTGATGGTTCTTATGCAGGACCAACAAGCGGTTTAGGATCTTCGGCAAACGAAGCTACAAACCCAATTGCTTTGGCTGAATACAATAATTCGACCACAGAAAGATTTAAAATCAACGGTAATTTATTTGCTGATTTTACGATCATCAAAGGATTGGTTTTCAGATCAGAATTAGGATATGACTTAAACTTTGCTAAAAGCAGCACTTTTGTACCCAAATACACTTTAGGAAACGTATCTGAACTTTTAAACAAATCATTCAAACAACAAGATCAAAGTTATTACTGGAACATCAAAAACTACCTGACGTATAACAAAACAATCAACGAGAAACACAATTTTACTCTTTTATTGGGTCAGGAAGCACAAGAAAGCCGCTATGAGTATTTAAGCGGTTACAGAACGGGTGAATTTTTAAATAAAAATTTTACCAACTTAAATATTGGTGATATCGATACTGCAGTAAACGGAAACGGTTCTGGCAGATGGTCTATGGCATCTTATATTACGAGATTAAATTACAGCTTTTCAGATCGTTATTCTTTCAGCGCTTCTTTAAGAGCAGATGCTTCGTCAAACTTTGGTCCTAATAACAAATGGGGTTATTTCCCATCGTTTTCAGGAGGTTGGACGGTTAGTAACGAAAAATTCTTTGAGCCTTTAACAAAGAATATCAATTACCTGAAGTTTAGAGCTGGTTACGGTCTTGTAGGAAACCAAAATATTCCTGCCAACAGATACCAAACTATTCTATCGTTGCTTTCTTCTCCTTTTGGAGGTGTATCGCCAACCATCGATAACTTAGGGAATCCGGATATCAAATGGGAATCGCTAAAATCATTCAACACTGGTTTTGAAATAGCGATGCTGAACAACAGAGTAAAATTAGATTTTGATTATTACATTAAAAATTCATCTGATTTCTTAACTAAACAAATCAATGACGAATCGAACCAAAGTGCGCTTAATTATTACCTGAATACGGGTGAAATCGTAACGAAAGGAATTGAACTTACGTTGAATACAAGAAATATTGTAACTGAAAATTTTTCATGGGACAGTACCATTATTTTTTCAAAGTATAATAATGAACTTACTCGTTTTCAAGGCGAAGGAAAATCGTTATTAGGAAAAGTACAATTTGATTTGTACAACGTGACCAGGACTACAGAAGGACAACCGGTAGGACAATTTTACGGATACGTAACTGATGGATTGTTTAAAAATGCAGCAGAGTTAGCAGCAGGACCTAAGCAGGAAGTAGGAACAGGAATTGGAGATATTCGTTTTAAAGATCTTAACGGCGATGGAAAAATTGATGCTAAAGATCAGACAGCTATAGGAGACGCTATTCCTGATTTTACGTATGCTTTTACCAACAACTTTAAATACAAAAACTTCAGTTTATCTGTAGTGTTAACAGGAAGTCAGGGCAACCAGATTTACAACTTTACACGTCATTATACAGACGGAATTTATCCTGGATTTGGAGACCGATTTGGAAATGTTAGTACTGAGGTATCAAAAGCTTTTGAAGCTGGAGTAAATGAAAATACAACCGTACCAAGAATCACGCTTAATGATCCTAATGGTAACGGAAGAATCTCGAATAGATTCGTTGAAGATGGTTCTTATTTAAGAATTCAAAACGTTTCTTTAAGCTACGATTTACCTAGCACAATCTTCGAAAACTCCTTTATATCTAAAGTTAGATTGTACGTGAATGTTCAAAACCTATACACTTTTACGAAATATTCAGGGTTTGATCCGGCATTAGGAAACTTAGATCAAAACATCACATTAAGCGGTATTGATTTAGGTCGTTATCCTGTACCAAGAACAACTTCTATAGGATTGAATCTGGAATTCTAAAATTTATAAAAACACATTTAACTTAATCGTTAACATAAAAAAATAGTTATGAAAAAACTTTTTAAACTTTTTATGATGGGAATGCTGATACCATTGCTGTCTTTATTTTCCTGTTCGGATGATTTTTTGGATGCGCCATCTGAAAATCAATTAACACCAGCCGATTTACCCGAAGGAGTTACCGCTTTTGACGGAATCGCGGAGAGTTTGTATTTTAAACCGTGGTTTACTTTTAATGATAAATTTTTAATTGCCGTAGGAGATATGTACGCCGGAAACGCTTTTACGTTTGATGGTGCTTACTCCCAATTTAAAGATGCTCAGGTAACCTCACAAAACCCAATCCTTACAGAAGGATATGTTTCGTTATTTTCGGTTATTGATCAGTCGAACAATTTAATGAGTTTAGTCGAAGCAAGAAAAAGCGAATTGCCAGAAGCATCGTATAAAAATGCTATTGCTATATCACGATTCATGAGAGCTAATGCTTATTTTTATTTGGTAAGAAGTTTTGGTGCGGTGCCTATTATCAGCAAAGCGGGTTCTGCAGCACAGCCAAAAAGAAATCTTGTTTCAGACGTTTATAAATTCATCAAACAAGATTTAGAATTTGCGGTCGAAAACTTACCTGAAAGATCCGTAAAAAAAGGCTACGTTACTAAATATGTAGCTATGGGTATTCTTGCAAAAGTGCATTTAACGCTAAATGAATATGCAGAATGTGCCACTTTAACCCAAAAAATTATCGGTAACCAATATACCTTAATTCAGGAATACGGAAACTTATTTAGCAGTCCGGAGAATAACAACAGCGCAGAAAGTATGTTTGCACTGCAATGGAAAGCTATTGCTACAGAATGGGGAACTCAAAACACCAATCAGGCTTATATTGTTCCCGGAAGTACCGGAATTACAGGTGGTGGTGACGGATGGGGAGTTTACCTGCCTTCTATCTCACTTCAAGACGGCTTTGAACCAAAAGACATCAGAAAAAAGAGCACTATCATGACCGATGGTGATTTTTATCCTGAATTATTAAAAAACCAAGGTGGTTTCAGATACAAGAAAATATACTCTTCTACAGCGGCTAATTTCAGAAAATACATTGTAGGATCTGCAGCAGAAAGAAACGATGTATTTTTTATGAGAACCTCACAAAACACCATTATACTAAGATATTCTGATATTTTATTAATGAATGCCGAAGCCATTATGGCCGGAGCCAATTCTACCACCTCCCCTGCTGCTTTAAGTTCTTTTAATGAAGTAAGATTAAGAGCTGGATTACCCGTTAAAACCGTATTAACAAGAGACGAATTATTTAACGAAAGAAGAATTGAGTTTGCACTTGAAGGACAATATTTCTTTGATTTAAAACGTCGCGGTCTTGCTGAAGCAACAGCCATTATTTCGCAACAGGAAGTTGGTTTTTATTCCGATGATGCCAGAACAGAATTGGTTTCGATCAAAATAACTCCGGGAAGTCATTATTTTGAATTGCCTTTGCCGCAATCTGCTATTGATACTAACCCATCATTATTAGAACCTCCTGTTCCTTTTAACTTTAATTAACTCATACTATGATCAATAAAATAAAATATAGAATTCTAATTCTTTTTGCATTAGCTGCTTTTACAGCTTGCCAAAATGACGATGCAGTTACTGCAAATGTAGATGCAATGGTTGCCGAACCGGGAGATTTACTCAATCAGGCCTTTCCGTTAAACAAAGTCAGAGTTGAAGGTCAGGGTTTGGAAGGACTAAAAAAGATTACGCTCGACAATAAAATCGACATTGGTTTTAATACCAACTACAATTCAAATAAAGCGTTTATTTTCACCATTCCGTTTGATGAAAAACTGGGTAGTAGATTTGGAGTACAGCCTATTACGTTTACAACGGCAAATGGTTCTGTAACTAAAAACATCGAGATTCTACAGCCCGTTCCTACCATCACAAAAACAACTCCGGCTGTTGCTACTCCGGGATTTCCGTTAGAGATTGAAGGTACGTGGTTTTATAATATTTCATCGATAACCTTAGGAGGAAAATCAATAAGTTATACAGTAAAATCTTCGTCTTCAATTATTATAGGACTGCCGTCAAATGCAGTTTCCGGATCAGAACTGGCTATTACTACTCCTGGAGGAACAGCCAAAAAAACAATCGATTTTGCAACAATTGTACTTGTATCTGATTTTGACGGAAATGGTGCTAGAAAAGAATGGTTCCCTTATGGTGATGTGGCTTCTTTTGATCCCAATACTGCTGGCGGACCAACAGGTAATTATGCAACATTTACATGGTCTGGTTCAACTACAAATGGTTATAACGGAAGCAGCGCCGGAGGAGGAAGCAGTTTCTTAAGCGCCACTAATACAGATGCTAAAAGAGCGTATATCGATATTGATATTAGTGCGAATGTTGTAGGCGCGCAGTTTGCCATTCAGCTAAATACCATTAACAATATCAACTACGCTTATAATTTTAAAGTTACAGATGTGAACTGGACAACCAAAACCATCTCAATAGCCGATTTTAAAGAAGATTATGGTTATGGAAGTAATACAGCAGTTGGATTGGATGTTTCTAAAATAAATGAAATTAAAATTGGTGTTATTCAAAATGATACTCCAAATCCAAGTGTAATAAAATTCGATAATATTAAAATTCGCTACCAATAAAAAAGGTTTTTGAATTTCATTTTTTAAACATAAAAAGAGGCTGTGATCAAAAGCAGTCTCTTTATCAAACAGAAATTATAAATAAGAGTGTTTTTTTTAGCAAAGAAATATTCGATAATAAAAAACAGTATGAAAATTAGATTTTTACTAATGCTGGCCAGTGTCGTATTTTTTATAAATGCTTGTTCTAAAGACGACAACGAAGCTGTTGCAGCTTTAGAAGCGCCAATTGCAAATGCTCCAAAAGACGTAAACGATCACGGTTTTAGAGCAAAATGGAATTATGTTTCGAATTCTAAAAGTTATCTTTTGGATGTTTCGACCACCGAAAACTTCACCTCTTTTGTTCCCAATTATAATGCAAAACCTGTTACAGATTTAAATGAAGTTGTAGCAGGTTTAAACGGAGGTACTCAGTATTACTACCGCGTGAGAGCCAAATCAGAAACCGAAATTTCAGGCTATTCGAATGTTATTAGCGTGGTAACTACGGGTTCAAGTAATATCCCTGAAGATCCTACTTTTTTGAAGGTAAAGGCCAATAAACTAGCCAATCCGTTTTTTATAGGAATGGCTGTCAAAGCATCTCAATTAACCAGCGGAAGCGCTTACGATATCATTTTGAAAAATGAATTTAGCAGTATTTCTGCCGAATATGAAATGAAAATGGATCAGATTTCTACTGCAAGCGGAGTGTATAACTGGACTGTGGCAGATAAAATTGTAGCGTACGGAAACGCTAATACTATCAATGTTCACGGTCATGCTTTGGTGTGGCACAATTCTGTACCGGCTTGGTTAAAGAATTATTCCGGAACCGATGCCGAATTTGCTGCAGAAGTTAAAAAGTACATTACAGATGTCGTTACTCATTATGCCGGAAAAATAAAATCATGGGATGTAGTGAATGAAGCTGTAGACGATAATGGCGGAAACATGAGAAACACAATCTTTCTTCAACGAATGGGACCAAACTATGTAAAAGACTGTTTTCAGTGGGCAAGAAATGCTGCAAATGCTGCTGGTGATACCTCATTATTATTGTTTTATAATGATTATGCAACCTCAACAAATATTCCAAAACAAGACAAAGTTTTTAGTTTAATGGATGACTTAAAAGCAAGCAAATTAATTGATGGAATTGGTTTTCAAATGCACAATACGTACTTAAGTCCTACGAAAGCTCAATTAGAAACTGATCTTAACAGAGCTGTAACAAAAGGATTGAAAATTCACGTTTCAGAATTAGATATTCAGGTAAATCCATCAAATGATATTTCGACGTTTACCAACGAAAGAAGATTGGCTCAAAAAGAAAAATACAAGGAAATCGTCAAAATTTATAATGCGCTTCCGGCAGCAAATAAATATGCGTTAACCGTTTGGGGAATGAAAGATAATGAATCCTGGATTCCGTTTAGCACAGAACTGAATCACCCAGGAAATGACTGGCCTTTATTGTACGATTCAAATTTCGCCATCAAAAGCTCTCATACCGGATTTCTTGAAGGTTTAGATTAAATCTTAAAATAGTCTTTAAGTAAGACCATTTGCATAAATATATCATGAACACGAATTACACAAATTAGCACAAATTAAAAAAGGTATTAAATTCGTTTGTGAAATTAATTTCACAAACGAATTAGTGTTAATTTGTATAATTCGTGTTTATATTAAATCGGTCTTTTATAAACCGTAACATCATCTACCCACATCATTACAGTTGAAAACAAGTTTATTTTATTAGGATCGATAAAACTCGAATCTTTTGAACCTACATTCACATTAAAAATAATAGAATGCGGTCCGAAATTATTTAAATTAAGATTAGAAACACTACTATTCGTATACGTTGCCACCGTTATATCATCCACCTTTATGGTTACGGTAACGACATTGTCTTTCATCTTCCAAAAAGATTCATACAAATGCCAGCCATTGTTTCCGTCAACATTAAAATTAGCCGGATAATTTCTCTCAGCTGAATTTCCTAATAAATTATTTCCAACAGAAGTTCCGTAAAAAATATTCGAAGTAAAACGACTAGAATTAGGTGCAAACGAATAACCTTCCATAATATCGATTTCTCCTTTTGTTGGCCATCCATTGCCTTGTACAGACCAGAAAGCCGGCCATGCACCATAAGTATCCTTAAACGATTTATAAGTTCCGCCATCCATCGTTATTAATTTTATATTAGCCGAAAGCATATATTCGGTATTATTTTCTGGTTTAAATTGATAATTAGAAGTAATAAAACCAGACTGATATTTATACGTACTTAATTTTGTAGTCTTGATTTCTAAGCATTGCTTTCCGTCTCGCCATTGTGTGGTAGGCACTGAACTGTAATAATCACAATACCAGGAATTGTAATCCGCGCGTTGTTCTTTTGTCCATTGCGACAAATTTGAACCTACATCAAATGTATCTTCAAATTGTTTCACCCAGGGCGCACCGGCAACTTTGTTTGTACTGCCTTTTGCAATTGCAGCTTCTGATTGATTTTCTGTTACTGCAGCAGGATTATCTGAGCAAGAAGTAAAGCCAACTGTGCAGCTCAATAATAAAGAGGTTAAAATTAATTTTTTCATAAATTTTCTTTTAAAGGTTAATTTGTGGTTATAGTAAAGTATTAAATTCAAGCCCTTTACAGATTCTGAAAAGTACTGTTGCCATTTAAGTTCAGCTTTAAAACAAATAAAACTAAAACACTAAATATCAACACATAACACATTCAGAAACAGTAAAATGCTTTTTATAAAATTAAACTAATCTTAAAAATCAAAATGCCATATATGAAGCAATTAATAGAACGGATGGTGTATTCAGTAACTAAATCGTAAATTCTGAATAACATAAATTGAAAAAATAAAAAAGGGGGGTATATTCTAAAAATACACAGAGAACTTTATCAGGAAGAAAAAACTAATCTGTAAAAAAATATCTAATTAAGATGTAAATAGGAAGAACACTTAAAATAGAAAAAAGCCCCTTAATTAAAAAATTAAGAGGCTTAGTTGTATTTATTTTCAAAAAAAATTAACGCCATCCCAGTTCTGGTGCAATGTATTTAAGTATCGATGACAATATGTGTACATTGTAGTCAACGCCTAAAGTATTTGGTATGGTGAGTAACAAAGTATCAGCTTCCTGAATCGCTTCGTCCTGAGCCAGTTCTGCGATGAGTTTTTCCGGCTCAGCGGCATAACTTTTTCCGAAAATTGCTCGTTTATCAGCTTCTATGTTACCAAAACTATCCTGACCTCTGCCCTGATTTCCAAAGTAATATTTGTCCTGATCGTTGACCAATGCAAAAATTGAACGGCTTACAGAAACTCTGGGTTCACGCTCATGTCCGGCTTTTTTCCAGGCTTCCTTATATAATCTTATCTGTTCTGCTTGTTGAATATGAAAAGGCTTGCCGTTTTCATCATACTTCAGCGTAGAACTTTGCAAATGCATACCATTTTCGGCCGCCCAAATTGCAGTAGCGTTGGATGCCGCTCCCCACCAGATACGTTCCCGTAATCCTTCAGAATGAGGTTCAAGTCGCAATAAACCTGGCGGATTTGGAAACATCGGATACGGATTTGGCTCAGCAAATCCTTCCCCTTTAAGCTTATCCAAAAACTCTAAAGCTTTTTTACGCCCCATATCGGCATCTGTTTCCCCTTCTGCAGGTTCGTAACCAAAAGCGCGCCAACCGTCAATTACTTGTTCCGGCGATCCCCTGCTGATACCCAATTGTAAACGTCCTCCCGAAATTAAGTCTGCTGCACCGGCATCTTCTACCATATACAAAGGATTTTCGTAACGCATATCGATTACTCCCGTTCCAATCTCTATTTTGCTTGTTTTAGCACCAATAGCAGAAAGTAAAGGAAAAGGCGATGCTAATTGTTGTGCAAAATGATGCACTCGAAAATAAGCACCATCTATACCTATTTCCTCAGCAGCAACGGCCAGATCAATAGATTGAAGAAGAGTATCGCCTGCAGTACGAGCCTGATAAGAAGGATGATTGGTCCAGTGGCCAAACGATAAAAATCCTATTTTTTTCATAGATCGTATTGTTATTATTCAGTATCTCAAATATACGCATCATTATTGAGTGCATTAGCAAACTTTATATAGAAAGTATTTATTGTTTGATCTCAAAAAATAGCAGTATAAAAAAAATCCAAATCCCAGTTTTTAAGTTGGAATTTGGATTTTCAAAATTGAAATTTATATTTTATTATTCTAAAACAAAACTTACACTAACATTTGCTGTAACTTCGATTTCTCCAATTGCTAAAGTTTCATTTGAAGCTCCTGCTGAATCCATTGCCATAGATTTCATAGCAGCATACATTGGTTGTGGACGGTAAACCTGAGTATTATCAGAGATCGTATACGCTTTACCCACTTTTTGACCTAAAACTGAAACATAATCTTCCGCTTTTAATTTAGCTTCTTTCATCGCCAATTTACGAGCTTCAGATTCTAACTGAACTAATTTAGAAGTTTCAAAAGAAACTCTGTCGATACGGTTAATTCCTTGTTGAACCAAACCATCCATTAAGTCATCGTATTTTGATAAATCTTTTAAAACAATTTCTACTGTTTGAGTAGCATTATAGCTTGTTTTCTTTTTATCGTAATCGTATTGCGGATTAAGTGCTACTTGCTTTGTTTTGTAATCTGCAGCAGGCACATTCATTTTTTTGATGAATTTTAAAACTGCATCGATTTTCTCGTCATTTTGCTTTTTGACATCTTTAGCATTATTCCCTTTTGTTTCAACAGTTGCCGAAATACAAACCTGATCAGGTGCTACTTTTACTTTTCCTTCCCCGTTTACATTAATTTGAGGGATTTGTTTAGTTTCTTGAGCGTAAGACATAGTCATAAACATGATTGTTAAAAATAATACTACTTTCTTCATTTTTGTTATATTTTAAGTTATTTGATAGTGGAATTTCAAAAGTTGTGCCAATATTATAATTTTCCCAATTTTGCCATTACAAAAAGTATAAAAATAGGAATTGCCAATAGAATTACCATTAAACTATGGTCAACAATTAGTGAAGGTTCTTTTATCAAAGTAATCAAATAACCGCCTATAGCACCTCCAAAATGCGCCGTGTGTCCAATGTTATCATTTTTGGCCTTCATTCCGTAAATCGAATACAATAAATATAAAATTCCGAATAAATATGCCGGCATTGGTATGACAAAGAAAATTCCAAGCATCATATCAGGTTGCAACAATATCGCAGAATACAAAACTCCGGTTACCGCGCCCGAAGCGCCAACGGCTCTGTAACTATAATCGTTTTTATGAAACAACATGGTCAGCAGACTTCCAAAAATTAAGCTTCCGAAGTAAATTAAAACAAAAGAAAAAGTTCCCATCAAATGTATTACTACAGGTGCAAAAAAATACAGCGTAAGCATATTAAACGCCAGGTGCATAATATCGGCGTGTAAAAATCCAGATGAAAGCATTCTGATTTGTTCGCCGGAACGAATACTTCCTACATGAAATTCGTATTTTCTAAAAAAAGCAAGATCATTAAAACCTTTGTAACTAATTACAGCATTAGCCACTATAATCGCTATTAAAATGGTGTTCATAAAAAACATTTATTGTGAATTGTAAATATAGTCATTCTTAAACATATGTTAGTCCCCAACCAAAATATCAACGGATATTCATTTTTACTTTATATTTGTAAAAAAATATTACATGCAATTTCTTGTTTATATACTAGCCTATCCTTTGCTATGGCTTATCTCTATACTTCCGTTTCGAATATTTTACTGGTTATCAGATTTTGTCTGTTTTATCATATACCGAATTGTAGGTTATCGCAGAAAAGTAGTTCGTGAAAACCTGACGCTTACTTTGCCACATTTAAACAAAAGTGAACTAAAAGTTATCGAAAAGAAATTTTATCACCATATGTGTGATATGTTTATGGAAACGATTAAAACAATGAGCATTTCTCCTGAAGAAATGAACAAAAGATTTCGCGTTACCAATCTTGATCTTGTAAACGAATATGCAAAAAAAGGAAAAAGTGTAATTCTGGTAGCTTCGCATTATGCAAGTTACGAATGGCTTTTGACGATTAATCCTAAAATTGATTTTAAAGGAATTGCCGTTTACAAAAGAGTGGCCAACCCTTATTTTGATAAACTGGTTCGAAAAATACGTTCTAAGTATGACACTGAATTGGTAGAAACAAGAAAAGCGATCCCGACGATGGCACAAAACCAACGTGACGGAATATTGAGTATGTACGGTTTAGCAAGTGATCAGTCGCCTAAAATAGACCGAATTTTTCATTCGATGAAATTTATGGGCGTTGAAGTTCCTGTGCATACCGGAGCCGAAATGCTGGCTAAAAAATACGACTTAAGTGTGATTTTTGTAAAAGTAAAAAAAGTAGCAAGAGGTTATTACGAAGCAACTTTTGTATCTATTGCAGATAATCCGCATGACTATCCTAATTTTGATATTACAGAGAAATATTTACGAGAAGTAGAAAAACAAATTTACGAAGCTCCTGAATTTTATTTATGGACGCATAAAAGATGGAAACATAGGGTTAAATAATAATTTC
>NZ_CADCSU010000138.1 GCF_902804475.1 Flavobacterium bizetiae
AAATATAGGCGATTATATTACTATTTATCTGGATACTTTTAGTATTGTTTCTTTTAAAGTAATTCGAAAATAAATATACTGGAGAGTTTAGTTTAAAGAATTTTCTTGTTTTATAGAATTGATGTATCTTAGCCATAAAGAAGATGAGATTTAATGATAACAGCCAATAGAGCTGTTAAAATGTAATTATGTGTATGGAGACAACTTTCCTGAAATCGATTTTAGATAATGATTTCTATAAATTTACGATGCAACATGCTGTAATAAAACTTTTTCCAAAAGCAAAAGTACGTTACGGTTTTATAAACAGAGGAAAGCATATTTTTCCGCCAGGTTTTGCTGATTTACTTCGACAATCAGTAAATGCAATGGCAGATTTGCGATTGACCAAAAGCGAAAAACACTACTTGGCTAAATTTTGTCCGTATCTCGATCCTACTTATTTAGATTTTTTACAAGGTTATAATTACGATCCGTCTGAGGTTCATATCAGTCAGGAAGGCTCAGAAATAAAAGTTACGATTGAAGGTTTTTGGTATCGTACCATTTTATGGGAAGTGCCTTTAATGGCTTTAATTTCGGAGCTTTTTTATAAATCAAATCATCTAATTCGACTGAACGACGATGCGATAAAAAAACTAACCAAAGACAAAATTGACAATTACAATTCACTTGGAGTTTCGATTTTAGAATTTGGTACAAGACGACGTCATTCTTACGATGTACATATTTTAATCAATGAAACTTTACAGACGTATGGCTCGCAAAGCTTTATTGGTACCAGTAATGTGCATTTTGCAATGGTCAATAATATTCGTCCGTTAGGAACACATGCGCATGAATGGTTTATGTTTCATGCAGCGCAATTTGGTTTTAAAATGGCCAATTTGATTAGCCTCGAACATTGGACACAAGTTTACGGTGGTGATCTCGGAATTGCCCTGACAGATACTTACACAACAGATGTTTTCTTTGAACAATTTGACAAAAAATACTCTAAACTTTTTGATGGAGTTCGTCATGATAGCGGAGATCCCATTGAGTTTGCACAAAAGGTAATTTCGCATTATACCAAAATGGGAATTGACCCAAAATCTAAGGTAATTGTCTTTTCGGATTCCTTAAATTATGACAAAGTAAAACTCATAACTGATTTTTGCAAAGACAAAATAAAAATGTCATTTGGTATTGGTACCAATTTTACCAATGATGTTGGTTTGCCAGCTATGAATATGGTTATAAAATTGACAGAAGTTAAGCTGGATAATACCCACTGGCAAGGTGTTGTGAAACTTTCTGATGAAAAAAACAAAAATACGGGAACGCCCCAAATGATTGCTTTGGCGAAAGAAGTACTAGGAATCAAATAGTATTTTTTTTGTTTCAAAGCTGTTTTTTTATATTTTTAGCGGCCTTATTATTTTAAAATCAATTTAAATAGAATTTAAAGCTGTTATAATTCATAACAAAAAAGAAATACGCTTTTATTTTTTAGCTATAAATGGTACATTAGCCAAAAATCCAATTCACTTTATGCTAGAGCAAAATCAATATACCGAAGATAATATTCGATCACTCGATTGGAAAGAACATATCCGTATGCGTCCCGGAATGTATATCGGGAAATTAGGAGATGGTTCTTCACCGGATGATGGTATTTATATTCTTTTAAAAGAGGTTTTAGACAACTGTATCGATGAGTTCGTGATGGGGTCGGGGAAAACTATTGAGGTGACTATCAAGGATAAAACGGTTTCGGTTCGTGATTACGGACGTGGAATCCCGTTAGGAAAGGTAGTCGACGTAGTTTCTAAAATGAATACCGGAGGAAAGTATGATTCTAAAGCTTTCCAAAAATCAGTAGGTTTAAATGGTGTCGGAACAAAAGCCGTTAATGCGCTTTCGAGTGCTTTTCGCGTAGAATCTGTTCGTGACGAAAAACAAAAAGCAGCAGAGTTTTCGGCAGGAAATTTAATTCTTGAAGAAGGTGTGATCGATACAACAAAGCGAAAAGGGACAAAAGTAACCTTTACGCCAGATGAATCTATCTTTAAAAACTATAAATTCCGTTTAGAATATGTAATAAAAATGGTAAAAAACTATTGTTATCTAAACAATGGTTTGACTATTATATTCAACGGCGAAAAATACCTTTCAGAGAATGGTCTTAGAGATTTATTAGAAGAGACAATTAGCGAAGAAGATCTTGAATATCCAATTATTCACCTGAAAGAGCATGATATTGAGATCGCTTTAACGCACAGTAAAACGCAATATAGCGAAGAATATCACTCATTTGTGAATGGTCAGAATACTACACAAGGAGGAACACACTTAGCGGCTTACAGAGAAGCAATTGTAAAAACCATTCGTGAGTTTTACAACAAAAACTTCGAAGCATCAGATGTTCGTAAATCGATTGTGAGTGCGATCAGCATCAAAGTGATGGAGCCGGTTTTTGAATCTCAGACCAAAACCAAATTAGGTTCTATGGATATGGGTTCTGATGACGGAACGCCGCCAGTATCTGTTCGTACTTTTGTAAATGATTTTATTAAAACGAAATTAGATAATTATCTACATAAAAATCCGCCAACGGCTGAAGCTTTATTGCGTAAAATATTGCAGGCTGAACGTGAGCGTAAAGAATTATCAGGAATTAGAAAATTAGCTACAGATCGAGCTAAGAAAGCCAATCTTCATAATAAAAAATTAAGGGATTGTCGTGCGCATCTTCCTGATACAAAAAATCCTAGAAACTTAGAAAGTACGCTTTTTATTACCGAGGGAGATTCGGCTTCCGGGTCGATTACAAAGTCACGCGACGTAAATACTCAGGCAGTTTTCAGTTTACGTGGTAAGCCTTTGAATTCATACGGAATGACAAAGAAAATTGTGTACGAAAACGAAGAATTCAATTTACTGCAAGCGGCTTTAGATATCGAAGACGGATTAGAAAAATTGCGTTACAACAATATCGTAATCGCAACCGATGCCGATGTCGATGGTATGCACATTCGTTTGTTATTGATTACTTTTTTCCTTCAGTTTTTCCCGGAATTAATCAAAGAGGGACATTTATACATTTTGCAAACACCGCTTTTCAGGGTTCGAAATAAAAAAGAAACCATCTATTGTTATTCTGATGAAGAAAGAAAAGATGCCATCGAAAAATTGAAACCAAAACCGGAAATCACCCGATTTAAAGGTTTGGGAGAGATTTCGCCAGATGAGTTCAAAAACTTTATTGGAGAAACGATTCGACTTGACCCAATTATGATGGATAAAAATACTTCGATTGAGCAATTATTGTCTTTCTATATGGGGAAAAATACTCCGGACAGACAAGAGTTTATCATCAAGAATTTGAAGGTGGAGTTGGATGCGGTTGAGGCTGAGGTTTAAATAAATTTTAATGATTAGGAACTTAAATTTCATTCATGAAAAAACATCTTTTTGTTTTATTGATTTTATTATTTATTTCGTGCCAGTCTAATAAAAAGGAAGATAAGAAAGAACTTATTGTTACAAATAAAGCTAATGAAGTTGAAATTGAAGAAAGTAATGACAGTTTAATTTATAAAATTGCAGAAGATTCAATAGTAATTGGAGGTGATACTTTAAAAATTGAAGCTCCTTTTATTTATTCTTTTGAAGGAATACTTGATAGTAATAAAAAAATTCAAATTCATATTTCGAATAAATTGACTGAAGAATATGGTGGATATTGGAAATAAGGTAAA
>NZ_CADCSU010000139.1 GCF_902804475.1 Flavobacterium bizetiae
TCATTAATAGGTAATATCTTCAATAAAGAATAGGTTATTATTACGCTATATATGATGGAAATGGATTGTGGATGGATTGTGGATGGATTACATCCCAACGGTTGAAACCGTTGGTTATGTTTTCTCTAATTGAGATTTTTTTTTATTATCTTAAAATTATCTACATCATCATATTGCAAACATAGCCCAAGGTTTCAACCTTGGGGAACGGATGATGAGAAACGTATTATGGATGGGTTATGAATATATTAATTACGTCCCAATAGTTGAAACCATTGGCTATGTTTTATCATTGGGGGTATTTTTTATTAATCGCCAATTTTTGAAATTGTATCTTTTAGCATCTCAAATAAAAAAAAACATAAAAAAAACTCACTACCTGTATTTGCATACAAATAGTGAGCTTTCAACCAAACGACCAGTTGGTTTTTCTTTCGAAATAAACATCCGACAAATGTAGTGGGCTGTTTAATTAGCTATAATTTCAAAACTTTTATCTTCAATTTTCACAATCGTTAAAGCTTGTGAATAATTTAATAAAAAAGAAACTACTTCTTTTTTAGGTTTTAAATCTTTAGAAGCTAATGCCTTTTTAGAGTAAATTTTCGCCATACTATCAAAATGTTTTATTATAGTATAACGGACTATTACTCAAAATAGTATTAGTTGGTTAAAATAATTTGATGTTTGTCGATTATTTTTCTTAAATTCATTAGGGCATAACGCATTCTGCCTAGTGCAGTATTGATGCTAACTCCTGTAATTTCAGATATTTCCTTAAAACTCATGTCCTGATACATACGCATAACCAAAACTTCTTTTTGATCTTCGGGAAGTTCTTCTATGATCTTTTTTAAGTCTACTTCGACCTGATCAAAGATCATTTTGTTTTCGATTGTCAAGGAATCATCAGACATTACAGAAAAAATAGAAAACTCTTCGGTTTCTCTGTACATTGGCATTTTTTTGGTTTTACGAAAGTGATCTACAATTAAATTGTGAGATATACGCATTACCCAAGGCAAGAATTTACCTTCTTCGTTATAGGAATTACTTTTTAAGGTTTTAATTACCTTAATAAAAGTGTCTTGAAAAATATCATTTGAAATATCTCTATCAGCTATCTTAGAATATATAAATCCATATATCTTAGACTCGTGTCTTTTAATTAATGTCGCCAGGGCAGTTTCGTTGCCTTCGACATAATTTCTCACTAATAGAGCGTCTGGAATATGCAGATCAGCCATAATACTACTTTTTTTTAGTTCTGTTTTAAAATTTGGAGTAATTTTTCTAAAAAGTAGTTTTATATAATAGGCGTATCTTTTGGGTTATGATGTTATGTTAATATTCTGACCAAATTTAACAAATTATAATTTTAAAAAGCAAACAAAATGAAGAATAATTAACAATAAATCGTTAATTTTTGCAGAACAAACTTAATTTTAGGCCTGAAATGATCAAAAAAAATAAAATTCGACACTTTTTTTAACATAAAAAATCAGACATAAATAACTCAATACTAAATAATTAACCTATTTACATCTGACTAATATAGCACTTTTATCGAACTAATGCTTTTTATTGATAAACACGAACATAGTCGATATAAAATTTTTGAGGAAGCACATTATCATCTACTTCAGGACCTCCAAAATTTCCCCCTATGGCCAAATTTAGGATAATATAGAATGGTTTATCAAAAGGCCATGTATCTTCATTTTTTACTTCAGGATTAAAGGTGTATACTAATGTTTGATCTACAAAAAAATCGATTTTATCTTTTGTCCATTCAATTGCATACACATGATACCCTTCTTCGATATTAGGAAAAGGGGTTCTTTTTGTATTAATGGTATTACCGTGACTGTCTTGCGTATGTAAAGTCGTGTATACCATGTGAGGGTCTCTGCCTATGTATTCGAGAATGTCGATTTCTCCTGTTTTGGGCCATTTTACCTCATCGATATTAGCGCCAAGCATCCAGAATGCCGGCCATAAACCATGTCCTAAGGGTAGTTTCGCTCTGGCTTCGATTCGGCCATATTTGAATTCTTTTTTGCCTTTTGTGGTGATTTTTGTCGAGGTATATTTATCGCCTTCTTTTCTGGCTTCTATAACGAGATTTCCATCTTTGAATTCGTGATTTGTTTTGGTATAAATTTGTCTTTCGTTATTTCCATAACCGCACAGATTAGGACATCCGTCGCCAAGTTCGAAATTCCAAAAGGTTTCATTGACTTCTTTTTTATTAAAATTTTCTTCCCAAACTAGTTTTCTTTTTGTTTGTTGTGCAAAACTAAAACTGGTTATCATTAATAATACAATTACTTTTTTCATAAAGTCCTTTTAAAATTAATAAAATAAGAAGGTCAGCCTTAACTGACCTTCTCACCTCATTCTTACTAATTAATTTATAATCTATTGATATACTCTTATGTAATCAACCTCCATAGAAGATTGTGTAAAAGCAGGATCAATATTACCGCCCAGATTACCTCCCATTGCAACATTCAGAATTAAGAAAAAATCGCTGTTGAAAGGCAAACTGCCATCGTTAGGAACAGAATGGATCTGAACATCATCTACAAAAGTTGTTACTGATGCAGGGCTCCAAACTGTTTTATAAACGTGAAATTCTGTTGAAACATTTGGTATCGTTTTAGAACCTGTATTACCTTGTCCTCCTGAATGCCCAGGATAATGCAGCGTACTCAAAATAACATTTTGATTTTTACCTACATGCTCCATAATATCTATTTCTCCACAGGCTGGCCATGGTTTAGTAGCGTAATTCGATCCCAACATCCAGATTGCCGGCCAGGTTCCTACACCTGTAGGAAGTTTGGCTTTTATCTCAACTTTACCATAAGTAAATTTAAATTTACCGTCGGTTTTTAGTCGGGTTGAAGAATAATTAGCACCTCCTGAAGCTTCTTTTTTAGCCGTAATTTTTAGGTTTCCGCCCTGAACGATTACGTTTGTTGCTGAGTTGGTGTAGTTTTGTTCTTCATTATTTCCCCAACCGCTGTCTCCTCTGCCTAGATCGTAATTCCACTTTGTAGCATCAGGCGCTCCGTCTGTATTAAACTCATCAAACCAAACTAACTTAGTATAATCTGCCGGTGGTGCCTGAGTAGGTTTTGTAGTTGTAAATATGTGGTACCATGCCAATGCCGGATTACCACCCATTACTGCTCTTACCACCATTCTGTTGGCTGTTATAGAGATGATTTCGTAAGTACTTTGACCAATATAGTAGCCCATAAATCCACCATCAGAGAAGTTTATTGCCGTTCCTCTGGTTTGTGTTAAATGATCCGGGTTGTTCATTACAACCGATTCTGAAGGGCTTAGCGACACGATTTTTGTTCCGCTTGCATCGTATGCCAAACATGCATCATCTGGTCCGCTTCCGCCTGCTATGCTTGAAAAAGATGAATTAAAGAATGTTGAGCCACCATTATCTAATTGGTATTTGACTACATCACCATCCAGAGAGAATGTTAATACGTTATCATACAAACAACTACTTGCCGGAGATGCTGCTTTTTCGAAAGGTCCTGCTGAATAGTAGTTAGGGAAATAATTTTTGGTTGCATCACCATCGTTTTGCCCAACACCAAGATGTCCTGGTTCTGAAGCTGACCAATACCATTTTTTAGAAGTTCCGCCTGTTAAGAATGCTACGGCTTCAGGATCGCTAAAATCACTTTGCACGGTAACGTCAATTGAGGTATTGGTTTCTATTCCTCCCGTACCTGTTGCAATAACAGTTACGGTATAAGTATTTAATCCCGGTTTGGTAAATCTTTTTTCCATTTTACCCGATGGTACATTTGCTGATGTTCCGTCGCTAAATACATATTTATATGAGATCACATTATTTGCTGTAGCAACAAGTTTTACTAAGCCCGAGCCATCTCCGTTTGGATCTGCATCGCTTTTACCTACAACCTCGGCTTTAATTACAAGATTTGTTGGCGCTTGTAAGTTTCCGAATTTTAAATCGTCTTCCTGACAACCCACCATAAGCAGAATCGTAAGTACGGACACGATATTTATAATTATTTTACGCATGATTACTTATATTTTTAGTTGGATTGTTTAATATCATCAAAATAGTAGGTTTTGCCTGTGCCATTGTTTCCAAAATCAAAGAAAAGTACAACTCTCTGATAATTATTGGCATTTACAATTCCATCAAAATCAAAGGTGAGTTCTTCCCAACCGTTTGCCACTGTTGTAGTAGCATCAATTTCTTTGTTTATACTGGCATCGTTTAAATTCTCTAATTTAAATTTTACTATAATTCCTGCCTGAGGTGACCAGACTTTCATTTTTAATTTTTTAAATGTTGAGAAATTAATCGCTGTTTCAAGCGGTAATGATGAACCTGCCCAAACTTCGGCACCATTATTTTTCGTTAATGCACTTACTTTTGCTGATGTATTAATTCCGGATTTATCAGGATTAGCCACTACTGCTACTGCAGCACCACCAAAATTTCCGTAAGGATAATTTAATGTAGCCGATTCGAATGTTAATGGTAATACCAGAGATTCTGCTCCTGAGGTTAACTGAATATCGTCATAGTAATAATCTACTCCGGTTCCTGCATTACCAAAGTCAAAGAAAAGCACTACTCTTTGGTATTTATTTGCATTATCAACAGCTGAGAAATCAAATATCAGTTCTTCCCAGTTGTTTGCTACGGTATTGGTAACATCTACTTCGGCATTAATATCAGGATTGGTTAAGTTTTCTAATTTCATTTTCACCACAATTCCTGCTTTTGGCGACCATGCTTTGATTTTGATTTTTTTCAATGTAGAGAAATTAATTGGTTCTCCTAATTCTAAGAATGAACCTGCCCATACCTCAGCACCTGCCGGTTTGGTTAATTTAGCCACTTTTGCACTTACATTGCTGGCGTCTACGCTAGGATTATTAGCCACAACTGTTGCTACACCTCCAAAAGTAGTAAAGGCATAATTTAGGGTAGCCGATTCAAAATCAACCGGTAATAAAATTGGGTTCGAAATTGTAACAGATTCTGTATGTACTGTTGTTGCTTTTCCTCCGCTTAAAGCGACAACTTTTACTTCGTAGGTTCCGATATTAGCATAAGTATGCTTAATCGTTTCACCTTCCATAAAGTCTACCGGAATTTCATTTGCGGCTTCTCCAAAGTAAACCTGAAAATAGGTTTCGAAGCTTGCCTTAGCACTTACCGATACTGATAAATTATCACCAATTACGTGTGCTAATGTTACCTGCAAATTACTTGGAGCCAAAAATGAAACTGTAACTTCCTGTGTTACTTCGGTTACTTTTCCGTTTATCCCCATTGCCATAATTTTGGCCTGATAAACTCCTTCTTTATAGGTATGCGCTACAGATGCACCTACCGAAAGATAGCTCGATACCGGACTTCCGTCACCAAAATTAATTTGATATTGCGTTACCCCTTCTCCTTTAGGTAAAAAGGTTACTTTACCTGAATTATCCTGAGTAATGGTCGCGAGTGCCGATATGTTTTTTGGCGCTCCTATCGAATCGATATCAACATCGCTGCCATCACTGTCATTAGAGCAACTTACTGTGATTGCCAAAACGAACAGACTTATAATAAAATGTAATTTTTTCATAATACTATTTTTTAATATTGTGGATTTTGCTGCCAGTTTCCGTTTGCGAATTGAATCTCTTCAATAGGAACTGGGAATATTTCATTTTTTCCTGCCTTGAAACCAGCAATTTCCTGTGCTGCTTTACCTGTACGCACTAAATCGAAAAAGCGAATTCCTTCTCCAACAAATTCAAACCTTCTTTCTGACCAGATAAAATCCGTTAAGGCCGGTCCTGAAGCTGAGATATCATGATTTAAATCTCCAAATGCACGTCTTCTAACTTCGTTTAAATAGGTTCTTGCTTTTCCATCGCCTAATCCTCCTCTGCTGTAAGCTTCGGCAGCCATTAATAATACATCTGCATAGCGAATTGCTCTGTAGTTATTAGGGTTTGTAAGATTTTGATCTCCAATATTAGAATCTCCCTGACGTGGTAAATATTTTCTGTTAAAATACCCAGTGTGTTTATATCCCGTACCATAAGTAGCATTATTGGCAGCAGCCCAGGCAACAATATCCAAAATAGCAACGTCTTTACGTTTATCACCTACTTCAAATGCATTGGCAATTTTTGCGGTTGGTACATTAAAACTGTATCCTGAATCAAACACAGGCCCTACATAATTTCTTATTCCGTTAAAACCAACAGCTACGTTACCTTCACTACATTGTAAACAAGTAAAACCTGCTCCTTCTGCATCACTGTATTGTACTTCGAATACTGATTCTTTTCCGTTTTCTCCTGCGTTTTCAAAGATGGTGTTATAATCGGCTACCAATGAATATTTTCCTGATTCGATTACTTTGTCTAAAACTTTGGATGCATCTGCAAATTTATCCTGATACAAATACACTTTCCCTAATAGGGCCTGTGCTGCACCTTTTGTTGCTCTTCCTACTTCAGGGGCATTCGGGTTTAAATTATCGATGGCATAAAGCAAATCAGCTTCAATCGAAGCGTAAACTTCCGGAACTGATGAACGCGGAATCTTTTTCTCGTCACCTAATTTAAACCTCTTATCTCCATTTAACGGAATGCCTCCAAACCATTTTACTAACTCAAAATGATAATATGCTCTTAAAAAATGTGCTTCGGCCAATATTTGATTTTTACCTGAAAAGTCTGTTTTATCTTTAAATTCCAGGATATAACTTGCTCTGTTTACTCCAGCAAACATCCAGTTCCAGACATCTTTTATATTACTGTTTACAGCTGTGTGGGTCATTTCATCTACTTGCTGAAAACCAATTACATCACTGGCACTTTCTCCTCCGGCCAATGTATTATCTGAGGCTATTTCGCCCAATAAAACATTGATATAAGTAGATTGCAGCAAATCATACGCTCCAATTAAGGCATTCTTATAATCTGATTCTGAATTAAAATAATTTTCAGAATCTATTGAATATACAGGCTCACGCTCAACAAAGTTATCTGAACAAGAAACGCTCAAAGCTCCTAAAAGCACGATTCCTAATCCTATATTTATAATATACTTTTTCATTTTCTTGGTTTTTAAAAATTTAGATTTAGTCCCATTGTATAAATCCTTGGAGTTGGATAAAATCCATTGTCGATTCCTGATCCTACAGACGATTGCGAAACATTATCGTCATTTCTTGGCCCTGTTATAGCAGCCGGATCAAAACCTTTGTATTTGGTAAACGTATACAAATTGTTTACCCCTACATACAGGCGAAATTTTGAAATCCCAATTTTATCTGAGAATGTTTTGTTTAGTGTATACCCTAATTGTACGTTCTGAATTCTTACAAAAGAAGCATCTTCTACATAATAATCAGAAAAAAGGTTGTTATTGGTAGCTCCCGTTGTAACTCTGGGAACTGTATTACTTGTTCCTTCTCCAGTCCATCTTCCTAAAACGTAATTAGATTTGTTTACATCTGTAAGCGTACGCTCGTAATTTCTAACCATATCGTTTCCTATAGAAGCATAAGCATAGGCAAGAAAATCAAGATTTTTGTAGTTAAGGGTTAGATTTAATCCCATAATTACGCTTGCAATCGGATCTCCAATATAGGTTCTGTCTTTACTGTCTATGATACCATCACCATTCATATCTTTAAAACGAATATCTCCCGGAGCTGTAGCTGATCCTAAAGCTGCCTGTGATGGATGTGCTGCAATTTCGGCCTGATTCTGAAAAATTCCGTCTGTTTTATATCCGTAAAAATATCCTATAGGCTGTCCTTTTTCCATTCTTGAAGGAAGAAGAGGTTGCCCTACACCAAAACCTCCCGCTTCTGTATAACCCGTACTATTGGCTACTTCTAAAACTTCGTTGTCGATTGTAGTGATATTATATCCGATATTAAAATTAAAATTATCTGATATTTTGTCTTTATAATTAACCGAAAATTCGAATCCTTTGTTACGTACTGAACCTGCATTCATTGTAGGTGAAGACGCTCCCGGAGCATAAACTCCTGTTATTCCAGATACCGGAATTTTTGGTATTAATAATTTATCGCGTGTATCTATAAAATAATCTGCTGTAAAGTCTAACTTATTATTCAATAATCTAAAATCAAAACCTACGTCAAACTTTTTAGCTTCTTCCCATTGCAGTTTAGGATTTGGTAATCCTCCAACTGCTGTTCCGTTTACCAAAGCTCCATTAAATACATAAGTAGCTTCTCCGTCTAATAATCCTGTATAACCATTAAGTCGTATTTGGTCATTTCCTAAAACTCCATAACTTATTCTAAATTTTAAGAAATTTAAAAAGCTGTTATCTTTTAAAAATGATTCTTCAGAAACTACCCATCCTGCAGTAAATGAAGGAAAGTATCCCACTCTGTTCTCTGGTCCGAACTTAGTTGATGCATCTCTTCTAAAAATTGCATTTAAAAGATATTTCCCTTTATAATCATATTCCAGAATCCCAACATAAGAAACTCTTCTTTCATCATAACTATACGATGATACATCGCGACCACCAGCCGGACTTGTTCCTTTTGCAAGGTTGATATCAGCATATTTCCATGAATTATTAGGAACATCAAAACCAGTTGCCCCAAGTCCTGAACCCCAGGTTTTGTAAACTGTTGATACTAAGATTGCTTTGATATTATGATCTCCAAAAAGAGTCTTTTTGTATTCTGCAATAAGGTCAAGCGTATAATCATTATCGTTTACGGTATTTTGAGTAACACTGCTACGGGTAACATCAAACACTTTTCCTCCGTAACTTACTTGTTTCGCAAAGTTTCTGCTAATGCTATTTCCTGTATTAAAACCTATACGAGACGTAAATTTAAACTCTTTGGTGATGTCATAAACAAGGCTAACACTTCCGTTTAGTTTTCTTAATTTATAGTCATTATAAGTATTATCTATTTGTGCCAAAGGATTGATGATTTCTACCCCATATCCTGGTGTACTAGGAACTAATGAATAATTTCCGTTTTTATCGCGCACCGGTAAAGTTGATGGTGTATTGATTGCATTAAAAAGTACCGAACCTAATCCGTTTTCATTTAATGAATCCCTGTCCAGATAAGTATAAATAAAATTGGTTTGTAGTTTGATCTTGCTCGATAAATCAGCCCCTAAAGATAGTCTTGCTGTATTTCTTTTAAAGTCAGATTTTGATCCACCAATAATACCTTGTTGGCTTAAATCTGATCCGCTAAATAAATATGTAATTTTATCTGAACCTCCAGAAATTGAAATATCATTATTAATAACCGGAGCCGGATTAAAAATTTCGTCTTGCCAATTAGTTCCTTTTCCTAAGCCGGAAACATTCGGATAAGGCAATGCTTGTCCTCCATTAGCATAACTTTCGTTTAATAATAATGCATATTCTGTAGCATTAAGCATCGACATTTTTCTTGATGTTTCCTGCGTACCAAAAGAAGAATTAAAAGAAACCTTGGTTTTAGAATTCTTTCTACCCGTTTTTGTTGTTACCAACACAATTCCGTTGGCTCCTAATACTCCATAAACAGCTGCCTGCGCATCTTTAAGTACTGTTATCGATTCGATATCACTAGGATTTAAAATACTTAAATCTCCCTGATAACCATCTATAAATACAGTTGCTGCATTATTTCCGTTTGTAGCAATACCTCTAATATTGATATTCATTGGTGCTCCGGGAGCACCTGATTGCGCTGTAACACTCACACCGGCAACAGTACCTTGCAGGGCTTGTTCTACTTTAAGAGGATGAAGATCCTCGATCGTTTTGCTGGATACCACTGTAACTGCTCCGGTAACATCTCTTTTCTTCCTGCTGCTGTATCCTAATACTACAACCTCATCAAGAGATCTGGCATCGTCAGTCATTTTAACTGTTATTTTGGTTCCTGAAACCGCAACTTCCTGCGTTTTAAAACCTATATAACTGAAAACAATTATAGTTCCTTTTGGAACTCCTAATAATTTAAAAGATCCATCAAAGTCTGTGGTTGTACTTTGTGATGAACTTTTAACTTTTACATTTACGCCCGGCAGAGATAAACCCGAGCCATCTAATACTGTACCGCTTACATCTAAAGACTGCGAGAACGCATAAGATGTAAACAGTATTAGTACGGTTAGTAATAATCTAGATTTCATAATTAGTTAGTTTTTATTGAAAGATAAATTTATCTTATCCGTTTAGGAAAACGATAATTTTAACCTCAACAAAAAACATACATCATAAAAAAATCATAGCTTAATTCAAGATATCTCAAAATACACCCTTATTTAACTATAATTTACGAATGTTAATTTCTTTAACATAAATGCTGCAAAATCACAACAAACCGTTAATGTTGAGGTAATGTATAGTTTTTTAGAAGCTTTTTTTAATTTACTATACAGCCAAAATATATTCGACTAAACCGTTTTCGTGTTGCAAATCCATTTTTTTACGCAAACGATACCTTTTTATTTCTACGCTGCGAACAGAGATATTAAATAATGGAGCGATTTCTTTTGATGAAAGGTTCAATCGCAAATAGGCACAAAGACGTAAATCGTTTGGCGTAAGTAAAGGGTGAAGCTGCTTGATCCTTTTTAGAAAATCTTTATCGGCATTATCAAACGCTTCTTTAAATACATTCCAGGAATCTTCCTCGGTAATGTTTTTGTTTATCGTACTTATAACCGATTTGATATTAGTGCTATCGTTTTGACTCGTCTTTTTTAAATCTTCTTTTATAAATGCCAGCAATTCATTTTTACTGTTCAAGCTCATGGTCGAAACCGCCAGTTCTCTATTTTTATTATCAACGTCCTGAGAGAGCTGCTCGTTTCTGAGTTTCATTAATTGCTGTTCATTTTCGAGTTCTTTAATCTCCAGTAAAAGATTATTTTCTTCTATCAGCTTTTCTTTTTGTTTATGATAATAATTGCGATAGGCTTTGTTTACGAAATACGCCAGAACCATCATTAAAAGAAAATAAATAAACCACGCCAAATTGGTCAAATACCATGGTTTTAAAACTACAAATGTATAGGTCGCAGTATTTTGTAAAATTGTATTGGCATATTTTACCCTTACTTTAAAAGTATATTTTCCCGGAGCTAAATTTTTGAAATTTACTGTAGCTTTTGTGCTCCATTCGCTCCAATCGTTCTGAAAACCTTCTAATAAATACTGATATTCTGAGTTGATGTATTTGTTGTATTCCGGAACGGTGTAATTTAAAGTGATGTTATTTTCGTTTGATTTAAATTCTCCTTCGTCCTGAATCGCGACATTCTTCAGGTTTTCATTTTGCTTATTGATTGTAATATCAGTAATAAAAACGGTATAATTTTTAAAACTTAAATCCTCGATATTCAAGGTATAATAACCATCTGTAGTACCTATTAAATAAGTCGATTTTGAAATTTGCGTAATATTCTCAAAACCCAGCATCGAGTTGGTCAACGAAGACGGAATAGGAATTACATTCTGTTTTAATTGATTACTTAATTTACTGGCCGAAAAATAATGAATGTAGTTTTTAGAAAACAACCAGATTTTGTTCGAATTGTCTACGATTAATTTTCCTGATGTATATTCATCTTTTTCAAAAATAGAACTAAGTAAATTATCTTTTTCGAATTGTTTAGTGTTTTGGTTTAATTTGAAAATTCCGTCTTTGTACGCATAATAAATCGCATTATTAAATTTAACTAAACTTGCATTTTTACCTTTTTTAGGAGATTTATAAGTATAAAATCCACTTGTTCTGGATAAGGTCTGATCTACTTTTAATCTAAAAATTCCTTTGTATTCATGACTTACATAAACATCAAAATTATTGGTGATTTCAAAATAACGCGACGAATAATCAAATCCCTTTATTTTATTTTTAAAAACCCATTGATTGTTTACTTTTTCTAAAACCGAAATTCCGTAGTAATTCCCCTGAAGCAGTTTGTTCTTATTATTGGGAACAGATTCAAATTTCCAGGTTCCTGAACCAGAAAATATACTTCGCGCCGAATCATTTGTAATAATAAAAGTTCCTGAATCATGTCCGCAAAAAAGTGTGTTATCATATACAAAAAGCGACCAGACTTGTCCTTTTGTTCCGTTTATGAATTTGAACTCAGCATTGCTTTGAATACTTTTGCAAAACAATCCCTGATTGGTTCCTACATACAACATACCATTATAACTGGCCGATGCATATACGGTTCCCAGAACTCCGGTATCATCTGTAAAACTATGTACGGGCGAATTAATATTGATGCAATTGATTCCGTTATCCAGCCCCGCCCACAAATTACGATCCTTATCCTCAAAAAGAGACAATGCGGTATTATTGCTCAGCCCCTTGCTTTGCGAAATATGATATTTTAGTTTTCCTGTATCTGATAAAATAAAAATTCCGTTTGAAACAGTTCCCAAAGCAAAACTTCCGTCCTCGAGAAGCTGACTACTATAGACAAAACTCGATTTTAGTTCAGCATCAACATCTGTTGTAAGACGCGCTAGATTACTTCCTGATAATTTATAAATACCGTCTAATTGTGTCTGAATCAGCAAGCCTTCTTCTGTGGTAAATATATTGACCATCGTGAATTTTTTAAGGATTGGATGATCTGAAACTAATTTGGCAACACCGCTTTCTATTTCAAAAAGTCCTTCGTTTAAGGTTTGAAAATAAATGGCATTTTTATTTGCGAATGATTTAACAACACCATTTTTGGGTGCAATGATTTTAAATTTCCCTGTTTTGGTATCATAAATATAAATTCGGTTCAGGGATTGAAATAAAATCCACTGATCGTATTTAAGAATATTCCAGAATTGTTCGTCGTCTAAAATTTTATTTTTGATCGTATCGCTGAGCGAAGTATACTTTAATTTACCGTTTTTTTGCCTCGTCCAATAACCAAAATTCATGTAGCAGCCTGTGTAAATTTTATTTCCAATAACTTTTACAGATCGCATTATGGTTTCATTTGGCGTAGGATATAATTGCCAGTTTGTACCGTTGTATTCTAAAAGGCCATCATTGTTGGCAAAATACAAATAGTTCTGATCGTCCTGAGAAATCATCCAACTTTGATTTCCGGCCCCATATACAGAAGAGGAATATTTAATAATTGGTGGAAACTCCTGCGAAAACAGGATAAAACTCATCAAAAAAAACAGGATAGATATTTTAGTCTTCAATTTTAGCCGTGATATTAATTTATTACAAAAACAGTCCTAAAATAGCTCATTTTATATTGAAATCACAAATTTTTAATAAAATAAAAAACGATTTAGTACACCTCAATTAATTCACCCGTAAAGCTCAGAATATAGAATGTGAAAGTATGTTACGCCCCAATGATCGAAACCATTATCTATTCTTCTCTACTATAGAATTAAATGTAGCTTATGATTTCAGCCTTATGGAAACTAAAGACTACGAAACATGGTAATTATGTTAGAATTTGGAACAATGGCATTAACAAAACTCAATTCAAAATTGATTACTTTTGTAAAAATTGACTTTTTGTATGCAGATTGATCTTTCTACACTCGACCCAAAACATAATATTATAATTAAAGGAGCACAAGTACATAATTTAAAAAATGTAGATGTTGCTATTCCCAGAAATAAACTGGTTGTAATCACAGGTCTTTCAGGATCAGGTAAATCAAGTTTAGCTTTTGACACTTTGTATGCCGAAGGACAACGCCGTTATGTAGAGAGTTTATCATCCTACGCACGTCAGTTTCTTGGCAGATTAGACAAACCAAAAGTAGAATATATAAAAGGTATTGCTCCGGCAATTGCTATTGAGCAAAAAGTAAATACAACGAACGCGCGTTCGACTGTAGGAACTTCTACCGAAATCTACGATTACGTAAAACTTTTATTCGCAAGGATTGGTCGTACTTATTCACCTATTTCCGGACTTGAAGTCAAAAAAAATACTGTTACGGATGTTGTTACAGATGTAAAAGGTATGGAACTTGACAGCAAATGGATACTTCTTGCTCCTATTCATCTTGAAGAAGGAAGAAAACTTGAAGACAAACTAAAAGTATTGTTGCAACAAGGTTTTGCACGTATTCTGGTAGATAACGAAATGGTTCGTTTAGACGAATTTACGCCTACAGAAGTTCATAAATTAGACAATAAAGATATCTTACTAATCATTGACAGGATTGTTGTCAAGGATGAAGAAGAGTTTTATAACCGTCTGGCCGATGCAGTACAAACAGCTTTTTTTGAAGGAAAAGGAATTTGTTATCTTCAGGAAGTAGGTTCAGACAAAAGATTTACCTATTCGAATAATTTTGAATTAGACGGAATTACGTTTTTAGAACCCAACGTTCACTTATTCAGTTTTAATAATCCTTACGGAGCTTGTCCGGTTTGCGAAGGCTACGGAAATATTATTGGTATTGATGCTGATTTAGTGGTACCAAATACCTCTTTATCTGTTTTTGAGAATGCTATTTATCCGTGGAGAGGAGATAGTATGGGCTGGTATAAAGACGAATTGGTAAAACACGCTTATAAATTTGATTTCCCTATTCATAAACCTTTCTTTGAATTAAGCGAAGATCAAAAGGATTTAATATGGAAAGGAAATCAGTATTTTCAGGGGTTGAACGGTTTCTTTAAAGAACTTGAAGAAAAAAATTATAAAATTCAAAACCGTGTGATGTTATCGCGTTACCGCGGAAAAACAAAATGTCATGCGTGTCGCGGAAAACGTTTACGCGAAGAAGCTTCTTACGTAAAAATTAACGGCAAAACAGTTTCCGATTTAGTCGATTTACCAATTAAACATTTGGTTACTTTTTTCAAAAATATTGATCTAAATGTTTACGAAAAGCAAATCGCAAAACGTTTAATGGTCGAAATCAATAATCGTTTATCGTTTCTAACAGAAGTTGGTTTAGATTATCTTACCTTAAACAGAAACTCTGCAACGCTTTCCGGTGGAGAATCGCAACGTATTAACCTGGCCACTTCGTTAGGAAGTAGTTTGGTGGGTTCGATGTATATTCTTGATGAGCCAAGTATTGGTTTACACCCAAAAGATTCTGAGCGCTTAATTAAAGTTTTATTGTCCCTACGTGATTTAGGCAATACGGTTATTGTTGTAGAACACGATGAAGATATCATGAAAGCTGCTGATATGATTATCGATATTGGTCCTGAAGCAGGAACTTTTGGTGGTCATCTTGTGGCTCAGGGAACTTATGATGAAATTCTGCAATCAGATTCATTAACAGCAAAATATTTAAATGGTGATTTAGAAATTTCGGTTCCTAAAAAGAGACGAAAATTTAAAAATCATATTGATATTATTGGCGCCAGAGAAAACAACTTAAAAAATATCGATGTTACTTTTCCTTTAGATGTTCTAACTGTCGTTACAGGAGTTTCAGGAAGTGGAAAAAGTACTTTGATCAAAAAGATCTTGTTTCCGGCAATGCAGAAAAAACTGGAAAATGCTGCTGAAAAAGCGGGTCAGTTTAGCGAAATAAAAGGTTCTTTTTCTCAGATCAAACATATCGAATATGTCGATCAAAATCCGATTGGTAGAAGTTCAAGGTCAAATCCTGTAACGTATATTAAAGCATATGATGATATTCGTGATTTATATGCTAAAGAGAAATTATCCAAAATAAGAGGTTATCAGGCCAAACATTTTTCTTTTAATGTCGATGGCGGCCGATGCGAAACCTGTAAAGGAGAAGGTTCTATAAACGTCGAAATGGTCTTTATGGCTGATGTTTCTTTGCCTTGCGAAACTTGCGGAGGAAAACGTTTTAAAAAGGAAATTTTAGAAATTGCTTTCGATAATAAAAACATCAACGATATTCTAACCATGACTATTGATGATGCCATTGCTTTTTTCGATAAAAACAAACAAGTTAAGATTACTCAAAAGCTTCAACCGCTACAAGATGTTGGTTTAGGATATGTACAATTGGGGCAGTCTTCTTCTACTCTTTCCGGTGGTGAAGCGCAACGTATTAAACTCGCTTCGTTTTTAGTAAAAGGAGCAACAAAAGATAAAGCATTGTTTGTTTTTGATGAACCTACAACCGGTTTGCATTTTCATGATATCAAAAAATTATTAGCTTCTTTTGATGCATTAATAGAAAAAGGACATTCGATCATTGTAATCGAACATAATCTGGATCTTATAAAATGTGCTGACTGGATTATTGATTTAGGTCCTGAAGGAGGAGAAAACGGTGGATATCTATTAGCCGCAGGAACACCAGAAGACATTGTAAAAGAAAAGAAATCTGTTACGGGGATTTATTTAAAAGATAAATTATAGAGGAAAGGTGCTGAGGTACTGAGGTGCAAAGGGACAAAGGTTTTTTACTTTTTATTTTAGAGAACTTAATACTTTGACTTCGCTCAGCCTGACAATAAAATAAAAAATTCCAAATTCCAATGAGTTAATCATTTGGAATTTGGAATTTTTAAATTTTGCGATTTAAATTTGTTAAGCGACTAAACATCGTTCTTCAAAGGGGAAACCATCTTCGTCGATGGCAACTAATACTTTTTTTTGTTTTGATGCCTCAATTGTGAGATAAAGCCATGCAAATGACCACAATCCTAAGGTTAGACAAAAAATAATGAAATTTAAACCATGATTTACCACTTTTCCGCCTTTGGAAAGGACTGCAAAAAGGAATTCATCATTTCTCTCTTCTAATGTAAATCCGTTATGAACTTTGTTTGATATCATATTAGAAAACACCTGTAAGCTCTGCTCCTGACTAAGTCCATTGTTCTTCATAATCATTACGTAAAAAAATTAATCCAAATACTGCAAAAATTATTTCCCGCTTTAACATTTATTGAGCGGGGTAATCCAACCTAATAAACATAATAACACACACTTTTATTGCCTTAAATGAGATCTTTTTTATCCTCTTCAGTAAAGTGTGGCTAAATTCTCAGCTAAAGTTAATTTTTATAAAATTAACTTCAAAACAAATCACTGTTAAATTTTTAAGATTAATAACACATTTTCAACTTATTAGCTTTTATTTTTAACATTAAAGGAAGGCGCATCATAATCATCTTTTAAATAATTTTCAGGAATAGTCGTATTATTTCCGTCGCGTAACGCACTATAATGTGGTGACATGATTTCGATTCCCGCTGCATTAAATGAATCCTGAATGTTTTGATGCAAGGAAGAATAAATTACCGGTTGTTTTGTAGGGTGTTTCGTATACACATTAATTTGGTACGAAACATAAAAGTCATCTAAGCTTGTTTGCAGAACAAATGGCGATGGAGTCTGTTCTATCAGTTCAGTTTTTAGCGCTGCTTCAATCAATGCTTTATGAATGTCTTTCCAGGGTACATCATAACCAATTGAAACAGTGGTATGAATTAACAAACCATTATTAACGTGTTTTGTATTTGAAGAATAATTTGTTGAAGTACTCGATAAAACAGTCGAATTAGGTATCGTAATATCTTCAAATTTTGGCGTTCTTATTCGGGTTACCAAAGCTGTTTTTTCGATTACTTCTCCGCTTACATCGCCAATTTTTATAAAATCGCCAATCTTAAACGGACGCATATAAGTAATAACCAATCCTGCTACCATATTCGCTATGGCATTCGAAGAACCTAATGAAAATAAAATCCCTACAAAAACTGAAACTCCCTTGAAAATTGGAGAATCCGATCCCGGCAAATACGGGAATATTATTACTACCATAAATGCCAACAACAAAAACCGAATTATATTAAATGTAGGCATTGCCCAATCGCTGTAAAAGCCATCAATTTTGATATTCTCTTTTTTTATCTCATCAAAAAAGAAGCGGATTACTTTTATGGTATATTTAAAAATAAAAACAATTACTACGATTGTCACAAAGCTTGGCAGAAAATGAACAAATCCCATTACAGCCAATTTTGCAGGCGTAAGTATCCAACGTAATAAGGTTGTGGTATAGGCTTCTGTGGCAGGGAAAATGCTAAATAATAATGGCAATGAAAAGTAAACAATCAAAACCAACGTAAAACCTTTTATAAAGCTATACAATCGCATAAGCAATCCTTGTTGCTTTTGAGGCGAAAGTATTGTGATGTTATTATAACTAAAACCTTTAAAGTATTTATCGCTGTTTTTAAGAATGTGTAAGCGTATCCTATTGAAAATTTTGCCCACAAAATACAAAACGATTCCAATAATAAGGATCAGTAATGCAGTATAGGCAAGCCTTTTAGGAAGCATTGAATAATTTTCGTTTTGATAAATGACTGCTTTTTTTATTGCGTTCAAATTTCGTTTGGCAATAAAACTGGCAGTTTGATTTTCGGCTTTTGCATCAACATCAAGGATTGACATAATAATGAAATCATTCTTATATATGATATCCTGAGAAATATCCGAAGGAACAACCAAAATAGAATCTTTCTCAAAAAAAGAATCTTCGTATAGTTTTCTAATTTTTTCGGTAATGGCATTTGCCCTGTTTTCGGCAGAAAAAGAACCCACTTTATTATAAACATAAAAAAGCGTATCCTTAAATGGACTTACAGGATAACCTTTTGGTTTTAATTCAGTTGCGGTAGTTTTTGAGGTTTGCAGACTATCTTTTTGACCAAAAGCCAATGAAAAAAACAAAACAATAAAGAATGCTAAAAAACAAATTAATTTCTTTTTCATATTTCGTTAGCAATAAGTGGTTATCCTTCTAACAAATATAGAGACAAAATAGATTCGAATTTAAATTACTTTCTCTTTTCTCAATAAAATCGTACTAAATTTTAATTCCTATTTTTCGCAAAAGCATATCGATTACTTTATTAATATCAGGAGAGATATTAAACTTGTAATTTAAGTAAACATATAAAATCGTTACTAAAAACGATTTTAGCGCGATACTAATCAATTGGAAAAAAGGAAATTCCCAGAAATAAAAGAGTAAAAACAAAGCGAATGTAAGCAAAATCGAGTATACCGTTTGTTTGGTAAACGGATATAAATGAAGTTTTTTTACCACAAAAAGAAGCTTTGCTAAACTGTATAAAGTAATAGACAATAAAGTCGCAAAAGCAGAACCAAAGATTCCGAAAATCGGAATAAAAATCATGTTCAAAACTACTGTTAAAACAACAAGCATTAATCCTAAATACAATACCATTCGGTAATATTTAGTATTAAAAATAATAGCATTGTTATTCCCTAAAATCAAATCAAAATACTTCGATAATCCTATCATAAATACAACGGCTATTCCTCCGCTATATTCTTTAGGAACCAATTCGTATAACTGATTAATATTTACAAATATGCAAAGCATTACAAAACCACCCACCATCTGTAGATTTATTGAGGTCTTTTTGTAAAGCTGATTTAACTCATCGTGTTTGTTCTCGTGCATTAATTTTGCCGTAATTGGATATACAATTTGGTGCATGGCACGACTTGGAACTGAAATTACCAAAGCAATATAAGTAGCCACAGAATAGAAGGCAATATTTTCAATCTGCATATATTGATTCAATATCATTTTATCACCGTCTAAAAGTAAATTGGCAACACTTCCTGATAAAATAATATAAAAAGTATATACTAATATATCTTTTGTATTTGTTGGTATTGTAAACTGAAAAATAGGTTTCTGAATACTAAATGCATATAACATAGTTATTAAGAATGCTAAGAAATATAAAATTGCTGTGGCATATACAAAACCTTCTACACTAAGCCAATCGTAATAAACACCTATTAATAAAAATAATGAAAACAATCTTAAACCTACTTCCTTAACAAAGTTTCCAAAAACGGAATGCATATTTACTCGCAGCCAAGCATAAAAAATTTCAAAATACGCCATACACAATCCTATAAATGGTATTAACCAAATATAACTTTTAACAATGGCATTCTTTTTTGACAAAAAGAACAAAATATCATCATAGAAAACAAGTCCAATTAATAAAAGCGGAATTATCAATAACAGAGGAAACAAAACAGTGAAGGATAAAAAACGTGATTTTTCTTCGTCAGTTTGATATTGTGAATAAAATTTAACCAAAGTATTTTGCATTCCAATCGCAAACAATGGCATAATTACATTTGCACAAGATGTCACATAATTAGTTAAACCATAATAAGTTGCACCTAAGTAAACAGGGTATAAATAAAGTGTGTTAATGGCTCCAATAGCGAAACCAATATAAGTGATAATAGTATTTTTGAAAGACTGGTTTAAAACAATACCCATGTTTTGATTGCAAATTTTAGATTGTAGAGTTTAGATTTCTGATTTTCTACTCTCTATAGATTGTTTAATTATTATTGCTTTTTATTCGCTAATCAATTGTGCCAATTGTTTAGTAAGGCTTTTTCTTGAATATTGTTGTAAACCAACACCATGAGATTGTAATTTCCCTTCCAAAAATTGATTATAAAAGTCCAAAATTACACTTTTTAACTTCGCTTTTTCAGAATAATCAAAAAATACTCCTGTATTAGTTTCTTTGATGATATCCGCGAAATCTGATCCGTTTGGTCCAATGGCGATTATGGGGCGATTTGAGACTATGTATTCGAACAATTTACCCGGAATAATGCTTTTAGTATCTTCAGAATTAATCTCGATTAAAAGCAAAACCTGGGATTTTTTTTGATGTGCAATGGCTTCGCGATGCGATACATATCCTAAAAGATTCAAATAATCATTTAGATTAAAAGCTGCAATAGCGTCTAAAACTTCCTGACTTACTGCTCCTATCAATTTAATTTCTAAATGCGATTTAAAATCCGGAATCTCCTGAAGTAATTCTACAAGACATTCCCATAAAAACTTCGGATTTCTATCAGACAAAAATGAGCCGATATGCGCTAAAGTAAATTTAGTATCGAGAGTTTGCTTTTCTACATTTTCGATATCATAACCATTCGTAATTACCGAAATTGGCTTATTGGTAATCGCCTGAAATTCGGTTTTAGTCGTTTTACTGGTTACGATAATGGTATCAGCTGTATTTAATACTTTATGTTCAAGAGTTTTGTGCTTTTTAGCAGCATAACCTGATAAACGTAAAGCTTTATGATACCCAATTGTTGTCCACGGATCACGAAAATCTGCAAACCATTTTACATTTAATTTTTCCTTTAATTCTAAACCTATTAAATGCAAACTATGCGGTGGCCCGGAAGTTACAATGGTATCAATATTATTTTCTTTAATGTATTTCTCAAGATAAGCCACAGAGGGTTTTACCCAAAAAACACGGGCATCGGGAATAAATAGATTTCCACGAATCCAAAGAAAGGTTTTATCTAAGAAAGTTTGTTTTTTCTTATGAGGAAAAATTCCGGAACTAATTTTCTTGGTTTTATTTTTCGAAAAAACAGAAGCCAATTGATAAGGCTCCCAAATTTTATTTTTCAGAATAATTGCCTTATCAGATATCTGATCAACTAAACCTTCATCAATGATAGGGTAAGTTGGATTTTCAGGAACGTAAACAATAGGCTGAACGCCAAATTCAGGTAAATACTTTACAAATTTTAACCAGCGTTGTACACCAGGTCCTCCGGCAGGAGGAAAATAATAAGTAATGATTAAAAGTTTTTTTTGTTCCAATTTTATTTAATTTCTGAAAATATCAGTTTATGCAGATTAAGAATGTTATTCTGAATTATTATTTGCTTTTCTAAGTTCTTCGATATCTAAAATATCCTTCGGTCTGTTTGATGCTTTTTTAGCAATTATTAAATTATCGTAATCAATAAAATAAACTGGAGTTTCACCTATCATTACGATTGTAGCATCTTCTAGCAATGATGAAAAAGATTTATCTTCCAGACCTTTTACAGCAGTCATTACATCTAATCTCAAACCGTAGCTTAAACTAAAATCTGTCCAACCCGGAATAAACTGCATTGTTTCTATAGTTTCAAAATCTCCTAAATTAATTGACTTTAAAGCTTTTCTTAAATTAATCCTATTTTCAATTGTATCCTCTAAATAAATATCAATATCACCGGTACTTCTATTATAGCCATAAATATTTACAGCAAATCCACCAATAGTTATGTATTTAACTTTGTTTTCAAAAAAACTATTCCAAATAGCAATTATTTGCTCATTCATCGTTTTTTAGATTGGATTACTTTAGCTATTTTAAGCGTATAAGAAACTTCAATTAGAACCATTAATCTTTCTAATCTTTCTAAATAAGAAAGTGATCTTATTTCAGCTATTCTCTTAGCTTCCAACTCTTGTGGAGTACCAAAACTTAACACGTTCTTTTTCATTGTTCAGTCTTTTAAATACGTAGCAAAGATAATAAATGATACATAATCGTAGATATGAAAGAAAATCAAATTTTACTTTTTAGCAACAGACTTCTTTCTTTCCAAATAAATTCCACCAATCAACAATAAGAACATTCCAATTGAACTGATCAAAGTAATTATACTTCCGGTTTTAACAACCTGAGGCTCAAATTTAAACTCGATAGTATGATTTCCACCAGGAATTTCCATAGCTCTTAAAACATAATCAACAGGGAAATGAGTTGTTAATTCACCATCGATATATGCATTCCAGCCATTTTTATAATAAATCTCAGAAAAAACAGCTAAACCATCTTTCTTATTATCTGATTTGTATTTAATATAATTTGGTTTGTATTGTACTACTTTAATTGTTCCGGTTGTATCCCACTCCTTCTTTAAACGAGCGCTTCTAAATTTACCTTCGTGTTCACGAACATTAAAAACGGCTACTTTTTTAGTATCAATATTGTCTAAAGCCTTCATGACATCATCTGGCTTATTGACCAATTTTACAGTACTTACAAACCAGGCATTTCCGTTTGTATTTGGATTTATAGTCGGGAATTCTTTTCCTTCTTTATCAGTTTGGATGATGTATTTTACATTCAGCATATCCAGAACTTCCATATTGTTTTTTGCAATCTGGTAATCGAATAACTGCTGCATTCTTCTCGGTTTTGCTGCATGATATCCTCCCAACGAATGGTGGAAATAAGAAGCACGCGCACTTGACATGTTTCCGTTTACTTCAAAAACTCTGTAATGCGTTGTATCTTTTAAGATTTGGGCATCAGATGGCGTTTCCTGAAACGGAGCTGCAATTTGCGCAGGACTCACAAAATCTTTAGCCGAAACATATTTTTTATCTACAAAGAACAAATCGAAAATCATTAAAAGACCAACGATAATCAAGGTAGTATTTTGAGCCAATTTGTTTTTAATGAACAACCACAAGATTCCAAAAGTCAACACGATAAAAAATCCTGAACGCAATAAATCAGCAGAATACAATGTCATTCTGTCTTCTTTTAAAGCATCAACAAAAGCTGGCCCGTAACTTTGCAAGAAGTAATTATCGTTGCTTCCTGTAAAATGAAACATGCTTTTAGCAAAAACTAAGATTATGATTATTCCCATACCAAAAACACCCGTTTGTACAAGTGCTTTTTGCTGTAATTTAGGTTCATCTTTCGCTTTAAAGAAAGATTGTAGTCCCATGATAGCCAGAACAGGAAAACACAATTCAAGAATAACCTGAATCGATGACACAGCTCTAAATTTATCATACATTGGTACGTAATCAATAAAAAAGTCGGTCAGTAAAGCGAAGTTTTTACCCCATGAAAGCACTAAAGAAACTAATGCTCCTGCAAGAAATACGTATTTTATTTTTCTATCATCAATAAATAATGCCAGAACTCCTAAAAAGAAAACAACCACACCAATATAGGCCGGAGCTGCCACAATAGGCTGATCTCCCCAATATGTCGGCATTCCGGACACAAAATCCTGAGCCTGCTCTGAAGGCACACCTTGCTCGATCATAAACGAATACATACGGCTGTCTGTACCTACATTTTCATGATTAGAACCTCCAAATAATCTTGGCGCAATCAGGTTAAAACTTTCCGGAATTCCGTAACTGTATTCTGTAATATATTCGCGGCTTAAAGCATTTTCATTTGTCTTTTTAGATCCGTCAGGATTAAAAGTCAATTCGCTGTTACTACGAGTACTAAATTTAGCATATTCGCTTGTTGCCATTAAATTGGTAGAATTGGCACCAATGGCAAAAATTCCCGCTACAGCCAAAACGCCAATAGCAGTTAAGAGCGGTTTATATTCTTTTTCTTTTATAAAATTAAAAGCAAAATAACCTGATAATATCAATAAGAAAATCAATAAATAATAGGTCATTTGAAAGTGGTTCGCATTAATTTCTAATGCAACCGCAAACATGGTGAGTAATCCTCCCCAAATATATTTTTTCTGAAAAACCAGTATAAATCCGGCAATAACAAGTGGCATATAAGCAATTGCATGTGCTTTTGCATTATGTCCTACTCCAAGAATTATAATTAAATAGGTAGAAAAACCAAAGGCAATGGCTCCAATAAAAGCTTTTAGAGGATCGGTTTTTAAGACTAATAATAAGCCGTAAAAACCTAAGAAATATAAAAATAAGTAATCTGCAGGACGTGGTAAAAAACGTAACACATCATCTAAATGTCCAATAAAATCGTTTGGGTAATTTGCCCCCAATTGATAGGTTGGCATACCACCAAATGCTGAATTTGTCCAATAAGGCTCAGAATGCTCTGTAGCTCTAAAATCATTTTGTTCCTTCGCCATTCCGGTATATTGGGCAATATCCGATTGGAAGATTTGTTTTCCCTGTAAAACGGGGTAAAAATAAATTAAAGAAACGATAATAAAGCCCAATATAACAAGGGCATGCGGATAGAACTTATTTACTATTTTCAATTGAAACTGGTTTGGGTTAAATGATGAATCCTATAACTCTAGGACACAAACTTAATCTATTTCTTCGTAATCAACATAATCGCCCACCTTTTTGGTTTCGCGTGGCTTTTTTGCATTGGCCGTATCGATAATAATTTCATCATTATTCGAACGTGTTTTTTGCCATGTAGTATCCTGACTATATTGTTGTTGTCTCTGAAAATTCTCTCCTGCTTTTTCAACTGCTTTCTTTACCAATACCGGTAAAAATATTTTAGCTAAAAATTTAAAAATATAATAAAACGCAATAATCCACATTATCGTTTTAAACAAATTTGTAAAAGATGCTTCTTGCATGATCATATAATTTTTTTCCAAAATTAATAAATCCATTGTTTAAAATTAAAATATCAATCTTAAATAAATAATAAAATATAGTACATTTGAAATGCGTTATTACTTTTTAATCAAAAAAAACGTTTATGTTAAAAAATAAAAACTTATTTATTGCAGCTCTTTGTTTAGTTCCCCAACTATTTTTCGCGCAGTATACTGATGTTATTAACTCTAATCGTCCTGGTGAAACAATGTCTGCTTATGCAGTTGGAAAATCTGTAATTCAGGCAGAACTTGGTATTTACGGCATCAAAGAAAAACATGATTTATTAGATTATGATGCAAGTGGTTTTGGTACAGATTTAACCCTGCGTTATGGTGCTTTTCTGGAAAAACTAGAATTGATTCTGGACATACAATATCAAATGGAAAATTTTGATACTCCCTACACCAGCTACAAAAAGAATAATTTTAGACAAACCGTTTTAGGAGCAAAATATTTAGTTTACGATCCTTATAAAAACTACAAAAAAGAAGCTAATATTTATAGTTATAAAGCCAATCATAGTTTTAACTGGCATGAATTAATTCCTGCAGTTTCTATTTTTGCCGGAGCTAATTTTACTGGTGCTGACAATCCGTATTACTTTTCACCACAATCTGCTATATCGCCAAAAGTGGCTTTGATTACCCAAAATTTATTTGGCGGCGGAAAATGGGTTTTTGTAACCAACATTATTGCCGATTACATTACAACAGATTATCCTAGTTATGGTTACGTATTGACATTAACTCACGGATTTAATGATAAATGGTCCGGATTTGTTGAAAATCAGGGTTACAAAAGCGATTTCTACAGTGATGCAATTGTTCGTGGAGGAGCGGCTTATTTAATCAACTCTAATCTTCAGGTGGATGCTTCTGTAAGTACTAATTTCAAGAATACGCCTTCTGTATTGTATGGTGGAGTTGGAGTTTCCTGGCGTTATGACGGAAGTTATAAAGAAAAGCAAATGGAATTTAAAGGAAAAGAAAAAGCCAAAAAAAATAAGGATAATCAGATGGAACAAAGAGAAATCGATTATCAGGCCAAAGAAAGAAAACGTAAATCGAAATACGAATAAATTTTAATAATCAACTTCTCTAAATAAAGAGACAATTTACATACTGAATCTTAATGATTACAATTAAAGAAGCCAAAACCAAAAAGGAATTAACCGACTATGTCAAATTTCCGTTTTCTCTGTATAAAGACAATCCGTATTGGGTTCCGCCTATTATAGCAGATGAATTAGAATCTTTTGACAAAACAAAAAATCCTGCTTTTGATAACGCCGAAGCTTATTTTTACTTAGCATACAAAGACAATAAAATTGTTGGAAGAATTACTGCCATCATCAATTGGGCCGAAGTCAATAATCAGCATAAAAGAAAAGTTCGTTTTGGATGGTTTGATGTTATAGATGATATTGAAGTTACAAAGGCTTTACTAGAAAAAGTATACGAATTAGGAAGACAACATAACCTGGAGCATGTTGAAGGCCCAATGGGTTTTTCTAACCTTGATAAAGTGGGTGTGCTTACAGAAGGTTACGATCAAATGGGAACCATGATTACGTGGTATAACAATCCGTATTATGTAACTCATTTTGAACAATTGGGCTTTCAGGTAGAAAAGGAATATATCGAAAGTGTTTTTCCGTTTTCGAATGTTAAACCTGAATTTTTCCTTAAAGCACAGGAATTGATTAAAAAAAGATACGGTTTAAGATCCCTGACTTTTACAAAAACAAAAGACATTATGCCGCATGTAGACAAAATGTTTGATTTGTTTAATGATTCTTATGCGAAACTTGCTTCTTTTGTAGCCATTTCTGACGTTCAAAAGGAATATTTTAAAAAGAAATACATCAGCTTCATCAATCCGGAATATATCAAATTTGTAGTCGATAAAGATGATAATCTGGTAGCTTTTAGTATTGTAATGCCAAGTTTTTCTGAGGCTTTACAAAAAGCGAAAGGAAAACTATTCCCTTTTGGATTTATCCATTTATTAAGAGCCCGTAAAAAGAGTAAAGATGTTGTTTTTTACCTTATCGGAGTTCATCCGGATTATCAAAATAAAGGAGTTACAGCCATCATTTTTGATGAATATTATAAAACTTTTTCCGAAAAAGGAATTCAGACTTGTATCAGAACTCCTGAATTAGCAGATAATACAGCGATTCATTTACTATGGAAAAACTTTGATCCAAAAATTCACTGTCAGAGAAAAACGTATTTGAAATATCTTTAATAAAGTATTCATTCGAAGCATTAAATTAGCACAGCCATACATAATTCAAAAACAATAAATGTCTAAAATTGAAACTTGTGATGAATGTAAAAGTGAATTCTATAAAGATTCTTCTTTAATGCAAAATTTATGTCCTGAATGTTCAAACATTTTATACGGATATAAAAATTGTGAGCATGAATTTACAAATCAACGTTGTATAAAATGCTATTGGAACGGCAATTCAAATGATTATTTAGATAAAATTAAATCAAAGAAATAAGTTATTATTTTTTTTAATGCTAATAAAAAATCCATTCGTTCTAGAATGGATTTTTTATTTAGTAATTTACTCTACTTTAGGTTTACAGTCTACTTTTGTAAGAACCATTTTCGGATCGAATTTTAATTTCTTTTTATCTTTAAAAATTACTTTTCCGTTTGCTTCTGCTACATCTCCGTAACCTTCAATAAAAGTGTTTTCTCTTTTTAGAAAAGCAACTTCTCTAACTGATGAAGTTCCTTCAGACATAAAAGTATAATCTGCTATTAAAGTATCTCCTTTCATGTTTCCTATTAAGGTTCCTTCGTTTTTATCTTTTTGATATAACTTATACGTTAGTTTTCCATTTACTTCCTGATGCGAATTCACATTAAAACTCAATTCAACATTACTGCTATCATTTGAAAAAGCAAAACACTGATCTCCTGAAGGTTCTGCAATTTCAGCTGCTTTAGGAGGATTTGGTGCTATTTCCGGCACAGGTTCTGTCTTTTTACAAGAGACAAAAACAACTAAAACAATTACGGTTATGGCTAATACTTTTTTCATATTTTTTATTTTTACTGTGGTTTATGAGTATAAATTTAGTTGAAATAAAAAAAATCCATTCGCATAACGAATGGATTTTTTTACATAATTCCCATATTAGGAATTTATTCTCTAGAAATTAAGCATCTAAATCTACTGTAGTTCTGCTTGCAATTTCTTTATAAGTACCGTTTTCTAATTTTTCACGAATTGCTTCAAATGCTGTTAACGTTTCGTCGATATCAGCTAAAGTATGTGAAGTTGTTGGAATCATTCTTAACAAAATTATTCCTTTTGGAATTACCGGATAAATTACGATCGACAAGAAAATACCGTAGTTCTCTCTTAAGTCGTTCACCATAACCATTGCTTCAGGCACACTTCCTTGTAAATATACTGGTGTTACACAAGTATTTGTATCTCCAATATTAAAGTTTCTTGAACGTAATCCGTTTTGTAATGCATTTACGTTTTCCCAAAGTTTATCTTTCAATTCCGGGTGATTACGCAATAATTCTAAACGTTTTAATGATCCAATTGTTTGAATCATTGGCAATGCTTTTGCAAACATTTGAGAACGCAAGTTGTATTTCAAATAATCAATAATATCCTGATCAGCAGCTACAAAAGCTCCAATATTAGCCATTGATTTTGCAAAAGTAGAGAAGTAAACGTCAATACCGTCCTGAACTCCCTGCTCTTCACCTGCTCCGGCTCCTGTTTTACCAAGAGTACCAAAACCGTGGGCATCATCTACTAATAAACGGAAATTATATTTTTCTTTTAAGGCTACAATTTCTTTTAATTTACCTTGTTGTCCTCTCATTCCAAAAACACCTTCGGTAATAAATAAAATTCCACCACCTGTTTCTGTTGCCATTTTAGTAGCACGTTGCAGGTTTTTCTCCATACTTTCAAGATCATTGTGTTTGTAAGTAAAACGTTTACCCATGTGTAAACGAACACCATCAATGATACAAGCGTGAGAATCTACATCATATACAATAATATCGTTTTTAGTTACCAATGCATCAATGATAGATACCATTCCCTGGTAACCAAAATTCAATAAATAAGCTGCTGGTTTCATTACGAATTCAGCTAATTCATTTTCTAATTGTTCGTGGTATTTAGTATGACCTGACATCATACGAGCTCCCATTGGGTAAGCAGCACCGTACTGAGTAGCAGCATCAATATCTGCCTGACGAACCTCTGGATGATTAGCAAGACCTAAATAGTCATTCAAACTCCAATTTAAAATATCTTTTCCACCAAATTTCATTCTTGGACCAAGTTCCCCTTCTAATTTAGGGAATACAAAATATCCCTCAGCTTGTGAAGCCCATTTTCCTAATGGTCCTTTATTGTTCTGAATTCTTTCGAATAAATCTTTTACCATAAATATATTTTGAAGTAATAATTTTAATTTATACAGGGTGCAAAAATAATGATTATTATTCTAAAATCGAGTTTGCCCTTTATTTTTATTAAAAATAATCAGATAACATCGATCAAATCGTATTTGTTTCTAACGCTTCCCGACTATAAATAGATTTAGAATTAAAAGAATTTTAAATTTTATACTAATTATATTTTGCAACATGATTTTTATCATTATAAAAGATAAGTTCATCCCTTACTTTTACATTGTATTAAAAACAAAGCTAAATTGACTTTAAACAAACTTATATATTAACAACAAACAGCAAACCATAAACTAAAAATTACGCATTTTAAATAGATTGATTCATTAGTAAGAGATAAGGGTGATTATAATTAATCGGCCCTTATTTTTTTTATTCTAAGTTCTGATATAATAATCAAAATCAAACCTAAAACGATAAATGCGCTTGCCGCAAAAATTGATTCGTAATAAAAAGGCAATAAACCAATATTGAAGTAAAAAAGTCCGCCCTGCAGAAACAGTATTATTTCTGTGAAAATATATCCCACAATAAAACACTTTACACCTGATCGAACTAAAGAAGAATTTGCTGAAAGTAATTTATTCTGAAACAGAATCCCAAACAAAAATCCTGTAATAATTCCTAAAGTGGTTAAATGAATAAAACCTATTACAAAACCTCTAATTTGGTGTGAAGACGAAGCGATATCAGGAATCAAAAGCAGCAACTGAACAATAATTTTAAGAAATAAAGAACAGATTGCTAAACTATATACCATTTTTGCCGTAGCACTTAAACTAGCTTTAAACCACGAAATTTGTGCCTTTAGCATTTTATAAAAATATACAAATGCAATAAGCTGCAACACTATACCAACGGCATTAACAATGCTTATCAAATTATTTTTTACATACCAACTGACAGGAAATGCAACTGTTACTATTGTTGAGACGATTAGCAAAATAAAAAATACCTTAAACTGTTCTTTGTCTATTTCATTTTTAAACTGTTTTAAAAACAAAGCCAAAACAGCCAATAAAAACCATCCATTAAATTGAAAGTGAAGAAAAAACTGAATGGCAATTTGATATAAAATGCCATGTTTACCCACCATACCTATTATTGGTCCTAAACTCCAAACCCCAACAGTAGACAAAATCATGAATAGAATGGCTCCTAAAAGTAACTTTTTGTCTGTTCGCTTACCTTTACAACAATCCCTCCAAACCAGGCCACAAAAAACATAGCTAAGCAAAATATGCAATGTCGAAAACACAATAGAAAATAAAGCATATCCCTGAACAGAAAAAGAAATCATCATACCTACAACCGAAAATTCTGTAAGCCAAAACAATTGATTATAAATGGGTTTACTGCTTTTATGTTTTGGAATAAAAAAATGAACAATCAAAACGTAAATCATCAAATACGTCCAGCCTAACATGGCTACATGAGAATGAGCATGAAGCAAAAAGCTGTAATTTATATGTTTTACAGGAAACAAATAATAAAAACGCATCAATAACCCCATCAATGAGGCTATCAGAAAATTAAAAAAACAAACTATTATCCAGCTTTTTTGTACGCTTATCTTAGTCAGGAACTTCATTTTTTAGCGAAATTAAAAGTATTTCAGTGAAATTCAATTATAATTAATTTAAAAAAGCACTGATAAGTTAGAGACTCGTCAGTGCTTTTTTATAAACCCGTTTTAAGAAAACTCTTTTTCTAAAATTACTGCTTTAGGGAACAATATATTATTTTCTAAATGAATATGCGTATGGAGATTTTCTTCAAACTCTCTTAGCATGGCAAATGTTACTTTATAGGTAGTACATCCATCAGCTGGTGCTGTGTAATTATTAGTAAGATTAGAAATTTCATTAAATCTTTCTCCTTCTACCTCATGTTCATGCGTCATCATGGCAATTGGGTTAGCAACCGATCCAAAAGGCGGCTGAAGAACAGCTTCGTCTCTTTCTTTAGCTTTTACCATGTTTTTGATAAACGGAAACAAAACTTGTTCTTCTTTTTTCATGTGCTGCGATAATTCAGTAACACATTGGTTAAACAATTCATTTATCTTAAACAATTCTTCATGTCGTCCTCCGTGCACATTGCAAAGTTTATTTAAAAACTGCATGATAATAACCGATTTATCTACAACATATCTATGATGTGTTTTTTCGATATAGTCTGCCAATAAATCCAAAGGCCACGAGTTAAAATCAATGACATTTGAATCTTCTGCAAGTAAAACTTCATTAAGTTTTTTTAGTAAAACTCTCGTATCAATTCCTTGTTTTAAACAAACCTCATTGATGGTTTTACCTCCTTTGCAGCAAAAATCGATTTTGTATTTTGTAAATACCGCTGCTGTTCTAAAATCTTCTGTCACAAATGAACCTACTGTTTTATCTCTTAAATTCTCCATTTTTTTATTTTTTTTGATATTACACACAATAAAAGACAAATTAATCTTTTATTAGTTTAAGAAAAAACTCTAACCCAAAAAGCAGGATTAGAGTCCTTGTTATTTATTCAACAATTAAAACACCTTTCATCATCGCAAAGTGCCCAGGGAAAGAACATAAGAAATTATATGTTCCTTTTTTATCAATAGTAAATTCGATTGTATCTTGTTCTCCTCCACCCAATAATTTGGTATGAGCAATAATTGAAGATTTTTCTGAAGCTGGAATATAATCTGTTTCCTGAGCTGCAGCAGCTTTAACAGCAAAATCTGCTTCATTGGTTCCTTCCTGCAAAATCACAATATTATGTCCCATTGCCTGTTTAGGTATTTTACCAATATGTTTAAGCGTTAAAGTAATTGGTTTTCCGGCTTCGGCTCTTAATTCTTTAGTATTAAACTGCATTTGATCATCTCCTGTAATAACTAAAACATTACTGGCTGCTGCAGGATGCCCTTCATCAGATGTAGTTTCGTTTATTTCTGTTGGCTCTTCGGTGGTTGCAGCATCTTTTTTACCGCAAGAAGTTATTGCTAAACATCCCATTAGCAATACAATCGAAATTCTATTTTTTTTATTCATCAGTAAGTATTTAAATTTTTATTATTCTCTATCGTTTATTCTAAGAAAAAAATCACCCGTTTTAACTCCAGAAGCAAGCTGTTCTAATGTGGTATTAGTAAGCATCTCTAAAAGCAATTCACGTACCTTTTTAAACTCTTTATGCACCGGACAGGGTTTAATTTCTGAACATTCTTTTAATCCTATACCGCAACCTTTATATATAGTATCTCCATCGATCGCATCAACAATCTGAATTAATTTGATCGATTTTACAGCATTATCAGAAACTTCAAAGCCGCCTCCTACTCCTTTTGATGATTCGATGATTCCGTTTTTAGTCAAAATTTGCATTATTTTGGCTGTAAAAGGTTCTGGCGAATCAATTTCTTTGGCAACATCTTTTATACCAACCCTAATTCCTTTTGATGATTTAGTGGCGATAAATATCGAAGCTCTGATTCCGTACTCGCAGGCTTTTGAAAACATAGGAAAATTTGTTGATTGACTACAAATATATTCAAATTCAACATAAAAGACAAATTTATCTTTATTTGTTTTGTTATAAAAATCACCCTTATTTATAACCAAAATAATTAATATGGAACAAAACACTAATTCAGCACCAAATTCTAATAAAAACCAATTTTAGTTTTACCTTTGGAAGTACTAATTTTCCTAACACCTAAAAAATGGCTTTAAGCAACTCAAAAGATCTCAAACTAGCCGTTCTTATTGATGCCGATAATGTGCCTTACAGTAATGTAAAAGGCATGATGGAAGAAATAACAAAATTTGGCACACCAACCACAAAACGTATTTATGCTGATTGGACCAAACCAAATTCTAATGGCTGGAAAGCTGTTTTACTAGAACATGCCATTACCCCTATTCAGCAATATAGCTATACGGTAGGTAAAAATTCATCCGATTCTGCTTTGATTATCGATGCTATGGATTTACTGTATTCCGGAAAACTAGACGGATTTTGCATCGTATCGAGCGATAGCGATTTTACGCGTTTAGCCATAAGACTAAGAGAATCAGGAATGAAAGTAATTGGTATTGGAGAAAAAAAGACTCCAAATTCTTTTATTGTTGCCTGCGACCGATTTATTTATATTGAGGTTCTTGACGGTGCAATCCAAAAGAAAAAACCAAAAACAACTACAGCTACCGATGCTAAAAAACCGGTAGAAAAACCTGCCGAAAAAGCCTTACACAAAATTGATGCACCAACGATTGAACTTATCGAAGCTACAATCGAAGACATCGAAGATGATGATGGCTGGGCATTTTTAGGAGATGTAGGAAACTTAATTGTAAAGAAAAAACCGGAATTCGACCCAAGAAATTATGGCTTTTCTAAACTTACACCCATGCTAAAATCCCTAACTGATATTCTGGAGATCGACGAAAGAGAATCAGATAAAAAGGGCATTAAACATGTTTATGTACGCCTGCGGTTCAATTAATTATTCAACTATTTTTTTTTAAATTTTATAAACATGAGAAAAAAATTCTTCATCTACGGATTCTTATTGTTTCTAATTGTTTTTGCAATCTATCTTAAAACCGATCGTGGTTTTTTACTCGTTATTATCATTCCTATCTTACTGGTTATTGGTATTTATAATGCGCTTCAGGAAAAACACGCTATTTTACGAAACTTCCCGGTTTTGGGCTATTTCAGGTATTTATTCGAAATGATTGCGCCTGAAATTCAGCAATATTTTATCGAAAGATCAACTGACGGAAGACCTTTCTCGAGAAACCAACGTTCTTTAGTGTATCAAAGAGCCAAAAATATTGATTCGAGTACGCCTTTCGGAACACAGCAAAACCTAAACCATGATAGTTATGAGGGAATAAAACATTCTATCTTTCCGGCAAAAGTCAACGAAGAATTACCTCGTGTATTGGTAGGCGGAAAAGATTGTAAACAACCTTATTTAGCGTCTTTATTTAATGTTTCGGCAATGAGTTTTGGTTCATTAAGTGAAAATGCTGTTCGTGCGATCAATATTGGTGCTAAAAAAGGAAACTTCTACCAAAATACAGGAGAAGGTGGTTTAACTGAATTTCATCTTGCCGGCGGCGGAGATATTACCTGGCAAATTGGTACAGGATATTTTGGATGTCGTGATGCAGAAGGAAACTTTAGCCCTGAAAAATTTTCAGAAAAAGCGAATCTTCCTAACGTAAAAATGATCGAAATTAAACTTTCGCAAGGTGCAAAACCAGGTCATGGAGGTGTGCTTCCAGCAGCTAAAAATACGGAGCAAATTGCAAAAATAAGAGGAGTTGAACCTCATACCATGATTCTTTCTCCTCCTGGTCATCATGCTTTTGCTGATATTAAAGGACTTATTCATTTTATTGCGCAATTACGTCAATTATCGAATGGGAAACCTATTGGATTTAAATTATGTATTGGAAACACAGCTGAATTTGAAGCCATTTGCCATGAAATGATTGCCGAAGATATTTACCCTGATTTTATTACTATCGATGGTGCCGAAGGCGGAACAGGAGCTGCTCCGTTAGAATTTGCTGATGGTGTGGGAATGCCTTTTGAACCTGCTTTAATATTTGTAAACAAAACTTTGGTTGGCCTAAATATTCGTGATAAAATACGCATTATTGGTAGCGGAAAAATCATTTCGGGTTACTCCATTTTACACGCCATTGCATTAGGTGCAGACATGTGTAATAGCGCTCGTGGATTTATGTTTTCATTAGGTTGTATTCAGGCTTTACGTTGTCATAATAACGAATGCCCTACCGGAGTTGCTACCCAAAACAAGATGCTAATGAAAGGACTTGTTGTTACCGATAAATCAGATCGTGTGTATCATTTTCATAAAAACACTTTGCATTCTGCCAATGAACTTTTAGCAGCAGCAGGCAAAAACAGTTTTGCCGATGTTGACATCAATATCTTTATGCGTGGTGATGAGTTTGGTCATTTATCCGATTCTTATTTCCCGGATATCTTAACAAATGTTACTAAAAAATAAAAAAACAAGCCTCTTTGCATAATCTCAAAGAGGCTTTATTTTTTGCTCATTTTCTTCAAACTACAATTTTGCAGTTACTTTTTCTTTAGAATCTGCTGTGTTTTCTAAAACTGCCAGTTCTTCTTTATCTACTATTCGTTGCGCAAGAATAGCATTATTATACGCTAAAAAGTACACATCAAATTTTACTCCTTCTTCTATTAATGCTCTCGAAATTTGATCGTTTTTGATCATTTCTTTCAACAAATCAGGAAACGATTCTTTGTAGGTTAATTTATTGGTATCGTTTTCTTCTAAATTGGTTTCAATTCTAATTTCGATTTTGTTGTCATTCAAAAATGCTTTTGCTGTCGTACTCGTAATACCACTGCCTTTTATTGATGACGAATTATTATAAGTACTTACGTGCTCCTGAATTTTTTGCTTGGTATTTTTACAACTTACCATTAACAACACAACAACAGCAATAAATGCGATTTGGGTAATTTTTTTCATAAATTTTTAGGTTTTAGGTTATTTTTTAACTCAAACATAATGAACTTTTTAAACAAAAGCAACATCATTTCACAAAAATAAAGCGTGTAATTATTTGACTACAAATAAATTATCCCAAAATAAACAACCATTTACACTAAACCGGGACTCGTGTCTACTACTTCTACAGTTAAAAAACAAATAAAAAAAGCCGCTTTAAAAACGATTAAAGCGGCTTTGTGCAATTATAAAACTAAACTATTTCTGTAATAATTCATTTATAGATTCTTTATTTATAATCTCTTTTACCAGAACTGTATTGTCACCTGCCAAAAAATAGGCATCAAATTGAATTCCTTCTTCAACAAGTTCTTTAGGGATTTCGTTTTTATTGATCATTTCTTTCAACAGCTTAGGAAACGATTGGTTCGCTTTTATCTTATTCGATTCATTCTGTTCTAAATCAGTTTCAAAACGCAATTCGATTTTATCGTCATTAATATATCCTCTGGCCGTTGTAAGCGTAACATTATCAGCTTTAAAAGTTGCGGCTGTACTATTATAAGTCTTAACATATTCCTGCAATTTTTGTTTTGCATTTTTACAGCTCACCAATACTACAACAAGAGCAAGGACACACGAAATTTGGATAATTCTTTTCATCATAATGCTATTTTTTTAATTTTTGAAGTCTTAAAAGTGCTTCAAGATAATAATAATCTGCATAATTTATAGAACAATCTATTTCGCTTCCGGCAGGTTTATGACCTGTAGAATGTAATAAAAATGCCGAATTAACATCGCGGCTTTGATAATGATCTGAAAGTGAAACAATCATCTTTTTCGATTTTGTCAAATATTCTTTCTTAAGATTTGCATCTTTTGTATACGAACTCAACTCCATAAGTGCCGAAGACACAATAGCAGCAGCCGAAGCATCTCTTGGCTCATTTGGGATTCCCGGCGCATCAAAATCCCAGTACGGAATCAAATCTTCGGTAGTTAATCTGTCTAAATAAACACGCGTTAATTTATGGGCAAAATCTAAAAACTTAGGATCTTTTGTTTCTCTGTAAACCATTGTAAAACCATAAATAGCCCATGCCTGGCCTCTCGCCCACATACTATCGTCGCTATAACCTTGCGCAGTCCTGCCTTTTATTTTTTTACCGGTTTCATAATCGTAAATAATGACATGATACGAACTATAATCTGGTCTAAAATGATTGTTCATCGTCGTTTCGGCATGTTTTACCGCAATGTCATACAACTTTTTATTACCTCCGTTTTTAGAAGCCCAGAAAAGCAATTCCAAATTCATCATATTGTCAATGATCGTATTATGACCACCCATTTTATTGTGAGGCCATGATATTGTAGTGCCCACTTTTGGATTAAATAATGTAGCCAAAGTATCAGCAGTTTTCAGAATAACATCTTTGTATTCCGGATTTTTTGTCAAACGATATCCGTTTCCGAAACTATTAAAAATTTGAAAGCCTAAATCATGATCATTGGCCTTACTAACCGACAAAGGTTTTAAAAACTGACTGAATTTATCCGCCTCTTTTTCCCATTTTTTATCTCCCGTTGCTTCATACAAATACCATAATTCTCCCGGCCAGAATCCGCTTGTCCAATCTTTATAATTGACAAATTTCCAGTCTTTGCTTCCATTAGGAACTGTTCGTGGAGAAGTTCCGTCATCAGGAATTACTTTTAATGTTTTTGATGCTTGTTCTGCACAATATTCGAGTTGTTTTTTTACATTAAACGAGTTGTTTTTTTGAGCATAACTTTGATTTCCTAAAAGAAATACAGCAGCAATCAGGGTAAAAAATTTTACATTCATGTGGTTATTTTTAGTAGATAATTTGTTTAACCGATAAATTTATAAAATAAAGTAAACTTATTTAAATGTTTGTATTTTTCGTTCCCTAAAAGTGTACTATTGATGCCTTTTTTTCTGTTGACCTTTATTAAAGCTACAAGGATTTTCTAGAATTTTAAAAACACAATATATTAAACCAAATGCTTCCTTTTCTTTCTTCCTCTTTGTCAAAGTTTAAAACTTTAACAAAGAGGAATTCCTCAGAATCCTTTAGTATCTACAAATAAAAGATTTAATATAAATTTGTCCCCAAACTTAACTTAGCTTGAAAAGAAAACGACTTTATTACTTCATCATTCTCCTATTCATTATTTTCCTCGGAATCTTCTCCAGAAAATTTAATGCAATCCCCTTGTGTATAGGAGATTTTCTTTACGCTGTTATGATGTATGTTCTGATTAGAATATTACTAATTAATAAAAAAGCAATTCAAATAATGATTACTTCTTTATTAATTTGTTATGCCATCGAATTTTTCCAACTCTATCAATCAGAATGGATTATTGAAATCAGAAAAACTCTTTTTGGGAGATATGTATTAGGACAGGGATTTTTATGGACCGATATTTTGGCCTATACTTTTGGAATTCTGACAGCTTTTACAATCGAAAGAATCACTTTAAGAAACAAACTCTAATCTAGCGTTTGCGTAATTTTATCAATATTCAGACTATTTGCCATTGCCGTAAATATTTGATAATACACGGATTTATTATCATACAGTTCGTCATGAGTTCCTTTTTCGACGCATCTTCCTTGTTCTAAAACAATGATGTTTGCTGCATCAATAATTTGAGAAATACTGTGCGAAATAATAATTACAGTCCTGTCTTTTTTAATAGCATCGAGCGATTTTTTTATTTGCTCTGTTGCTATTGCGTCTAAACTTGCTGTTGGCTCATCTAAGAAAATAATAGGTGGATTTTTTAGAAACAATCTTGCGATAGCAATACGTTGTTGCTGTCCTCCCGAAAGTAAATGCGCATCAGAATCATATCCTTTTGGCAATTGCATCACCTGCTCGTGAATATAAGCTTTCTTGGCCGCTTCTATAATTTCAGTTTGCGTGGCATCGGGTTTTCCGTATAAAATATTTTCTGCAATTGTACCTTTAAAAATGTGATTCTTCTGCAACACCAATCCAATATTTTTGCGCAGAAAATCAGTATTATAATCATTTAAATCTACTCCGTCCAGGTAAATCTTTCCAGATGAAGGCAGGTAAAATTTATCCAATAAATTAATAATAGTACTTTTTCCGGCTCCGCTTAATCCTACCAAAGCAGTAGTTTCATTTGGTTTAATGGTAAAATCAATTCCAAAAAGTGCTTTTGTCCCATTTGGATAAATAAAATCGACATTTTTAACTCCTATAAGTCCTACTATTTTTTCAGGAATATAATTTCCGCTGGTTTCTTTTTCATTATCCGATTCTAAAATATCAAAAAAACCTTCAGAATAAATCAAGGCATCGTTGACTTCATCATAAATACGGTGTAATTGTCTGATTGGTGCAGATACATTATTAAACAACATAATATGAAACATGATCGCACCAATTGTCATCGTATTATTCAGCACAAAATAAGCCGTTAGAATAATGATAATAACAACGCCTATTTGTTCTACAAAGCCTTTTACACTTTCAAAAATAAAACTGGTTTTTCTGGTTTCAAGCTGATTCTCGGTCATTTCAAACTGAATATCTTTATGACGATCTGCTTCCATAGGTTCGCGAACAAATGATTTTATCACCGTTATTGATTCAATTAGACTGATGATTCCGTTATTTTTTGTTTCGCGATAATTACGCATTCTTCGCCTAAAACCACTCAGTTTTGTAGCTTGTAACTGACTTATATAAAAGTAGATCGGAATAATACATAAACTTACCAAACCCACATAAACATTAGCATAAAACATAATCGCCAGAGCCACAAAAGCATTGGCAAACAAAGGCAAAATATCGATAAAAAAGTTCTGAACCAATCGTGTTAAGCTGCTAATTCCTAAATCGATTCTGGTTTGCAGTTTACCGCTTTCATTTTCGTTAGAAGTATAAAACTCCATTCGATAACTCAGAATTTTTTCGACAATTGCCTGAGATATATCCCGCGTAATAAAGATGCGCAGTTTTTCTCCGTAAAATTTCTGACCAAACTGCACCACAGAATATACCAACTCTTTCGAAAGCAAAACGATACTTATTATACCTAATAAATGAAACCCTTCTGATAAAGGTTTATGCGCCACCATTAGATCACTAATAGAATCTACGGTATATTTTAATATTAATGCATTTACCTGAGCCGCAAACGATCCTAAAAAAGTAAGCAGCAAAGTAGCAATAACCATCTTTTTGTAAGGCTTGACAAAAGGAGTTATTTTTTTATATAATAATGATATCTGCATTTATTTTTGTTTCATGTGGCATATCAAATATAAGAATTCTAAATTTGTGTTTTAGAATTACTCTCAAGAATCAACTTTAAAAATATAGCATCATGCAATTGGTTTTCGCCTCAAACAATCTCAATAAAATCAAAGAAATTCAAAGCATCCTAAAAGGATCTATTCAATTATTAAGTTTAGAAGAAATTGGCTGTCACGAAGAAATTCCGGAAACTGCCGATACTATTGAAGGAAATGCCATTTTGAAAGCCAATTATGTTACCGAAAAATATGGCTATGATTGTTTTGCGGATGATACAGGCTTAGAAGTTACCGCTTTAAACGGAGAACCTGGCGTTTATTCGGCACGATATGCGGGAGAACAGCGCAATGCCGATGATAATATGAACAAACTTTTGGATGCATTATCAGATAAAGAAGATCGAAGTGCTCAATTTAAAACCGTTATTGCTTTAAACTTAAAAGGAGAACAGCATTTATTTACCGGAATTGCAAAAGGAAACATTATTCTTGATAAAACAGGAAATCACGGCTTTGGTTATGACCCTATTTTTCAACCTGAAAATTATACTGAGACTTTTGCTGAACTGGCCTCAGACATCAAAAACACAATCAGTCATCGTGCAAAAGCAACTCACCAACTAATTGATTTTCTGAACGCAGCAAAATAATTGTTTAGAATACAACATTTTAGAGCCCAAAATTTATATTTCACGACGTATTTTTCCCGAATTTTCTGGATTGTTAGAAAAAAATCGTGCTACACTAAACATAACTTTTTGATAATCAAATCATAACAAATACATAATTCTTAAAATAGCATTAGTTTATCTGAATAATTAACAGTAATTTTGCACCCTATTTTAAAAATACATATGAATAAATTTGAACAATTAGGATTGAATGAATCGTTACTGAAGGCGATTTTAGATCTAGGATTTGAAAATCCGTCAGAGGTACAGGAAAAGGCGATTCCCCTATTATTGGAAAAAGACACAGATATGGTTGCGTTGGCTCAGACAGGGACAGGGAAAACGGCAGCTTTCGGTTTTCCGCTAATTCAAAAAATTGATGCTGACAACAAAAATACACAAGCATTAGTTTTATCGCCAACACGAGAACTTTGTTTACAGATTACCAACGAACTTAAAAACTACTCAAAATACGAGAAAGGTATTAATGTGGTAGCAGTTTACGGCGGGGCTAGTATTACAGAGCAAGCTAGAGACATTAAAAGAGGAGCACAAATTATTGTGGCTACTCCTGGGAGAATGCAAGACATGATCAACAGAGGATTGGTTAACATTAAAAATATAGATTACTGTATTCTTGATGAGGCTGACGAAATGCTGAACATGGGATTTTATGAGGATATCGTATCTATTTTATCAGATACTCCAGATCAAAAAAGTACATGGTTGTTCTCTGCAACTATGCCACAAGAGGTTGCCAGAATTGCAAAACAATTCATGAGCGAACCGGTTGAAATTACTGTTGGAGCTAAGAACTCAGGTTCTGCAACAGTTTCTCACGAATTTTACTTAGTAAATGCACGTGATCGTTACGAAGCTTTAAAACGTTTAGCTGATGCTAACCCAGACATTTTCTCTGTGGTTTTCTGTCGTACTAAAAGAGATACACAAGCTGTAGCTGAAAAATTAATTGAAGATGGATACAGCGCTGCTGCATTGCACGGAGATTTATCTCAGGCGCAACGTGATGGTGTAATGAAATCTTTCCGTGGAAGACAAATTCAGATGCTTGTTGCTACTGACGTTGCTGCACGTGGTATTGACGTTGATAATATTACTCACGTAGTAAATTACCAACTTCCTGACGAAATTGAAACTTACAATCACCGTTCAGGACGTACAGGTAGAGCTGGAAAATTAGGAACTTCTATTGTAATTGTTACAAAAAGTGAGTTACGTAAAATTTCTTCTATCGAAAGAATCATCAAACAAAAATTTGAAGAAAAACCAATTCCATCTGGAATTGAGATTTGCGAAATTCAATTGTTGCACTTAGCAAACAAAATTAAAGATACTGAAGTTGATCACGAAATTGACAACTATTTACCAGCTATTAACAATGTTCTTGAAGGTTTATCTAAAGAGGAATTGATTAAGAAAATGGTATCTGTAGAATTCAACCGTTTTATTGCTTACTACAAAAAGAACAGAGATATTTCTACTCAATCTGGAGAAAGACGCGAAAGAAATGATTCTGAGCCAAGAGAATTCAATAATAACGGAGCAGTTCGTTACTTTGTAAACATTGGTTCAAGAGATAATTTCGATTGGATGTCTCTTAAAGATTACTTGAAAGAAACATTAGACTTAGGTCGTGATGACGTTTTCAAAGTAGATGTAAAAGAAGGCTTCTCTTTCTTTAACACTGATCCTGAGCACACTGAAAAAGTAATGGAAGTATTAAACAACGTGCAATTAGAAGGACGTCGTATTAATGTTGAAATTTCTAAAAATGATGGTGGCGGAAGACGTGACCATAACGGACGTAGCGGTGGAGGACGTAGTTCTGGACCGAGACGTGAAGGAAGTTTTGCTCCAAGACGTGAAGGTTCTGGTGGTGGATTCAGAAGCGACAGAAACTCTGCTCCTAGAGAAGGTGGTTTCAGAAGCGACAGAAACTCATCTGCTCCAAAAAGAGAAGGTGGTTTTAGAAGTTCAGCTCCAAGAAGCGAAGGTGGTTCAGACAGAGCTCCAAGACGTTCTGAAAGCTTTGGTGATTCACCAAGACCAAGAAGACCAAGAAGAGATTAATATTTTAATATCTTGAAATACAAAATCCCAAATTCCAAACATAACTGGAATTTGGGATTTTTTTTTGCTATAAGAATTTTAATCTGGATAAAAATTAGATCCAGAACAATGCAATCTAAATTTCTTTATCCTATTTTATTTAAATATAAAAAGCAGCATTAGTAGCTTTGTTAATTTTCTGATAATTATATTCGAAGTCTGCGAAATATTTAATCCCTATTTAGTACTTTTAGAGCTTTAAATCAGGATATGAAATATTTCGCAGTTTTCTTTTTTACATTACTATCTACAATTGGTTTTGCGCAAGACAGTGAGTCTACAGTACCCCAAAGAGTGTCTGGTTACATTATTAACGACAATAGCAAACAACCACTTGCCAATGTTAATATCATCAACACAAACAAGGTTCGAGGTGCAAAATCTGATGCCAAAGGATATTTTGAGATAGATGTTCAGCTAAACGATACCATTCACTTTTCGATTTTAGGATTTCAATCTCTAAGAATCAGGGTAACGAATGACTGGATAAAAAATAAAGTAACAAGAATTCAGCTTACCGAAAAAGCAATTGCTCTTGAAGAAGTTATTATCGCTCCTTTTAACTTAACAGGTTATCTTGAGGTCGATTCAAAATTAATTCCTACAAAAGAAAACTATCGCTACAGCATTTCAGGCCTTACACAAGGTTATGAAGCAGGTGAATATTCTCCAAATGCTTTTGGAAAAGTTTTAGGATCTATCTTTAATCCTGCCGATGTACTCTATGGTTTCTTTGGAAAAAATGGAAAAGAACTCAGGAAGCTAAAGGAAATGAGAAAAGATGATACTGTTCGAAATCTATTGGAATCAAAATATGATCGCGAAACTGTATCAGTATTACTAGGCATTAGCAAAGATGAAATTCCTGAAATTTTACAGCGTTGCAACTACTCAGAAGCCTTTATACAATCAGCAAACGATTTACAAATAATGGACGCTATTAATGGCTGTTACGAACAATATAAGGTCCTGAAACGAAATTAAATTTTACATTTAAACCTATATTTAAATCCTCAATTTTATAAATTGAGGATTTTTTTATGCCTTTAGGATTTTAAAAACCTTACATTTACCATTATCAATAACACAAACAAAATCAAGATATTATGGCAAAAAGTCAAGACGCTAAAAAAACAGCAAAAAAAGAACCGTTAAAAACGGCTAAAGAAAAGAAGGAAGAAAAAAGAGAGAAGAAAAATTCTCCTAAAAGAGATTAAGTTTCAGTCTCAGTTTACAGTCTCAGTTTACAGTTCTTTAAAAACTGAATACCGAGACTGCGACTGAATACTGTGACTTATTATTTAACCGGAATATTAGAAAGGATTTCTAACACAAATTTCCAATATTTTTGAGCCGAAGAAATACTCGCTCTTTCATCTGGTGAATGCGCACCGTGAATTGTTGGTCCAAAAGAAATCATATCCATATCAGGATAATTTGTTCCTAAGATTCCACATTCTAAACCTGCATGACAAGCTACTACTTTTGGCTTTTCGTTATTTTGTTTTTCATAGATTCCAACCAAAGTATCTAATATTTCAGAATTTACATTTGGAGTCCAACCTGGATAAGAGCCTGATAGTTCTACTTCGCAACCTACTAATTCAAAAGCAGAACGCAATGCATTTGCTAAATCAAATTTTGAAGTTTCTACAGATGAACGCGTCAAACATCCAATAGATATCTCTCCGTCTTTTACAATAACACGAGCAATATTATTTGAAGTTTCAACTAAATCTTCCATATCAGCACTCATTCTGTACACTCCATTATGAGCAGCATAAATCGCGCGAATAATTCCTTCCTGAACTCCTAAATCCATTACTTTTTCAGGCAAATCGCATTTTACGATTTCTATAGTAAGGTTTGGTTCTGTAGTTTTATACTCCGCTTTAATATCATTAATGATTTCCTGCATATCAAAAATATACGCTTCATCAAACATTTCAGAAATAATAACTTTTGCAACACTTTCTCTAGGAATTGCATTTCTTAAACTTCCACCATTAATTTCAACTACTTGCAAACCAAAGTTTTCAAAAGCATCAAATAACAAACGGTTCATAATTTTATTAGCGTTTCCTAAACCTTTATGAATATCCATTCCTGAATGACCACCATTAAGACCTTTTACGGTAATAATATGCCCAACTGATCCTTCCGGAACTTCTTCTTCATTATAAGTTCTTGTAGCTGTTACATCGATTCCACCAGCACAACCTATATCAATTTCATCATCTTCTTCTGTATCTAAGTTCAAAAGAATCTGACCTTGAAGAATTCCTCCTTTTAAATTTAAAGCTCCTGTCATTCCGGTTTCTTCATCAATAGTAAACAAAGCTTCGATTGCAGGATGAGGAATATCTTTGCTTTCTAAAATAGCCATAATAGTTGCTACTCCAAGTCCGTTGTCAGCCCCAAGAGTAGTACCACGCGCACGAACCCAGTCACCATCAACATACATGTCGATTCCTTGTTTATCAAAATCAAAAACAGTATCTGCATTTTTTTGGTGCACCATATCAAGATGCCCTTGCATAACGATTGCTTTACGATTTTCCATTCCCGGAGTTGCCGGTTTTCTGATGATTACATTTCGAATTTCGTCTTCAAAAGTTTCTAAACCTAAGCTGTTTCCAAAGTCTTTCATAAACTCGATCACACGTTCTTCTTTCTTTGAAGGACGCGGAACTGCATTTAAATCAGCGAATTTATTCCATAGCGCTTTAGGTTCCAGATTTCTTATTTCCTGACTCATTATATTTTGTTTGAAGTTTAACAATTAAGAATGTCAAAGTTACAAAGTTTATATTTTTTTTCGCTACAAATTTCACGAATTAGCACTAATTATCATCTTTAAAATCAAATTCCACAAATGCAATTCTTTTTTAGTTATAATAATTGTATTTATATTTACGTATCCAAAAATTGTACTGTGAAATCAAAATACATTCTTCCCCTATTTCTATTAGTTCAAATCATCTTTTTAAGAATCCTGAGATATTTTCCAGATTATGTCGAAGGCTTTTACAGCAACAATTTATATGTTAGAATTTCGCACTTCTCCAGAAGCGTTTTAGGCAAAATTCCATTTTCTGTGGGCGACTGCATTTATGCGATTTTAATTTTATCTATAATAGGATGGTTTTGGAAAATACGAAAAACATGGAGAACTGACTGGAAAGATTATCTTCTAAAAATTTTAGGAAAAATTTCTGTCTTTTACTTTTTCTTCCATTTTCTGTGGGCTTTTAATTATTATAGAGAACCTCTTTTTGAAAAAATGGAAATCAAAAGAGAATATACGGATGCCGATTTATTAGCTTTTACAAAGAAATTAATTCTGAAAACGAATGAAATTCAGCTTCAGATCACTAAAAACGACAGCGCTAAAGTCGTTTTTCCTTATACACAGACAGAAGCTTTTAAAATGAATTTAAACGGTTATGAAAATCTGGCTAAAGAGTATTCGTATTTTAATTATCAAATCCCAAGCATAAAAAAATCCCTTTTCAGCGTACCTTTAACCTATATGGGTTTTGGAGGATATTTAAATCCTTTTACTAATGAAGCTCAGGTAAATTTTTTATTGCCTATGTACAATTTCCCGCTTACAAGCTGTCATGAAATGGCACATCAAATGGGATTTGCCAGCGAAAGCGAATGTAATTTTATTGGCATTTTAGCCACATTAAATAATGAAAATTTATATTATAAATATTCCGGATATAGTTTTATGCTTAGATATTGCCTTGGAATATTACAAGCTAAAAACGAGAAAGTTTTTCTGCAATTAAAGAAGAAGGTGAATGTTGGAATTTTAAAAAATTATAAGGAAAGTCAGGATTTCTGGAAACAATACGATACTTTTATAGATAAGGGTTTTCATATTTTTTATGATAACTTCTTAAAAACAAACAATCAGAAAGACGGCATGGAAGGCTATAGTAAATTCATCGATTTGACGATTAATTATTACAGAACAAGAGATTTATAGTTCCGGTAACTAATTTAAAAGATTAAAATCTGCTTAATTTGAGGCAAAAAAAATAAAATTATTGTAACAAAAGTGATTTTAACACTACTAATACTTTTATGAGCGAAAATCTAGAACAGTTATTTGTTGCGCAATTGCAGGCAAATCAGAATATAATCCACAAGATTTGTAGATTATATACTGCCGGCGAAGACGCTCACAAAGACTTGTTTCAGGAAATTACCATTCAGTTATGGAAAGCTTATCCAAAATTTAGGGGCGATAGTAAATTTTCGACCTGGACGTATCGCGTTGCCTTAAATACCGCCATTACCTTATATCGAAAAACCAAACGAACCGTATCAACTGTTGAGTACGAAAGTCATCAGCATTTTATAAAAGATGTAGATTACAATTATGAAGAGGAAGAACAGATAAAATTGATGTACAAAGCCGTATATCAGCTTAATGACATCGAAAAAGCATTAGTTTTTATGTATTTAGAAGACAAAGATTATCAGGAAATAGCCGAAACTCTCGGAATTAGCGAAGTGAATGCACGTGTGAAAATGAACAGAATTAAAGGGAAACTTAAAAAAATATTAAATCCTTAAATTATTATGAAAGAACTGGATTTATTAAAAAAAGACTGGAAAAAGAACTCGGATTCTTTTCAACAAATTTCTGAAACAGAGATCTACAAAATGATTCACAAACAATCTTCTTCGACCGTGAAGTGGATTTTAGTGATCAGCATTTTGGAGTTTACATTATGGTCGTTATCTAACTTATTTATCAATACTGATGATTTATTGCGAAAAATGAATCATCCTGAAATTGTATTGGCTCTGGATATTTTAACCTATTTCAATTATGTAGTCGTTCTCTTTTTTGTGATTAATTTTTATAGAAATTATAAAACAATCTCAACAACTGTCGCAACAAAAACATTAATGAGTACTATTTTAAGAACCCGCAAAATAGTTCAGTACTACGTATGGTACAATTTAGGAATGCTGGTTGTTATCTCTATATTCAGCTATTTCATCACCTTTGTTTACAATCCTGATATGAGCTTTTTAAGAGATAAATTAGCCGCAGACGGAAAAGCAATGTTCTTTACTGTGGGAATTTTGATCCTGACAATATTAGGACTATTGGGTATATTCTGGTGTATTTACAGATTGATCTACGGAACTTTATTGCGTAGATTATATGCTAATTATAAGGAATTGAAGAAAATTGATTTTTAATAAGGTTCAAAGGTACAAAGTTGCATAGGCTCAAAGGTTTCTTTTTTTTGAGTTTCTAAGATGCTAAGGTACTAAGGTTTTTTTCTAAAATTGAAATCTGAATAGAGACAAACAAAAACTTAAAACTAATGTTCGCTTTCTGATGCTTTATAGCTCCATCTTCTCATTTCGTTAAGTTCTTCCTCGGCTTTGATTTCTTCGGCTGGAATTACTTTTAAAAATGACGGATGCTGCTCAATAGCATATTCTACTTTTTCTACGATTTCTTCGATGGTATCGTTTTCATAATCAATATCAAGAGGTTCTTTGATAATGAAGGATTGCAGAATTCCTTTTTTCTTCATTCGTAAACCTTTTTTGTCAAATGAACGACGGAAGCCATCAATAACAATAGGAATTACGATAGGTTTATGCTGTTTTATGATATGTGCTGTTCCTTTACGAACCGGTTTAAACGATTTTGTGGTTCCTTGCGGAAAAGTAATTACCCAGCCATCTTCAAGCGCAATTCTAATATTTTCAGTATCATTTGGGTTCACATCGCGTTTCTCTGTAACATCAACACCTTTTGATCGCCAGGTTCTCTCGACAGTAATAGCTCCAACATACGCTAAAATTCTTGGCAATAAACCGGCCTGCATTGTTTCTTTGGCCGCCACATAATAAATATTCATCTTGGGCTGCCACAGATAACCAATGTTCTTAATAGTATCCTGACGTCCGCTTAAACTTGCGTTAAACACATGAAACATTGCCACAACATCGGCAAAATAAGTTTGATGGTTCGATATAAACAAAACATTTGTATCAGGAAGCGTTTTAATAATTTCAGATCCTTCAATCTGTAAATCATTAAAACCTCTATATCTTCGATGAGTCATGGCCCCCAAAATACGGATTAACCATTTCTTGATGAATAATATATGTCCGAAAGGATTTCGTTTAAACAATCCCATAGCTGTTTATTGTATTTTTATGTAGAACGCAAACATACAAAAATTATTCTTTTAGCAGAACTATAAAGCAATTTCGGAAATAAATTGTTATTATAATGAATATCAAATTGTTAAATTACTACTTTTCAGAATTTAATTCAAAAGCAATTTTCAAAACATCCCTCAATTCACTTAAAATCATAGCGGTTGCTCCCCAAACAATATGATTTTGGATATTAAATGCTGGAACTGAAGCGTTATTAGCATAAGAAGTTGACAACGTGGCTTCGACAATAATTTCGTCATTTAAAAATACAGACAAAGGTAATTCTATAATATCGGCTACTTCTCTGATGTCAGGATAAAACAAAAGTTCTTCTTTCGCAATTCCCAAAAACGGATGTACCAAAAAATTACTTGGCGGAATATACATTGGTGTAAAATGTTTCACCAACTCAATTTTCTCAGGAGAAACACCTACCTCTTCATGAGTTTCTCTAAAAGCTGTTTCCTCGTAGTTTAAATCGGTGGTTTCGTATTTTCCTCCGGGAAAAGCAATTTGCGAAGAATGAACTCCGTTATAGGCATTACGAACAATTAAAACCAGATGAGTTTTTCCATTTTTTGGATAAAACAACATCATTACAGCAGCAATTCTTGGATTTTCTATTTTTAAATCTAAATTCTTTAAGGCTTCTATGCGCTCTTTTGGAGCCATTTTTATATGTGAGGCGACTGCCGGTAGTGTTACTGGAATTAAATTAGGAACATATTGCAAAAAATCTTGAAAATCCATATTCAAAGTTTATTTTTGTATTTTCAAATAAAATATAAATATAGTTTAGAAAACGCGTTTCTACAAGCTTTCTAAAATCAAAGCCATAAAAATGTACAGTAAAGAAGAATCACAACGAATGAAAAGAGAGTTTTGGGTGGCTTTCGCCGAAAAATATCCACGCAAATGGGTATTATACGACACCAAGATTAAAGATTTCTCTTTTAAATTTTTTGTAGACAATAAAAAAGCACAGGTTTTAATTGACATCGAACAAAGAAGCGATGAGAAACGTACTGCTTATTTTGAAAAGTTAGAAGCTTTAAAAAATATTCTGGAAGAGGAATTTATTAAAGATCTGGTTTTCGAAAAAAATTACACGCTTGAAAGCGGCAAAACCATTAGCAGAATCTGGACCGAAATACAAGGTGTAGGTTTCAGTAACCGCAATAATTGGGATATTATTTTTGATTTCTTTTTCGAAAAAATGAATGCTCTTGAAATGTTTTATCTCGAGTATGATGATTTTATTAAGGATATTGATTCTTAGAGAAAGGTACTAAAGTGCTTAGATGCTAAGGTTCTAAGTTTTACAACAAACCCGACAGATTTTAGAAATTGTCGGGTTTGTTTTTAGTTCTAATTTAAAGATTAATTATAGATATCAAACCTTACATTCCCCTTTTCATCATAATTTAATTTCCAAGTTCTTTCACTTTTAGAAATAATACTATTATCT